>NZ_JAGPOX010000008.1 GCF_019038435.1 Nocardia alni
GAGCTGGACTACCTCTTCGCCGGGGCGGGGGCCGGTGTTGTGGACGGTGACCGTGATGTCCATCGAGCCGTCGGTGGGCAGCGTGGTGGTGCTCAGGGTCAGGTCGGAGTATTCGAATGTGGTGTAGGACAGGCCGTGGCCGAAGGGGTACAGCGGGGTCGGGTCGAGGTTGCTGATGCCCTTGCTGTCGCGGCCCAGCGGAGGTTGCAGGTAGGTGGTCGTCTGGCCTGGGGTGCGGGGGATTTGGACCGGGAGGTGGCCGGACGGGTTGATTCGGCCGGACAGGATGCCCGCCAGGGCGGCGGCGCCCTCCTCGCCCGCCATGAAGGCCTGGATCATCGCGGCGGATGCGGTGAAGCGGCCCAGGGCGTAGGGGCGGCCGGAGACTACGACGAGTATTAGCGGGGTTCCGGTGTCGAGCAGGGCTTCGACCAGATCCGCTTGTACGCCGGGCAGATTCAGGTCCTCGGCGTCGCAACCCTCGCCGGAGGTTCCGTATCCGAACAGGCCGGCCCGGTCACCCACGACCGCGATGCAGACATCCGATTCCCGGGCTGCCGCAACGGCTTCGGCGAAGCCCGAGCGATCGTGCTCGCGGATCGGGCAACCGGGGCGCAGCACGATCTCGGCCGCGGGGAATTCCTCGCGCAGGCCTTCGGCGATGGACGGGACGGTGATCCCGATGCCGTGTTCGGGATGGCGTGCGAGGACGTGGTTGGGGAACGAGTAGCAACCCATCAGGGCCAGCGGATCGTCGGCACACGGGCCGACCACGGCGATCGTGTACGCCGCGAGGGGCAGGGAACCGTCGTTGGCCAGCAGGATGATCGAGCGCTCGGCGAGGTCTCGGGCAATGGCACGGTTGCGTGACGAGTCCAGGTCGACCGGGACCGCGCGGGGAGTCCAGTTCGCATCCAGCAGGCCGAGTTCCGCCTTCTGCCGCAGTAGTCGCAGGGCGGCGCGATCGATCAACTCCTCGGAAACCTCACCGGCGCGGACCGATTCGGCCAATTCCTCGCCGTAGCAGAGGGTGTCGGGGAGTTCGACGTCGATTCCGGCTCGTAGCGCCAGTGCGCCCGCGGCGCCGGGGCTCTCGGCCACCCGGTGCATCGTGTCCAGAAATGCGATGGCCCAATAGTCCGAGACGACCACACCGTCGAAACCCCACTCCTGGCGCAGTATTCCGGTCAGCAGTGCCGTATTCGCCGCCGCTGGAACCCCGTCCAGGTCGACGTAGGCGTTCATCACCGACCGTGCCCCGCCCTCGCGCACGGCCGTCTCGAACGGCGGCAGGATGACGTCGCGCAGCTCACGCGGCCCGATCGAGACCGGCGCGTGGTTGCGCGCGGCCCGCGAAGCGGAATATCCGGCGAAATGTTTCAGCGTCGCCATCACGCCCTCGCCCTGCAGGCCGCGCACGTAGGCCGTGCCGAGAATGCCTACCAGATAGGGATCTTCGCCGAGGGTCTCCTCCACCCGGCCCCATCGGTAGTCGCGCACCACATCCAATACGGGTGACAGTCCCTGATGCACGCCCACCGCGTGCATATCCGATCCGATCGCCGCGGCCATGCGCTCGACCAGCGCCGGATCGAAGGTGGCGGCCCACGCCAGCGCGGTGGGATACACGGTCGCGCCGAGGGTGGTGAACCCGGTCAGGCACTCCTCGTGCACGATCGCCGGAATGCCCAGCCTGGTCCCCTCGACGATCTGCCGCTGCAACTCGATCAACCGGGTCACGCCGTCGACGACACTGATCGGCTTCGTACCGAAAACCCTTGTGAGATGACCGATCCCCTCGCGCACAGCATGCTCGAACGCGCTCGAAGCGGTGAACACGTCCTGCATCGGTGCGACGTTGCCGCTGATCTCCTCGTTACCGGGCCAGGCGCTGCCGAGCTGAGCCAGCTTCTCCGCCAACGTCATCTGCGACAGCAGCGCACGCGCACGCTCCTCGGGCGGGAGAGTCTCATCGTGCCAAAGGCACACGCCCGCGTCGTCTCGGCGCTCGCTCATCGTGTCCCTTCCAGGGGGCCGGTGGAGTCGCGGACGACGAGATTCGTCGCGAGCTCGACGTGATGGGAATCCAGTGGCGCACCATCGATCAGCTTCAGCAGAGTGCGCAGCGCGACCCGGCCCATATCGTGCAGGGGCTGGCGGATCACGGTCAGCGCCGGAGTGGACAGGCGCGCCATGACCGTGTCGTCGAATCCGATGACGCTCAGGTCGTCCGGGACGCGCAGCCCGCGACGACGCGCGGCCTCCACGACACCCAGCGCGGTCACATCGCTCGCGCCGAAGATCGCCGTGGGCGGATCCTGCTCGCCCAGGAGCCGACCGCCCATCTCGACGCCCTCCGCATGACCGAACACCCCGGCGTGCAGCACAAGTCCCGGATCGTAGGCGACCCCGGCCCGCTCCAGCGCGGCCCGATAGCCATGCAGGCGGGCCATACCGGGCGCGGATTGCGGTGGGCCGCCGACGAATCCGATGCGTCGATGCCCCAGCCCCAGCAGGTGTTCGGCAGCGGCTACCCCACCGGCCCAGTTGGTCGCGCCCACGCTGGCGACCTCGACGCGCGGCGGATTCAGCGGATCGATGACCACCAGCGACAGCCCGGCCCGCTCGAACGCCTCGATCTGCGCCAGCGACAGTTCCGTGGTGACCACGATCAGGCCCACGCGTCCGTTGCTCTTCAGGCGTTGTGCCCATTGGTCTTCCGGCGCCAGCGGACCACGGCGATCCGAGTCGTGGGTGCGCCCCACGACGACGTCGACGGCCGATTCGCCCGCGGCCTCCGTCACCCCGCGCAACACCTCGAGCTCGTAAGGACTGTCCAGACAATCGAATACCGCGTCGATCACCCGGGCGACCCCGGCCAGTCGGCGCCCGCGCTGCGGCACGTACCCGTACTCCTGAAGCACGCCCTCGACCCGCGTCCGGGTAGCACGGGCGACATCGTCGCGGCCGTTGACGACCTTGCTCACCGTCGCCAGCGATACCCCGGCTACCTCGGCCACCATCGCCAGAGTCACCTGACCGCTCGGAGTTTCGGTCACTGCACTCCATTCGAATCGCAAATTTTCGACGGACTTTACCTCTGGATTTACCAGAAATGTAGCCCTTGACTGGGTTTCGTGACGAGCCTATCTTCCCTGCAACAGCTCAATACTTTTCGAAAGTTTTCGAACTTCACTGGGGAAGTGACACCATGGCCCTCCTCACTCGTCCGGCCCGGCGCACATGGCGTGCGGCCGCCGTTGCCACCCTGCTCACCCTCGTCGCGGCCTGTGGCTCGTCGGGTCCCGGATCCCGGACCACCGCCTGGGCCCTGACCGGCGGTGACGAACAGGTGTTCCGCAGTTCGTTCAGCAGCCAGAACATCGACGGACAGTTCTTCGGCAACGACGCGTACAAACAGAAGATCCGCTCCGCGATCGGCGCGGGTTCCGCGCCGACGCTCATCTTCAGCTGGGGCGCGGCGGGCACGCTTAAGACCTGGGTGGACGCCGGCAAGATCATGGACCTGACCCCGCAGGTACAGCAGGACCCCGCCCTCACCGGCCGGTTCCTCCCCTCGGTGGCCAAGACCGGCGCCATCGACGGCAAGACCTACGCGGTGCCGAACAACAGCATGCAGCCGGTCATGCTGTTCTACGACAAGGACCTGTTCACGAAGATCGGCGCGCAACCGCCGAAGACCTGGGACGATCTGATGGCGCTCGTGCCGCGGTTCAACCAGGCCGGCGTCGCCCCGCTGTCGATCGGCGGGCAGAGCAAGTGGCCGCAGCTGATGTGGGAGGAGTACCTCGTCGATCGCCTCGGCGGCCCCAGGGTATTCGATGCGATCGCCGCCAACCAGCCAGGCGCGTGGTCGAATCCGGCGGTGCTACAGGCGAATCGGATGATCCAGCAACTCGTGGACGCCGGCGGGTTCGTCAAGGGCTTCGATTCGATCGCCACCGACTCCAATGCCGACACCGCCCTGCTCTACACCGGTAAGGCCGCGATGTATCTGATGGGCTCGTGGGCCTACCCGACCATCAAACAGGCCGAGCCGGACTTCGCCGCGACGACATTGGGATACACCACGTTCCCGGCGGTATCCGGCGGCGCCGGTGATGCGTCCGACGTGGTCGGCAATCCCGCCAACTTCTGGTCGATCTCGGCGAGCGCCAGCGCGACCCAGAAAGATGCCGCGGTGAAGTACCTGCGCAACGGCGTGATGAACGACGCCTACGTCGACCAATTACTCTCGGGCGGTTCGGTGCCGCCGATCGCCGGCATCGACGCGAAACTGGCGAAAACCCAAGATCCGCAGTATCTCTCGTTCGTCTACGGCCTGGCCCGCAACGCGCCGAACTTCCAGCTGTCCTGGGATCAGGCGCTGTCCCCCGGCCAGTCGGACGCGTTGCTGACCGCCCTGGATCAGCTGTTCGGCAAGCAGATCTCGCCGGAACAGTTCTCCTCCACCATGAATGCGACCATCGGCAAGTGACGGCCACGCTCATTCCCGCGCGGCGCGCCGCAATTGGGGAGGTCCGGGGCCGCCGCACCGGACCGCATCCGCTCATGGCGGTCCCCGCGCTGACGTTGTTCGCCCTGTTCGCCCTGCTGCCGATGGCCGGGGTCGCCGTGCTGAGCCTGATGCGCTGGGACGGGGTCGCCTCACCCGGCTGGACCGGGATGACGAATTGGACCGTGGCACTGAGCGATCCGGTCACCTATCACGCCATCTGGCTGTCGGTCCAGGTGATGGTACTGAGCTGGCTGTTCCAGACACCGGTGTCGCTGTTGCTCGGGGTGCTCGTCGCCGGCCGCGGCAGATATCGGGCGCTGCTCGGCGTGCTGTATTTCGTTCCGCTGCTGCTGTCCTCGGCGGCCATCGCGATCGCGTTCAAGGCGCTGCTGGATCCGAATTTCGGCATGAGCCGGGCCTTCGGGCTGCCGGCGCTGGCCCAGGACTGGCTCGGCAATCCACATCTGGCGCTGTACGTGGTGATCTTCGTGATCGGCTGGCAGTTCGTGCCGTTCCACACGCTGCTGTATCAGGCCGGGGTACGCCAGATTCCGGCGCAGCTCTACGAGGCCGCGCGGTTGGACGGCGCCGGGCGCGTGCGGCAGTTCCAGCACATCACCCTGCCACAGCTGCGCTACACGATCCTGACCTCGTCCACGCTCATGCTGGTGGGGTCGCTGACCTATTTCGACCTGGTATTCGTGCTGACCAACGGCGGACCGGGCAACGCGACCCGAATCCTGGCCCTGGACATGTACCTTCAGGGTTTCTCCAACAACGATATGGGTCGCGCGAGCACCGTGGCGGTGCTGCTCGTGGCGGCGGGATTGGCGCTCTCCCTGAGCCTGGCGCGGCTGGCCAGGTTCTCGCGCGGCAGCCAGTTGGACGGTGCGTGAGATGAGCCTGAAAGCTGTGCGGGACAGCAATGTTCCCGCGGGCCTCGGCGGGTTCGTCTGGCTCGTGATCGTGCTGGTTCCGGTGTACTACATCGTCGTGACCAGCCTGCGCGAACAACGCGGCTTCTACGACGCCAATCCCCTGTCGATTCCGGCCCATCCGACCCTGCACAACTACGCCCTGGTGCTCCAGAACGATTTTCCACGCTACCTGGGCAACAGCATCGTGGTGACGGCCGGAACGGTGGCGATCACGGTCGCGGTCTCACTGATGGCGGCATACTTCGTGGTGCGCAGCCACACGAGATTCGCCGGCGCCGCCTACCGCGCCTTCCTCCTGGGCCTGGCAATACCGTTGCAGGCCACCATAATCCCGATCTATTACCTGATCACCCGAATCCATCTCTACGACACGCTACTTGCGATCATCCTGCCCTCGGCGGCATTCGCGATCCCCCTGACAGTGGTGATCCTGGCCAACTTCCTCCGCGACGTCCCCAGCGAACTGTTCGAGTCGATGCGAGTAGACGGCGCCGGCCACTGGCGAATCCTGTGGAGCCTGGTCCTCCCCCTCGTCCGCCCCGCCGTGGTAACCGTCGCCGTCTACGACGGTCTCACCGTCTGGAACGGCTTCCTGTTCCCCCTGATCCTCACCCAGAGCCCAACCGAACGCGTCCTCCCCATGGCCCTCTGGGCATTCCAGGGCCAGTTCCGCGTCAACATCCCCGCGGTCCTGGCCGCCGTCGTCCTCTCGGCCCTTCCCATGCTCGCCCTGTACATCCTCGGCCGCCGCTACCTCGTAGCCGGACTCACCGCCGGCTTCGGCCGGTAGCCCGGCCACCCGGTCAGGCCGAGCCCGTCCCTTCGAAGACGGCCTATCTCCAGCGACCACACGCCAAGCGCTCTTCAGGACCGGTCAGCCCCGACCCTGATAGCGCGTGGTTCGCGTGCCGTAGTGGCTATCACACACTGACCACTCGACCAGCCGGTCAGCCCCGACCCCGATAGCGCGTAGTTCGCGTGCCGTAGGAGCCATCAGACACTGACGGCTCGACCAGGCCGAGGTATCGACGACGACCCTAGACGAGTCGGCCCGTGTCGCGGCTACCCGTTCAGGCCGAGGCTTTTGGCGATGATCGTCTTCATGACCTCGCTGGTTCCGGCGTAGATGCGGGCTACGCGGGCGTCGGCGTAGAGGCGGGCTATGGGGTATTCGAGCATGTAGCCGTAGCCGCCGAAGAGTTGGAGGCAGCGGTCTACCACTCTGGCTTGGGTTTCGGTGCAGAAGAGTTTTACCCGGGCCGCGTCGGGCGCGGATAGTTCGCTGTCGACCAAGTCGAGGACAGCGCGGTCGATCATCGTCTGGGCGGCTTCTACTTCGGCGGACATGGCGGCGAGTTCGAATTTGGTGTTCTGGAAGTCGGCTACCGGGCGGCCGAAGGCCTTGCGGCCCTTCACGTATTCGACCGTGGCAGCGATCGCCGAGTGGGCCTGGGCTACCGAGCCCACCGCGACGGTGATGCGTTCCTGGGCCAGGTTGTGGCCGAGGTAGCTGAAAGCCTCTCCCTCCTGGCCCAATCGGTTGGTCACCGGGACTCGCACGTCGGTGAAGGCCAGTTCCACCGTGTCCTGAACCTTGCAGCCGAGCTTGTCCAGTACCCGGCCCTTGGTGAAACCGGGAGTGCCGTGCTCGACCACGATGAGGCTCAGGCCTTTTCGCCGGTTGTCCGGATCGGTGCCGGTGCGGGCGACGACGATCACCAGATCGGCCAGCAGGCCGCCGGTGATGAAGGTCTTCGCGCCGTTGATGATGTACTCGTCGCCGTCGCGGACCGCGGTCGTGCGGATGCCGGCGAGGTCGGAGCCGGTGCCGGGTTCGGTCATGGCGATCGCGGTGAGCAGCGTGCCGCCTGCCAGCCCGGGGAACCAGCGCCCGCGCTGTTCGTCGTTCGCGTACTCGAGGAAGTACGGCAGGATGACGTCGATCTGGGTCCGGACCGTGCCCAGGGTGACCAGTGCGCGGTATGCCTCCTCCTGCAATACCGCGTTGTACCGGTAGTCGCGCACTCCCCCGCCGCCGTACTCCTCCGGGATCGCGGTCCCGAGCAGCCCCAATTCGCCCATCCGCGCGAATGTCTCGCGCGGTATGCGCCCGTCGTGTTCCCAGTCGGCGTAGTGCGGAACCACCTCCTTGGCGATGAAACCGCGAGCCAGCTCACGGAACGCCTCGTGATCGGCGGTGTACACATCGCGACGCATCGCGCCCTCCTCCTACGAGAACAGTTCTACGACAGTGGCGTTGGCGGTGCCGCCGCCCTCACACATGGTCTGCAGGCCGTAGCGGATGCCCTGCTCGCGCATGTGGTGAATCATCCGGGTCATCAGCACCGCTCCCGACGCGCCGAGCGGATGGCCGAGTGCGATGGCCCCGCCGAGCGGGTTCACCAGCTCCGGGTCGGCGCCGGTCTCGGCCTGCCAGGCCAGCGGCACCGGCGCGAACGCCTCGTTCACCTCGAACACGCCGATGTCCGGCAGCCCGATTCCGGCCTTGCGCAACACCTTTGCCGTCGCGGGGATCGGGCCGGTGAGCATCAGCACCGGATCCGCGCCGGTCACCGCGCCGGCACGGTACCGCACCAGCGGCGTCAGTCCCAGCTCACGGGCCTTGTCGGCGGTGGTCACCACCAGCGCGGCCGCGCCGTCGGAGATCTGCGAGGAGTTCCCGGCGTGGATCACGCCGTCATCCTGGAAGGCGGGCTTCAGCCCGGCCAGTTTCTCGACCGACGTACCACGGCGGATGCCCTCGTCGGCCTGCACGCTGCCGGAATCGGTGGACACCGGCACGATCTGCTCGGTGAACGCACCGCGATCCTGCGCCGCGGCGGCCCGCTCGTGCGAGCGTGCGGAGAACTCGTCCACCTGTGTGCGGCCGAAACCCCATTTCTGCGCGATCAATTCGGCCGAGATGCCCTGATTGAACGAGAAATCCTCGTAGCGGGCAAGCACTTTGGGCCCGTACGGCTGCCCCGTCGCGCGCGCGGTCCCCAGCGGCACCCGGCTCATCACCTCGACCCCGCCGGCCACCACCAGATCCTGCTGCCCGGAGCCCACCGCCTGCGCGGCGAAATCCAGTGCCTGCTGGCTGGATCCGCACGCCCGGTTCACCGTGGTGCCCGGAATCGTCTCCGGCCAACCCGCCGCCAGCACCGCGTAGCGGCCGATATTGCTCGACTGGTCGCCGACCTGGGATACGCAACCCCAGATCACATCGTCCACGACCTCGGGGTCGAGCCCGGTCCGGTCGACCAGCGCGCCCAGCACCACAGCGGACAAATCCGCGGAATGCACACCGGACAGACCCCCGTTCCGCTTGCCAACGGCGGTCCGCACCGCGCCCGCGATCACTACCTCACGCATCGCACCGCTCCTGTTCGCTACTCGTCATTCCAGCGTCTCCACTACACCTCGGTCGTCCCGGCATGATTTCGGCCGGAACCCCGCTGCGCAGCGAGTCACCATGGGCCCCGCCCGCACGCACACCGCGATGACAGGTGAGAGAGGGTGGGACGACAGGTGAGACATGCCGCGACGCCGGGCGAGGTCCACGTACCGCACACTGGTATGACGTGCCGGTGGACCTGCATCCCACGCCGCACCGACGCGAGGTCAGCCTCCTGGGCCGCACGGCGGAAAAACAGCGCACCGACCAGATCACGGCACGACCGCATCCGGGCCGGACGACGCGACGCCGGCACCCTGCACCGGTGCCGTACGCGCATAGGCCGGTCCGACCGCACCGTCCGCCCGGAACTGCTCGATATCGCTTGCCCCGTAACCCAATTCCGACAGCACCGCATCGGTGTGCTCCCCCAGGCCGGGCACCGCCCCCATCGGCGGGTCGTAGCCGTCGATCACGGCGGGCGGCAGTAGAGATGGGACCGGGCCGCCAGGGGTTTCGATGGCGCGCCATCGGTCGCGCGCCGCCAGCTGCGGGTGGGCGACGACGTCGGTGGGCGTGTTGTAGCGGGAGTTCCCGATCCCCGCAGCGTCGGCCACGCGCTGGATTTCCGCCAGATCGTGTCGTGCACACCAGGACCCGATGGCCTCCTCGAGCAGCTCTCGATGCTCGCAGCGGCCCGGATTGGTGCGCAGGCGCTCGTCGTCGGCCAGATCGGGCCGGTTCAGGATGTCGCGGGCCAGCCGCTGCCATTCCTTGTCGTTCGTGGTGCCCAGCACGACGGTCTGCTCATCGGCGGTCCGATAGCCGCCGTAGGGGGCGACGGCCGGTGAACTCATGCCCAGGGGCTGCAGGTTCACACCGGCGTGCCGGGCGTGGCCGAGGTGGTAACCCATCATGTCGGCCATGGTGTCGAACAGGCTCACCGCGATGCTCGCGCCCGGTCCCGGTCCGTTGCGCAGTCGTCCGCACAGCGTGGCCAGGATCGACAGCGCCGCATGCAATCCCGTCGTCACATCGGCCATCGGCGGTCCCGGTTTCGCGGGGGCGCCGGCCTCCCCGGTCACCGCGCAGACCCCCGACTCCGCCTGCACCAGCAGGTCGTAGGCGCGCTTGTGCGACAACGGCCCGCCCGGGCCGAAACCGTCGATCTCCAGGGCGATCAGATGTGGATGCGCCACAGCGAGATCCGCGGGCGCGATACCCAGCCGCGCGGTCGCGCCGGGCGCCAGATTCGACACCAGCACGTCGGCGCGTGCCAGCAACCGATGCAGCACCTCCAGGCCCGCAGTGCTTTTCACGTCCAGAGTCACCGACTCCTTACCCCGGTTGACCCAGACGAAGTGCGCGGCCTGCCCATTCACGACCTCGTCGTAGTGCCGGGCGAAGTCGCCGCCGTCGGGATTCTCCACCTTGATCACCCGGGCGCCGAAGTCGGCCAGCGTCCGCGTGCACATCGGCGCGGACACCGCCTGTTCCAGCGATACGACCAGCACACCCGACAGCGGGGCGCTGCCCGTGCGCGGTCCGATCGCCGACATCACATCACCATGCCGCCGTCGACCGGCAGCACCTGTCCGGTCACGAAGGACGCCGCGTCGGTGGCCAGGAAGACGAACGCGCCCGCGACCTCGTCGGGTTCGGCCCAGCGCCGCAACGGGATCCGATTGATCATCTGCGGTGCGAACCGCTCGTCGGTGCGGATCGTCTCGGTCATGGGGGTCGCGGCCAGCGGGGCCAGTGCGTTCACGGTGATCTGCTTGCGCGCGAGTTCCCGGGCCAGGGACTTGGTGAGCCCGATGATGGCCGACTTGGCCGCCGAATAGTTCACCTGGCCGATGGTTCCGACGATGCCGGCCGAGGAGGTGACATTGATGATGCGCCCGGTGCCATCGTTCGGCAGATGGGCCAGTGCCGCCTGGGTGCAGTTGAACGTCCCGAGGGTATGGACCTCGAACAGCCGCCGCATCGAGTCGGCGGAGGTGTCGGCGAACATGTGCGGGTCGGTCACGCCGGCGTTGTTGACCACGATGTGCAATGTGCCGCCGCCCAATTCGGCCGCGGCAGCGGTCGCGGCGTCCGCCGCCGCACGGTCCGACACGTCCAGCGCGAATCCCGCCGCGGTACCGCCGTCTCCGGTGATCTTCTCCGCGACGGCCCTCGCCGCATTGCCGTCGACGTCGGTGACCAGCACCGCCGCCCCCTGTCGCGCCAGCGCCTGCGCCACCGCCGAACCGATGCCACCGGCCGCGCCGGTGACCATCGCCGTGCGGCCGGTCAGATCGAAAAGGCCGTTCCTGCTTGGCATATGACTTTCCTTCAGTAGCTGCGAGGCAGACCCAGGACGTGGGAGCCCAGATAGTTCAGGATCATCTCCTGGCTGATAGGCGCGATCCGCATCACCCGAGCCTCACGGAAGTAGCGCGAGATGCTGTATTCCTCGGCGTATCCCATGCCGCCGTGGGTCTGCATCGCCCGGTCCGCCGCGGTGAATCCGGCGTCGGCACACAGGTATTTGGCGGTGTTGGCCTCGCGGCCGCAGGGCTTCCCGTTGTCGAACAGCCAGGTCGCCTTGCGCAGTACCAGTTCCGCCGCGTCGAGGTGGGCCAGCGAATCCGCCAGCGGGAACTGGATGCCCTGGTTCATGCCGATCGGACGGTCGAACACCACGCGTTCGTTGCCGTACTTCACCGCCCGGTCCAGCGACACCCGGCCCAAACCCAGTGCCTCGGCCGCGATCAGCATGCGCTCGGGATTCAGCCCATCCAGCAGATACCGGAATCCCTTGCCCTCCTCGCCGACTCGATCCTCCACGGGGATGCGCAATCCGTCGATGAACACCTCGTTGGAGCTGACGGCGTTGCGGCCCATCTTGGTGATCGGCCGGATGTCGACGTGCGCGCGGTCCAGGTCGGTGAGGAACAGGGTCATCCCGTCGGTCTTCTTGTCGACCTCGTCGTATCGCGTGGTGCGCGTGAGCAGCAGGATCTTCTCGGACTCCAGCGCCTTGGAGATCCACACCTTGCGGCCGTTGACCACGTAGTGGTCGCCGTCGCGCCGGGCGAAGGTGGTGATGCGAGTGGTGTCCAGGCCCGCGCCCGGTTCGGTCACCCCGAAGCAGACGTGCAGGTCACCGCTCGCCACGCGGGGCAGCGTGCGCCGCTTGAGCTCGTCGGAGCCGTGCATGACGACCGGCTGCATGCCGAAGATCGACAGGTGGATGGAGGTGGCGGCGTTCATGCCGCCACCGGACCGCGACACCTCCTCGGCCAGCAGCGTGGCCTCGGTGATGCCGAGGCCGTGCCCGCCGTACTCCTCGGGAATGGTGATGCCCAGCCAACCGCCCGAGGCGATGGCCTCGTAGAACTCGGTGGGAAACTCGTGCGCCTGGTCCTTGCGCATCCAGTACTGGTCGTCGAATTTGCGGCAGAGGTCCGCGACCGAGCGGCGGATCAGCTGCTGGTCCTCGGTCAGCTCGAAATCCATGGGTACAGACCTGCTTCCCGTCAGTCCGATGCGGGCAACGCCTTGGCGGCCTTGACAGTCATGGCAACCCCGCCGCAGGTCAGCTCCCCGGCGCCGGCACTGGTGCACAGCAGCTCGACGGTCTCCTCGGCGTCGACGTACCGCTTACCCAGTAGCGTCGCCTGATCGCCGCCGGCGGGTTTCACCGGTGCGACCGTCGCCGCGGGCGCCATCGGAGCGCCGCCGCAGGCGATGTCCAGCGGGCCAGGCGGGGCCTTGACCACGACCACCCGAGTCGAGCACACCGTGCTGGCCAGCTGCTCGCCGGGGCGAAGCGACAATGCCGTCATAGTAGAACGTCCTTTCCAGCGGTGTGATCACCCTTGAATGGAAACTATCTTCTCATAAACCGAGAATCAACCTCTACCCTCCCCTCTCCCGCTCCGCTCACGGCGCGACACACGGGCCGCCGACGGCCCGTCGCAGTGCCCCCGTTGACTAACCGACAACGACATGGAAATGTAGTGAGCAGAATTGAGAATGACATTCTCCTGAGAGGAGGTGCCGGTGCGCCTACCCCCGTTGCCAGCAGACCAATGGGACGATCGCACCCGCGAGGCGTTCCGCGCCCTGCTGCCGCGCGCGCGGCGCAATCCCGACGGCGCCGGACCGGCCATGGCCCCCATGGCCCGCCATCCCGACCTGACCGAGGCATACCTCGGCTTCAGCGTCTACCTGCTGTTTCGTTCGACCCTCCCACCCCGGGTACGTGAACTCGCGGTGCTGCGCACAGCCCACCGCCGTCACTGCGCCTACGAATGGGTCCACCACACGAAATTCGGCCAGGAAGCCGGGCTGACGGAGGCCGACATCGAGGGGGTCGCCACAGGCCAGGCGGCCACCGAGTTCGACCGCCTGATCCTGGCCGCGGTCGACGAACTCGACGAGACCTCCGAACTGTCCGACCAGACCTGGAACGCGCTGTCCGAATGGCTCGACGAACGACAGTGCATGGACCTGGTTTTCACGATCGGCGGCTACACGATGCTGGCCATGGCCTTGAACACCTTCGGTGTCACGCCCGACGACCTCGATCCGAATCACTGAGAAGGGAAACCCCTTGCCGCACTTCACCAAACCGGCCGCCGGGAGCTGGACCGAGAACTACCCCGAACTCGGTACCGAGGTGGTCGATTTCACCGACTCCACCGATCCGGCCTTCTACGCCGACGAACAGGAGGCCATCTTCAAGAAGAGCTGGCTCAATGTCGGCCGGGTCGAACGGCTTCCGCGCGTGGGCAGCTACTTCACCCGCGAGATCGCGGCCGTGAACGCCTCGCTGATCCTGGTCAAGGATCACGATCAGCGAATCCGCGCTTATTACAACATCTGCCGCCACCGCGGCAACAAGCTCGTGTGGGACGACTACCCGGGCGAGGAGACCGCGGGCATCTGCCGCCAGTTCACCTGCAAGTACCACGCCTGGCGCTACACCCTCGAGGGCGAAGCCACCTTCGTGCAGCAGGAGAAGGAGTTCTTCGGCATCGACAAGAGCCAGTTCGGGCTCAAGTCGGTGCGCTGCGAGGTGTGGGAGGGGTTCATCTTCGTGAACCTCGACGACAACGCCCAGCCGCTCGAGGAGTATCTCGGCGCGTGGGCAAAGGGCTTGGAGGGCTATCCCTTCCACGAGATGACCGAGGTGTACAGCTACCGCGCCGAGATCGGCGCGAACTGGAAGCTGTTCATCGACGCGTTCGCCGAGTTCTATCACGCGCCCGTGCTGCACATGAAGCAGGCGGTCAAGGACGAGGCCGACAAGCTGCTCGACGTCGGGTTCGAGGCGCTGCACTACGAGTGCTGGACACCGCATTCCATGGTCTCCTCGTGGGGCGGCATGGCCCCGCCGAAGGATCCGAACATGGTCAAGCCGATCGAGCGCGAACTGCGCAGCGGCCTGTTCGGCCCGTGGGACCGCCCCGATATCGAGGGGCTGGATCCGCTGCCGTCCGGCGTCAACCCGGCCGGCCACCGAGCCTGGGGCGTCGACGAATTCGAGGTGTTCCCGAATTTCGGCATCCTCATCTGGGCTCCCGGCTGGTATCTGACCTATCACTACTGGCCGACCGCCGTGAACAAGCATGTGTTCGAGGCGAATCTGTACTTCACCCCGTCCCGTAACGCACGCCAGCGCCTGGCCCGGGAGCTCGCGGGTGTCACGTTCAAGGAATACGCGCTGCAGGATGCCAACACCCTCGAGGCCACCCAGACCATGCTCGAGACCGGCGTCGTCACCGAATTCCCGCTCAACGACCAGGAAGTCCTGCTGCGCCACCTGCATGTGACCGTCCAGAACATGATCAAGGAGTACCGCGATGGCAAATCCAACTGACCAGCAGGCGACCGAGACCAAGTCGCTCCCAGCTGATTTCGCCGATCTGGCGTGGTTCTCGGACTGGATCCTGGCCACCGAGCCCGAACGCTACACCAAGCGCCTGGCCTCGCCGATGAGCGAGATGCAGGACCTCTACGAGGCGGTGTTCCCCCGGCTGCAAGAGGCCCTGGATCACATCGAGAAGTACGACTGGGACGACCTGCCCGACGAGCAGCGCAACCTGTTCCACCTGCTGCAATCGCTGGTGATGGTGTCCTTCCCGGTCGAGGTGTGGAAGCAGCCGCGCGTACCCGATTCCGGTGCGGCGTATCTGGACGTGATCTCCGAGCCGGTGGTGTGACATGGTGACGCTGCGTGCCGCCGGGGTGCTCGACGTCGACACGGGCGAGGTCGTCCGTCCGGGCATCGTGCACGTCGACGGCGATCGCATCACCGGAATCGGCGGCACTGTCAGCGATTCCGACGATGTGCTCGACCTCGGTGACCTGATCCTGCTGCCCGGCCTGATGGACATGGAGGTCAACCTCCTGATGGGCGGGCGCGGCGAGACGGGTCTGGCCTCGAGTGTGACGGACGATCCGGCCCTGCGGATGCTGCGCGCGGTCGGCAACGCCCGCCGTACGCTGCGGGCCGGGTTCACCACCGTGCGCAACCTGGGCCTGTTCGTCAAGACCGGCGGCTATCTGCTGGATGTCGCGCTGGGCAAGGCGATCGACCGCGGCTGGATCGACGGACCGCGCATCGTGCCCGCGGGTCATGCGATCACGCCGCTGGGCGGGCATCTGGATCCGACGATGTTCTCCGCGTTCGCCCCCGACGTGCTGAAGCTGACCCTCGAGGAGGGCATCGCCAACGGCGTCGACGAGGTGCGCAAGGCGGTGCGGTACCAGATCAAGTACGGCGCCCAGCTGATCAAGATCTGCGTCTCCGGCGGGGTCATGTCGCTCACCGGATCCCCTGGCGCGCAGCACTACTCGGACGACGAGTTGCGCGCCATCGTCGACGAGGCGCACCGGCGCGGGCTCAAGGTCGCCGCGCACACGCACGGCGCCGAGGCGGTCCAGCACGCCATCGAATGCGGAATCGACTGTATCGAGCACGGATTCCTCATCGACGACAAGACGATCGACCTGATGGTCGAGCGCAAGACCTGGCTGGTCCCCACCACCCGGCTCGCCGATGCCATGGATCTGTCGCACGCCGACGAGGCGCTCAAAGCCAAAGCGGCCGAGATGTTCCCGAAGGCGCGCAGCTCCGTCCTGGCCGCCTACAAGGCGGGCGTGCGGATCGCGGTCGGCACCGACGCGCCGGCGATCCCGCACGGCAAGAATGCCGACGAGTTGGTGGCGCTGGTCTCGCGCGGCCTGGATCCGCGGGACGTGTTGCGCGCGGCCACGATCAACGCCGCCGATCTGATCGACGCCGAGGACCGGGGCCGGATCGCACCCGGACTGCTCGCCGACATCATCGGCGTCCCCGGCAATCCGGTCGACGACATGAGCGTCACCCAGGACGTACGCTTCGTGATGAAGGGCGGCAAGGTCTTTGTCCAGAAATGACGATCTACTGGAGATCCAGCAGTTGCTGGCCCGCTATGCCGTCGGCATGACCCAGAACGACATCGACATGGTCGTTTCGGTGTTCACCCCCGACGGCAGCTACAGCGCCTTCGGCGACACCTACACCCTGGACCTGTTCCCGGAGCTGGTGGACGCCGCACCCAAGGGCCTGTTCATGACCGGCACACCGCTTCTGGATATCGACGGCGATACCGCGTCGGGCACCCAGCCGCTGTGCTTCATCGAGCACAGCGCGCACGACATGCGCATCGGCTACTACACCGATGCACTGGTTCGCACCGCCGACGGCTGGCGCCTGAAGACCCGCAGGATGACCTTCATCCGCCGCAGCGGGACGCACGACTCGGGCATTCCGCACGCCTTCGAGCGCACCAAGAGTCAGTGAGAACGCCTGTCGTCCCGGCGTATTCGTGGCGGGAATCCACCTGGTTCACTGCGGGTCACGGTGGATCCCGGCCACGAGCACGCCGGGATGACGGGGTTGGGTGGAGATGAGCGAATCATATGGACATCACTGAATTCCGGGCCGGAGTGCAGTCCTGGCTCGACGAGAACGATCTGTCGCCGGGGCCGGACCACTCCCTGGATGCTCAGGTCGCGCAGCTGGCCCGCGTCCGTCGTGCCCTGTACGACGCGGGCTGGATGCGTTATGGCTGGCCTGCCGAGATCGGGGGTCTCGGCGGGCCCGCCGCGCTGCGCGCGGTACTCGGCGAGGAGGTCGCCACCCGCGATCTGGCCGAGCCGGGCCTGTATTCGATGGTCGAGGTGCTGGCGCCGACCATGATCTCTTATGCGCGCGGTGATCTGGCCGCGCGGATGGTGCCGCGTCTGCTGAACGGCGACGAACAGTGGTGCCAGGGCTTCTCCGAACCCGGTTCGGGCAGCGATCTGGCCTCGCTGAGCACCAAAGCCGTTCCGGACGGCGACAATTGGCGCGTCACCGGGCAGAAGGTATGGACCAGCCTGGCGCAGTACTCCTCTCGCTGCGTCCTGCTGACCCGCACCGGCCCCGGGCACGCCGGCATCACGGCCTTCTTCGTGGACATGGACTCCCCCGGCATCACCGTGCGCCCGCTGCGCACCATGCACGGCGTGGACGAATTCGCCGAGGTCTACTTCGACGACGTCGTCGTTCCGGCCGACCGCATGCTGGGTGAGCCCGGCGACGGCTGGCAGTTGGCCATGGATCTGCTGCCCTACGAACGCTCCACCTGCTTCTGGCATCGCATCGCCTACCTGTTCACCCGTTTGGACCGGGTGCTGGAGCAGACCACGATCGGTGACGACGCCGAACTGGGCGCGGCCTACCTCGACCTGCACACCGTGCGCTGCCGGTCCCGGGAAACCCAGCGCCGCTTGGCTTCCGGCCAGGCGCTGGGCCCCGACACCTCCGTGGACAAGGTCCTGCTGGCCACGGCCGAACAGCATCTGTTCGATACCGCACGCGACCTGCTGCCCGGCGCGATCGAACTCGCTCCCGGCGAGTGGCGCACCGAATACCTGTTCTCCCGCGCCGCCACGATCTACGGCGGAACCGCCGAGATCCAGCGCAACATCATCGCCCGCAGGCTGCTGGGCTTGGGGAAGGAATGAGCGTGCCCGACACCGACGCGGCCGAGATCAGCCTGCTCACCGAGACGCTTCGCAAGACGATGACGACGACCTCGGGTGTCGAGCTCGATGCGGCCCTGACCGAGCTGGGCTGGCCGGAGATGCTCGCCATGATGCCCGATATCGCTGTGCCGCTTGTCTTCCGGCTGCTCGGCGAGACCGGCGCGCACGCTCCCGTACTCAACGACGTTGTCCTGCACGCCCTCGATCGCCGGATCGGTGACACGGTGCCGATCCCGTACGCCGACAGATGGCTCATCTGGGGACGTGACGGCGACGGCGGCGAGACGGCCGATCCCGAACTACCGCTGCGCCCGGCTGTTCCCGGCTCGGGGGAGTCGGTCGCCTCCCATTCCACCGAACCCGGCCCCGCGGCCGCGGCCCGCCGGGCCCTGGCCTGGTGGCTGGTCGGCAGCGGTCACGCCATGCTGTCCCTGGCGCGGCAGCATGCCCTCGATCGCACGCAATTCGGTCGTCCGGTCGCCTCCTTCCAGGCGATCCGGCACAAACTGGCCGAAACCCTGGTGGCGCTGGAAGGTGCGGAGGCCACACTGACGTTCGCCGACGACGACCTGGGCGCCCTGCTGGCCAAGGCCGCCGCGGGCCGCGCCGCGCTGCTGGCCGCCAAACACTGCCAGCAGACCCTCGGCGGCATCGGCTTCACCGCCGAACACGATCTGCAAGGTCATATCCGTCGCGTGCTCGTCCTGGACGGATTGTTCGGCAGCACGCGCGAACTCACCCGCGAGGCGGGTCGGCGAATCCGCGACCTCGGCTCGGCGCCCCGTCTGGCACAGCTGTAATCCCCCGGTGCCCATCCCCTGACGCATTTCGGCCGGGACCCATCCGAATCGGATGGATCCCGGCCGAAAGCATGTGACCCCGGCGGGATCGCCCGCCTACCGCAGGTTCTGCTTCATCTCGTCCAACCGCATCAGCACCGGCAATCCGGTGTGGCTCAACGCGTTCCCGTGCCCGGTCTGATGGATGTCGAACACCGACTGGATCGCCGCGTAGAACCCCTGCACATCCAGGGTCTGGTTCACCGCTCGTTTCGCCTGGCGCAGACCGAATGCCGGCATCTGGGCGATCTGGGCGGCCAGCGCCTGAGTCTCGGTGTCCAGCTCCGCGCGTGCCACCACCTTGTTCACCATGCCCACCTGCTCGGCTTCCTGGGCGGTCACCGGGCGTCCGGTGAACAGGATCTCCTTGGCCTTGCGAGGGCCGAGTTCCCAGGTGTGCCCGTGGTATTCGACGCCGCCGATGCCCATCAGCACCACCGGGTCGGAGAACAGCGCATCCTCGGCGGCGATGATCAGATCGCACGGCCAGCACAGCAGCAGCCCACCGGAGATGCACCGGCCCTGCACCGCGGCGATCGACGGCTTCGGGACGTTGCGCCAGCGCAGCGAATACTCCAGGTACCGACGGGATTCCACGCTGTAGATCATGTCGAGGGTGATCTTGTCGGGCCACGCGCCGCTGCCCTTGAGGTCGTGCCCGGCCGAGAAGTGCTTACCCTCGGCCCGCAGCACGATCACCGAGACGTCCGCGTCGTCGGCCGCCCGCATCCAGGCCGCGTCCAACTCCTCCAGCAGCTCGTGGTTCTGGGCGTTCGCCGCCTCGGGCCGGTTCAGTGTGATGGTCGCGATCCGGTCGGCGACCTCGTATCGGATGTACATGCGCTTTCCTGACTATCGAGGCAGGCCGAGCACTCGCTCGGCGATGATGTTGCGCTGGATCTCCGACGTGCCGCCCGCGATTGTGCCCGCGAAGCTGCGCACGTAGCGCTCGAACCAGCTGGGTACGAAATTGTCGTTGTTGAACGGGTTGAACGGCGCGGTCATCGCCGGATGGATCAGCCCGTCCGACCCCCAGGAGTACAGGGCCTGCTCGGCTGCGGCCTGAACCGCCTCGGAGCCCAGGAGTTTGAGCACCGACAGCGCGGGCACATCCTGCTCGCCGCGCGCCTCGCGGGCCAGCGCCGCCGAGCCGAGCAGCCGCAGCGCCTGATTGTCCATCGCCAGCGTGGCGTAGCGATCTCGCTCCAGCACGGTATGCGGACGGAAGTCCTCGACCAGCTCCTGGAGCCGGTCCGCGAAACTCAGCCACAGCAGGGTTCTTTCGTGCCCGAGCGACCCGTTGGCCACACCCCAGCCGCCGTTCAACGGGCCTACCAGATTCTCCGCGGGCACCCGGACGTCCTCGAAGAACACCTCGTTGAAGTCCAGATCGTGCGGACCGCAGATGGAGGCGAAGGGCCGCCGCGTCACACCCGGGGTATCGGTGGGGATCAGCAGCACACTGATTCCCTTGTGCTTGGGCGCCTCCGGATCGGTGCGCACGAACGTGAGCAGTACGTCGGCGTCGTGGGCGCCGGAGGTCCATACCTTCTGCCCGTTCACCACGAAATGATCGCCGTCCAGGACCGCCCGCGTGCGCAGGCCGGCCAGATCCGACCCCGCCCCGGGCTCGCTCATCCCCAGTGCCGCGGTGATCTCCGCGCGCAGAATCCTTCGTGCCCAACGGGTCTTCTGCTCATCGGTGCCGAAGGACAGCAACGAGGCCGCGATGATGCCCAGTCCCTGCGGATTGAAGCTGTGATATATCCGCCGGCGTGACAGCTCCTCCAAATGCACGTACTGCTGCAGGATTCCGGCGTTTCGCCCGCCGAATTCCGGCGGATTCCCGGGCAGCAGCCAGCCGTGGTCGAATTGCAGGCGTTGCCATTCCCGCGCCCACGGCGGCACCTCGGCGCTGGAGATCGGCCGATCCTTCGCGGCCACGGCCGGATCGGGCAGATACTCATCGAGGAAGGCCGCGAATTCGGCCCGGAACTCCTCGATGTCGGCGTCAAAACTCAGCTGCACGGTACTCCTCGGCGATCAGCGCCCGATGTTCGGCCGCGCCGCCGAGCAGCAGCTCGCCGGACTTGGCCCGCTTGAGCGCGAATTGCAGGTCGTTCTCCCAGGTGAAGCTCATCGCACCGGACAGCTGCATGCCGTGCCGGAACACCAGTGACTGGCACTCCCCGGCCGCGGCCTTGGCCATGGACGCCGCCAAGCGCCGGCGCGGATCGTCCTCGCGGATCGTCAGCGCCGCGAAATACGCCAGCGCACGGGCCCTTTCGATGGCGATGTGCATGTCGACGGCCTTGTGCTTGACCGCCTGGAACGTCCCGATCGGCACGCCGAACTGCTGCCGGGTGCGCACATGCTCGAGCACAAGGTCCAGGACACGCTGGCACGCCCCCACCATCGTGAGCGCCAGGCCGGTCAGCGCGATATGCCGGGCGGGCTCCGGATCGACACGCAGGAGATGGTCGTCGGGCACACGCACACCGGACAGCGTCACCGACCCGATATGCAGCACCGGATCGAATACCGGCTCCCGATGCACCACGATGTCGCCGGCGGGAACCACGAACACCCCGGCATCGGTGACCACGGCGAATCGCGTCGCGCGATCGGCCTCCAGCACATGCCGCGTCGCACCCTCCAGCACCCATCCGCCCGCCTCCCGGCGTGCCGACACTCCGGCGTACACCGTCGCTCCCGCCTCCGGCGGTTCCATGAATCGCGATGCCAGCGGCGCGAATTGGGTCATCGTCGCCAGAAAGGGCGTGGGATCCGTTGCGCGGCCCAGCTCTTCGAGCACGATGGCCAGCTCGATGGCCGCCTCCGGCTCGATGAGCTCGGTCCAGCCGAGATCGATATAACTGCGCCACAACGGCTCCGGATCTCCACCCTTGTCGGCGATAGATCGAACGAGCGTGGACGGGCACTGCTTGGCGAGTACCTCGCGTACGGTGCTGCGCCAGAGCCGCTGATCGGAGTCGAACTCCAAAAGCATCCCGTACTGCCTCCTCACGGGGTAGCGTAAACGGTCTAGCGAGAATATCATTCTCTTCAGACGAAAGTAATAGTCTCCAATATGGTGGGCGACACTTCGCCCAGCCGCCGGTGAACAGCATGTTCTCCGGTACAGTGCAATCATGTTCTGCACACATAACAAGGAACAGGTCTGCCCGTGACAAGCCCCAGCGAAGAACCCGCCTGGAAGCAGCGGGCAGTCGAGCGTTCCATCCGGACCGCCAAACTTCGTGCCGAACAAAGAGTGCAGCGTTTCCTGGACGCCGCGCAGGCCATCATTACCGAGAAGGGCACTACCGACTTCACCGTACAGGAGGTCGTAGACCGCTCACGGCAGTCGTTGCGCAGCTTCTACCTGCAGTTCGATGGTAAACATGAGCTGCTGCTGGCCCTGTTCGAGGATGCGCTCGTGCGCACCGCCGATCAGCTGCGCGCCGCCGCCGACGGGCAGTCCGACCCGATCGAGCGTCTCCGGGTGGCCGTGGAACTGCTCTACGAGCTGTGCCGCCCCGACCCGACCGCACAGCGGCCGCTGTTCACCGATTTCGCTCCGCAGCTGCTGGTTTCGCATCCCGCCCAGGTCAAGATAGCACACGCGCCTGTCCTCGCGCTGTTCTCCGAGCTGCTGGAGGAGGCGGCGCAGACCGGCGGGCTGCGCAAAGATGTCGCGCCGCGCCGGATGGCGGCCATGGTCATGCAGACGGTGATGTTCACCGCGCAGTCCAACGGCGGCACCGACGAGGAGACCGCGCACCCCATCAGTTCGGACGAGGTATGGGCCTTCTGCGCACACGGCTTCGCGAAAAAATGAGAATATCATTCTCAAGCTAAGAGAAGGTCGCTTACACTCGGGGTATGCCCGATCTGTGGAGCGACCTTCTCGACTGTTTCGACCTGCGTGAATCCGGTGATTCCGCGTTCACCGGCCGCAACCAGCAGTTGGAATACCACCGGGTCTTCGGCGGCCAGTTACTCGGCCAGTTCCTGCGCGCGGCGGCTCGGACCTGCCCGGACAAGGCGGTCAAATCCGTGCACGCGCTGTTCCCGCGCGAGGGCAGGACCGACGAGCCGATCGACTATCGGGTCACCCGCCTGCACGAGGGCCGCACCTTCGCCGCCGTGCACATCGTGGCCGAGCAGTCCAAGGGCGTGGTCGCCACGGCGTCGGTGTCACTGCACTCGCCCGAGGACGGACCCGAGCACCAAAGCGTGCAATCGGTTCCGGAGCTACTGGGCGCCGAGCACAAGGTCGACTGGAGCATAATGCCCTGGGAGACCCGCGCCGCCGCCGATCTCGAGGACACCGCTTGCGCCCCACCGGAATTCGAGTTCTGGATGCGCACCCCCGAGATCGCGTCCGGCCTGGCTCCCGCGATCCTCGCCTACGCCACCGATCTGAACCTCATCGGCACCGCTCTGCGCCCTGTGGACGGAGTCTGCCAGCGCGGCAACGGAACTGCCTTCCACTCCGCGGTCACCTCCCACACCGTCTGGTTCCACCGCCCCTTCCGTACCGACTCGTGGCTGCTGCTGCGTCAGCACAGCCCGATCCTCGCGGGCGGGCGCGGCTTCGGTCGCGGCGACGCGCTCACCGAGGACGGAACCCTGGTCGCTTCCTATGCCCAAGAAGCAATGGTGCGGTTCGCACAGTGAACCGCCGTCTCATCCGAACAACAGTAGGTCAACCATGAGTGAAAACGTATTGCCGCACAGCACTTCCGCGGATGCGACACCACAATCCCCGCTCCGCGTCGTCCAGTGGTCGACGGGAACGATCGGCAGTCGCGCGCTACGCGGCATACTCGAGCATCCCAGCCTCGAATTGTGCGGGCTCTACGCGCATTCCGCCGAGAAGATCGGCCGTGACGCCGGCGAGCTGAGCGGGCTGCCGGCCTGTGAGGTGAAGGCCACCAACGATATCGATGCGATCGTTGACCTGAACGCCGACTGCGTGCTGTACATGCCGCTCGCCTTCGACGCGGATGTGGTGACCCGGCTGCTGAGCTCGGGCACGAACGTGGTCACCACCTGCGGCGTGTTCCACCATCCGGCCAGTATGGATCCCGCACTGCGCGAACAGATCACCCGCGCCTGCGAACTCGGCGGCACCTCGATCCACGCCACCGGCAGCAGCCCGGGCTTCATCACCGAGGCGGTGCCGCTGGTGCTGGCCTCCATCCAGCGCCGCCTGGAGGGGCTGGCCATCGACGAATACGCCGACCTGTCCCGGCGTGATTCCCCCGAGATGCTCTTCGACATCATGGGGTTCGGCCATCCACCCGCCGATTTCGACGCCCGCCGGGCCGAATTCCTCGCCGGCTCCTTCGGACCTTCACTGCGCCTTGTCGCCGAGGCCCTCGGCTACACGGTCGAGGAGATCCGCGCACACGGCGAGGTCGCCACCACCCGCGACAAGCTGCAGATCGCGGCGGGCACGCTCGCACCCGGAACCGTTGCCGCCCAACGCACCACGATCGAGGCCATAGTCGACGGCCAACCCCTCCTGCGCTTCCGCGCCAACTGGTACTGCACCACCGACGTGGAGCCCGCCTGGGACCTGCTCGACACCGGCTGGCACATCTCGGTTCTCGGTGACGCCCCGCTGGAGGTGACCCTCCGCATGCCGTTCCCGCTGGAACGCATGGCCGAGATCTCCCCCGCCTACACCGCCAACCGAGCCGTCAACGCCGTAGCCGCCGTCTGCGCCGCCGCACCCGGCATCCACACCTCCCTCGACCTCCCCCACCTCATCACCCACCTCACCTGAGTCACGACGCTCGTTCACACGAGGCAGAAGTCCGACCAATCCGACGATTCGCCCACAACGAACAACAGTGCGATAGGTGGCACGGCGACACAGTTGCCGACACTCATCCGAACAGTTGTCCAAACCTAGGAGCGGTTATGATTGGAGGATGTCTATGCCGGTGGAACAGCTAGTCGAACAAGCGCTGTCGCTGCCCGCTGAAGCACGTGCCTTGCTGGCGGATCGGTTGGTTGAGAGCTTGGATCCGGTCGACGAACACGAGATCCAAGCACTATGGGCCGAGGAGGCAACTCGACGGCTCGATGATGTCCGAAGCGGACGGGTCGACACCATACCCGCCGCTCAGGCCATCGAACAGGTCCGCCGATCCCTCGAGCATGAGGATTGAGTTCCATCCCGCAGCTCTTGTCGAATTCCAGGAAGCCTCTCATCACTATGCCGAGAAGCGGCCTGGACTGGAAAATCGCTTCATCGATGCGATCCAAAGCGTCCTCGCAAGGATTGCCGAGGCGCCGCGTCGACATCGCGTTTTAGCAGGAGACGTGCGGCGATGCCTGACTCATATCTTTCCATATGCAGTGCTGTATACCGTCGAGCCTGATCACATCCTCGTCGTCGCAGTCATGCATTGCCGACGCAAACCCGATTATTGGTCTGGTCGGGTCTGATCGAGCGCATCCCCACCGGATGCGCTCGATCGACCGGTAAAACCCCGTCCAGCGACTAAGGGCGGGGTACGCCCTTACCTGCGGCGCCGAACTCGGGGAGGTCCCGGTGGCGTGCGGGCAGATTCCGGAAGGCGACGAGCAGGCCTGCACTTCCGGCTGGACTGGGAGGCCGTGGTAAGCCCGGTGGTCGACTTCGCGCTCGGCCGGCCGGAGGTGGACGCCGACCGGCCGACGCTCATCGGCACCGACCTCGGCGACTGCCTCGCCGCCCGAGCGGCCGCTTTCGACCATCGCATCGCCGTCTGCATGTTGCACGACGGCGTCTACAGCTTTCATGCGCCTTTCGCGGACATCGCGAAGACGGTCGAAACAGATCCCCGGCGGACTGGAGGCCGTGATGGCGCAGAATACCCAGGCGCGCTGGGCAATTCACAACGGCCCGTGGACCGCGGGGACGAGGGCGGCGGCGAGCACTGCCATGGGGGCGCGACCGCCCTGTTCCACCAGACTGGCCGGGTGGCGTGCTCGCCGCGTGACTCGATCTACAGGCTCAGGACCGTCGCGGCGGCGGTTCCCGGGGCGCCGTAGACCTGGGCGTAGCCGACGCGGGGGTTGCCGGGAACCTGGTGTTCCCCGGCCGTGCCGCGCAGCTGCTGCACCAGTTCGTAGACCTGGCGGATGCCGGAGGCGCCGATGGGTTCGCCGTTGGCGATCAGGCCGCCGTCGGTGTTGATCGGCAGGCGGCCGCCGATTTCCGTGGCACCCTCGGCCAGGAGCTTTTCCTGGTCGCCGTCGGCACAGAAGCCGTTCTCGGCCATGTGGATCAGCTCCGCGCCCGCGTCGGTGTCCTGGAGCTGGATCACGTCGACGTCCTCGGGGCCGATGCCGGCGGCCTCGAAGGCGGCGCGGGAGGCGTAGACGGTCGGCGAGACGTCCTCGTCGACCGCGGCCCAGGTGCTGTGCACCTCGTAGGCTCCGTAGCGACGCGTGCGGATCGCGGTGGAACGCAAGTAGACCGGGGTGGAGGTGTACTTGTGGGCCAGGTCGCCGCGGCACATGATCACCGCCGCCGCACCCTCGTCGGGAGCGCAGAACATGTACTGGGTGAGTGGATAGTTCAGCATCGTCGCGTTGAGGATGTCGTCCTCGGCAATAGGCTTGCGGCGGAAGGCATTCGGATTCAGCGCACCGTTGCGAAGGTTCTTCGCGGCGATCTTGGCGAGGGTTCGCTGGGAGATGCCGTGGTCGGTGAGGTAGCGATTGGCCTTGATACCGAAGAACTTCGTGGTGACGAACTGACCGTTCTCCGCGTACCAGCCCGGCAGGCCCAGCTTGGCGGGATCGTCGGTGAACGCGCCGCGCGGATGCTTGTCCAGGCCCACCGCGATGCCCAGATCGTAGCGGCCCGAACGGATCGCCTCGGCGGTCTGCTCGATCGAACTCGCCGCTGTCGCACACGCATTGAACACGTTGGTGAACGGAATTCCGGTCAGCCCGACCAGCCGGGTCACCGCGTCCGGATTGCTCACCTCGTAGCTGCCGCCGAAGCCGAACTGGATGTCCTTCCACTCCACCCCGGCGTCGGTGAGGGCGAATTGGATGGCGTCGGCGCCCATTTCGATGGCCGACTTGGTGAATCGGCCGAACGGATGCAGGCCGACACCGATGATGGCAACGCCATGATCGTTCATAGGAAGCTCCTTCAGGCGGGCCGGAACGCGACGGTCATGACCTCGTCGCCCGCATCGTCGGTGTACAGCGGGACGAACGTCAACTCGAGCTCCATGCCGATCTTCAGCTCGGCCGGGTCGGCGGTGGTCAGCCGCGTCTCCACCCGCACCTCGTCGCCCAGTTGCACCAGGCCGACGCCGAACGGCTCGAAGGTGTCGGCCGTCTCCTTGCCCGCATAGGGCAGCTTCGGTACGAAGCCCTGTGTCGTCCAAGCGACCAGCGTGCCCTGGGTGGGCAGCAGCCGATCGGTCATATCCGGCCCGCTACAGCGCGGGCAGCGCCCCTGCTTGGGCCACGTCACCGCGCTGCACGAACCACACCGACTGCCGATGAGCTGGGGATTCGTCGCGGGCCACGTGGACGCTTCGGGCGCGAGCGCCTTGGCCATATGCCCTCCTCGTATATCTGTGAATGTCGAGTTGTGTATCAGACGGCCGGGACTTCGATGACCGTCGCCGAGCCCATACCGCCGCCGGCGCACATCGCCGCGATCCCGAAACCACCACCGCGCCTGCGCAGCTCGTGCACGAGGGTGACGATCATGCGGGCGCCCGTTGCCGCGACGGGATGGCCGAGCGAGCATCCGCTGCCGCTGAAGTTGACCGAGTCCGGGTCGAGGTCCAGTGCGCGGATAGAGGCGACCGGGACCGCGGCGAAGGCCTCGTTGATTTCCAGCAGCCGCACGTCCGACAGCGAGATACCCGCCTTGGCAACGGCTTTGGTGATCGCCTCGATCGGGGCCAGGCCGGTGACGGCCGGATCGACGCCGACCGACGCCCAGGACCGGATGTAGCCCAGCACGGGCAGCCCGAGCTGATCGCTCGCCACGGCCAGCGCGGCCGCGCCGTCGTTGGACCCCGAGGCGTTACCGGCGGTGATGCTGAAACCCTCGATCTCCGGATGCAGGACCTTCAGGCCGCCCAGCCGTTCCATCGAGGTGTCGCGGCGCGGATGCTCGTCCACGGCGAACAGCCCGTGCGGCGTTTCGATGGGGACGATCTCCTCCTTGAACCGTCCCTCATCGATCGCGGCGATGGCGTTGCGGTGCGAGCGCAGTGCCCAGGCGTCCATGTCCTCGCGCGAAAGGCCCGCCCGCACGGCGGTATTCCAGCCGACGGTGATCGACATGTCCATGGTCGGCGCGTCGGCGCGCTCGGGATGCGACGGCGACACCCACGGGTCGATCCACTCGTCCTCGCCCGCTTCGTTCTTCCCCACCCGGTAACGCGATCGCGGCGAGGTGGATTCGGAGTTCACGCCCCCGGCGATCACCAGATCCTGCATCCCGGCGCGGATTCCGGCGGCAGCGGTCTGCACCGCCGACATTCCCGCCGCGCAGTGCCGGTTCAACGCCAGGCCCGGAACGTTCGTCAGGCCGGAGGTGAGGGCGGCGTGCCGGGCGATGACCCCGCCGCCGTAGCGGCCCTCGGCGATGATCACGTCGTCGACACGGCTCGCGTCGATCTCCCCCACGACGGCGGATACGACATGGTGGGCCAGATCGAAGGCGGTGGTGTCGCGCAGGGTGCCCTTGCGGGCGGTGCCGATCGGCGCACGCAGCGCGGACACGATGACTGCTTCAGGCATTGGTGTTCTCCAGTTCGGCGACCAGGTTGCGACGCAACAGTTTTCCGGTTTCGGTTTTGGGAAGTTCGGGGCGGAACACGATGGTGTCGGGGGTCTTGGAGGAGCGCAGACGGGTGCGGGCCCATTTCTTGATCTCGGCCGGGTCACCCTGGCCGACCAGCACCGCAACCAGCCGCTGTCCCCATTCCGGATCGGGCACGCCGATCACCGCGACCTCGGTGATGCCGGGATGTTCCAGCAGCACGTCCTCGATCTCGGCCGGGGCGATGTTCTCTCCACCCCGGATGATGGTGTCGTCGGCGCGGCCCTCGATGAACAGGTACCCCTCGTCGTCCAGATGACCGAGGTCGCGAGTGGGGAACCAGCCCTGCTCATCCAGCGTGGCGCTGCCGTTGCCCTCGCCCGCCGCGCGAGCGCCGTACTCACCGGAGATCTGCTCTCCGCGCACATAGACCAGTCCGGTCTCGCCGACGGGCACGGCTTCGCCTGTCTCGGTGCGAATCTGGAACTCGACGCCGGGCAGCGCGCGCCCCACCGAACCCAGCCGCTCGCGTACGCCCGGATCATCGGAGGCGAAGGCGGTGCGATGATCCTCCGGCCCCAGCACGGCGACCGAGGACGCGGTCTCGGTGAGCCCGTAGGCGTTCACGAATCCGGTGTGCGGGAATACCCGCAGGGCGCCCTCCAGCACCGGTCGCGGCGTGCGAGATCCACCGTACGCCAGCGACTCCAGGGTCGGGGTCGCCGCATCACCGCCGTCGAGGGCCGCGACGATGCGAGCCAGCATCGTCGGCACCAGCATCGCGTGCGTAATGCCCTCGCGTCGCACGGTTTCCAGCCAGTCGTTCGCCTCGAACGCGGGCAGATACACCACGCGACGTCCGGAGTAGAGATTGGACAGCAGGTTCGTCAGTCCGGCGATGTGGTACGGCGGAACCGACACCAGCGCGGCGTGATTCGGATCCGCGAGGCCGAATTCCATGGTGTTGAGCAGATAGGCCATCAGATGCCGGTGCCGCAGCAGTGCGGCCTTGGGCGCGGAGGTGGTGCCGCTGGTGTAGATGATCACCGCGACAGCGTCCGGATCCCACGGCGGATTCGGCGCCTCGTCGTCCAGGACCGCACCGGGGTCCACGAGATCGTCCAGATCCTCGGGCCGCACGACCAGCGCACCCGGGTGCCGTTCCAGCAGGGCGGCCAGTTGCTGCTCGCCGAGCCGGTAGTTCAACGGCACGAACGGGACCCCCGCCAGCGCCGCCCCGAACAACGCCACCGGATACGCCAGGTGGTTCGTGCCGAGGTAGAGCACCGCCGATCGGTCCTGAAACCGCTGTGCCGCGCGGCGGGCATAACCGAGCAACTCGTCCGCACGCAGCGACCGATCACCAACCGTGATCACCGGCCGAACGGCGTCCCCCTCGGCGCCCGCCGCGGCCGAGGCTGCCATGTCCAGTACCATGCTAATGTTCATGAGAACATCATTCTCTCAGCAAGAGAGTCATAATTTCAAGGAGAGGGTAGCGATATGCAGATCACAGGGAGTTCCGCCATCGTCGTCGGCGGTACCGGCGGCCTCGGTGAGGCCACCGTGCGTCGTCTGCATGCGGCCGGCGCCCAGGTAGTAGTCGCCGACGTCAACGACGAGAAGGGCAAAGAGCTGGCGTCCGAGCTCGGCATCCGCTACGTGCATACCGACGCGACCAGCGAGGAGTCGGTGAACGCCGCCATCGCCGAGGCGCAGTCGCTGGCACCCTTGCGCATCTCGGTGGACACCCACGGCGGCCCGGCCACCGGCGGCCGCCTGGTCGGCAAGGACGGCGCCCCCCTCGCGCTCGAGGGATTCCGCACCACGGTCGAGTTCTATCTGACCGCGGTCTTCAACGTGCTGCGCCTCTCGGCCGCCGCCATCGCGAAATCCGAACCGCTGGAGGAGGGTGCGCGTGGCGTCATCGTCAACACCGCCTCGATCGCCGGATACGAGGGCCAGATCGGCCAGCTCCCCTACTCCGCCGCGAAGGGTGGCGTCATCGGCATGACCCTGGTCGCCGCCCGCGACCTGTCCCCCCTGGGCATCCGCGTGGTGACCATTGCCCCCGGCACCGTCAACACCCCCGCCTACGGCAAGTCCGCAGACCAGCTCGAGAAGTACTGGGGCCCGCAGATTCCCTTCCCCAAGCGCATGGGCCGCTCCACCGAATACGCCCAGCTCGCCCAGTCCATCATCGAAAACGACTATCTCAACGGCGAAATCATCCGCCTCGACGGCGCGCTGCGCTTCCCGCCGAAGTGAGCGGGGCCGACCAGCCGCTGGCGGGCAAGGTGGCCTTCGTGGCCGGGGCGAGCCGCGGCATCGGCGCGGCCATCGCCCAGGCCCTGGCCGCGGCCGGCGCATCGGTCGCGGTGGCCGCCCGCACCGAGACCGAGGGCAAGCTCCCCGGCACCATCGGCGAGGTGGCCGACCGCATCACCGCCGCGGGCGGGCGCGCACTGGCGATCCCGTGCGATGTGACCAATGAGGATTCGATCGAGAGCGCCGTTGCCACAACGGTTTCCGAATTCGGTGGTATCGACGTCCTGGTCGCCAACGCGGGCGTGCTGTGGATGGGCCCCATCGCGTCCACCCCGCTCAAGCGCTGGCAACTGTGCCTCGACGTCAATCTCACCGGCGTCTTCCTGGTGACGAAAGCCGTGATCCCCCACCTGAAGTCGCGCGGCGGTGGCTCCCTGATCGCCATCACCACCACCGGCGTCGAGATGATCGACCGGGGCGCCAACGCGTACTGGGTCTCCAAGGCCGCCGTGGAACGCCTCTACCTGGGCCTGGCTTCGGACCTGAAGTCCGACAACATCGCCGTCAACTGCCTGAGCCCCTCCCGGGTCGTGCTGACCGAGGGCTGGGCGGCCAACGGCGGCCCCGAAATCCCGGCCCATATGGTCGAGCCTCCCGAAACCATCGCCCGCGCAGCGGTTCTGCTGGCCGGCCAGGACGCGACTGGCGTGAGCGGCACCGTCCAACGCTCGGAATCGCTTGTCCCCCAACTCGAACCTTAGCTCGTGCTTCAGCCTCGTGTGGCCCTCCGGCATCGCCGGGGGCCACACGGCTCTTATCGACGGCGGGATACGGGGTTCACAGCGGATCTACAGGCCGCATGCGGGATGTATTCAGCGACGGAGCCAAACATATACCCATGAAAGCTCTTTCCCTGCTCTCGATTTCCACGCTCGCAGTGGCGGGCCTGACGACAGTCGCGGCTGCGACGGCAGGTACGGCCGACGCAGCTGTCCCAACCGCCCCCTCGCCGAATCCTCCAGCGCCCGTGGCACACAGCGCCTCGATACCCGCGGCGCAACCGGTCGACGCCCTCAGCACCTACAACCAGGATTATTCCAATCTCCAGACGCAGGAAGGCCAGGCCGCTCTGCCCGCACTGGCGATAGGCACCGGCATCGGCTGTGTGGTCGGCGGAGTGCTGGGTTTGCCGACAGGGGTCGGCGAGATAGTCACCCTCCCCCTCGGCTGCCTGACGGGCTTTGCTCTGGGCGCCGGCGTCGCATCGATCGCCACCGGTGCGGTGGCGGCCGCCAACGCGAATCGGCTGAACAGCGAATGCTTGGCCGCGAGGCTGCCCGCATTCGACTGCCCGTGGCCACAGCAATATACGACCCCGTAATGGTTCGCGTGCCCGCGGCCGCTTCGGAACCGTTCAGTGTGCGGCGAAGATCTGCTCCATCACAGGGCCGATTTCAGCCCGGAGCCGGTCAGAATGACGACCGTGGTTTCGCGTGCCGCAATGACTCCGGTCGCGAGGTAGTGATTCAGCGCGGCCGCCGCGACCGCGCTGGTGGGTTCGGCGTACAGGCCCCGGGCGGCCAGTTCACGGACGGCCGAGCGTATTTCGGTTTCGGTGACGGCCACCGCGCCTCCGTTCGAGCGGCGGACAGCCGCCACGACCTCCGGAAGGCGCACGGGGTGGGCGATCGAGGCGCCCTCGGCGATGGTCGGGGTGCGCGCAGCGCGGTCGGCGAGGTCCCGGCCGTTGACGGTGTCGGCGATGGTGGCCCAGTGTTCGGGTTGGCCGACCAGCAGCCGGGGACGGCGATCGATCATTCCGGCGGCCAGCAACTCGGTGAAGGCGATGTCACAGCCCAGGACGAGGCTGCCCGCCCCGGCGACCAGAACGATAGTGTCCGGGGCGGCGTGACCGAACGTTTCCCACATCTCGTAGGCGATCGTCTTGACGCCCTGCAGGAACAGGGGGTGCCAGTTGTGGCTGGCGTAGGGGATCCGCTCGGACTGGCGGATCGCCTCGTCACCTACGGCGTCGCGAGTGCCTTCGACGAGCTCGATCTGCGCGCCGAAGGCCCGTGACTGCATGACCTTGGCCGGTGATGTCGATTGCGGTACCAGGATTTTCGCGGAGATTCCGGCCGCGGCCGAATAGGCGGCGACGGAGGTCCCGCCGTTGCCGGAGGAGTCCTCCAGCACGCGCGCGGCGCCCAGCGACCGCAGATGCGACATCATCACCGACACGCCGCGGTCCTTGAAGCTGCTGGTCGGGTTGAACCATTCGAGCTTGAAATGGATCCGGTGACCGCGCCAGTCGAGCGCGGGCATCGGGGTGAAGCCCTCGCCGAGGCTGATGCGGTGCCGGGGATCGACGGGGATCGACGGCTGGTAGCGCCAGAGGGACCGTTCGGCGGTGTCGATCCGGTCGGGGGCCGGGCCGGTCACGGGGCTCAGCATGAGCGGGGAACCGTCGACGCCGCGCCAGTCCGGGCCGGCTACGTCGTATCGGTTGCCGGACCGGTCGTAGAGGTACGGAGCATCGGTCTGGGCGGAGATCATCGATGCTCGATTCCTTCGTACTCGGCTCGCCGGGTCCGGCCGGCCCGGTCGCGGCTCACGGTACCGGCGACCGGTCCGAACCCGATCGGGCGGACTACCCTTTTCCCCCGGTGAGTTTCGCCATGGAGGTCGCGAAGTCCTGGCTCTGGAAGGTCAGATCCTCCGCGGTGAGCGCGAAGTCGAGGGTGGCCAGCACCGCGCGTTCCAATTGCAGGTTCAGGATGCGCTTGGTGGCCTCGACCGCCTGCTGCGGGAGCTCGAGAATGCGGTGGGCACAGACCAGGGCCTCGGCCACCGGATCGGCGACCACGTGATTGGCCAGGCCCATCTCCCGGGCGCGGGCCGCGGGGATCCGGGCGCCGGTGATGGCGTATTCCTTGGCCAGCAGCAGGCTGGTGTGCAGGGGCCAGGTGAGCGGTCCGCCGTCGGCGGCCACCAGGCCCACCTGGACGTGCGGGTCGGCCAGATGGGCGGTCTCGGCCATATAGACCAGATCACTCAAAGCGACCAGGCTGCAACCCAATCCGACCGCCGGACCGTTGACCGCGGCGATCACCGGGATGCGGCAGCGGGCCATGCCCAGCACGATGTCGCGGCCGTCGGCAATGGATTTCGCGCGCAGGTCGGCGTCGGTGCGCAACTCCTCCAGATAGGTGAAATCGCCTCCGGCGGAGAAGGCCCTGCCCGCGCCGGTGAGGACCGCGACGCGGGCCTCCCGGTCGGCGGACAGCCGCGGCCACAGGGTGGCCAGGCCGTGATGCAGGTCGTCGTTGACGGCGTTGAGCTGGTCGGGGCGGTTCAGGGTGATGATCCGCAGCGCGCCTTCGGCTTTCACCTGAATTTCGGCGGGCATATCGTACATGTCAGGCTCCCAGTCCGAGGATGCGTCCGGAGATGATGTTCTTCTGGATTTGCGAGGTGCCGCCCATGACGCTCTGCGCGCGGCTGTACATGTACGCGCCGAGCAGTTCCGGGTCACGGGTGCCGCCGACGGCGAGGGCAGCGTGGCCGACCGCCTGGTCGACCCAGGTCATCAGCAGCTTGTCCAGCGAGCCGTCAGGGCCGTGGGTGATTCCGTCGAGCTGTTCGGACAGCCGGCGCCGCACGTGCAGCCGCAGCATCTCCGTTTGCACCGCGGCCCAGGCCAATTCGTCCGGGGCCGGGCCGTCGACCCGGGATGCCAGCTGGCGCACCAGTTTCGCGTAGCGCGCGGTGAAACCCAATGTGGAGGGCTCGCGTTCGTGGCCGACCACGGTCATGGCCAGCGGCCATCCCTCTCCCGGCTCTCCGACCATCTGGTCGGCAGGGACACGGGCGCCGTCGAACAGCACCTGTCCGAATTCCTTCGTGACGCCGCTGATCATCTTCAACGGACGCTGTTCGACGCCCGGTTGTTTCATCGCGATGACGAACGCCGAAATCCCCTTGTGCCGCGGGGCGTCCGGATCGGTGCGAGCCAGCAGCAGGCACCAGTCTGCGACGTCGGAATAGCTGGTCCAGATCTTGTGACCATGAATGACGTATTCGTCGCCGTCGCGAGTCGCGGTGGTGCGCAACGATGCCAGGTCCGATCCCGCGCCCGGCTCGCTGAAGCCCTGGCACCAGCGTTCGCTGCCGTTGATCATCCCGGGCAGGAAGCGCTGCTGCAGTTGCCTGCTCGCGTGCCGTCCGAATCCGGCGACCAGATACCCCAGACCGGGCCGCGGCGGTGCGCTCGCGACGGCAAGTTCCTCGTCCAGGATGACGTCGTAGACCGGCGGCAGATCCTGCCCGCCGAACTCCCGCGGCCACGACAGGCCGAAGAATCCGGCCTCGTACAGCGCGCGATGCCATTCGCCCTGACGGGCCCAATACTCGTCACCGGAGGTCGGGAAAGTTCCGGCGATCCCGTCCAGCCAGTCCCGCAGCCGAGTGCGGAACTGGGCCTCCTCCGGCGAATCACGATAGTCCACAGTCGATCTCCTCCAGACGCACGGGGAACAGTTCGGTCGAGGTCAGCGCACGCCGCAGATAGACGTGAGCCAGGCATTCCCAGGTGTTGCCGATGCCGCCGTGCACCTGGATAGCGGTCTCGCAGATGGTTCGCGCGGCGCGGGCGCAGTAGAGTTTCGCGATCCGCGCCGCCTGAATCGCCTCCGACACAGGCAGTTCGTCCACGGCCCAGGCGGCGTGGCGCAGCACGCTGACCGAGCCCTCGATCAGCGCCTGGCTCTCCGCGAGCAGATGCGCCACGGCCTGGTACGAGCCGATCGCATGCCCGTACTGTTCGCGGATTTTCGCGTACTCGACCGCCGACGCCTGTGCGCCGCGTGATGTTCCGAGCAGATCGGCGGTGGTCGCCACCAGCGCGAGGGCGAACCAGCGCCCGGCCCGCTCGTCGGACAGCTCGCCGATCGGTTCCGGCTTGCCCGTGACGACGGCGTCGACGCGGGTGAGGTCAGCGCCCGGCAGGCGATCCCCGACCGTGGCCGCTTCGAGCCGGTCGCCGGAGACCATCAGCGCCCGATCCGCGCCGAGCGCATCGATCGCGCGGCCGTCCACCGCCACGGTCCACCGCTGGCCGTCGATCTGACCGCGCAGATCGTCGGCCAGCACCGGGCCCAGGAAGGGCACGTCCACCAGGCCGCGGCCGAATTCCTCGGCCACCAGCGCCACCTCGACCCCCGACGCGCCGTCCGAGCGCAACGCGCGCCATCCGGTGGTGTCCACGACCTTCTCCAACCGGGCCGCGCGGGCGGCGTCGTCGAGGTCGGCGACCGATCCCGGTCCCAGTTCGGTGGCCAATTTGGCTGCGGCGTCGCGCAATTGGCGCTGCTCATTCGTCAGACGAACGTCCATACTGCTCCTTCAGAATTCGGCGCAACACCTTGCCCGACGGCAGGCGTGGGATCTCGGACACGAACATCACCGCGCGCGGACGCTTGTAGTGGGCCAGTCGCTCGCTCACCAGGGCGACCAACTCCTCGGCGGTGACCGGTGCGGACCGGGAGACCGCGGCCACGATCGCCTCGCCGTCCTGCGCGTCGACACCGAACACCGCGCAGTCCGCGACGGCCGGATGGCCGTGCAGCACGGCCTCGATCTCGGCGGGCGCGACCTGGAAGCCACGCACCTTGATCATCTCCTTGGACCGGTCGGTCAGGCGTACCCAACCGTCGGCGTCGACGCTGCCGACGTCTCCGGTGCGGTACCAGCCGTCGACGAACGCGGTCTCCTCTCCGGGGAGATATCCGGCCATCAGCGAATCCGAGCGGGCCTGGATCTCACCGATCTCCCCCGCCGCCACCGGGTTTCCGGTCTCGAGCGACAGCACCCGCAGTTCGACGCCGGGCGCGGGCTTGCCGACGCTGTCCAGCCGCGCGCCCCGGATCGGATTGCACGCGATCACCGGCAGCTCGCTGGCGCCGAAGGCGGGCAGCCAGGCGACACCCGTTCGCGCGGTGACGGTTTCGGCCACGCTGACGGTCACCGGCGTCGCGCCCCACATGATGAAGCGCAGCGAGGACAGATCGTAGGACTCCAGCTCCGGATGCTGGGCCAGGGCCAACGCGATGGGCGCGACGGCCATCTCGACCGTGATCCGATCGGATTCGATGCACCGCAGCATGGTGTCGATGGTGAACCGGCGGTGCAGCCGCATCCAGGCGCCGACCCGCAGAGCGGTCACGATGTTGAGCAGGCCCAGGATATGCGCGGGCGGGGTGAGGATCTGGAGCCGGTCGTCCCGGGTCAGTTCCAGCACCCGGATCCAGTTTCGCACCGCCGCGTCGAACGAGGCGTGTGTGTGCCGGACGGCTTTGGGTAATCCGGTCGTGCCCGAGCTGAATACCAGCAGAGCGTCGGAGTCCGGCGCGGGCGTGTAATCCGCCGCCGGCACGCTCGGCTCGGGAATGGGGTCATCGAGATGCCGCATGGGCAGCAGGTCGCCGAGCACCGGAGAGTCGCCGACGGCATGGGCCGGGTTCGTGATCGCGAGCGCGTGCTCGACCTCCGCGCGCTTCCAGGCCGGGCTGAGCAGCACGACCGCCGCGCCGAGCCGCCAGATCGCCAGCAGGGCCACCACGAACTCCGGCCGGTTGGCCGACATCAACGCCACCCGGTCCCCCGGACGCACCCCGCCCCGCGCCAGCTCGTCGGCCAACCCGGACGCCAGCTGCTCCAGCTCACCGACCGTGTACTCGCGCTCCTCGAAGGCGACCGCCACCGCGCGCGCGGACAAGCGCCCGTCCGATCCTCTTCCCGCCACCGCGTCCGACGGCGCGGTCACGGCGCACCCGCGCGCAGGCCGGTCCTACTGCACCACATCGAGAGCTTCCAATCTCGTTTTCGAGAATACTATTCTCCTTACGCTAGAATGTTAATACCAGAAGGAGGATGTTCATGGCGAAACCCCCGTTGTTCCAGCGCGCGACGGTGACCCGGATCGTGAAGGAGAGCGCCGACGCCCGCACCTATGTGCTCGCACCGCACGACGGGCCGATCGCCTACCGGGCCGGGCAGTTCTGCACGTTCCGGGTGCCGGTGGATGGACAGGACCTGTTCCGCTCCTATTCGATGTCCAGCGCGCCGGAGATCGACGCCGAGCTGTTCACCACGGTCAAGCGGGTGCCCGGCGGCCGGGTCTCGAACTGGCTGCACGACAACATCGTCGAGGGCGACGAACTCGAGATGACCCGGGCCTCGGGCCGATTCTGCCTGCGTGACACCGACGTTCCGCTGCTGGGTTACAGCGGCGGCAGCGGTATCACTCCGATCCTGTCGCTGGCCAAGAGCGCACTGGCCACCACCGGCCGACGGGTCCGGCTGCTGTGCGCGGACCGGGACCGCGAGTCGGTGCTGTTCGAGGCGGCGCTGACCGAACTGGCCGATCGTTATCCGGGACGCCTCGAGGTGATCCGTCATCTCGACTCCGACGGCGGATACCTCACACCCGAGTCCATCCGGGACTTCGTCCGCGACGAGGGCGGCGCGGACCATTACATCTGCGGGCCGGAACTTTTCATGGAGATGGCCGAGAACGCCCTGACCGGAACGGGATTGGTCTACAGCGAGCGATTCGGCGTACCCGAGCCCGTGGTTCCGCCGGTGGACGACGCCTCGACGACCCCGGCCGAGCCCCAGAAGCCCGCCGTCTCCCCGGCCGTCGAGCCCGCCGCCGCGGCGGCGCCGAGCGACAGCACCGTGACGATCATCCTCAATCGCAAGAAGCGGACCGTCCCCCGCAAGGACGGCGAGACCCTCCTGGAAAGCGCCCGCCGCGCGGGCCTGGCCCCGCCGTTCTCCTGCGAGGCCGGCAACTGCGCCACCTGCATGGCCCGAGTGACCAAGGGCCACGCCACTTTACGCCAGAACAACGCGCTGACCGACGAAGAACTGGACGAGGGATACGTCCTGACCTGTCAGGCCATTCCCGACACGGACGCGATCACCGTCGACTACGAGTGAGCCGATCGGCCTGCCACGAGCATGTAGCTCCGCGAGGCGCGCCCTTGCGGAGGTTTGCACTGCTCACCCAGGGGCTTGCTGTCACTGTGCACACGTCATGATTCCGGCGGGAAATAAGAGGGAAGCACCACCCGGACCGGCTATGGTCGAGACGAATCGAAGCGCTGAAGAATACGATTCGGAATAGGCAGCTGGGCCACCCGCTATCAACGGAAATACCGGCGTTCTGGTGTGGGAAAACGGATCGCGAACAGGTACCGAGTGCCGGCCCGCGTTCGGATCGTGAACAGCTCCGATATCCGGCCCGTGTTCGAATGGCGAACAACTCGGAAATCCGCTGTCGCCAACTACGATCGGCCGATCGAAACGTCCGTTTTCCACCCGAGGCTTGTGCTATTACTGACTCCCAGTGGTAGCCCAGCGGTATCCGCCCGGTTTGCCTTCACCATGTCGCCGATGAGAAGGATAGGTGCGCCACATGGGACCGCTCACCGAACAACGAACCGGATCGCCCGCTGCGGCCCTGACGGCCGGAACATTGGTCGCCGCCTGTCTCGCGGTCTGCGTCGCGCAGGTGGGCCTGGCCATTCCGGCCGTGCTCAACGGCCTGTTCCAGACCGATCTGCACACCACCTCCTCACAGCTGACATGGATCTCGGACGCGTTCCTGGTCCCGGTCACCTTGCTGGAGTTGACCTTCGGCGTACTCGGCGACCTGTTCGGCCGCAAACGCCTCCTGGTCGGCGGCGCGCTGACGCTGGCGGTCGGTGAGCTGGTCGCCGCGTTCGCACCCGGCACCGGCGACTGGCGGGTGCTGGTGCTGTGGATCGGTCAGATCCTGGCGGGTATCGGCTCGGCCGCCCTGTTTCCCTCCACCTTGGCGATGGTCGCCGCGGGTACGCACACCATCGGTCACCGCTCGCGCGCCCTCACGGTCTGGGCGGCGTCCCTGTCCGCCGGCGGGTTCATCTCGCCGGTGCTCGGTGGTTACATCACCAAGCTGCACTGGGGTGGCGATCCCAACGCGAGCTGGCGGTGGGCGTTCATCGCGGTGGCCGCGCTGGCCGTGATCAGTGCCGTGGTGTCGGCGGTCTTCGCGGTGAGTTCCTCTGCGCCCGAGGGGCGTTCGCTCGACTGGCCCGGCCAGATCACCATCGCCGTCGCGCTGTTCGCCCTGTTGTTCGCGGTGATCCAGGGACCGACCAGCGGATGGGGCAGCGGTGAGGTGATCGGCGGGTTCGTCCTGGCGGTCGTCGCGCTGGCCGCCTTCATCGCCGTCGAGCGCCGCACACCCTCTCCGCTGTTGCAGCTGGGTCTGTTCTCCAATCGCGCCTTCGCGATGGCCTCGGTGGCAACGGTTTTCGGGATGTTCGCCTTCCTCGGAACCGCCTATGCGACGAGTATCCGGCTGTCGGCGATTCAGGGCTTCACGCCGCTGCGGGCGTCGATCGCCTTCGTCCTGTTCCAGGGCGCCGCACTGGTTCTGATGCCGGTGACCTCGCGGGTGCTCGGGCGTTTCAACCCCAAATGGGCGCTGGGCGGCGGCACGGCGCTGATCGCGGTGGGTGATTTCTGGATGTCGATGATTCCGGCGCGGGAGTCCACCGATATCGCGCCGATGATCGCGCCGTTCCTCGTCGTCGGCTGCGGATTCGCCTTCGCCGTCTCGGCATTGACCGCCGTCGCGGTGAACACCGTGCCCATCCACCTCGCCGGTATGGCCAGTGGAACCACCAGCCTGCTCAGGGATTTCGGATTCACGCTCGGACCGGCCGTCGTCGGGGCGGTCGCGTTGAGTCGTGCGGCCTCCGAGATCCACCGCAAGGTCGCCGCGAACAGCTCTGTGCAGCAGGCGCTCACAGCATTCGACAACTCACCTGCCACCGCTCCCCCGGCGCAGCGGCAGTCGGTGGCGGAGGCTGTCGGCGCGGTGAACTCCGGTCCGCTCGGCGCCAACGGGGTCCCCGGCCACATCACCTTGCCCACCGGTCGGACGGTGCCGTTCAATCCGTTGCACGACATCGCCTTTCACGCTCTGGACAGCGCCTACTCCGTCGGATACATGGTCTGCGGCGCCTGCGGCCTGATCGCGGCGGTGATCGCCCTCATCGGTGTCGGCGGCCGGGCGAGCGAACCGCTGGTGAGCGAGCAGTCCCTCGCCTGAATATCCGGTTGCGGCTCACCGCAGTTCGCGTGCCAGCTCCGCGATCATCTCCCGGGTGCGGGCCTTGGACGCGCGCAGTTCGTCGAGGCTGTCGCCGATCGGAAGCAGGCGCACCGACAGGTCCGTGGCGCCCGCGTCGGCGTAGCGTCGCAGCCCCGCCGCGATGTCGGATTCCGTTCCGGCGATGCAGATATCACCGACATCGGTGGCGTCACCCTGGTCCAGCAGGCGCTGGTAGTTCGGGGAGACCTCGGCCTCACCGAGAATGCGGTTGGCACGGGCTTTCGCCTCGGCGACCTCCGACGGACGGCACAGGCATACCGGCAGTCCCGCGACGACGCGCGGGGCGGGGCGGCCGGCCTCGGCGGCCGCCTTGGTGATCTTGGGGACCACGTGGTCGGCGATCGCGCGTTGGTCGGCCAGCCACAGGATGGTGCCGTCGGCCCGCTCCCCGGCCAGGCGCAACATGACCGGGCCGAGCGCGGCGACCAGGACGGGCATCGGCGCGACCGGGCCCAGATCCAGCGGGTTGTGCACGGTGAACGTCGTATTCTCCACGTCCACCTTCCCGGGGCCGCGCAGGCCGGCGTTCAGCACCTCCAGGTAGTCCCGGGTGTACGCGGCGGGCTTGTCGTACGGCAGCCCGAGCATGTCCCGCACGACCCAGTGGTGTGAGGGCCCGACGCCGAGCGCCAGGCGACCGTCGGTCGCCGCCTGCGCCGAGATCGCCTGGCGAGCAAGGGCGATCGGGTGCTGTGCCTGCAACGGCACCACGGCCGTGCCCAATTCGATCCGGGTGGTCCGCGTGCCCATCAGGGCAATCGCGATCAGCGCGTCGAAGTCGCTGGGTATCTGCGGAATCCACGCCGAATCCAGTCCGGCCGCCTCGGCCCACTCGATATCGGCCAGCATCCGGCTGAGCTTGCGCGCGGCATCGCCCTTCTCCGGTCCGACCATCACTCCGATACGCACGAACGCCTCCTGCCGACTTCACGAGTCCCGATGAATACGGTACTTGCCAAAAATGAGAATACCAATACCATCAAATGAAAACGGACACGTCCGACAGATGTACGGCCAGGTCACGGCATGCCCGACCCGGCAGACCGTGGTGTTCTCCGGCACCGGCCGAGGCATTCGGACCGATCATCGCGGGCGCGCCGCCCTGTTCGTCTCGACCGATCTCCCAGGAGGCGCGATGCCCGAGGACACCACGATCCGCGACCGCTACGAGGCCGGACTCCAGGTCCGCCGCGAAGTCGTCGGCGCGGAGTACGTGACCAAGGCGCTGGCCGGGGCCACCGAATTCTCGGGCCCGCTGCAGGACCTGGTCACCGAGTACTGCTGGGGCGCGGTGTGGACACGCGAGGGTCTGGACCGGCGCACCCGCTCGATGCTGACGCTCGCCATGCTGACCGCGCTCAACCGGTCGACCGAATTCGCCACCCACGTCCGGGGCGCGCTGACCAACGGCGTCACCCCCGAGGAGATCCGGGAAGTGTTGCTGCACAGCACGATTTATGCCGGAGTCCCCGCCGGAGTGGAGGCCTTCCGCATCGCCGGGCCGATTCTCGCGGAGCACGACAATGCCTGACAACCACAACGCCGTCGCGTTTCTCGGTCTCGGCAACATGGGCGCCCGAATGACCGGTCGCCTGGTAGCCGCGGGCTTCGACGTCATCGGATTCGACCCGGCCGAACCGGCCCGCCGAACCCTCATCGACGCGGGCGGCCGAACCGTGGATACCGCGGCACAAGCGTTCCGGGCGGCCGATCGCGTGATCCTGATGCTGCCCAGCACCCGTGTGGTCGAGTCGGTCCTCGACGACACCGAGATCCGTCAGGCCCTCCGCCCGGGCATGACCGTGATCGATATGAGCTCCTCCGAGCCACTGTCCACCCGACGCCTGGCCGGCGACCTGGCCGAGTACAAGGTCACCCTGATCGACGCCCCCGTCTCCGGCGGCATCGCCGGCGCCACCGCCGGCCGCCTGACCATCATGGCGGGTGGCCCGCAAGACGTGCTGTCCCAACTGGATTCGCTGTTCGCCCCGCTAGGCCAGGTCCGCCACGTAGGCGACACCGGCACAGGCCACGCGGTCAAGGCGGTCAACAACCTCCTGTCGGCGGTAAACCTCCTGGCCGCCGCCGAAGGCGTGGCCGCCGCAACACAATTCGGCGTAGACCCCGCAGTCCTGATCGAAACGATCAACGCCGCCAGCGGTCGCAGCGCCGCCACCGAACTGAAATTCCCCCAGGCCATCCTCCCCGAAACCTACAACTCCGGCTTCGCCCTACGCCTGATGCTCAAAGACATGCGCATAGCCACCACCCTGGCCACCTCCGTAGGCCTCCCCGCCCACCTCGGCGAACAGGCCCTGGCCCTCTGGTCCGCCGCCGACGCCGCCCTGGGCGAGGGGGCTGACCAGACCGAGATAGCCCGCTGGATCGCCGAGGGCGGATCACACACGACATAGACGCTGTGTGTCTGCTCGATGGGCACGGCAGGTGTTCAGTCGACTCGAGTTGAACCGATCAACCAGCGACGAAATCGCGGTCGAGACAGCGGTAATCGAGGCGGCCCCGCCGCTCGGCGGGCGGCCCGAATCGGAGTGTCCCGTTCGCCGCGCGCAGCACTACCGACCCGCGACACCATTCTGACCTGACCTGGGAATTCACTTCTCGACTTCAGGTTACGGAATCCGATGAGCGGACCGGTAGGGTAATCGTGTGAGGCGGTTCAATACGACAGGGCCGTGCCGACCGGGGCGCGATTACATGCTTCCGGCCGAAGAGCGGCTGCCAGGGGCGCAGGCGCTCATCGATGAGGGTCTGTATTTCGTGGTGCACGCACCACGCCAGACCGGCAAGACTACGACGCTCGAGGCTCTGGCCGACACGGTGTCCGCGGCGGGTGATCGAGTCGCGATCTGCGTTTCGTGCGAGACCGCGCAGGTCGCCGGTGATGATTACGGCGCTGCCGAGGACATCGTTTTGCAGATGATCCGCAAGGCAGTCCACCGACGAGGCTATCCCGAGTCGTGGCTGCCTCCGACACCGTGGCCGCAGGCTCCGGCGGGGACACGGATCAATATCGCCCTATCGGAATGGGCCGGGCAGTGCCCGGTCCCACTGGTGCTGCCGTTCGACGAGATCGACGCCATGCTGGGGCCGAGCATGATGACGATGCTGCGGCAGTTGCGGGACGGATTCCGGGACCGGCCTGACTGGTTTCCCGCTTCGGTGGTGATTTGTGGCTTGCGGGACGTGCGTGACTACAAATTGGCGGGATGAAATCGCCACTCTGTATGGCCAGCACACCACTGATACCGGCCAGGAGTTCACCGACGAGGCCGTAACCAAGGCGCACTGCTACACCGCCAGCCAGCCCTGGCTGGTCAACGCCCTGGCCAGGGAGATCATCGTCAAGATGGGCGTGCCAGCCACGAGCCCGATCACCGGACGGCATATGGACAAAGCCAAGGAGCGACTGATCGCAACCAGGGCAACACATCTGGATTCCCTGGTGGACAAGCTCAACGATCCGCGCGTGCGCAGAATTATCGAACCGCTCATATCCGGGCGGCAGATCGACATCGACACCGCGTACCACGACGACGCCGCATACGTCCGCGACCTGGGGCTGATATCCCCGAAAAGCCCCGTCGCGGTGGCGAATCCAATCTACCGAGAGGTACTGTCGCGGGTGCTGGCGCAGCCCGTGATGGACTCGGTCACCGACCATCCCCGCAGCTTCATCCTGCCCGACGGTCGCATCGACCTGGACAAACTGCTGCGCGAATTCGTCGCCTTCTGGCGCGAATCGGCCGCCGCCGGATCGATGTCATGATCCGCAAGCCATACACCGACGCGGACGGCACGTCGGCGATGCAGCGTGAGGTGCTCGAGCTGAAGGTTGGTATCCCGGCGAATCCGATCCCATCGACGAGGGCTTGGACCAAGGCCGTGGTGTGCGGCGCTGAACACCTGCGCGACGCGGATTTCCTTGTAGGCTTGTCGCCCGTCGGTGGATGTGCCGACGGCACAGTTGATTACGTTGTCAGAGCGCTGGAGATTCATGCCCGAGCCCTATTTCGCCCCGGATCAGCTCGACGAAACCGGTTGTCCCGCTTGGATCACCGAGTTCGCGGGGACCGAATACGATGCCAACCATATGGTGCACGTCGTGCGCGATATCTACCCCGCCGAGGCGCTGGAGTTACTGGGCGCCGATCCGGAGGAGATCAGGCCTTGCGTCCTGCCTACCAGGGATCCCGGTGAGAAGACGTCGCTGGCCCGGGCGGCCATCCACCCGCTGAATCCCATCGTGGTACTCATCGCGGCCCGTATCGGCGAGTGGACGTTCATCTACGACGATCTGGGCGAGACCGGGTGCCTGTGGCACCTCGAGCAGCAGCCGCCGGTGGACTCGACCGCGGCACTGTCCACCAAAGGTGGGGTAGCCGCGACCGCCGCCGTCTCGATCACCGGGCATATCGGCTTCACCTACGCGGTCGACGGCGACATCAAGGTCTGGCACAGCGACCGCGGCTTCGAGGCCACCGATCTCGAGAACGACGCACCGGCAGAGGTACGGGCCGCAGCCGAGGCCGCGGGCACAATCCAGGCCGAGCCCGACGACGGAATCACCATGCGCATGATCTGCGCCCTCACAGGCCTCCCCCGCACCATGAACGAACTCCGCGAAATCCCCCTGCTCATCGTCCCCCACGAATCCCGCCCCTACCTCTTCGGCTGAGGATGCCGACGAGCCGGTGGTGACCGGCTCGCGCGGTCCCGGTAGTCCAGTCGATAAACGTCGGCCTACCGCCGCTCGCGAACGGCGTCGTACCCCGCGGTCAGCCAGTACACCGTGCGGTCGACCGCCAGGACGATATCCCGCACCTCGATCTCACCGCCCGCGAACCGCCCGAGCAGCCCGTAGACGAGACTCGACAGGATCGACTCGAGATCCGCCACGAAATCGGCGTCAACATCGGCCAGTACCGTCATGGCAGCTGGTACAACGGCGTCGAACCCACGGCGGATCAGCCGCTCGCTCCCGGGGGCGGCCCGCGCGCGGAAATACGCCACCAGCAGGGCCGGGTGGCTCTCCCACGGCTCGAAGATCCGGCGTAGCACCCACATCAGGCCCTCGTACACCGATCCGCCCACGCCACCATACGCTTCCAAGCCCGCGTAGCGGTTCTCCTGCATCCACCAGTCCAGGGCGGAACTGATGAGTTCGTCGCGGGTGTCGTACAGCTTGTAGATCTTGGCCAGCGAGACACGGGCGCTCCGGGCCACCTCACGCATCTGAAACCCGTCGTAGCCTTCGCTTTCCACGAGTTCCACCACGGCCCGGCGGATCCGGTCGTCCGCCGTACCTTCCGAATCCGAGACCGCCGCCTGCCGCTCAGAGACCACACCGAACTCCCTTCCCGCATGCTGACAAGAGTGCTACTCTCACTAACTGGTAATCAGATTACCGCACGATAAGTGCATAATTCGCGTCCAATCATCACCGTGTTCCCTTCGGCGCCACGGCGGATGCGACGCGGTTTCCGCTCGGTTCGAAGCGAGGATCAATGGGATCATCAGAGGGCAAGGTCGCCTTCATTTCCGGTGTCGCGCGTGGCCAGGGGCGCAGTCACGCCGTGCGCCTGGCCACCCAGGGCGCCGACATCATCGGCGTAGACATCTGCGCCGACATCGCGTCCATCAATTATCCGTTGGCCACCCGGGAGGAGCTCGACGAAACCGTGGCGCTCGTCGAGGCCACGGGGCGCCGCATGCTCGGCACGGTGGCCGATGTCCGCGATTTCGACCAGGTACGCACCGCCATCGACACCGGAGTCGCCGAATTCGGGCGCCTCGACATCGTCTGCGCCAACGCGGGTATCGCGCCGATGTCGTTCGAACAGGCGCCGATCGAGCAGGAACTCGCGCAGTGGGGCGACGTCATCGGCGTCAACCTGTCCGGCGCGTTCCACGTCACCCGGGCCGCGATACCGCACCTGATCGCCGGCGGGCGGGGCGGGGCGATCGTGCTGACCAGCTCCACCGCCGGTCTGGTGGGCATGGGCAGCGTGGAGGGCGGTGGCCTGGGTTACGCGGCGTCCAAGCACGGCATCGTCGGCATCATGCGTGTGCTGGCCAACATCCTTGCCCCGCACAGCATCCGGGTCAACACGGTACACCCGACCGCGGTGAACACGATGATGGCGGTCAATCCGGCGATGATGGACTGGGTGCAGAACCACCCCGAATCCGGTGGACCTCATCTGATGAATCCTATGCCGGTGGCGCTGGTGGAACCCGAGGACATCAGCGCGGCGGTCGCATTCCTCGCCTCCGACGAGGCTCGATACATCACCGGCGTGACACTGCCCGTCGACGCCGGATTCTGCAACAAGCTGTGAACGGAGACGAGATGAGCGACGCAGCTGGGCGGGTGGCAGGTAAACGAGTGCTGATCACCGGCGCGGCGCGCGGGATGGGCCGCAGCCACGCGGTGCGTCTGGCGCAGGAAGGGGCCGATCTGATCCTCGTGGACATCTGCGCACCGCTGCCGGATATCGAATATCCGCTGTCGACGCCCGAAGATCTGGCGGAGACGGCCGAACTGGTGGAAAAGCTGGGCAGACGTGCCGTGACGGCGATCGTGGACATCCGCGACGCGACGGCCATGGAGATCGCGGTCGCCGAGGGCGCCGAACGGCTGGGCGGCCTGGATGCCGCGGTGGCCAACGCCGGTGTGCTCACCGCGGGCACGTGGGTCACCACCACCCCACAGCAGTGGCGAATCGTGCTCGACGTCAATCTGATCGGCACGTGGAACACCTGCGCCGCTGCCATACCGCACCTGCTCGAGCACGGCGGCAGCCTGGTGAACATCAGCTCGGCGGCGGCGCTGAAGGGCACCCCGCTGCATATCCCGTACACCGCGTCCAAGGCCGGTATCGTCGGCCTGAGCCGATCGCTGGCCAATGAGCTTGCCGCACACCAGATCCGGGTGAACACAGTGCACCCGACCGGCGTCGAGACCGGTATGCGACCGGACTCCCTGTTCACTCTGCTCACCGAGGTGCGCTCCGACCTCGCGCCGATATTCGGCAATGCCATGCCGGTGGCGATGGTGGAGGCCATCGATATCAGCAACGCCGTGCTGTACCTGGTCTCCGACGAGTCCCGCTACCTCACGGGCACGGAGTTGAAGGTCGACGCGGGTGTCACCCTCCGTTAGTGACACCGGCCGAATCTCATACAGCTACCACCAGTTTGGACACTCATGACAACCGACACCACCTCGAACCGGCGCACACAGGGAAGGCGCGAATTCGCAGCGGTGATGACCTGTCCGGCTCCGCGGGACACGAGCCCAGCGATCGCCGACGGCCTGATCGACTTCGTCTTCGCCGAGATCTGGACTCGCCCCGGCCTGACGCGACGAGAGCGCAGATTCATCACCCTGTCCTGCGCGGCGGACGCCGACGCCGAGCAGCCGATCGTCGATCACGTCTACGCCGCACTGAACAGCGGCGACATCACCATCACCGAGATGCGCGAAGCCGTCCTGCATTTCGCGGTCTACGCCGGCTGGCCCAAGGCCTCTCGTTTCAACGGGATCGTCGATCAGCAGTGGGAGCGCGTCAACCGCGAACGCGGCCAGCGGGTTCCACCGCCGGAACCGCTGCTGCCGTTGACCACACCCAACGATCCGCAGGCCCGGCTCGCGCGCGGCGAGCAGTGTTTCATGGAGGTCAATTGCCTGCCGTACGTCCCCGACCGCGACAATCCCTATCAGGGGGCGGGAATCCTCAACTTCGTTTTCGGCGAGATGTGGCCGCGACCGGGCCTGGGCATGAAGGAGCGGCGGCTGATCACCGTCGCCTGCGTGGCGTTCCAGGACGCGCCGTATCCGATCCTGTCGCACGTCTACGCCGCGCTGAAGAGCCGGGACCTGACGTTCGACGAAATGGACGAGTTCGCACTGCATTTCGCCGCGTATTGCGGCTGGCCCAAGGCCTCCCACCTCGATCAGATGATCGCGGAGCAGAAGGCCAGGGTGCTCGAGGAGTGGCAAGTAGAAGACCGAAACACTGTGCAGGAATAGCTATGCCGACCACAACCGCACATCCGGAACTGCCGGACGGACTGATCATCGGCGGCGATCGAGTCACCCGTACCTCCGGCGGCACGCACGCGCACATCGACCCGGCCACCGGCCGAGTCAATGCCACAGTTCCACTGGCCGGGCCGGACGAGATCGGTGCCGCTGTCGCCGCGGGCTGGGAGGCGCAGCGGGAATGGATGTCGTTCACCGCCGACCGCCGTCGCGATCTCCTCATCGATCTGGCGGATGCGGTCGCCGAGCAGATGGCCGAGTTCTCCCGCCTCAACGTGCTGGACTACGCAGTCCCGATCTCGTTGGCCGTCAACACGATTCTGCTCGAACGTTTCCTGCGGCATTTCGCCGGATACGTCGACAAGCCGCACGGCCTGAGCACCCCGGTATCCGGATCCGGCGACATCAACCTCGTCGAACGCGAACCCTACGGCGTGGTCGGGGTGATCGCGCCGTGGAACGGGGCGATGGTCGTGGCCGCGTCGTGTGTCGCTCCGGCCCTGGCCGCAGGAAATGCCGTCGTGCTCAAGCCCTCTCCCCTGGCGCCCCTAGCCGCGCTGCGCTTCGGGGAGCTCTGCACGCGCACGGGACTGCCGCCGGGGTTGGTCAACGTGGTCCCGGCGGACGCCGAGGGCAGCCAGGCCCTGGTCCGGCATCCGAATGTGCGCAAGATCCACTTCACCGGCGGCGGCGACACCGCCCGTGCCGTCCTGGCCGGTGCGGCAACGAATCTCACCCCTGTGGTGACCGAATTGGGCGGCAAATCCGCCAATCTCGTCTTCTCGGACGCGAACCTCGATGCGGCAGCACAACTATCGGCGTATCAGGGTCCGCTGGTCCAGTCGGGACAGAGCTGTGCCTGCGCCAGCCGCATCCTGGTGCACGAGTCGGTCTACGAGGCATTTCTGGAGAAGTTCGTCGCGGTGGTCCAGTCGACGAAGGTCGGCGACCCGTTCGATCCGACCGTGACGGTGGGTCCGGTGATCAGTGAGAGCGCCGCCGAACGCATCCTGAGCATCGTCGATCGCGCGGTGGCCGAGCGGGCAGGGGAGCTGATCACCGGCGGCACACGGATCGGCGGCGAACTGGCGGAGGGCTATTACCTCGAACCGACGGTATTCGCCCATGTCGACAATCGATCGGCCCTGGCACAGTGCGAGACCTTCGGCCCCGTGGCCTCGGTGATCCCGTTCGCCGACGAGGACGAGGCGCTCCGGCTCGCCAACGACACCCCCTACGGACTGAACGCCTTCGTGCAGACCGCCGACCTCACCCGGGCGCACCGAGTCGCGCGGCGCCTGGAGGCCGGTTCGGTGTGGATCAACCAGATCAGCGATATCGCACCGCAGGGCCCCTATGGCGGTTACAAGCACAGCGGCTTCGGCCGGACCGGCGGGCTCGACGGACTGTATGAGTTTTTGCAGGTCAAAAACATTCGTATCGGAATGGGCTGACTCCCGTATATCCATCACTCTCCCGCCATGAAAGGCCGGAACAATGACCGATTCAGCACTGGCCGACTATTTCTCCGACGCCGATATCGCCCAGGACCCATATGCCTATCTGGCCGCTCTGCGCGGCCGGAACCCGGTGTTCCGGGAGCCGCATCACGGTGTCGTCGCCGTCACTGGTTACCGGGAAGCCATCGAGGTGTTCCGCGATTCCGAAACCTTCTCCGCCTGTATATCCATCGGCGGACCGTTCCCACCGCTGCCCTTCGAGCCCGTCGGGGACGACATCACCGCCCAGATCGAGGAACATCGCCACGAATTCCCGATCCACGAGCACATGGTGACAATGGACCCGCCGGACCATACCCGCACCCGCGCCCTGCTGAGCAAGCTCCTGACACCGAAACGCCTGAAGGAGAACGAGGAATACATGTGGCGGCAGGCGGACCGCCAGCTCGACGAGTTCCTCGCCAACGGACGCTGCGAATTCCTCGACGAGTACGGAAAACCCTTCGCCACCTTGGTGATCGCCGACCTACTCGGTGTACCGGACAACGATCGCGACGAGTTCCGCGCGGCCCTGTCCGGACACAAGCGGCCGGGCAGCCGGGTCGGGGCGCTGAATCACGAGCCCGTCGGCGCCAATCCACTGGAATGGCTGGACGATACGTTCGGCGCGTACATCACAGAGCGCCAACGTGATCCACGCCAGGACATCCTCAGTGTCCTGGCCGGGAGCACCTATCCCGACGGATCCGTACCCTCGATCATCGAGCTGGTCCGCCCCGCCACATTCCTGTTCGCCGCCGGACAGGAGACGGTCACGAAATTGCTCAGCGCCGCCGTGCGGGTCCTCGGTGAGCGGCCGCACTATCAGCGGCTGCTCCGTGAGGACCGCACGCTGATCGGTCCGTTCATCGAGGAGGCACTGCGTATCGAAAGCCCGACCAAGGTCGATTTCCGCCTGGCCCGCAAGACAACTCGACTCGGCGACCTCGACATCCCCGCCGGCACGGTGATCATGGTGTGCATCGGCGCGGCCAACCGCGACCCCCGGAAGTTCGACTCCCCCGACGAGTTCCGGCTGGACCGTCCGAATGCCCGCGAACACATCGCGTTCGGCCGCGGCATCCACACCTGCGCGGGCGCGCCGCTGGCTCGGGTGGAGGGCCGGGTCACCCTGGAGCGCCTGCTGGACCGCACCCGCGACCTGACGATCGACGACACCGCCCACGGCCCTGCCGACGACCGCCACTACGTGTACGAGCCGACCTTCCTCCTGCGCGGCCTGCGCAATCTGCACATCACATTCACCCCGGCCTGATACACCCCGGAGACTACTGTCTTTCGCTCCCCACGAGTCCACACCCGCTACAGCTCGTGCCCAACGATCACGCATAGCGTGACGGACGGCCTCCCGAGCCAGGAAAACACTTGCACCAGGCTCGTACTGTCGAGGCGATGACAGATATCGACAGCTTGCTCGCGGCGTACGACGAGCAGATGCGGGGAACACCGCCCAACCTTCCGCGCGGGGTCAGCTGCGAGCGGGACGGTCCGCTGCTACGGATCGTCGGTCAGTTCCGCGGTTTGATCAGTCCCCCACCGGACCTCGGCGTGTCGGGTGTCGAGCTGGACCGGTTGATCACCCGTCAGCGTGACTACTTCGCCGCGCGCGGTGAGGGAGTGGAATGGAAGATCCGCGGGCACGACAAACCCGATGATCTGACCGATCACCTGCGCGCGGCCGGTTTCGTTCCCGAAGGACAGGAGACAGTTCTGATCGGAGTGGCCGACGACATGCCCGCCGAGCCGGCATTGCCGGACGGAGTCATCGTTCGCCATGTCACCGCCGACGCCGACATGCACCGGATCGCCGCCATGGAGTCAGCTGTATGGCAGCGTGATTGTGGCTGGGTCGCGGAGGATCTCATCGGCCGGGTCGGTACCGCACCAGATGAGATCGTGGTGCTCGTCGCCGAGGCGGACGGCGAGGTGGTGTCCGCAGGCTGGCTGGTGTTCCGCGAAGGCACCGATTTCGCCTGCCTGTGGGGCGGATCGACGCTGTCACAGTGGAGAGGTCGCGGAATCTACCGCGCACTGGTCGCCACCCGGGCCGCCCTCGCCATCGCCCGCGGGGTGAGGTTCCTCCAGGTGGACGCCTCCGACGACAGCGCTCCGATCCTGCGCCGCCTGGGGTTCCACGCCGTCACCACCACCACGCCTTACGTCTGGTCGCCCATGGAGTAGTCACAGACTGGACCACTCGGGACGTCCACGGATCCGGTCGACACCTGCGGTTGATGCATGTTCTCCGATTTCGGTATCGAAGTTCTTGATCTAGGAGAATAGTATATTCAGAGCTCGCAGCCTCAGCCCACGTCTCACCCGGCCGCGCCGCGAGCGGTTCCGCGCCGGGTCCGGGAGTATCCATGCGCATCATCCCCGCCGAACTGGTCACCCGCTACGAGGCCGAGGGGTGGTGGTCGCGCGACACGCTCGGCGACATGCTCGCTCGCGCCCTGGCCGCCGCACCCGATACCAAGTTTCGGGTGCATTCGCAGGTACGACCGTATTCGGGCACGTTCGGCGATATCGAGCGGGTCGCCCGCCGGCTCGCCGCGGGACTGCGGGAGCGGGGGGTGGGGCCGGGCGATGTGATTTCGTTCCAGCTGCCCAACTGGATGGAGGCGGCCGCGACCTTCTGGGCCGCGACCTTCCTGGGCGCGGTCGTGGTGCCGATCGTGCACATCTACGGCCGCAGGGAGGTCGGCTATATCCTCGACGCGGTCTCCCCGCGCGTCTTCGTGACGACCGATCGGTTCGGCAGCATCGAGTACGACCCGGACACATCCGCGAACGTGCCGATCGTCGGGGTCGTCGGCGGCACCACGCACCCCCACCCGAATCGGATCGACTTCGAGGACCTGCTGGCCGCGACGCCGTTCGAGGGCGTCACCCCGGTCGACCCCGCCGGGACGGCGCTCATCGCGTTCACCTCCGGCACCACCAGCGCGCCCAAGGGCGTCGTCCACAGTCATCAGACCCTCGGCTGCGAGACCCGCCAGCTCGCCGAGCACTTCCCGCCGGACCTGGGTCCGCAGATCACCGCCGCGCCGGTCGGGCACTTCATCGGCATGCTCAACGCCCTGCTCATCCCCATCCGCGACGGTATCGGGGTCAACCTAGTCGACACCTGGAATCCGCAGCTGATCCTGGACCTGATGGTCAGCCACGGCATCACCGTCGGCGGCGGCGTGCCGTACTACATGACCAGCCTGGTCGATCACCCGAACTTCACGCCCGAACATCTGCTGCACATGAAATACGCGGGCATGGGCGGCGCGTCGGTGCCGGTCGCGGTGACCGAACGCCTGACCGACCTGGGCCTGATCGTCTATCGCTCCTACGGCAGCACCGAACATCCGTCCATCACGGCCTCGGACTGCACCGACCCACTGCGCAAACGCCTGTACACCGACGGCGACCCGCAGCCCGGGGTGGAGATCCGCCTGACCGAGGACGGCGAAATCCTCAGTCGCGGACCGGATCTGTGCCTGGGCTACACCGACGACGCGCTCACCGCGGCCCGCTTCGACGCCGAGGGCTGGTACCACACCGGCGATATCGGAATCCTCGACGAGAACGGCTATCTGACCATCACCGACCGGGCCACCGACCTGATCATCCGCGGCGGGGAGAACATCAGCGCGCTCGAGGTCGAGGAGGTGCTGATCACGATGCCCGGCATCGCCGAGGCCGCAGTCGTCGCCGCCCCGGACGAACGCCTGGGTGAACACGTCGCGGCGGTGGTGCGTATACATCCGGGCAAACCCGCACCCGATCTGGAAGACCTGCGCGCGCATTTCGCCGAGGCCGGGCTGGCCAAGCAGAAGTGGCCCGAGCAGCTGCGCATCGTCGAGGACTTCCCCCGCACTCCCAGCGGGAAGGTGCAGAAGTACCGCATCCGCCAAGATCTGAGGACGATTGCCAGTGAGCAAGAACGAGAATAAGATTCTCCCAAACAGATAAGAAGGATCTCATGCCCGTCCGGACCCTACCTCGCTCGGCTGCTCGGCGTATAGCGGTCGACACCGGCGGAAAAAGTGACGGCAGCGCGCCGCGACGATGAGCGGCGACACGACGAAGGGCCAGTAAGTGTGGGAGAGCATTCCCGAACTCGTGCTTAGTTCGGCGGACCGCTTCGGTGACGCCGAGGCGGTCGTCGACGGGCCTGTGCGGCTGAGCTTCATCGAGCTCGTGCACCGGATCCGCTGCGCCGCCGGAGCATTCGCCGACTTCGGTATCGCACCCGGGCAGCGGGTGGCGATCTGGGCGCCGAACAGCGCCGACTGGATCATCGCCGGATTCGGCGCGCTGGTCGCGGGTGCGGTGCTGGTGCCGGTGAACACCCGGTTCACCGGCGCCGAGGCCGCCGACGTGATCACCCGGTCCGGCGCCCGAATAGTCCTGGTGCAGAAGGGCTTCCTCGGTAAGGATTATCTGCCGCCGGTGCGGGTTCCGGTCCTGGGCCTGTCCGAATTCCTGTCCGGAGGAAGGCCGTTCGAACATCCGGTGAGCGGCGACGCGGTCGCCGACATCGTCTACACCTCGGGCACGACCGGAAAATCCAAGGGCGTCATGATGAATCACCATCAGACGCTCCGGTTGTACGCGGAGTGGTGCGATCTGGCAGATCTGCGCGAGGGTGACCGGTACCTGATGGTCAACCCGTACTTCCACACCTTCGGCTACAAGGCCGGGCTGATCGCGGCGTTCACCCGCGGCGCGACCATGCTGCCGGTGCCGGTCTTCGACACCGCGATGGTGGGCGAGCTCATCGAACGCGAGCGGGTAACGATGCTGCCGGGACCGCCGACGCTGTACCACTCGCTCATGGAATCCGGTGGTACACACGATCTGTCGTCGCTGCGGGCGGCGGTGACGGGCGCCGCCGACATTCCGGTCGAGCTGATCCGCCGGGTCCGCCAGGAGCTGCCGTTCACCTCGATCATGACAGGCTACGGGCTCACCGAGGCCGGAACCGCGACCGCCTCCCGTCCCGGCGACACCTTCGAACAGATCGCCACCACCGTCGGAACACCCTGCGACGGTGTGGAAGTCGGCATCGCCGACGACGGCGAGGTGCTGATCCGCGGCTACAACGTGATGCAGGGCTATCTCGACGATCCGGTCGCCACCGCGGCGGCGATCGACGCCGACGGCTGGCTGCACACCGGCGATCTGGGCGACCTCGATCCCGAAGGGCGGCTGCGCATTTCGGGCCGCAAGAAGGATATGTACATCGTCGGCGGGTTCAACGCCTACCCGGCCGAGATCGAGGGCATGCTGCTGGCCCATCCGGCGGTGGCACAGGCCGCGGTGATCGGCGTCCCCGATGCCCGGATGGGTCAGGTCGGGCGCGCGTTCATCGTCGCCAAGGGCCCGCTCACCGAGACCGAGCTGATCGCCTGGAGCCACGATCGGATGGCCGGATACAAGGTCCCCCGCTCCGTCGTCTTCCGTGACTCCTTGCCGCTCAACGCGACCGGCAAGGTCGTCAAAGATCACCTGCGGTAGACACCGGCTCGGGATCCGGGCGAATCGGCCAGGGTTCGCCGTCTCCGTCGGCCACCCGCTGCCGGTACACGTCGATCTTGTGGTCCATCAGCTGGAGTTGCTCACCGAGAGTGGCGAGTTCGTCGACGATCCGGGCGCGGTGCGATTCGAACAGTTCCAGACGCTCGCGCTCGTTCCCCGGTCCCGACCGCACCATGTCGATGTAACGGCGGATGAGCTCGATGGGCATGCCCACGCCCCGCAACCTGGTGCACACCTGGATCCAATGCAGCTCCGCGGCGTGATAGCGACGGCTCCCCCCGCTCGTGCGGCGCGGCGGCTTCGGCAGCATCCCGGAACGCTCGTAGTACCGCAGCGTGTAGACGGTCAGGCCGGTGCGCCGGGCGGCCTCGGCGATCGAGAGCCCTCGTTCCGGCACGGGCTGTGTGGAATCGGCGACGGACACTGCTATCCCCCGTCCTGTCCGGGTGGGACGTGATGGATTCGAGAATTACCACTTGATTTACAGCGCACTGTCAATCGTAGCGTCGATCTCATGACGAACACCGCGAGCGAACCGCTCACCTTCGAACCCCTCACGGTGGCACAGCTCAGGGACCGGGCCAAGGCACTGCGCGCCGAACTCCCGGACAGTGCCGCCGATGTCGACGCGCGCAACGTCGACGCGACGGACGGGATGCGCCGTCTCCAGGAGGCAGGCCTGTTCCGATATCACCTGCCCATCGAATACGGCGGAATCAGCGACGCCGACCCGACCAGGCACGTCGAGGACTTCTTCGAGATCATCTGCGATGTGATGGCCGGCGACTCCAGCGCGGGAATGAACTATGTCGTCCAGACGCTGGTGACGCTCCAGATCTTCGATCCCGGCAACGGTCTGCCCGAGAGCACGAGGCGCGAGATGGCCCGCCTCATCCTCGAGGACGGCGTCCGGTTGGTCGCCTCCAATTCCGAGACCGGCAGCAGGACAGGGCCGGTGACGGGACGGCCGGTGGACGGCGGCATCCTCGTGAACGGGACCAAGACGTTCAACACCAACAGCGGCGGCGGTGGCTGGGCGCTGGTCGGCCTCGCCCTGGAGGGAAAGAGGGAGCGCCGGCACGCGCTGGTACCGCTGGATCAGGACGGGGTGACCTGCCGGCACGACTGGGATGTCATGGGGCAGCGTGGAACACACAGCCAGACCATCGACTACCGCGACGTGTTCGTGCCCGACGGATACTACTTCGGCAGCGTCATGACGCCGATTCTGGTCACCTATGTCTACCTCGCGCACTCGGCGATCATGCTGGGCCCCGGTTACGGGGCGTTCGACGCGGCGGTGCAGTACGTCCGCGGCCTCGACCGGGCGAGCCTGCCGGAGTTCGCGTCCGCGACCGAGGATCCGCTGATTCGAAAGCGCATCGGCGAGTTCGCCGTTCGGCTCGACTGCGCGCGGGCGTTCCTGCTGCGCTGCGCCAAGAAATTGGAGACCTGGCAGGAGTCGTTCGGATCCGATACGGAGGCCTCGATCGAGGCGTTCTCGGTCAAGGTCGCCTGTGTGCAGGCCGCCCTCGAGGTGACCAGCGGCATCTTCGATCTGACCGGCGCACGCAGCACCTCGTCGAAGTACCGGTTCGACCGGTTCTGGCGCAATGCGCGAACCTTTTCCCTGCACGACCCGACCGATGCCAAGGACGTCTGGATCGGTGACTGGTACCTCAACGGCAAGGAACCGCCGGTCGTCGCGATGCTGCGCGTCTGACGTCCGATCACCGCGTCGGTCGCTGCCGGATCGCGCTCAGGCGTCCAGGATTTCACGCAACAGCACCTTGTCCGGCGCTCGGGTCGCGACTGTTCGCGCGAGGCGCTGCCCATGGTTCGCGCCCTACGCATCCGCTGTCGAATACGTTGCCGCTCACTCTCATCGGCGTGATGATGTGAGCGGCGGCGTTCAGTCTGCCGTGATATCGCGTAGGAGCGCTTCGCCCCGGGCCTGAGCGCGTTCGACCACACCGCGTCCCGGGGCGGAATGCACACGGCCCGCCTCGATCGCGGCGATCGCCTCCTCGGCCACCTGGCGCGGGGACAGGATGGCCTCCGGAGGTGCGAAATCCCGCATGGATCTGCCGGTGTTCGCATCGGCCCGGATCGCGCCCAGCGCAGCCGAATTCGCGCCCAGCGCGGTGTCGACCAGGCCCGGGCACAGCACCGTCGCGCCCAGTTCGGCCGACACCTGTTTCAGCTCCGCGTCCAACGTTTCGGTCAGGCCGACCACCGCGTGCATGGTGCCGGTGTACGGTGTGCGGCCGGGCAGCGGGGCCAAGCCGCCGGAGGAGGCGGTGTTGAGGATGTGCCCACTGCCCCGCGCGATCAGCAGCGGCGCAAAGGCTTTCACGCCGTGGATCACGCCGAGCAGCTTCACCGAGATCATCCGCTGCCAGGTGGCCGCGTCCTGCTCCCACATCGGGGCCGCCGGGCACACCACACCGGCGTTGTTGCAGACGATGTCGACGCGACCGTAGGCGTCGAGGGTTCGCTCGGCCAGCAGCCGAACCGAATCCTCGACGCCGACATCGGCTTTCACCGCCAGCACCTGCGCACCGCGGTCCCGCAACATGGCCTCGGCCGAGACCAGGCCATCGGCGCGGATATCGGAGAGGACCAGCCGCACATCGCGTTCGGCCAATGCCTCGGCCAACCCGTAGCCGATGCCGCTGGCACCGCCGGTGATGACCGCGACCTGTCCCTTCTCGATGTGCATGTATTGCTTCTCCCGTCGATATCCTGCACAGACTCCGTGGTTCCCACGCAGCCGCCTCGCGATTCCCACAGACCGACCGGTCATTCCCGCGCGCTCGTGGCAGGAATCCACCTGACGCACAGGCTGTTCCGGTGGATCCGGCCACAAACGCGCCGGGATGACGAGGCCGTGTACTCGGTCAGGACGCGGGTTTCACTCCGGCGGCGTGTTGCGCCTGGAGTTGGTTCCACTTCTGCGTACCCGCGACGAGACCCACCGGGATGGCCATCGCGGTGCCGACCGCGATCGCGCCGACGCCGCCGACCGCGATCGCACCCAGGGCACACCCGCCGACCATCGCGGGCACGGTCAGCGTGCCGAGCGAGACGATCGTCATCAGGGTGCCGCCGGTGACGACGCCCAACGGGCAGCCGATGACCATGCCGCCGACCGAACCGATCGCCGTGCCCGCCGCCATCGCCGCGCCCATCGGCCCGTTGGCCGCTTCGATCGACTGACTCAGGTCGGACATGGGGTCACCGCCCGCTACGGGGGCGGCGGGCGCCGGTGCGGTGGTCGCGGCTGCCGTCGCCGGAGCGATCCCACTGCTGTCCGCGGTGGCGGTTCCCGTGGCGACGGCGACCGAGGCGGCGGTCAGAACGCCCAGGGCAATGCTCTTACTGGAGAGGTTCATGGCTGGCTCCTATCGTCCCGTGGCCTGGCTCGGCACCGGGGCGGCGATGAATCCCTCGGCGTGCAACTGGGTGTACTGCTGCTGCATGGCGGTCGCTATCGCGGGTGAGCCGCTTATGATGCTGCCGACCGTGCCGCCCACGAAACCCAGTCCGGCGGCGCCGATGATGCAGCCGCCGACGATGCCGATCGGCGTCAGCGTGCCCAGGCTGGCCACCGTGGCCAGCGAACCGCCGGTCAACGCGCCCAGCGGGCAGCCGATCACCATTCCCGCGCCCGTGCCGATCACCCGACCGAGGGTCGAGTCGTTGGCGAACGCACCGGACACCGCGACGAAGGCCTGGGTGTAGGCCGTGACCGGATCCGTGGCGGCGGGCGGCGCGCTCGGCGCCGCGGCGGCAGGGGCGGGGTTCTGCTGCGGTGTGGCGGACTCGGCGGCGGCCGTACCGGCCGCCAGCGTCGTGGCCATCACGGCCATCGCGGCCACAGCGGCCGCACGGGGAAGGTGATGCATCGTTGCTGCCCTCATCACTAGAATCGGAATCTGTACATCGAGAATGATATTCTCTCGCAGTGAGAGAATAGAACGCGTCGGGGGTCGCGGCGTAGAAATTCACAAAGGGTATGCCCCCCATATCAGGGCGGCATGGATCGGCGGACCGCCCACCGACGCTACCGCGACCAGTACGCAACAGCCTTCACCCAGGCCCTCGACCAGCGACCCACGCGGGGTGTATCGTCGATCACACAGCATGAGAGTGACATTCTCGTAAATGGAGACTGCTGATCTCATGCGATCGCATACGGGCACCGCATCCGGTTCTCACGAGTAGCGAGGAGTGACGTGAACATCGATGACCTGATCCTGGTGAGCATCGACGACCATGTGGTCGAGCCGATCGACATGTTCGACGGGCGGCTGCCACAGAAGTGGGCAGACCTGGCCCCGAAGGTGATCGCCGACGAGAACGGCATCGACCGGTGGGTCTATCGCGGCAAGCCGACCGGTGTCACCGGTCTCAACGCGGTGGTCTCCTGGCCGGCCGAGGAATGGGGCTACGACCCGGCCGGATACGCCGAGATGCGCCCCGGCGTCTACGACATCCACGACCGCATCCGGGATATGAACGCCAACGGCGTGTTCTCCTCGATGTGCTTCCCCACCTTCGCCGGTTTCAGCGCCGGGCACCTGAGCCAGTTCAAGGACGAGATCACCGTCGCGATGATCCAGGCGTACAACGACTGGCATCTCGAGGGCTGGTGCGCCACCTATCCCGGCCGGTTCATTCCGAACGCCATCCTGCCACTGTGGGATCCGCAGTTGGCGGTGGCCGAGATCCAGCGCGTCGCCGAGCGGGGCTTCAAGGCGGTCACGATGGCCGAGCTGCCGCATCTGCAGGGCAGCCCCAGCTATTTCGACGAGACCTACTGGGGTCCGGTGTTCAGCGCGCTCAACGAGACCGGCCTGGTGATGAATCTGCACATCGGCACCGGATTCGCCGCGCTCAAGCTGGCGCCCGACGCACCGATCGACAACCTGATGTGCCTGGCGCCCACCGTGTCCCAGATCACCGTCCAGGATCTGCTGTGGGGCCCGGCGTTCCGCAACTACCCGAACCTGAAGGTCGCGTTGTCGGAGGGTGGCGTCGGCTGGATCCCGTTCTTCCTGGATCGCGCGGATCGCCACTACACCAATCAGCGGTGGCTCAAGCGCGATTTCGACGGCAAGATGCCCAGCGAGGTCTTCCGTGAGCATGTGATCGCCTGCTACGTCACCGATCCGACCGCGATGACCTATCGCGACAAGGTCGGCATCGACAACATCGCGTGGGAGTGCGACTACCCGCATTCGGATTCGCTGTGGCCGGACGCACCGGAATTCGTGCTGCAGGAACTGAACGCCGCCGGCGCGTCGGACGAGGAGATCGACAAGATCACCTGGCAGAACGCCGGCCGCGTCCTGAACCTCGATCTGTTCGCGCACACGCCCAAGGAGCAGGCGACCGTGGGCGCGCTGCGGGCGCTGGCGAAGGGCTGGGACATCTCGACCAAGACCCGCAAGGAATACGCCGAGGCCTACGCCGCGCGGGCGCACTGACCAGGAGTACGAGAATGCAGACACTGATGGTGATCTCCCGTCCGCTTGCCGGACGGGAGGAGGATTTCAACACCTGGTACCGGGACGTGCACGTGCCCGACATGCTGGCGATCGACGGGGTGAAATCGTGTACGCGCCAGCGCCTGCTGCTCAGCGACGGCAAACCCGCAGAGCACACCGAGTACGTTGCGCTGTACGAGATCGACGGCGACGCACAGGCAGTCATGCAGGAGATGTCGGCCCGGGTCCGGGACGGCCGGGCCACGCTCAGCGACGCCATGAACCCCGCTGGCGCCAAAGTCAGCGTCTGGGAAACGATCTGAGGGTCGTCGACCATGCCCGGGCCGCGAGGCCCGGGCACTGACGAGAAGTGTGAGTGACGAACAGCATGCTGACCATGACCGACGGAACGTCGATACCGCTGATCGACGCCAGTGTGCATGTCTTCTTCCGATCCGACAGTGATTTCCGCGGCCACCTGCGCGAGCCCTATCGCAGCCGCGGCATCCCCGATGTCGAAATGGACTGGTACGGCGCGCCCGGCGGCGAATACGCCCCGGGCACGACCGGGCCCAAAGGGCAGTACCCCGGATCGGACCCGCACCTGGTCGGACGCCATCTGTTCGAGCAGCGCGGGGTCGATATCGCGCTCCTGCATCCGATGTCGCGCGGAGTCCTGCCCGACCGGCACCTGAATTCGGCCGTCCTCGCCGCGCACAACGAGATGATGGTGAGCCGCTGGCTCGAATCAGGCCGCTACGCCGAGCGTTTCCGGGGCACCATCCGCGTCAACCCGGACGATGTGACCGGGGCGATCCGGGAAATCCGGCGCTGGCAGGGCAATTCGCAGATCGTGCAGATCGGCATCCCGCTGCAGTCACGGGAACTGTACGGGAAACCACAGTTCTGGGCGTTGTGGGAGGCCGCGCAGGAGGCGGGCTGGCCGGTCGCGGTGCACATCGAGACCGGCTCCGGCGTGGAACTTCCGCCCACGCCGTCCGGGCACACACGCACCTATGAGCAGTACGCGGCGTTCATGCCGCTCAACTACCTCTACCACCTGATGAACATGATCGCCGAGGGCGTCTTCGAACGATTCCCGGCCCTGCGGTTCGTCTGGGCCGACGGCGCGGCGGACATGCTCACTCCCTTCATGTGGCGGATGGACACCTTCGGGCGCCCGCACCTCGAGCAGACCCCGTGGGCGCCGCGCATGCCCAGCGAGTATCTGCCCGGCCACGTGTATTTCGTGCAGGGCCGCATGGACGGTCCGGGCGATACCGACTTCGCCGGGGAATGGCTGGATTTCACCGGCAAGCAGAACATGATCATGTTCGGCTCGAGCTACCCGCACTGGCAACTCGCCGACCCCTCGCGGCTTCCGGAGACATGGTCGCGCGAGCAGCGCGAGCGAATCTGCTGGCGCAACGCCGCCGAACTCTACGGCCTGGATGTCGCCGTTCCGGCGGCGGGCTGAATTCCGAACGGAGGCAACCGATGACACAGGTGAGAACCGTCGAGCGCACTCCCGCGACGGATCTGGTACCCGTCCGCGTGGTCGACTCGGACGTACACCCGGTACCCAAGCCGGGGCAGCTGCTCGAGCATCTGCCCGAGCCGTACCGCAGCAAGGTGATCTCGCACAAGGTCGGCAACATCATCACCTACGACGCACCGGATTTCGCGCACGCGTTCGCCATGCGGACCGACACGTTCGGCGCCAACGGCGAGTTCCCGGGCAGCGATCCCGAGTTGGCGTTCCAGCAGCTGATCATGGAGGCGGGCTCCGACATCGCGATCCTCGAGCCAGGATTCAAGGCCGAGCGATTGCCGGAGTGGTCGCAGGCCATCTGCGCCGCGCACAACCAGTGGCAGGCCGAGCAATGGCTCGGCCCCCGGCCCAACTGGCATCAGCGCTGGCGCGGATCCATCTGCGCGGCGGCCGAAGATCCGGCCGGGACGGTCCGCGAGATCGAGAAGTGGGCCGGACATCCGTATATGGCGCAGATCCTGATCCGGGCCGAACCGCGTCCGGCGTGGGGCGACCCGATGTACAACCCGGTCTGGGCCGCAGCGGTGAAGCACGACATCCCGGTCAGCTGTCATCTGTCGCGCGGGTTCTACGAAACACTGCCGATGCCGCCGGTCGGATTGCCCAGCTACAACCACGATTTCATGGTCACCTACTCACTCCTGGCCGCCAACCAGGTGATGAGCCTGGTGTTCGACGGCGTCTTCGACCGGTTCCCGACACTGCGAATCGTGCTGGTGGAGCACGCCTTCACCTGGATCCTGCCGCTGATGTGGCGGATGGACGCCATTTACGAGGCACGCAAATCTTGGCTGGACATCAAGCGCAAGCCGTCCGAATACGTCAAGGATCACATCAAATTCACCACCCAGCCGTTCGAAACCCCCGAGGACCGCAGCGAAGTGACCCGGGCGCTGGAATGGATGGAGTGCGAGAAGATCCTGCTGTTCTCCTCGGACTACCCGCACTGGACCTTCGACGATCCGCGCTGGCTGATCAAGCACCTGCCGCCCGCGTCACGCGAGGCGGTCATGTACCGCAACGGGATTCAGACCTACAAGCTGCCCGAGGCGGTGCCCGCGCTGCCCGGGCAGACCAAGGTCTGGTGACATGGATCTACCTCTCGGGCCGGAGGCGCCCCGGCTGGCGCCGGGCCGCGAGCACGTGGTGGCCACGGTGGACGAGATTCCGCCCGGCACACATAAACTCGTGCCGATCGGCCGCTACGGCGTGGGCGTGTACAACGCGGGCGGCGAGTTCTACGCCATCGCCAACTACTGCCCGCACGAGGGCGGGCCGCTGTGCTCCGGGCGGGTGCGCGGGCGCACGATCGTCGACGAATCCGTACCCGGCGACGCGGTCACGGTCCGCGACGACGAATTCGTCTACTGCCCGTGGCATCAGTGGGGCTTCGAATTGGCCACCGGCACCACGGCGGTGAAGCCGGAATGGAGTATCCGCACCTATCGGGTACGGGTCGACGGATCCGACATCCTGGTCACCGCCTGAGCGGCCCGAAACACCAAAGGAGCAACGATGCCCACGGTCGAAATACACGGCGGCGATATCGTCTACGAAATCCTCGGCGACGCCGGGGAATTGATCGTGCTGACCCCGGGCGGCCGGTACAGCAAGGACTTTCGCGGCGTGCGCCCGCTGGGCGAGGCCCTGGCGGCGGGCGGCCACCGGGTCCTGCTGTGGGACCGCCCCAACTGCGGCGCCTCGGACGTGCAGTTCTTCGGGCAGACCGAATCTCACATGCGCGCCGAGGTCCTGGCCGGGCTGCTGCGAACCCTGGACACCGGACCGGTGATCCTGGCCGGCGGGTCCGGCGGCGCCCGCGACTCGATGATCACCGCGATCGAATATCCCGAGCTGGTTACCCGGATGATCCTGTGGAATATCGTCGGCGGCGTCCAGGGCCTGTACAACCTCGGCTCCTACTATGTGCTGCCGAATCTGATAGCATTGCGCGGCAAGGGGATCGAGTCACTCGTCGAGCTGCCCGAGTGGCAGGAGCGGATCGCGCAGAATCCGAAGAATCGCGACCGGCTGCTGGCCCTGGACCGCGCGGAGCTGACCCGGCTCCTGCTGCGCTGGCTCGACGCCTACGTACCCAAGCCGGGCCAGACCATCCCGGGCGTGCCCGACGAGTTGTTCGCCGACATCACGATTCCCACACTCATCATCCGCGGCGGCAAGAACGATCCCGACCACCCCAAGCGCACCTCCCTCGAAATGCAATGCCTCATCGAGGGTTCCACGCTCATCGACCCGCCCTGGCCCGAGGACGCCTGGGAGCGTTCGTTCGAGGCGCGGGCCCGCGGTGAGGATGTCGGCGGCTTCGACACGTGGGTGCTGGCCGCGCCGCCGATCCTGGATTTCCTCGCACGCGAACCTGCCGCCGGGTGAACGTCACACTCGCGGTCACCCCGTCGGCGGCTCAGCTCGCGACGAGCCGAACCTCGCAGTTCAACGCCGCCTCCAACGCGGTGAGCACCCGGCTTTCGGGGATCCGCGACAACTCGTCGATCGCGACACGCACCGTGACGATGTCGAATCCGGATCCGCTGTCCGTGCGCGAAATCCGGCCGGCGAGACCGAACTGCGCCAGCACGCCGTGTGCGTCCTCGTCGGTGCCGCGGCTGAGAAAGGTGACGGACCCCAGAACCGGTGCGCTGCCGTACGCCCGCGCGCACAGCGCCGCGACGGTCTCCCGCGCCGTCGCGGCATCGGACGCGCCGACTTGCACCCGCAACTCACGTTCCGAGATGCTGGTGACGTCGATTCCGGCGCCGGCCGCCGCCGCGGCGAGGCTCGCGCCCGCCGCGCGCAACTGCTCGGCGGACAGTTGCCCGGTGGTGTCGACTGTGACTCGGATAACCGCGGTCCGCATGATCACGAGTCTACCGTGCGGTTACGATCCAGCAATACACGAATCAAGCTCTGCCCCAACATATTCGACACGATCGCAGGAGGAATTCCCATGCGTCCACCCCGCGCCCGCCGCTCCGAACTGGCGACGCCCGCGAGCAGCGCGGCCATGGCCCGCAACGCGGCCGCCTCGGACGCCGACCTGGTATTCCTCGATCTCGAGGATGCCTGCGCCCCGTCCATGAAGGAGGCCGCGCGCGATATCGTCATCGAGGCCCTCACGGAATTGGATTGGGGTCGTACCGTCCGGGCGATCCGGGTCAACGGCCTGGACACCGAGTGGTGCCACGACGACATCATCTCCGTGGTCACCGGCGCGCGCGAGGCTCTGGACGTGATCATCGTCCCCAAGGCCCGCTCGGCCCGCGACGTGTGGTGGGTCGATGTCCTGCTGACCCAGCTGGAGGCCAAGCTCGGCCTCACCCGCCCCATCGGCCTCGAGGTTCTCATCGAAGAGGCGGAGGGCCTGGCGCACGCCACCGAGATCGCCACCGCCAGTCCGCGCATGGAGGCGCTGATCTTCGGCGCGGGCGACTTGTCGGCGTCACTGCATGCCCGCGTCGACGGCAACTTCCAGCCACTGGGCGCGTACCCAGGCGACTTCTGGCACTTCGCGCGCCTACAGGTCCTCACCGCCGCCCGCACCGCGGGCATCGACGCCATCGACTCCCCCTACACCGCCTACCAGGACCCCGACGGCTACCGCACCCACGCACAGCACGCCGCCCTCCTGGGCTTCGACGGCAAATGGGCCATCCACCCGAGCCAGATCCCCCTGGCCAACGAGGTCTTCGCCCCCACCGACGCCGAGATCGCCGAGGCCCGCGCCGCGATCGCCACGTACAAGCAGGCCGAGGAGTCCGGCGTCGGCGCGATCGGCCGCGACGGCAAACTAATGGACGCCGCCCACCTGCGCCACGCCGCGAACGTCCTGGACCGCGCCGCCCTCATCGGCGTGGACAGCGCGACGGTGAGTTCGTAGTCGCGCGGCATCACTCACGTCATTCGGTCACTCGTCATCCCGGCATTCGTCATTCCGGCACGTTTTTGGCCGGAATCCATATACACCGACACCATTGGATCCCGGCCAAAGCGTGCCGGAATGACGAATGGCCGCAAGTCGGGATGCCGAGTGACCGTCGGCGGTCACCGCACCTCGTCGCCCAGCAACTCCTCTAGCAGCCCCCGCAACAAGACTGTGCGGTCGACAAGACGGTCGACCAGTACGTGCTCGTGTTCCGCATGCGCCCCGCCGCCGACGGCGCCGAGCCCGTCCAGGGTCTGCGTGCCGACACCGGCGGTGAAGTTGCCGTCGGAGCCGCCTCCGACGGCGGCGTGGGTGAGTTCGGGGAGTCCGAGTCGTCCGGCGATCTTCCGTGCGCGTTCGTACAGCGGCAGGGACGCGGATTCTGGTAGCGGCGGGCGGTTGATTCCGCCGTTCACCTGGATGCGCGCGTCCGGGAGGACGGGTCTCAGGGCGCGGATGGCCGTGTCGACTCGGTCCTGCTCCTCGGACGTCCATGCTCGGACGTCGACCGAGAACCTGGCCGACGCGGGCACCGTGTTGCGGGTGGTCCCCGCCCGGGCCGCGGTCGGGGTGACCGTCGTCCCGGCCGCCGGAGCGTCGAGCCCAGCGATGGCCAGGATCTGATGTGCCTGTTCGACGGCGGCGTTGACGCCCTTCTCGGGTTCCAGTCCGGCGTGCGCAGCGCGGCCGACGATGTCGATCTCGTAGTGCGAGGTTCCCTTGCGGGCCGTCTTCAGTGCCCCTGCCTCGGCGGAGGCCTCGAGCACCAGCGCGGCCGACGCCTGACGCGCTTCGTCCTCGATCAGCCCGCGCGAGGTGCCCGCGCCGAGTTCCTCATCGCCGGTGACCAGCAGCGTCACACCAGTGCGATCGGCGAGTCCGGCGATCGCGTGCAACGCCATCGCCAGTCCCGCGAGCATATCGAAACAGCCAGGGCCGCGGAGTATCCCGTCGGTGACGGAGAAGGGGTGCCGGGTCAGCGTTCCGATCGGCCAGACGGTGTCGTGGTGCGCCAGGACCAGCACCCGCGGTCCGCCGAAGCGCCAGCGCAGGTGGTGGACGCCGTCCAGCACGATCCGTTCCGGGGCGATGCCGAGCCGGCGCGCGCCGAGCCACGCCACCAGGTCGGCCGAACGCTCGATCGCGGCATGGTCGTCCGAGGGCGATTCACACTCCACGAGTTCTCGCAGGTCGGCCACCAGCGCGTCCAATGTGGCGGTCGACGGATCGGCGGGGCCACTCGTGGTCATGAACCACCGATCTCTCACTCGTCGAACACACTGCGGGCCTGTGATTTCCAGACCGCACAGTCCAGAGTGGCAGAAATGGGCCCTACGTGCCGAACAAGCGCACGACCACGGGGGCGAAGGCGTCGATCTGCTTCTGCTGGATGCTGATGTAGTTCGCCCCGAGCGTCTCGCGGTTCTCGTACAGCCGCTCGGCGATCTCATCGGCCGTGCCCACCAACACATTCGGGTGGTCGGCAAGCAGTTCCGGTGCGGTGCCGAGGACCTCCGCGAGGCGCGCCAGCGCGCCCGCCGAATCGTCTGTCACCTCGGTGAAAAACGGTGAGCTCTCGATGTCCAGGAGTCCGAACCGATCTCCCGCGGCCCGGCGCACGTAGTCCAGGCGTCGTGCCGCCTCCTGCCTCGGGGTGAGTCCATCGGCATTCACGGCGTCGAACGGCACGGTGTTCATGCTGACGATATCCGCCTCACGCCCCGCCAGCGACAGCACTCGGCGGCGGCCGCCGCCGATCATGATCGGGGGATGCGGCCGCTGCACCGGCTGCGGCAGGCCGGAATATCCGGTGGCCGTGACGAATTTGCCCTCGATGTCCAGCGGCTCCCCCGACCAGTGCGCCTTCACGAGCTCGATGACCTCGATCAGCTTCGAGATGCGCTCCCCCGGTGGCGCGAACTCCAGTCCCATCGCCCGGTACTCCGGCGCGCTCCAGCCCGCGCCGATACCGAATTCGAGCCGGCCGTCCGACAAAAGATCCAGCGTGGCCGCCTCCTTCGCGAGCACTCCGGGCACGTGGTAGTCCATGCAGAACACCCGGCACCCGACCCGCAGCGTGGTGGTCACCGCGGCAGCGGTCGCCATCGCCGCGATGGGCGCCAGATACTGTGGCGGATAGCCTGTTTCGCGCCCGGCCGGGCCGGGGCCGAGGTAGTGATCGGCCAGGGAGAGGGTCGAATAACCTAGATCCTCGATCCGGCAGGCCAGTTCGCGCCACTCGGTGGCAGATTTCGCCCTCGTGGCCTGAACACCGAAACGGAAGGGGCGCGTTGGCGCACCGGAAAGAGTCATTCTCGTACTCCACTGCCGAGATCATTCGGACTGTTGCGATAGATGCGTTGGGCATCTGCCCAATAAACTAGACGGACCATGAATAACACCGAGCGTCGGCACACGTCAAGGTCTGGCCGGATCCGGCGGGTCGATCGACCGGTCACCCGCCGCGGCCGCGGCGGCGTCCCCGACGCCGAGCCCGCCGAGCACGTGACCGACCCGCGACCCCGGCGCACCCTCGAAGTATCGCACCAGGTCCTCGGTGAATTCCGCCAGCTCGCGGTGCCCCAGGGTGATGCCGAGATCGGCCTCCATGATCAGGGTGCGGGCGTTGCTCGCCAGCAGCACCGAGACCAGTACGGGCGGGACGGTGTCCAGATCGACGCCCCGCGCACGCAGCACGAACGTCAACGCGGACAGCTGCCCCTCGCGAAACCGTTCACTGTATGCCGCGAGTTCATTGCGAATCTCCTTGCGATGATTGGCCAATGCCATGAATTCCAGCAGCAGGGCGGTGCCGTGCGGATCGATCGCCTGCTGCCACAGCGCGCGTACCGGCTCGTCGGACTGCATCGCCTGCCGCTGGCGCTCCAGGTTGGCCTCGGCGCCCCGCCGGAACACGGCCAGGAACAGCTCGTCCATGGTCGGGAAGTAGTAGTGCACGAGCGCGGGATTGACCCCGGCCCGGGCCGCGACCCGCCGCGAGGTGGCCGCGGCGTACCCCTCCTCGAGCATCACCGCTTCGGTGGCGGCGATGATCTGGTTCCGCGTGTCGGTATCGTCTCCGCGACGACGCCGCGGCGCGCTCGTGCCGGTCATATAGTCAATCTATCATTGGGCACTCGCTCAAATCAGTCGTGGCGTCCGACCTATGAGAATGATATTCTCCTCAATGGCGAGCGATGCTCTTGCCTGGCAATTTCACAAGATCATGGAGCGGTGGTACGCAATGGGCGGATCGGTATCGGGCAGGCTGGCCGGGAAGGTCGCCGTGATCACCGGCGCCGGTTCGGGCATAGGCCGAGCCAGCGCGTTGCTGTTCGCGGCCGAGGGCGCACGGGTCGTATGCGCGGATCTGAGCGGGCACGAGAAGGAGACCGCCGCCGAGATCGGCGACGCGGCCCTGGCCGTGCATGCGGATGTCGCGCGCGCACAAGATGTTTCGGCCATGATCGACACGGCCGTCGCACATTTCGGCCGCCTCGACATTTTGTTCAACAACGCCGGGCTCAGCGGCCGGCGCGGTCCGGCGGCCGAGCGCGACGAGGCGGATTTCGACCACGTGATCGGCGTGAACCTCAAGGGCGCGTTCCTCGGCATGAAATACGCGATCCCCGCGATGCTCACCGGCGGCGGCGGTTCGGTGATCAGCACCGCCTCGGCCGCGGGCCTGGTCGGCTGGAAGGATCTGGCGCTGTATTCGGCGGCCAAGGGCGGGGTCGTGCAGCTCACCAAATCCGTCGCCCTGGACTACGCCCGGCAGAACATCCGGGTCAACGCGATCTGCCCGGGCATGACCTGGACCGGCCTGGCCGGGGGCAACCAGAGCCCGACGCCGCCGCCCGATCTCATCCCGCCGCAGCCCGTGCACCGCTGGGGTATGCCGCACGAACTCGCCGCCGCCGCACTGTTTCTCGCCAGCGACGAGTCGTCGTTCATCACCGGCACGGCCATTCCGGTCGACGGCGGTTACGTCGCACGCTGAACGATCCAACCATTCATACAGTTCCACCATCCCGCCACCGGATACCGCCGTCGATACCGGTCGGCTGGACCGAGCCTCTCGCCTGCGGGGCGTAGCTTCCCATCGAAAGGCAGGCCCCGGATCGGGTGCCTGCCTTTCGCATGTGCCGACCGGTCCCGCGGCGCCTTCCCCGCCCATACAAGTGGCCGGGGTCCACCTGTTCCACAGGTGAACCCCGGCCACTTCGGGCGCGAGGAGACTACGTGACCGCGCCCGCGGCCTTCAGCGCGATGATCCGATCCCAGTCCAGACCCAGTTCCAGCAGTACTTCCTCGGTCTGGGCGGCGAACTCGGGTCCCGGACGCAGCTGCGGCGCCGTCACATCGAACTGCACCGGGCTGGCCACCAGTCGCAGCGAACCCGCCTGGCGCACATATTCGTTGGCGCGCACCTGCGGATCGTCGAGCACCTGCAGCGCGTCCTGCACCGGCGCCCACGGTCCGGCCAGGGTGCCGAAGCGTTCGGTCCACTCCGCGAGCGTGCGCTCGGCGATCGCCTCACGCAGGATCGCCACGCCCGCTTCGGTGTTCGCGGCGATCGCGGCGGCGTCGACGAAGCGCGGATCCTCGGCCAGTTCCGGCCGGTCGATGTGGCGGCACACATCGGCCCAGAACTTCCCCGGCTGCAACATCACGAACGACAGGTAGCGGCCGTCCTTGGTGACGTACAGACCCGACAGCGGATTGGTCAGCGCGCCGTGCGCTCCCACGGGCGGGGCCTGCAGAGCCTCTCCGACATACGCGGACAGCGCGATGGTGTGGCCCATCGACCACAGTCCGCTACTGAGCAGCGACACGTCGACGACGGACGTCTCCCCGGTGCGTTCGCGCTTGAGCAACGCCGCGGCGATGCCTCCGGCGAGATTCGTGCCGGAAATGGTGTCGCCGAACGCCGGTCCGGGCGGATTGATCACACCATCCACATTGGGCGGGGTGACCGTCGCCGCGACGCTGCCGCGGCACCAGTAGGCGGTCATGTCGTAGCCGCCCTTGTCCGCCTCCGCGCCACGCGGACCCAGCCCGCTGCCGCGCGCGTAGACGATCGACGGGTTCACCGCGCGGATATCGTCCACGTCGATGCCGAATTTGGCACGCGCGGAGGGCAGGAAGTTGGTCAGGAACACATCCGCGGTCTTGGCCAGCTCGAGGATCAGCTCACGGCCCTCGTCGACCGAGAGGTCCACCCCGACGCTGCGCTTGCCCCGGTTCGCGTGCTCCACATTGGGATTGGGGTCGCTCTCGACCTTGAACTTGCCGATCTGCCGCAGCCCGCGCTGCGGATCCCCCGTCACCGCGTGCTCGATCTTGATGACGTCCGCGCCCCAATCGGACAGCACCGCACCGGCCGAGGGCACGAAGCCGTACATCGCGACCTCGAGCACTCGAATTCCATCCAACGGCAAACTCATTGGACCACCGCCGCGGCGAACGTCTTGCACTCCAAGAACTCTTCCAAGCCGGCCACACCCATCTCACGCCCGATACCGGACTGTTTGAACCCGCCGAACGGCGCGTCGGCACTGAAGTAGTTACCGCCGTTGATGCTCATGGTTCCGGTGCGGATGCGCCGAGCCACGGCCAGCGCACGGGACTCGTCCGCGCTGAACACCCCACCGGACAAGCCGTACATCGAGTTGTTGGCGATGCGCACCGCGTCGTCCTCGTCGTCGAACGGGATCACCGCGAGCACCGGCCCGAAGACCTCCTCCTGCGCGATCTCGCTGTCCGGGTCCACATTGGCCAGGAGTGTGGGCTGGTAGAAGTATCCGGGCTCCACCTTCTGCCCGCCGAAGGCCAGGCTCGCTCCCGCGGCCACCGCACGCTGCACCATGCCGTCGACCTTGTCCCGCTGCCGCTCGCTGATCAGCGGTCCCATATAGGTTTTCGGGTCGCCCGGGTCGCCGACGCGCACCCGGCCGAAGTTCTCGGCGACCAGCGCGACGATCGCGTCGTGATCCTTGCGCGGCACCAGCAGCCGGGAGGTGAGCGCGCAGCCCTGACCGGCATGGCTGCAGATCGAGAAGGCGGCGAACATCGCGGTGCTGGCGTAGTCGGCGTCGTCCAGCAGGATCATCGCGGACTTGCCGCCGAGCTCCAGGAATACGCGCTTGAGGGTGTCGCTGGCGGCGGACATGATCTGCTTGCCGACGGCGGTCGAGCCGGTGAAGGTGACCAGGTCGACGTCCGGGTGGGTGGTCATCCGCTGCCCCACCGAGATATCCGAGGAGGTGAGCACGTTCACCACACCGGCGGGAATGTCGGTCTGCGCCAGGATCTCTCCGAGGGCCAGCGTGGACAGGGGGGTGTCCGGTGCGCCCTTGAGCACCACCGTGCACCCCGCCGCGAGCGCGGGCGACAGCTTGGCCAACGCCAGCTGGTGCGGATAGTTGTAGGCCGCGATCGCCGCGACGACGCCCGCGGGCTCCTTCTCTATCCAGCGACGGTGGGTCTGGCCGCGGATTTCGACGTCGTTCAGGGGTTCGGTGAACGAGTACTTCGGCAGTAGATCGGCGTAGTAGCGCACGATCTCGAACGGGACCTCCAGCTGATTGCCGTAGGTGGACTGCCGGGTGGCGCCGACCTCGGCGATGCTCAGCTCGCGCAGTTCTTCCACGTTGTCCCGCAGGGCTTTGTAGAACTGGTCCAGACAGTGCTCCCGCAGCGCGGCATCCCTGGACCACTCCGTGGTGTCGAACGCGCGGCGCGCGGCGGCGATGGCGGCGTCGGTCTCGGCGAGCCCGGCCTCCGGCGCGTAGCCGTAGACCTCGCCGGTGGCCGGATTGAGCGAGGGCGACCTGCCCTCGGTCTCGACCAGCTCACCGTCGATGAGTAGCCGACGCGTGACGCCGGCCACCTGTTGTTGGGTTGACATCCCATCTCCTCGCTGAGCGAAAACTTCATTCTCTCTATTGGAGAATGATACATTCACAAAGGGTGGTCAACAGTCACATTTCGCGGACCGCATCCCGTGCGACGCGCTGCGTGCCCAGGTCGGATCCGAGTAGCCCACATCATGATCAGTCCGGCTCTTGCGCGCCTATCCGGCGCGAGAGTACGGTTCTCACTAATCGCAAAGGAGATTCTTTTGCACGCTAGCGCCCAGGAGACGAGATGACGGCGGCGGTTGTCACGGGAGGCGGCTCCGGCATCGGCCAGGGCATCGTCGAGCGGCTGCGAGCGGACGGGCTGCAGGTGGCAATCCTAGACCTCGTCCCGCCCGCCGACGATAAATTGGCCTACACCGCGGACGTCTCCCGGCCCGATCAGATCGACGCGGCGATGAGTGAGATCCGCGCGGCGTTGGGACCGGTGACGGTGCTGGTCAACGCCGCGGGCATGGAGAAGTACCGTCGATTCAAGAACCTCAGCTTCGAGGAGTGGCAGCGCATCATCGATGTGAATCTGCACGGCGTCTTCCACATGACACAGGCCGTCCTGCCGGACATGCTCGAAGCCGGATGGGGCCGCATCGTCAACATCTCCTCCTCCAGCACTCATTCGGGTCAGCCGTTCATGAGCGCCTATGTGGCGGCCAAGTCCGGGCTCAACGGGTTCACCAAATCCCTTGCGCTGGAACTCGGTCCGTCCGGGATCACGGTCAACGCGATCCCACCGGGCTTCATAGACACTCCCATGCTGCGCCGCTCGGAGGAGAAGCAATTACTCGGCGGCACCATCGCCGATCACGTCCAGCGCACACCGGTGCGCCGGGTCGGCCGCCCCGCTGATATCGCCGCGACCTGCGCGTTCCTCATCTCCGAGGACGCCGGGTACATCACCGGTCAGATCATCGGCGTCAACGGCGGCAGAAATACCTGATAGTCAGTTAGGAAGGAACAGCCATGGGTCGCGTGGAGGGCAAGGTCGCCTTCGTTACCGGGGCCGCCCGAGGTCAGGGCCGCAGTCATGCGGTGCGCCTGGCCGAGGAAGGCGCGGACATCATCGCGGTGGACATCTGCCGCGACATCGAGTCCATCAAATACTCTCTGTCCCGGCCGGAGGATCTCGAGGAGACCGCGCGTCTGGTCGAGAAGACCGGTCGGCGCATCGTCGCCGAGCAGGGCGATGTGCGCGATCGCGCACAGCTGGCCGCGGTGCTCGAACGCGGTGTCGCCGAACTGGGCGGACACCTGGACATCGTCGTCGCCCAAGCCGGCATCGCCGGGATGAAGGGCGAGCCGCCGTGGCAGGCGTGGACCGACGTGATCGACACCGACCTGCTCGGAGTGATCAACGCGGTGCAGGCGTCGCTGCCGTATCTGGTGGACGGCGCCTCGGTCATCGCCACAGGCTCGACCGCGGCGCTGATGGATGTGTCCAAGGTGGACCAGGTGGGCAAGGATCCCGGAGGCGTGGCCTACATGGTCGCCAAACGCCTTCTGTCCCAATATATTCACGAGTTCGCGACGCATATCGCGCCGCGTCGCATTCGGGCCAACGTGGTGCACCCCACCAACACCAACACCAACATGCTGCAGAGTGAACCGATGTACCAGTCGTTCCGGCCGGACCTCGAGCATCCCACCCGTGCCGATGCCGAACCCGCGTTCCATGTGCAGCAGGCGATACCCGTGCCGTGGGTGGAACCGGCGGATATCAGCAATGCCGTGTTGTTCCTGGCCTCGGACGAATCCCGTTTCGTCACCGGCACACAACTGCGTGTGGACGCCGGAGGCTACCTAAAGTGGTACGACTACCACGTCTGAAAGGTTAAGTGACCGTGAAGGTTCAAGTCGACGCAGACCGATGCCAGGGCCATACGCTCTGCGCGATGATCGCACCGAAGGTGTTCGAACTCAGTGAGATCGATGGCCATTCCTCGCCGATCAGCGAAGAGGTGCCCGCCGACCAGCAGGACAACGTGCGCGAAGCGGTACGTTCGTGCCCCGAACGCGCGATCTCGATCAGCGAGTGAGGAACTCATGACCGACAGCATCACCGACGCCGAACGGCGCCAGCCGGTCTTCCACTTCGACCGGCATACCCCGCAATACCGCGAACAGTTCCTCGACATCACCACCGAGATGCAGAACGCGTGCCCGGTCGCCTGGTCCGAGACCTACGAAGGGCACTGGGTCGCGGCGGGCAACCGGGAGGTCTTCGAGCTGGCGCGCAGCCCGCACATCTCGAACGATCACGATCCGCACGGGGAACGCCGTGGCTACAAAGGGATTTCGATTCCGACGCCCAAGCGCAGCAACGGCATCCGGGGCGGAATCCTGGAGATGGATCCGCCCGAGCAGAAGGAACTGCGTTCGGTACTCAATCCGTACCTGTCCCCCGCCGCGGTGCAGCGGTGGATCCCGTTCGTGGACGAGATCGTGCGCGCGGCCATCGACGAGCAGATCGAGAGCGGCAGCATCGATTTCGTCGACGAGCTGGCCAATATCGTGCCCGCCGTGCTGACCCTGGCGATGTTGGGCATCCCGCTGCGTAAGTGGGCGATCTACAACGAGCCCGCCCACGCCTCGGTGTACACCCCGCCCGATTCGCCGGACGTCGCCCGTGTCGCCGAGATGCACCAGCAGATGGGCACGGATCTGTTCACCAACTATATGGAGATCAAGCAGGCACCGCGCCCGGGCATGATCCACGCGGTCTCGCAATCGACCTTGCTCGGCGAGCCGATCTCCGATATGGACGCGCTGGGCATGCTGGCCCTGATCATCGGCGGCGGATTCGACACCACCACCGCCCTGACCGCCCACGCGCTGGAGTGGCTGGGCGAGAATACCGATCAGCGCGAACTGCTCAGCAAGGAACGGGATCTCATCCTCGACTCGGCGACCGAGGAGTTCCTGCGCTACTTCACCCCCGCGCCCGGCGACGGCCGCACCTTCGCCGAGGACTGCGAGGTCGGGGGCAAGCGGTTCCGGGAGGGTGAGCGACTGTGGCTGTCCTGGGCCATGGCCAATCGCGACCCGCAGGTGTTCCAGGATCCGAACAACCTGGATATGGAGCGAAAGGGCAACCGGCACTACAGCTTCGGCCTGGGCATCCACCGCTGCATCGGCTCGAATATGGCGCGGATGACCTTCAAGCGAATGCTGACCGCGGTGCTGGACCGCATGCCCGACTATCGCTGTGATCCCGCGGGCACGATGCATTACGACTCCATCGGCGTCATCCAGGGCATGCGTCACCTGCCTGCCACCTTCACACCGGGTCATCGCCTGGGAGCCGGTCTGGAGGAAACGCTGGAGAAGTTGCAGCGCGCCTGTGATGATCAGCGATTGGCGGAACCGGTGACCGTGCACAAGGGCGAAGCCCAGATCTGAGAGGGAAGCGGCTATGGCCGACGAGTCGGGGCGGCCATTGCCGCTGCTCACCCTGGACAACGAGTTCTTCTGGACCTCGGGCGCGGACGGTGTACTGCGCATCCAGGAGTGCAATTCCTGTGCGGCGCTGATTCATCCGCCGCAGCCGGTGTGCCGATACTGTCGCGGACACGATATGGGTGTGCGCGAGGTATCCGGGCTCGGCACGCTGGTCGGCTTCACGATCAACCAGCGATTCAGCGGGCCGGGCCTGAAAGCGCCGTATGTGATCGCGCAGGTCGCACTCGCGGACGATCCGCGAGTGCGCCTGACCACCAACGTGATCGATGCCGATTTCGATTCGCTGGTGCTCGGCATGCGGCTGGAGGTCGTATTCCAGGCCGACGGTGACGTGTGGCTGCCGCTGTTCCGCCCGGTGGCCGAACAGCCCGAGCCCGAACCGCTTCCGGTCGACGAGATCGCCCCCGAGCGGTTCGGTGAGTATGTGCGGCCGATGATCCGGACGGACAAGTTCGAGGATCGCGCCGCGTTCACCGGGATCGGGATGTCCGATATCGGCCGTCGCCTGATGGTTCCGCCGCTGCAGCTCACCGTGCAGGCGTGCGAGCGAGCGGTCGCCGACGCCGGACTGACCATGGACGATATCGACGGTCTGGCAACGTATCCCGGCGGCGGCAACGTCGGCGGGTTCGGCGAAGGCGGTGTGACGGCGCTCGAGGCGGCGCTCGGTCTGCGTCCCACCTGGTACAACGGCGGCATGGAGACCTTCGGGCCCGGCGGCTCGGTGATCTCGGCGATGCTCGCGGTGGCGAGCGGGCTGGCCCGGCACGTCCTGTGCTTCCGGACGTTGTGGGAAGCCACGTTCAACGAGTTGATGCGCACGGGCCGGATCCAACCGTCGGGCGGGCGCACCACCAACTGGTTCTACCCGTTCGGCTCGACGTCGGCCGCGCATACGCTCGCGATCAACGCGCAGAGGCACTTTCATCGCTACGGCACCACACGCGAGACCCTCGGCTGGATCGCATTGAACCAGCGGGCCAACGCCGAGCTGAATCCGACCGCGGTGTACCGGGATCCGCTCACCATGGACGACTACCTCAACGCGCGGCCCATCACCACCCCGTTCGGACTGTACGACTGCGATGTACCCTGCGACGGCGCGGTCGCGGTGATCGTCTCCGCGGCGGATTCCACGAAAGACCTCGCCTCCCCGGCCATCCGGGTCGAGGCGGTAGGCACCCAGATCCTGGAACGCATCGAATGGGACCAGTCCACCCTCACTCACGAGCCGCAGGTCCTCGGGCCCGCCGCACATCTGTGGACGCGGACCACGTTGCGCCCCACCGACGTCGACGTCGCCGAGCTCTACGACGGCTTCACGATCAACTGCCTGTCCTGGATCGAGGCGCTGGGCTTCTGCGGGATCGGCGAGGCCAAGGACTTCCTCGACGGCGGCAAGAACATCGCCCGTGACGGCCTGCTGCCGTTGAACACTCACGGCGGGCAGCTCTCGCACGGCCGCACCCACGGCATGGGACTGCTGCACGAGGCGATCGTGCAGCTGCGCGGTGAGGCCGGGGATCGGCAGGTCGCCGATGCCCGGATCGCCGCGGTCTCCAGCGGCGGGCTCACGCCCGGCGGCGCCATGTTGCTGCGGAGCGACTCGTGATCTCCTGCGCGACGTCGCCGCACCGGATGCGAGCCGCACCGATGGCGGAGACCGCCGCATGACGCTCACCGAAACCGAACTCGCCCTCCGCGTCGACGACGAGCCGCGGCCGGTCGTGGCGGAGGTCGACGGGATCCCGATTTCGGGCCTGCTCGCGCCGGCGCGAAGCCCGCGGGGGGTCGTCGTCGCGCTGCACGGCGGCGCGACGACATCGGCGTATTTCGACTGTCCGGGGCACCCCGACCTGTCGCTGCTGCGCTTGGCGTCGGCGGCCGGATTCACGGCGCTGGCGCTGGACCGCCCCGGCTACGGCGCCTCGTACCCGTACGGGGACGACCTTGCCGATCCCCAGCGACGCGTCGACCTGATGTACGGGGCGATCGACCGGCATCTGGACGGGCTGCCGCGCGGAGCCGGGGTGTTCCTGATCGCGCATTCGGCCGGATGCGAGACCGGGGCGCGGATGGCCGCCGATCCCGAGCGCGGGCCCGGGCTGCTCGGCCTGGAACTGTGCGGCACCGGGCGACAGCAGCAGCCGCTCGCCGAGCAGATCCTGTCGGTGCGGCCGCGTCCGGACAACGCCAAGGTGGCGGAGCTGCTGTGGCAGCCCGAACGGCTGTATCCGCCCGAGCACGTCGGCGGACGCCTGGTCGGCGCCAATGGACCGCGGTTCGAGGGCCCGGTGGTGATCGACTGGCCGGGAACGAATTTCCCGCTGGTCGGGCCGCGGATCCGAATCCCGGTGCAGTTCACCGTCGCCGACCATGAGCGAGTGTGGCGCAACGACATCCCCGGCCTGCTCGAGGTCGCCGAACTGTTCGGCGCCGCACCCCGTCTCGTGCTGAACGTGCAGCGCGGTTCCGCGCACAACATCAGCGTGGGCCGCACCGCCACCGCTTACCATCTGAAGGTGCTGTCGTTCGCACAGGAGTGCATCGTCACCCGGGAGATCGGTGAATCGACCGGCCCGGCAATCCAATTCGACGGCATCGCGGCACCCGAACGCTAGGAGGCGTACCTCATATGCCCGAAACCGATACCGCCCTGCTCCTGATCCGCCTGGTCGTGGGCATCACGATAGCCGTGCACGGCGTCAACCATTGGATCGGCGGCGGCAAGATCCCCGGAACCGCCAGCTGGTTCAGCGGACTCGGATTGCGCCACGGCGTGATCCAGGCGTGGGCCAGCGTGATCACCGAGGTCGGCGCGGGAGTCCTGCTCGTCCTTGGCCTGCTCACCCCGTTCGCCTGCGCGGCCCTCATCTCGGTCATGCTGGTCGCCGGGCTGCTGGCGCACCGCTCCAACGGGTTCTTCGTGTTCAAGGATGGTTTCGAATACGTCCTGGTGCTCGCGGTCGTCGCGCTCGCGCTGGCCATGCTCGGCCCCGGCCGGGTATCCATCGACCACGCCGCGGGAATCGAGATCACCGGCTGGGCCGGTGGCGCCATCGCGCTGATCGTCGCGGTCGTCGCAGTCGCGGGCCTGATCGCCACGTTCTACCGCCCCGCGAAGCCCGTGCCGGCCGCGCCGGAGACCGCCGCAGAGAACCAGTCATGATCACGGACACGGGACGGCCCACCGCGCAACGCGGTGCGCGACAGGTGATGACAGACATGACAGCAGATCGGAGGACTCGGTGATGCGAGTCGGCTTCATCGGGCTCGGCGGCCAAGGCGCGCCGATGGCCCGCCGGATCGTCGAATCCGGATTCGAGACCACCCTGTGGGCCCGGCGCCCGGCCTCGCTCGAGGCGTTCGCCGATACCGCGGCCAAGATCGCGGCCTCGCCCGAAGAGCTGGCGGCGGCAAGCGATCTGGTGTGTATCTGCGTGGTTTCCGACGCCGATGTGCGCGAGGTGCTCACCGGTCCCGGCGGTGTGCTGGCGGGTCTGGCCGCGGGCGGAGTGATCGCGGTGCACAGCACGGTGCATCCGGACACCTGCCGCGAACTCGCGAGTGTCGCGGCCGAGCAAGGTGTTTCGCTGATCGACGCACCGGTCAGCGGAGGCGGCCCGGCCGCGGCCGAACAGCGGCTGCTGGTCATGGTCGGTGGCGATGCTGCGGTCCTGGACCGTGTGCGGCCGGTGTTCGAGACCTTTGCGAATCCGCTTGTCCACCTTGGTGATGTCGGTGCTGGTCAGGTCACCAAGCTGTTGAACAACCTGCTGTTCACCGCGAATCTGGCCACCGCCAAGAGCGCGCTCGATCTCGGAAATGCCCTGGGTGTCGACCCGTCCCGCCTCGGCGAGGTCATCTCCCGCGGCAGCGCCAACAGCTTCGGGCTGGGCCGCATCATCGACGGCGACGGCGCACTCGACCGCATGGCCGTTCACGCGGGTGAGCTGCTGCGCAAGGATGTGAGCCTGATCGCCTCCGTGGCCGACGCGCAGCACGCCACCCCGGGTGTCGTGCTGACGGCCGCCGACGCCACGCTGGCGATGATGAACCACCCACGCTGAACTCGATCCGGCCTATCGCTACATTCTGCGGGCCTGAAAGTCCGGTTTCGGATAATCGGCCCCAAGAATGTAGCGGGAGGCCGGTTCTCCCAATGGTCCGAGGTTAGCGCACACGGCTCACCCCGCATCGACGTCCGAAGGAGCACAGTTGCACATCGGATCTGCGGATGAGGGCTGTGGGTCACAGTATGCCGCACCGACCGGTCCAAGCCGAGCGCGAGCACTTCAGGAGAACGGGCGGCGCAGATCACCTGGGGCGCGGGTTGCCCACTCGATACCCCTATCGAGACAGGTGAGGAGCGCATATGCGTATCGGATTCGTAGGTACGGGCCACATTGGGTCGACCTGTGGTGCATCGATCGGTCCGAGCCTGGCACGAGGCCCTCGGGACGACAGGCGCCCTAGAGCACCCGGGCAGCGGACGAGCCGCTCGATGCCCCATTTCTAAATAGGTAAGGGAGCGCAGATGCGTATCGGATTCGTCGGGGCGGGTCGCATGGGGCGGCCCATGGTGCAGCGGTTGGTCGGGGCCGGTCATACGGTTCGTGCGGTCGGACGGTCGGACGAAACACGCCTGGCCGTTGCCGAACTCGGCGCCGAAGCCATCCAGCTCGCGGCGGTCGGCACGGACGCCGACGCGGTAGTGATCTGCGTATTCACCGATGAGCAGGTACGCGAGGTCTGCCTGGACAGCCCGCTGCTGACGACCCTTCCGGCCGGCGCGGTCATCCTCATCCACACCACCGGCTCACCGCACACCGCCGAAAACGTTGCCGCGCAGGCCGGTCCGCGCGGCATCCATGTGGTCGACGCGGCGGTGAGCGGCGGTCCCCATGACATCGCCGCCGGGCATCTCACCGTCTTCGTGGGCGGTACCGACGAGGCCGTCACTCGCGCGCGCCCGGTCCTCGAGGCCTACGCCGACCCGATCCTGCCTGTCGGCACGATCGGCGCGGGCCAGCGCGTCAAACTCGTCAACAACGCCCTGTTCGCCGCCCAGATCGGCCTGGTCGCCGAATCCGTGCGCCTGGCAACCGAACTCGGCATCGACGAGCCCACCCTGCTGACCGCCCTCCCCCACGCAAGCTCCGCCAGCCGCGCCCTGAGCGGCGTCGCGGCCAGGGGTTCGGTCACCGAATTCGCCACCTCGGTCGGCGAATTCCTCCGCAAAGACGTCGCCGCCGCCCGCGCCCTCGCCACCGAACTCGAGGCAGACCTGGGCGTCCTGTCCCCCGCGATCGACAAGCTCGCCTGAAGCGCACCCAACCACCACCGAGGCCGCCGCATCTCATCGCCCGATAAAGTCACCGTGCCGCACCAACCGGGCGACGGCCTCCCTGCCCGCCGACACGAGAACTCGACACGGACCTGAGCGTTCCGACGACGGCCATCGACAGATGCCCTCGGACTCCGCCAGCCATCGCCTGTCTGCCTCAGAACGACTTACCGTATGGCCCCACATGGTCCGGTCCGAACACAGCCAGATCAATCCGGTCACATCCGACCAGCAGCACCCGTCGCATAAGCCGTGGGCGAGCGAGAATGCCTGATATGCCTTCGAGGGGCGTCTGCCAGCCCGCCAGGCATCGTCTGTCGGCGTCGAGGGATCTTTCGAAGCGGCTTACCACACTGGCTCACACCATCCGATCCGAACCCACATCACTGGTGAGATCCGGTCGCGCCCGACCACCAGCCCCACCCTCTGCATCCCGGGTGACGAGCGAGAATTCGAGACACGCTATAGACAGGCCCCCTGGCCCGCCAAGCCCGTCGACCTCGAGCACTCCCTCGGACTGCGATCCGAACAGCATCACCAGCGAGATCGGTCCGGTCGCCAGTACCTCGCAACGCGCCCCTGGGCGGCGAGTGACAATGCGTGAGACACGTTATCGGCTCGACGAAGGTGGCCCGCCATGACCGCATCGAAGCGCGACCCCTCGCATACGCGCCCCGATATCGCCACGATGCTGCTGGATCGGCTGGGTGACGATCATCTCGGCCTGCGCACCCATCACGCGGACTGGACCTGGGACGAGGTGGTGCGTGAGTCGGCGGCGCGGGCGGAGTTGGCACGGGAAATGCGCCGGGACGGGCCGTTCCATATCGGGATTCTGCTGGACAACCTGCCGGACTTCATCTTCTGGCTCGGCGCGGCGGCGCTGGCCGGTGCCACCGTGGCGGGACTGAACCCCACCCGAGGAGATGCGCAGCTGGAGGCCGACATTCGGTACGTCGACTGCCAGCTGATCGTCACCGACACCGCCGGCATGGCCCGGCTGTCGCGGCTGGAGATCGGGCTCGAACCGGATCGCGTGCTACTGGTCGACGACCCGAAGTACGCCGAGCTGCTCGATCACCATCGCACGGCGGAGCCGACATCCGCCGGCGGTCCGGATTCGCTGATGCTACTGCTGTTCACCTCGGGCACCACGGGAGTCTCCAAGGCGGTCAAGTGCACTCAGGCCCGGCTGGCCCGGACCGCCTACGCAGCGGCTGACAAGTTCGGGCATGTGCGCGCCGACGTGGACTACTGCTGCATGCCACTGTTCCACGGCAACGCGATCATGGCGCTGTGGGCTCCGGCATTGTCGGTCGGTGCGACCGTCTGCTCGACTCCGAAATTCTCGGCGTCGCAATTCCTTCCGGACGTGCGGTATTTCGGCGCGACCTTCTTCACCCACGTCAGCAAGGCGCTGGGCTACCTGCTCGCGACCCCCGAATCCCCGACCGATTCGGACAACCAGCTGGTGCGTGGTTTCGGCACCGAGGCTTCGGCCGCGGACCAGCGAGAGTTCCACCGCCGCTTCGGTGCGCACCTGTTCGAGGGCTACGGTTCGAGCGAGGGCCCGGCGCTGGCCGCGCTGGACCCGGTCGCCCCGCCCACGGCACTGGGCCGCCCGGCTCATCCCGGCGTGGCGATCGTCGACCCGGCCACGTTGACGGACTGCGCCCGAGCCGAACTCGACGAACACGGCCGGGTCCGCAACCCCGACGCCGCGATCGGCGAGATGGTCGACAAGACGGGCGCCCGCTCGTTCGAGGGCTACTACAAGAACGACGCCGCCGACGCCGAACGCATCCGCCACGGCTGGTACTGGACCGGCGATCTGGGCTACATCGACACCGCCGGCTTCCTGTATTTCGCAGGCCGCCAAGGTGATTGGATCCGAGTGGACGGCGAGAACATCTCGGCCCTGGCCATCGAGCGGATCCTGCGCCAGTAGCCGCCGGTCATCGCGGCCGCGGTGTACGGCGTGCCCGACCCGCGCTCGGGCGACCGGGTCATGGCCGCACTGGAATTCGCCGACCCCGCCGCCTTCGACGGACCAGCGTTCGCCGAATTCCTCAGCGCGCAACCGGACCTCGGCCGCAAGGATTTCCCGCGACTACTCCGAATCTCCGCGAACCTCCCGGTCACCGGCTCCAACAAGATCCTCAAGAACCAGCTCCGCGCCGAGTCCTGGCACACCACCGATTCGATCTACCAGTGCCCAGGTCGCACCGCACCCGACTACCAGCCGATGAGCGATACACAGAAGACCGAACTGGACGCGGAATTCGCCGCTTTCGACCGGCAACGGTTCCTGTGACGCTCACCCCTGTCCGGGTTGCCCGGCGATTTCGGCGAATGTACGGTGCAGCACGAGATATTGATTCGGGGTGTCGACCGCCGCCACCAATTCGAAACGCATGCTGATCTCGCCGAGATCCTCGTGCCGGAATTGTTTTTCCTTGCGTTCGCGCACATCGATGTGATGGCTGTCCCACAGCCGCGCGAAAGCGGAACTCCGCGCGGACATCTCCGCGATCAACGCGGCCGTGGCAGGATCGTCGACCACGACGGGACCGATCATCCTGCGGATACCGCCGACGAGGAATCGCGCGAACGCCGCCCAGTCCGCCCACATCCGCTGCGCGGCCGGATCCAGAAACAACATGCGCAGGATATTGTCCGAGAATTCGAACTGCTCGAAGATCTCTTGTGCGGGCCGGTTCGCGGAGAGCACATCGCTGCGCTGATTCACGATATACGCCGGACCCCACGCCCACGACCGCACGACCAGCACCAGGAATTCGTTGAGCGCTTCCGTACCGGCCTGTGCGGCGGGCAGGCTCGGGGGCGGGGTGACCAGGCCGTGCAGATAACTGGTCTCGGCCGTCGACAATTCGAGCGCGGCGGCGAGCGCGTCGAGCACCTGCGGGGACGGGTGTCGTTCTCGGCCCTGCTCGAGCCGGGTGTAGTAGTCGGTGCTGATGGCCGCCCGCGCGGCCACCTCCTCGCGGCGCAGTCCGGGAGTGCGGCGGCGCTGGTGCGGTGGCCGGTCACGCGCGGCCGTCGCGGCCTCACGACGGGCGCGCAGGAACTCTCCCAACCTGGTGTCAGCCACCCCGCCATGGTAGGACCGGGCCGGCGCCCAGCCGACGGGTCGGTCGCCGGGGCGGGCGAGGCTGGGTGACATGCACCCTGGCAAGCGTCGACCGCAGGGGCGATTCTGGGAGATGTAAGGAATCCAGCGACACGCCAAAGACGAAGCGCGCGTGTGGAAATGAGAGGACCGAGATCATGGGTGAAATGAACGTCGCGATCATCGGGGCCGGAATCGGCGGGCTCACTGCGGCCATCGCGCTGCATCAGCGGGGAGTGGACGTCGCGGTCTACGAGAAGGCCCGTGAGCTACGGGAATTGGGGGCGGGCGTGGTCATCGGCGCGAACGGAGCGCGCGTCTACGAGCGGCTGGGCCTGCTGGACTCCCTGGGCGCGATCGCCGGAAAGCTCTCGGACGCGACCATGCAGACCTGGCAGGGCGTGCCGCTGCCCGGCTACAGGTGGGTGTATCCACTGGGGCGCACGTTTCCGATGCACCGGGCGGAATTCCAGAACCTGCTCGTCTCCGCCCTGCCACCCGGCACGGTGCGCCTGGGGCACGAGTTCACGGGCGCGGCCCAAGACGCCGGCGGTGTGCGGATCGACTTCGCCGACGGCTCACACGCGCGGACGGACGCACTGGTCGGCGCCGACGGCATCCATTCGGCCGTCCAGCCACTGGTGGGCCCGAAGTCAGCGCCGGTCAGCGAGGGGATCATGGCCTATCGGGGTCTCATCCCGGCCGACCGCCTGGCCGGAATATACGACGTCGGCGCCCTGTCGATGTGGGTCGGCCCGCGACAGAGTTTCCTGGTGTTCCCGGTATCCGACGGGGCGCTGCTGAACGTCGTCGCATTCGTCCCGACGAACCTGGACGTCGAGGAGTCCTGGAGCGCCCCCGGCCAGGTCAGCGACCTGGCCGCCGCCTACGACGGCTGGGACACCCCGGTGCGCGGGATCATCGGAGCCATGGACCACACATTCCGGTGGGGCATCTACGACCGCGCCCCCATGCCGACCTGGTCCACCGACCGCATCACCCTGCTGGGCGACGCGGCGCACGCGGTGACCCCCCATTTGGGCCAGGGCGCCAACCAGTCGGTCGAGGACGCCATCACCCTGGCCGTCCTGCTGCGCGACGCCCGCGCCGCCGATATCCCAGCCAGGCTGCGGCGATACGAAGGCCTCCGCATCGAGCGCAACCGCCAGGTCCGCGAGGGCGCCCGCGAGGCCGGGAAACTGTACCGCTCGACCGGTCTGTCCCCCGCCCGGCAGGCCGAACGCATCATGGCCACCTACGACAGCCTGGAACTGAACACCTATGACCCCGAACACATCGCCGACACAGCCCTGGCGACCCTGTGACGTAACACCCCGAGCGATGCGCGCAATAGGACTTTCGTCTCCGAATCCCACTGATCAGAACAAATTCTCACAATGATTCGCGGCATGTTCGCTCGAGGCAATCACGGCGTTACATCTGATTTCGATGAAACTCCGCAAGATTCCCCGACAATCCGAAACTCGGTGACTCCGAACACATTCGACCTGACACATTTGCGCCAATACACAGCTCACCCTACCGCGCACCGCGAATGCCAGAAAACTCTTAGTGAATCGAAACAACACAGTTGCTACGTTGGTAATCGCGGCCGGATTTCTTGTCGGGGAGAACCGCTCGCTCACCGTATCCCCCTCGGTGACAGTGTAATTCAAAGAAAGGCACAACCCATGTTCCCCCATCCTCACCACGGCTTCGGTTTCCCCGGCGGCGGTTTCCACGGCGACGGCTTCGGTTTCCCGCACCCGCCCTTCTGGTCCGGCAGCGCCGGCTTCGGCAGCTTCTGACGTAACCCTGCCAGCCCGGCGGCCACCCGGGCTCCCCAGGGCGCGGGACCGGGCCTCGAGTCCGGTCCCGCGCCGTTACGGTACGACCGTCCAAGCCGTCATCTCGGTAATCACGGGGTGCGCCACCGGCCCGAATCAGTAGTCCGCACCGCGTACGGCGGCATCCATCTGCGCGTACGCGCCGGCCGCGAGCCGTTGCAGCAGTGCCAGTTTCAGGTGCGGCGCCTGCTCGGTGAGCCGGTCGAACCGGGCCGGGCTCAGCACCGCGACGCGCACCCCGGTCTCGGCGCGCACCTCGTTGGCGAAGGGCTCGCCGATCAGCATGGGAATCTCGCCGAAGGACATGCCCGCGGACAACGTCACCAGTCGATGGTTGCGGCCGTCCGCCGCCTCGAAACCGATGCGCACCCGGCCCTCGAGAATCAGATACAGACCGGATCGCGCGCTGCCGCGTTCGGCGACGACCTCACCCCTGGCAATGGTGCACACCTCGAATTCCTTTGCCAGCCTCGAACATTCGCTCGGATCCAGGGACGCGAAGGCGGGATGGTCCTCGACGGTCAGCGAGGTGCAGACAGGCACGTCGGACGGACGGTACTCGGCGAGCACGATGTTCTCGCACCACTCGGTCGAGGTGTCGCGATCGACGAACACCCGCCCGCGCGGATCGGACGGATCCAGGCTCGACACCGTGTGCCCGAGCTTGGCATCCGGATCGACGATGGCCACCTGACAGCCGGTGACGGTCAGTTCCGCAGCCAGCTCATCGAGCATGCGCACCGCGATCGCACTCACCTCGCCCACCCGATGCAGGTCGATCACCAGCGCCGCGAGCTCACCCGCCTGCTCCTCGATGATCCGCACGGCTCGCTCGGCGCCCGCGAACTGCAGGTCACCGTGCAGTTCGTAGACTCGGGCCCGATGCCCGTGCTCGGCCAGCACCGCCATCTCGTCGGTGTTGCGGCGCAACCGCGAGGGCGCCTCGGCCACCGTGTACTCCGAGCGGATCGCCGCTTGCGCCGCCCTGGTGACGTGCAGGAAGTGCAGTTCGAGCCGTTTGGACAGTTCCCGGCAGGCTGCCACGCCGCGCACGCTGTTGCCGTGCGCGTCCAGGCGCGGAGAGTAGACGGCGATGCCGATCTGTCCCGGCAGCACCGCCAGAATGCCGCCGCCGACACCGCTTTTCGCGGGCAGGCCGACGGTACTGACCCAGTCGCCCGCGGCGTTGTACATACCGCAGGTGGTCATCACGCTCAGCACCTGTTCGGTCAGTGCGGGTGAGAGCGCGCGTTCCCGGCTGACCGGATTCATGCCGTTGTTGGCCAGCGTGGCGGCCATCACCGCCAGATCCCGGCAGGTGACATCGACCGAGCACTGACGGAAGTAGCGGTCGACGGCCTCGTCCGGATCGGAGTCGATGATGCCGAACGAGCGCAGCATGTAGCCGATGGCGCGGTTGCGGTATCCGGTGCTCGCCTCGGAGGCGTAGACCGCCTCGTTCATGGTGAGATCCCGGCCCGCGAAGCGGGAGTAGCAGCGCAGGGTACGTTCGAGACGATCGGCCGGGTCGCGGCCGTCGATCAGTGAGGCCGCGGTGATGGCGCCGGCGTTGATCATCGGGTTGCGCGGTCGTTCGGTGATCGGGTCCAGGCTGATCTCGTTGAACGGTTCACCGGAGGGTTCCACGTCGATCCGGGCGGCGACGGCGGCCGGGCCACGATCGGCCAGCGCGAGGGCGTAGGTGAACGGCTTGGAGATCGACTGGATGGTGAACGTGGTGGTGGCGTCGCCGATCGCGTAGATCTTGCCGTCCGCTGTCGCTAGACACAGTGCGAAGGAATCTGGTTGGACCGCGGCAAGTTCCGGAATGTAATCGGCCAGCTCGCCGGATCGCTCCGTAGCGCAGAGTTCGTAGACATCGGCGACGATCCCGGCCACGACGCCGGGCTGGGGAACCGCTGCTAGGGGCGCAACCACACGATCACTCTATGCGGCCCCGATACTTGCCGGCTTGTCCTCGCCCATGAGCCGTGTTTCCTGGTCCGGCCGCCGAATGCTCTGCAGACTGGGTGCTGGTACGGCGAGCGGCAATGGGCGCGCATTGACGCCATTCGTATCACCCAGACGCCGGCCGTTACCATCGAGCTTCGGCGGATTCTCGTGTAGCCCGCAAGCCGACGCCGCAGGCGTCAGCTCACCTGTCGTCACCCGGTGTGCAACGGAGAGCAGGGCGGTCACATCACTCGTCGAAACTTCTGCGGATTCCGTATAGCTGACGGACAGCGCCGCGGGCGGTGTCGGTCAGCTGTCGTCACCCGGTGCACAACGGGAGCGCAGGACGGTCACGTCGAGGTTGTCGGCCTTGCGCAGTAAGTAACGTTGCTCGGGAAGGCTGGCGGTTTGCTTGGCCGCCGTTCGATAGGAACTCGCCGCGGCCTCCGGTGAGCCCGACATATCCAGTAGGTGCGCGCGCACGGCTTCGAAGCGATGGGTGCGCCGGATCGGCGAGTCGGCCGGCAGGTCGTCCAGCAGCCGCAGCCCCTCCAGGGGTGTGGTGCTCATCGCGATCGCCACCGCGCGGTTCAAGGCGACCACCGGGTTGTCGTCCATGGTCTGCAGGATCGAATAGAGCGCGGCGATCTGCGGCCAGTCGGTGTGTTCGATATCGGGCGCGGTGCAATGCAGGGCCGCGATCGCCGCCTGGATTTGATAGGGGCCGGGGGCGGTCGACCGCATGGCGTGTGTGATCAGTCGCTCACCCTCCACTATGGCATCGGCGTTCCAGCGGGTGCGGTCCTGCTCGGCCAGCGGAATCAGCGCGCCGTCGGGGCCGGTTCGCGCCTCGCGCCGGGCGTCGGCGAACAGCATCAGGGCCAGCAGACCCAGCACCTCACCGTTGTTGTGTAACCGGTCACTCACTTTTCTGGTCAGACGGATCGCCTCGGCGGCGAGGCTCGGTCGTTGCAGGTCGGCGCCCGAGGTGGCGGTATAGCCCTCGTTGAAGATCAGGTACAGCACCTGCAGCACGACGGGCAGCCGTGCCATCGACTCCTGCGCCGAGGGAGTCTCGAACCTCGCGCCTGCCGCCTTGATCTGCGCCTTGGCCCGGCTGATCCGCGGTCCCATGGTGGCCACCGGAAGCAGGAACGCGGCCGCGATCTCCTCGGTGGTCAGGCCGCCGACCGCACGGAGCGTCAGTGCGACCTGCGACGCGGGAGTGACCGCCGGGTGGCAGCACAGGAACAGCAGGTCGAGCGTGTCGTCGGTCTCAGGGGCCGAGGAACTCTCCGGCGGTACACCCGCCAACGCCGCCGCGGTCTCCTCCCGACGGCGGCGAGCCGAATCCGCCCGTATCTCGTCCACCAACCGCCGCCCGGCCACCTGGAACAGCCACGCCTTGGGATTGGCCGGCAGTGCGGCGGGCGACCACTGCGCCGCGGCGGTGATCAGCGCCTCCTGCACCGCGTCCTCGCAGGCATCGAACTGCCCATAGCGGCGCACGAGCCCGGCGAGGACCTGCGGCGCGAGGTCGCGCAGCAGATCCTCCACCGGCTCACTCACAGATCCAGTCCCGCTTCGAACATCACCTGACGAACCTCGACGCCCATGCCATCGATGCTCGCGTCCGGTATCCGCGCGGCCAACTCCAGCGCACGCTCCCGGTCGGGAACATCGATCATGTAGAACCCGCCGAGAAACTCCTTGCTCTCCAGGTAGGGACCGTCGGTCACGGCAGGCCTGCCGTTGCGTACCCGGACGACCGCACTGGTCGACGGGTCGCTCAACGCCTGGGTGACCACGAGCTCGCCGGATTCCTGGGTGGCCTTGATGAACTGGTTGTGCCCATCCTCCAGGGCCTTGCGCCCCGCGTCGTCCAGGGCATCGAGCGCGACGGGGTTGTTGTGCAGCATCAGCAGAAACTTCATGGCGGATCGTCCTTTCCAGACTCCCGATCGTGGATGTTCGCCTGGTAGTCGGATCAGATCACAGAATTTTGCGCCGCGCCCCGAATCCCGTCGCAAGATCGCGCCGCAACGGCACGAGCAGGTACCGAGACCTACCGCGAACGAGGCATGTCGGCCATCGGCGCAGGCAAAGCATGCCGTCCATCGCCGCGCCCGAAGCGATTCCGGCTCCGGTAACCGAACCGGATCAACCAGCCCGTCGAACCACTCCGAGCTCATCATCGGTGATCGGCGCATCCGACCCGGTCAAGTACCCGGCCAGAGTGCTGCGATCATCGAGAACCAGCCAACGAACCTGATCGGTGAGCTCGGAACGCCGAGCCCGGATGGTAACGCCCACCCCGGCACCGTGACGCGGCTCCACACACGTCGACTGCACCACGGTCGCGCCGATCTTGGCGATAGCCCAGCGAGTAACAGCCCGCTCGAGCCGCGGCAGCCCAGCCGTCGCGACAACCACCCCGGGCCCCCCACCGAGCCGCAACAACATCCGCGCGATGCGGTTGGACCATCGATCCAGCTCGTCATAATCGGGCGCGTCCACCTCGGCAACAACCAAGCGACGAACATTGCTGCACGGCACCGGAATCGACAAGGGACGACGGGCATCGGCAACGACAGCCGATCGGATCAGCTCAAACATCGGTACAGCTCCTGTTGACTTCGAACTAACGCTGCTGCGCTGACTCAAACCTCGTCCTCCGCACGGTGATCCACCAGAAACCCCAGTACTGACAGAGCCGCCCACAGGGGTGGAGGGTTTCCACCCCTGGGTGATTGCGCCGCCCGCAACCAACAAGGCGATCCCCCACACAAGCCGCCGCCACCAGCCACCCCACAACACGAACCCCCGGCTATGGTGCCGATTTGGTCCAACCGGGGGGTCGTGGGGTAATCTCGTCCAGCACCGCGAAAGCGGAAGCCACGGGCTGTGGCGCAGCTTGGTAGCGCACCTGACTGGGGGTCAGGTGGTCGCAGGTTCAAATCCTGTCAGCCCGACCAGAGCGGCTTTACCTGAACCAGTGACCGAAAGGGCACTGGCAAAGGTAGGGCCGCTTTCTCCGTTTCCGGCTACTTCCGATGAGTCCGGGCGCTTGCGCTTCTTCGATCCGTTCGAGTGCCGGTTTCGTCCCGCCGCCAGCTCGATGCCCTCGGGGGCAATCGCCTCGTGGCCACGGTATGCCCGATGGGCGTCGTGCAGTTCGACGAAGAGCGGAACGGGCCGGAAATGATTTCCCATGCGCTGCAACAGTTTTGCGCTGACAAGGTCGGCATCGTCTACATTCCGCCGGGCACGCCCTGGAACAACGGGTTCGTCGAATCGTTCAACCGGCGGCTGCGGGCGGAGTGCTTGAACCGCAACCACTGGACCAGTCTGCTCGAGGCCCGGGTCGTGATCGGCAACTTCAAGACCGAGCACAACCGGCGGCACCGGCATTCGGCGCTGGGTTACCGGACCCCAGCAGAGTACGCTGCGGCTTGCACCCACACCCACCACTCGATGGGTTGCGACATAAACTGAATCCGAACGAAATCACCGGACTCTGATCCTGGGTGGTCACGTTATCGGGGACCGGTCAGGTCGTCCGCCCTGGTTCACCTGCTGTCCGGGCGGTATCTCGTGGATGGTAGCGAGTCGAATGCTAGTCGCGTCAAAGATACCGACTGCCAGGTAACAATCTCTGTAGTTGGGTCAAGTTCGATGTTCGCTGCGCTGTCGCTACCCTTGTCCTCGCGAATAGTGCTGACTTCCACCAACAGGACGTGTCTCCATGTTCATCGAGAGTGTCACGCTGGACAACTTCCAGTGCTTCGGACCCGGTCGGACTACCGTTCAATTCGATGATGGTCTAACCGCGTTCGTCGGTCCCAACGGATCCGGCAAGACTGCCACCTGCCAGGCACTTCTGCGGTTATTTGGTATCACGGCACAGGAGAGAACTGTACGAGTTGATGATTTTCACGTGTCGGTCAGTGAGGTCGCAGCTCCGACAACGCGGCAGCTGACGGTTGAGGTAGTACTTGCGTTCCCTGAGCTTGATACCGAGGAGCCGGACAACGATGACGATCAATCAACTAGCTCGGCGCTGACAGTAGCGAGCCGAGCTGTTCCAGAGTTTTTCCAGCGCATGGCTGCTACAGATGAGTCGGACCTCAAGGTCAGGATTGTTCTGGACGCCGAATGGGTGGACGACGGCACCGTGGACGGCGCGATAACCGACACGCGCAGGGTCGTTAGCACTTTCGCTGAGAAGTATGGCGAGGATAGTTGGGTACCGCTCACTCCTGCGGAACGAAGCCGAATTCAGATGGTATACATTCCAGCTTCGCGAGACGGGGCCCGTCAGGTCACAACGTTCTTGCGCAGTCGCCTTTGGCGGGCTGCCCAATGGTCCACTGAACTTCGCGATTTGGTCAGCGGCAGCGCGTCTGAAGTAGCTGGCAAGTTCATGAAAGAGCCGGTCGTCGAAGCAGTCGAAACTGCTTTAACCAACCGATGGAAAGAGCTGCACGATGCAGGCACGAGCGCATCACCCAGACTTCGACTGCTTGACGGTGAACTGAACCAGCTGGTTCGCAACTCTGAACTGGTTTTCGAGCCCGATCCTACGGGCTCGCCAAGACCGGCGCGGCTGCTGAGCGATGGTCAGCGATCACTTCTGTATCTCGCGCTCACAGCAGCGACTCTCGATGTCGAAGCCGCAGTAGTGAATGGTGATCATGACGATGAGTTCACTCTGGAGCCTGCCCGTCTTCCGAATCTTACTCTGATAGCTGTTGAGGAGCCGGAGAACAGCCTGTCTCCGTTCTTCTTGTCTCGCATCGTAAATCAGTTGCAGGACCTGAGCGATGAGGGCGCAACGCAGGTAATTCTGTCCAGCCACTCTGCGAGTGTCTTTACCCGCATCCGTCCTGAAGTTGTGCGCCATTTCCGTCTTAGCTCTGATAGCGCAACTGCTGCCGTCCACGAGATTATTCTGCCGACCGACGATACCGAGGCTGGAAAATTTTTGCGGGAGGCAGTACACGCATATCCGGAGTTGTACTTTGCCAAGTTCGTTGTGCTCGGTGAAGGTGACTCAGAGCAAATCGTGATCCCCCGCGTTGCTACGGCTTTGGGGGTGTCGCTCGACTCGTCGTTCGTAGCAGTAGTCCCACTCGGCGGTCGACACACGAACCACATGTGGAAGCTGCTCAACGACCTTAAGATTCCTCACGCGACGCTGCTCGACCTCGACTACGGTCGTGATGGTGCTGGACCCGCACGGCTTCGCGACGCTTGCAACCGTTTGATCGCAAATGGTATCGATCCATTAGCCGACCTTGAAGGCTACGACGACATCGCAGCTATTGGTGACGAGTTGGAACTCGATGCCTTGCAGCAGATCCTTATGCATCTGCGCAAGTTCGGCATTTTCTTTGGTGCCCCCCTTGATCTCGACTATCTCATGCTGCGGCGTTACCCCGATGCCTATACGAAGCTTGAAGCCGACGAGATCGGTCCGCACCAGTCCGACGCCACCGATGTCGTAATAGGAAAGTCACCGACCCAACCAGCCTACTGGAGTCACCCCAAGCGGGCCGAACGACTTCGCTGGTACCGGTATCTTTTTACCAACCGATCCAAACCCAGTAGCCACCTACGGGCCCTCGGTCGTCTGACCGACGACGAGTTGCAGAAGAGTGCACCGGAGGTAGTGGTGGCGCTTGTGAACCACATCCGACGTGAGGTCGGGATATGACACATGTCAATGTATCTCCAGCTCAGCATTTACGTGCCCCGAACTCAAGTCGCTTGGTTCCGACCGCGGATTGGCGACCGATCGAAATTGATGATCTAGAGCCTACGGCTTGGGATGCTTTGCGGGACTGTGGAAACGTCGCAGTCGTAGCTGGTCCCGGCGCGGGCAAGACTGAATTTCTGGCACAACGGGCTGCATACCTGCTGCAAACTGGAATTTGCCCCTGGCCGCATCGAATTCTGGCAATCTCATTCAAACGGGATGCGGCCGCTAATCTCCGGCGCAGAGTGACCACCCGAGTCCCCGACCACGCCGAACGCTTTGTATCGATGACCTTCGATGCTTTCACGAAGGGGTTGTTAGACCGATTTTCTCCTGCACTCCCTGCCGATTGGCGGAAGAAGGAAGACTACGAGATCCGATACGCCACGGACTCAGATGTCAGCAGGTTCCTCAACGATACGGCTACTGTAGCGCCAGTAGCGCTGCGCTATCATATTGCCGCACTTCAGTCGGCGAAATTCCTGGCGAATATTGTCGGTGGGCACGAATTACCAAAGTCGGCTTGGGCTGAAGATCCTGCGGATCCGGTTGAATATGCGGTTCGTGCATGGTGGAGCGCGAGATATCTCCGCGAGGGTAGCGCGTACGTCGATTTCGTCATGATCAATAGGCTATCAGAATTGATCGTACGCTCCGCACCTCAGCTCAGACGTGCCTTGAGGGTCACATATCCTTTCGTTTTCATCGATGAATTCCAAGACACGACAAGCGCTCAGTTCAGTTTTGTGGAGTCAGTCTTTGGCAATGGCAATGGCCCCACTGTGACAGCGGTTGGCGACAGTAAGCAGCGAATTATGGGCTGGGCTGGCGCTCTACCTCGCGCAGTTGAACGTTTCACTACCACATTTGCGGCCACATCCTACCCACTTGCGTGGAACTTTCGCTCCAGTGACGAACTGGTCCAGCTGCAGCACGTTGTGGCGAGTGCACTGGATACGCAGAGCCTGCCCGCGATCTCGAAAGCGATCGCTGAAGTCGGACACGATCCGGCTGTGATATGGCAGTTCCCGAATGCCAGCCGCGAAGCTACTTTCATAGCCGACTGGATAGCTCGGGACATTGCTGCATCGGGACGCGTACCGGCTGACTTCGCTCTGCTCGCCCGACAGAAGATCGCCGAATTTGAGCCGCTATTCCGTGCCGGTCTTGCACTCCACGGCATAGGCGTTCGCAATGACGATGAAGCGGTTGGGAAGATGAGGTTGCAGGATCTCCTGAAGCATGACGCAACTCGCTTGCTTTTGGGATTGTTCCGTCTAGCCGCCGAGCCGAGGGGTCTGGCAACAGTATGGCGTGAAGTCTCGGCAATATTGACCCGTATTGACGGAGCTATGGATGACGACCTAGCCCTCCGTCAAGTCGGCGAGAAGTTGGCTGAGATCACAAATTCGCTGCGTAGCTGGCTTAAACTGAATCCCCCGACCAAAGACTCCGTAGAAGAAGCTGTTTGCTACCTACTTGACCTTATAGACCGAGAAGCGTTGCATCGTTATGTGAAGGCAGTGACACCTGGAGAGGAGCTCGATGTTGTTATTGATGCCTTCAACGCACGCATAGCAAACGTAGCAGAGGCTGGAGGATTGTGGGCTGAAGTTTTCGAACGCTTTGAAGCATCCCAAGCAGTCGTGCTACTTACGGCTCACCGTAGCAAGAGCCTCGAATACCATACAGTCTTCTTTCTGGGATTAGATGACCAACAATGGTGGAGTCACGAGCGCAATCGAAGCGAATCGATATCTACATTCTTCGTAGGTCTATCTCGGGCCGCTCATCGGCTGATCTTCACAACCACGACCACACTTGCTCGTACTGGCAAGATTGCTGACTTGTTTAAGATGTTGGACGCGGCAGGCGTACCTGAAATAGTCCATAAATAGAGTTGTCAGAATAATGCGCACAGGTGCGGTTGGGATCCTCGTGATAAACTGTGAACTGACGGCTGAAATCCTGGTGTCATTCACAGTCCGGTCGACTTATTGCTGCCCATCTCGCAGAAGTCGAAAGTGATCCATGGGTTATCTAGTGAATGGTCGCATAACTATATCTCGTACGTTCAACGCCTTCCAGACGCTACCCTTCGCCTTGCGGAGCTGTCGCGCCACAGCATTCAGCGATTTTCCCTCGCTGTAAAGCCGTACCGCCCAGTCGATCTCTTCCTCGGTCATCGGCTGGTTCCGCATCTGCACCCGGTGCTCCTGAAGGATTTTCAGGAGCCCGCCCTTGGACAGCCCGTACTGCTCGCACAGCAGATTCGTCGATGCGCCACCCCGATACCCCTCAACCACCTCGGTGATGGTGGCGGGTGACAGCCGTCAATCCAACCGCCGCGGTCGAACCGTGCCGCTGTCTGCCGCGGCCTCCTCGATCTTATGGACTACCTTGGCCAGCCAGTCCGGTTCCCACTGTTTCAGATACCGTCCGCTTACCCCGACAGTGATGGGGGACAGTGGACGGTTGGACCCTCAACGGACAAGTCTTCAGCCTGCGCTTATGGGGTGTCCTTCTAGTCGTTACCCCCTGCTGTCGTCGCTGGCGTATCTGGCGGGTGGTCTGACGACACGCAGCCAGCCCGGCGCGCGCATTACGTCGAAATGCCATCTCGGCGCAGCGAAATGGCGCGCATAGCCGCAGGTAGAGCACTATTTTGGTCAAGATGACCTGACGATGAACGGGCGCACTTGCACACCCCTCAGCGTGGGTGAGAAGCGTCCTGCGCGGTAGGCAGTTGCGTAGAGTTCTGAATACGTTCAGAATGGGATCATGGCAACCGAGGTTCAGTGGAGCGAGCTGCAGCGCGATCCCAGGGGTGTGGCCGCTTTGGCCGACAAGGGCGATGTGCGCGTTCGTAGACGCGATGGCGCCTCCCTGCTGTTGATCCGCGAAGACAGGGCACAGACGCAGTCTGAGGGGTCCATCATTGCTGCACGCGCCCTTCGCAACATTGCGGTTCATCTGTCGCCGGAAGTGGCGGTTGGTGGCGTCCTCGATGAGTTTCCTTGGGTTGAGTGCCTCCCTAAATCTGAACAGCGGCAGTTTGTAGTCGACTTCGTCCGAGCGTTCCAGGCATCTGCTGAGCTTGGGCAATGGGACGTTTTGGCTCAGACAATTACCGAGTGGCGCAGTACCGCCGCGATTTATGCAGATCCGGCTTTGGCGAAGATGTTGACCGGACCGATTGACGGTGATTTTGGGCCTGTTCCCGCGCCCATGGAGAGCTGAGCATGCCAGCTAGACGCAACGATCGGGTTGCCCCACCGCAGCAGCCGGGGAACTGGGGAGCGCGATTCGCCACGTCAGAGGCTGCCAAGGGGTGGGAAGACCTTTGTCGCGTGGCGCAGTCCAGTACATGGGAAGCCTGGATCGTTTTAACGGAACGTCCCACCGCGCCTGAAAATCGGTCGCGGCAGCACCGACTAAGGGCTGAATTCAGTGCCCGAGAGATCAACGGCAAAAAGCTCGATCAGTGGCAGTACGAAGTTACGGGTGGAGGGCGCATCTGGTACTGCCCGGATTCGGAAAGCCGCACCGTGTGGCTCACGTTTGCGGGTACCGGACACCCGAAGGGAACTGAGTAAGGCCTCGGGGGTGTGACGCACGAGCATCACCCCCCGGTCGGTTCACCACTTGCGCAGCCCGGCGTACTTGTTCCGGGTGCCGATGGCCTGCCGGAGCACCACGTCGACGAGCTTCGGGCGGCTGAGGTTGTCGACCCGTGTCCGGCCCAGAGCCGCCGCATCGTGGTACCTGCACGCGGTGGAAGGCCGCGACCGCGAGATTGCCAAGCGCCTGAGCGAGTTGGCCGGGCACGGCGATGCGGCACGCCTGCCGCGTGTGATCTACATGCAGTGACCCCGACGAGGGACACGACCGATGTGTAAACCGTCTTTCGAATGGGGAAATCAGCCCGATTTGGGAGCGGAGGGTCGCAGGTTCAAATCCTGTCACCCCCGACTCGACAGCAAAAACCCTCTCCGATCTGCCCCGGAGAGGGTTTCTCATTTTCCACGACTCGCAGTTGGGGACCATTTGGGGACCGCTGCGGCGCTCGCAGATGGACCGTGAGCAGGTTGCCGTCGTTCTGGAGCGCCTCGATATCCGGATGCAGGTACCGCTGCGTGATCCAGGGATCGGTGTGTCCGGCGATCTGATGCAGGCGGTGCAGCGGGACGCCGGCATCGGCGAACCAGGTGAGTCCGGTGTGCCCCAGATCATGACGCCGCAGATGCTCGTAGCCGAGTTTCGCCACGACCTCGTGCCAGTACGTTGCCATGCGCAGGACACCGGTTTGGATCCGGCCCCCGCGCGGACCGACGAACAAACGCGCCCCCGGTCGACCATTGGCGGCCTGAATCCGCTCGAGTACCGACGGTCTCAGGTCTTCGATGATCGGAATCTTCCGGGAAACGTTTGCCGACGCAGCCGCCAGACCCACTCCGCGGCATCGATGTCACCGACCCGGCACCCCGACTCCCGATGCGGACCGCCGTACACGCCGCCCGGACGACACGCCCGACGGCGTAGCCGCCGTTTCGATGGTGTTCGCTGGGGCTTGGGCCACGTTGCCCGCCGAGTCCCGCATCGGCTACGACGACGCGGGCGAGCCCCTGGTCAACCAGCTATCCGGCATCGTGATGCTGGTCGATGAGTTCGAAGAGATCCTCGATACTGGCCTGCTCCACTTCGGTCCGGACGGCCGATTCCACCCGCGCCTGCGCCAGGAGTTCCCGCAGCCCTTCGGTGAGGCGATCCCGTTCGGTGTTCGAAGAGGGGCTCGCCAGCAGTTCGCGGAGCGTGGCCAAGTGCCGGTCGACCACCGAATCGACCGGAGCGGCCGGGACCTGCGAGAGCAGGAACCCGGCCACGGCGGCCGGTGTCGGATGGTCGAAGACCAGCGTCGCGGGCAATCGCATACCCGTGGCCGTGGCCAGACGATTCCGGAGTTCGATGGCGCCGAGCGAATCGAGCCCCAGCTCACTGAGCGCGGTGTCCGGATCGACATCGTGCGCCGAGGAACGGCCCAGGACCACCGCCAGATGTTCGCGGGCCGCCTCCAGTGCCAGCGACTCCCGTTTGTCCTCGGGCGCGGCGGCGAGCGCGCTCAGCAGATCGCCACCGGTGCCGGCGGTCGGTGTGCTCGCGCGCCGGGTTCGGGCCGGTACCAGGGAGGTGAGCAGGTCGGGGAGAATCCCGGCAGCGGCCTGGCCGGCCAGCGTCGCGGCGTCGAACTCGGCTCCGATGACCACCGGCTCGTCCATGCCGAGGGCCGCGTCGAACAGCGCCAGCCCGGCGTCCTCGCCGAGTATCCGTATACCCGTTCGCTCCATGCGCGCGATCGCGGTGTGGTCCAGACCGCCGGTTATCCCGATGTCCTGGTTCCACACGCCCCAGACCAGCGACAACGCCGCGAGCCCGCGAGCCCGGCGGTTCCGGGCCAGCGCGTCCATGAAGGAGTTCGCCGCCGAGTAGTTGCCCTGTCCCGGCGAACCGATGGTCGCCGCGACCGAGGAGAACAGGATGAACGCCGAGAGCTCGAGGTCCATGGTGAGGTCGTGCAGGTTCTGGGCACCGGCCACCTTGGGCGCGAGAACGCGGTCGATACGGTCCGCGGTCAGCGACTCGATGGTGCCGTCGTCGATGATGCCGGCAGAGTGAATCACCGCGGTGAGCGGGTGATCATCCGCTATCTCAGCGAGCAGGGCGGCCACCGACTCCCGGTCCGCGACGTCACAGGCGACGATGCGAGGCGCAGCGCCCAGTTCGGCCAATTCGGCCGCCAGGGCCTCGGCCCCGTCGGTGGCCGCCCCACGCCGAGAGGCCAGTACGAGGTGGCGGACCTGGTGGACACGGGCCAGATGACGGGCGATGAGAGCGCCGATGCCGGTGGTTCCACCGGTGATCAGAACGGCGCCGTCCCCGAACGGCCCGGTCGGTGCGGTGGACACCGGTGCGCACCGGCGGGCCGCAGGCGGCAGCGAAGCATCACCACGTAGGCCCTCGGAAGCACCGGAAATAGACACCGGAGCCGGGCTTCCCGGGATCAGGCGCGGCACGAATACGCGGGAATCGCGCACCATGGTCTGCGGCTGATTCGAAGCAAGCAGGTCGCGCACGAGATCAGCGGAGAGTTCGCCGTCATGGTCGATCAGGACGATCCGATTCGGGAATTCCGCGTGGGCGCTGCGAGCCAGGCCCATGACCGCCGCGGCGGCCGCATCCACGGGTTCATCGGCTCGGCCGACCGCCCGCCGGGTGGCTATCACCAAGCGGGTATCGGCCGCACGCTGCGCCGCCAGCCACGACCGGAGTGTGTCCCACGCGGTGTGGACCGCATCCCGAGCCGTGACAGTCTCCGTGTCGACGGACCACACGATCACATCGGGCATCGTCTCGGCGGTGGTGAGTTCACCGACGGTGGCGTGGCGCCGGTCGACACCGGGAATTCGAGCCGTGCCCAGAGAGGCGAATATCACTGCCGCAGTGGACGATTCAACATCATCACTGGGCTGCCACCGGAGCACCAGCGGCGTATGGTCACCGGCCGCGCGCAGCCGCGCCGGGTCCATGCTCCGGAACGTGACCGTGTCGATGCTCAGCACCGGTCCGCCCGCGGAGTCCACGAGTTCGATACCCACCCGGCCACTGCCCTGCCGCCGCGCTCGCGTGCGGCCCGCCGACGCGCCGCGACGCCGGAGCCGGACTCCCGCGAACGAGAACGGCAGCGGCACCTGCCCCGGCGCCAGATCCTCGGGCAGGACATCGGCGCCGGCGTGCAGGCAGGCATCCAGGAGAGCCGGATGAATGCCGAACTCCGATGCGTCACCGACGGTCTCGTCGAGGCGGACCTCGGCGAACGCTTGCTCACCCCGGGTCCACAGGGCCCGCACGCCCTGGAAGGCCGGACCGTAGCCGAAGCCCTGAAGCGACAGGCGCTCGTACAGGGACCCGGCATCCACGGGCCGCGCGTCAGCGGGCGGCCAGACCGGTTCGTCCCAGGCCGCCGCCGGTGTCGCGGCGGTCGTGAAGATGCCGGTGGCATGCGTCGTCCACCGGATCTGCGCATCCGAGGTCGCCGCACCCGCCGCCCGAGAATAGATGGTGAACCCGCGGCGGCCCGAGTCGTCCGGCGCCGCGACGCTGATCTGCAGATCCACCCCGGACTGCTCGGGCAGGACGAGTGGAGTCTCGAGGATCAATTCTTCGATGACGTCGATCCCGAGCCGATCCCCCGCGGCCAGGGCCAGTTCGGCGAATCCGGCGCCGGGGAACAGGATCGAACCGGCGACCGCATGATCGGCCAGCCACGGGTGGGTGCGCACCGCGATACGGCCGGTGAACAGCCACCCCTGGGTACCGGCGAGCGGCACCGAAGCCGTCAGCAGCGGGTGACCGGACGAGTCACTCGCACCGGGAGCCGCCGCCTGCAGCCAATACCGCTTGTGCTGGAAAGCGTACGTGGGCAACGAAATCCGTTCCGCATGGCGGTCCGCGAGCAGCGCGTCCCAGTGCACCGGCAGACCCGACGCGTATGCCTGCCCCAGCGCCGAGATGAACGGGGTCACCTCATCGGCCGAACGCCGGGTGGACGAAGCCACCACCAGCGCTGCGCGCTCGATCTCCGGCCGCTCCTCCAGGAGGCCGCGGATCATCACCGTGAGCACCTCATCGGGACACACTTCGATGAATCGACGCGCACCGGAATCGATCGCGGTCGCCACCGCGGGCGCGAATCGCACCGCCGAACGCAGCTCGCGCACCCAGTACTCGGGATCGGTCAACTCGTCCCGGGCCCATCCGCCGGTCACCGTGGAGACGATCGGCAGCAAAGGCTCATGATACGTCAATGTTCTTGCCACCGAACGGAACTCGTCCAGAATCGGGTCCATGAGCGCCGAGTGGGACGCGAGGTTGACCCGCACGCGAGTGGTCTGCACTCCGGCCTCGCCCAGGTGACGTTCGATCGCGCCGATACCCTCGACATCCCCGGACAGCACCGTCGAGGCGGGACCGTTCAGCGCCGCGACGCACACCCCGTCACCGAAGGCGCCGATCAGTTCGATCGCCCGCGGCTCCGCGATCGCCGCCACCAGCATCGCCCCGCCGGCCGGCAGCGCGCCCATCAGCCGCCCACGAGCCAGCACCAGCGCGCACGCGTCGGCCAGCGACCACACCCCGGCCGCATAGGCCGCGGCCAGCTCCCCCATCGAATGCCCGATCAGCAGGTCCGCGGTGACGCCCAACGATTCCCACAACCGGAACATCGCCACCTCGAAGGCGAACAGGGCCGGCTGGGTCCATTCGGTGCGGTCCAGCACACCCGCCGAATCCGCCGCGAACATCACCTCTTTCAGGGACGGCGCGCCTCGACGGCTGCCGATCTGGCGATCCAGCTCAGCACTGATCTCGTCCATTGCCGCGGCGAAAACGGGGAACGCCTCGTACAGCTCACAGCCCATGCGCGCACGCTGCGGTCCCTGGCCGGTGAACAGGAACGCCGTCTTCCCATGCACCGGTTCGACCGAAACCACATTCGGCGCAGGCGATCCCGATTCCAACGCCGCCAAACCGGCGATCACCTCCTGGTGATCACGGCCCGTCACCACCCCCGACCGATCCAGCAGCGCCCGTGAATCCAGCAACGTGCGCGCCACCGCCCGCAGGTCGGTGGCGGGATGCGCGATCAGCCACTCCCGGAGCCGGCCGGCCTGATCGCGCAGCGCCGACGGCGACTTCGCGGACACCACCACCGGAACCACCCCATGCCCGGTAACCGCCTCGGCCGCGGTGGCACGGTTGCCCACCGGCCGCGACGACGCCGCGATCGCGGGAGCCTCCTCGATGATCACGTGCGCGTTGGTCCCGCTGATCCCGAACGCGGACACCCCTGCCCGGCGGACCCTGCGACCGGTGGCCGGCCATGCCTGGGCCGTGCTCAGCACCCGCACCGTGCCCAACGACCAGTCCACATGCGGGCTCAGCTCGTCGGCGTGCAGCGTCCTGGGCAGCATCTCGTGACGAAGCGCCTGAACCATCTTGATCAGGCCACCGACACCGGCCGCGGCGACCGTATGGCCGATATTGGATTTCAACGATCCGATCCCCAACGGTTCGCCGTCCCGGTCGCGCCCGTAGGCGGCGATCAACGCGTTCGCCTCGATCGGATCACCCAGGGTGGTGCCGGTGCCGTGGGCCTCCACCGCATCCACATCCTGCGGCGCCACACCGGCGTCGGCCAGCGCGGCGGCGATGACCCGCTCCTGGGCGAGGCCGTTGGGCGCGCTCAGGCCGTTGCTCGCGCCGTCCTGGTTGATCGCGCTGCCGCGGACTATGGCCAGCACCTCGTGACCGAGGCGCCGGGCGTCGGAAAGTCGTTCCAGCACAACGACACCGACGCCTTCGGAGAAGCTGGCTCCGTCGGCTCCGGCGGCGAAGGGCTTGCAGCGGCCGTCGGGCGCCAGACCGCGCTGGCGAGCGAGACCGAGCTGCAGATAGGGGCTCGCCGCGACGGTGACCCCGCCGGCCAATGCCAGCGAGGTCTCCCCGTCACGCAGCGCCCGGCAGGCCTGATGCAGTGCGACCAGCGAGGACGAGCAGGCGGTGTCCACCGTCACCGCCGGACCCTCCAGGCCGAGGGTGTAGGCGACCCGGCCGGAGATTACGCTCGGCGAGATACCGGTGAGCCAGAAGCTCTCGAGTTCCCCACCGGTCGCTCCCTCGGAGTAGCCCGACTTGCAGGCGCCGGCGAACACACTGGTCGCACTGCCGCGCAACACCTGTGGATTGATGCCGGCGTTCTCCAGCGCTTCCCAGGACGCCTCCAGGAACAGGCGCTGCTGCGGATCCATCGACATCGCCTCCATCGGGCCTATGCCGAAGAACGGCGCGTCGAAATCGCCGGGGTTGCTCAGGAATCCGGCGCGCCGGGCATAGAGCGTGCCCGGGGTGTCGGGATCGGGATCGAACAGCCGCTCCAGGTCCCACCCGCGGTCCGCCGGGAATTCACCGGTCATATCGGCGCCCTCGGCGAGAGCCCGCCACAGATCGTCCGGCGATTCGATACCACCGGGGTATCGGCAGCTCATACCCACGATGACGATCGGATCGTCGGCTACCGCGAGCGGCGAGCGCCGGGCCGGGCGCGCAGTCACCTCCTGCGATGCGGCCGGTGCGGTCAGCGACAGCAGATGGCCCGCCAGGTCCGCCACCGTCGGATGGTCGAAAACCACTGTCGTGGGCAGGGACAGGCCGGTGGCCTTCACCAAGCGGTTGCGGAATTCCATGACACCCAGGGAATTGAGCCCGATGTCCTTGAAAGGCTTGTCGACGGAGACGAATTCGGCATCGTCATGACCCAGGACCGCCGCAGCGTGCACGCGAACCAACGAGAAGACGGCCTCCTCTCGTTCCGCGGGAGGGCGGCCCGCCAGTCGCGCCGCCAGATCCGAGGATCCGTCCGTCGCGGCGCCGGCCCGCCGCCGCGACGGACGGGCCAGACCACGCATGATCGGGAGCACATCCGCCGGGTCCGCCGCATCGAGTCCGGCGCGATCGAGCCGGACCGTGACCGGGACCGGAGCACCGCCGGCGAATGCCGCGTCGAACAGCTCCATACCGTCCGATTCCCCTACCGGGAGAAAGCCCATTCGCCGCACCCGGGCCAGATCGGCCGCTTCCAGATCGCCGGTCATCCCGGTGCCCTGCTCCCACAGTCCCCACGCCATGGAGGTCGCGGGCAGACCGATGAGATCGCGCTGCCGGGCCACAGCGTCCAGGAAGGCATTGGCCGACGCGTAATTCGCCTGGCCGGGACCACCGACCACCGCGGCGAGCGAGGAGTAGAGAACGAAGAAGGACAGGTCTAGGCCCGCGGTGGCCTCGTGCAGGTTCCATGCGGCATCGACCTTGGGGCGCAGCACGGCGGCGAGCCGGTCGGGAGTCATCTCGATGAACAGGCCGTCGGCCAGCAGGCCGGCCGCGTGCACCACACCGGTGAGCGGGTGCTCGGCCGGAATCGCCGCGAGTACCCGGTCGAGCGCGTCCCGGTCGGCGGCATCGCACGCCACGATCTCGACCCGAGCACCGAGTTCGGCGAGTGCGTCGCGCAGTTCCGCCGCTCCCGGAGCGTCCGGGCCACGGCGGCCGGCCAGAACAAGGTGGCGCACACCGTATTCGGTGACGAGATGGCGGGAGAGTATCGCGGCCAGACCGCCCGTTCCACCGGTGATCAGTACCGTCCCCGCCGGATTCGGCGGCGGCGGTACGGTGAGCACGTTCTTGCCGATATGGCGGGCCTGACCGAAGTACCGGAACAGCTCCGGCGCCCGGCGCACGTCGTGGGCGGTGATCGGAACGGGTGTCAGCACTCCGGTCTCGAAGAGTCCGGCGAGGGTGGTCAGGATTTCACCCAGCCGCTGCGGGCGCACATCGAGCAGGACGAAGGTGTGGTACTCCACACCCGGATGCCGATCGGCCACCTCGACGGGGTCGCGTTCATCGGTATGCCCCAGTTCGATGAAGCGACCACCACGTGGCAGCAGCCGTAGTGAAGCGTCCACGAACGCACCGGTCAACGAGTTCAGGACGATGTCCGCGCCCGCGCCGCCGGTCGCCGCCGAGAATCGGCTCTCGAAGCCCGGAGCACGGGAGTCGGCAATGATCTCATCGTCGAATCCCAAGTCCCGCAGGATATTCCATTTTCCCCGACTGGCGGTGACCAACAGCCGCAGCCCCAGGTGCCTGGCCAGCTGAATGGTCGCCATGCCGACCCCGCCGGTCGCGGCGTGCAGCAGCACGGTCTCGCCCGCGCGCGCCGCGGCCAGGTCGACCAGACTGTAGTAGGCCGTACCGAAGATGGCCGGGACCGATGCCGCTGCGGCGAAGGTCCACCCGCCGGGCATCTGGGCCAGCAGCCGCCGATCGGCCACCACTACCGAGCCGACCCCGGAGGTGAAGCCGAAAACCCGGTCACCCGGCGCGAATTCGGTCACATCGGGCGCAACGTCCAGCACGACACCGGCGCTTTCCGAACCGATACCGGCATTACCGGCCCGGCCGTCGGAGAACTGATTCAGGGTCATGAGGACATCGCGGAAATTCAGCCCGACCGCCCGCACGCTCACCCGGACCTGTCCCGGTTCCAGCGGCGCCGCCGCAGCCGGATTCTCGGTGAAGACGAAATTGTCGTCGGCCGCAGTTCCGGCGCCGCGGGTAGTCAGTTCCCAGTCCGCACCGGTGTGCACTCGCTCGCTTCCCGCCACCGGATCCGCGCTGTGCGCCAGCCGCGGCGTATACGAGACCGGGCCTCGCACCGCCAGCTGCGGTTCGCCCTCGGTCACCAGCGCCGCCGCGACATCGTGCGCGATGGTCGACCAATCCTCGACGTCGACCGCGAGTATCCGGCCGGGATGTTCGCTCTGGGCGCTGCGCAGCATCCCCCACGCCGCGGCCGCGGCCGGGTCCACCACCGCACCGAGACCCACCGCCACCGCACACCGGGTAACCACGACGATCGTCGGATCCTCGCCGAGCAATCGCTGCAGGCGGGTCATGAGTGTGGTGACCATCTCCCGGGTCGCCGTCGGCAGGTCCCGATCGGACGGCCGCTCCTCGAGGCGTACCACAGCCACCGTCCGGTCGGCGAAGGTGACGGTTTCCGCGCCGTCCACCCGCTCCCACCTTCCGGTATCGGTGACCTGCGGGGTGGGCGATGCGACCCAGTCCACCACCCGATACCCCGCGCCGCCCGCTCGCCGCATCGGCGCGGCCAGCGCCGAGCGCTCCAACGCTTGCAGGCGCACGGCGGCTACCTCGGCGACCGGCGCACCCGACGGATCGGCCAGAGTCACCGCGAGCGACCCGTCGGCCGCACGGCGCACGCGCACGCGCACGCTGGTCGCTCCGGCCGCGGACAGCACGACACTCTCCCACGAGAAGGGCACCGCGATCTGCCCGTCCTCGACGGCCGGGGCCGCGCCGCCCAGGGCAATGGTGTGCAGGGCGGCATCCAGCAGGGCCGGATGGATACCGAACTGCCCGGCTCGCGCGCGAACCGATTCCGGGAGTGTGACCTCGGCGAAGATGTCGTCATCGCGCCGCCACAGTGCGGTCAGTCCCCGGAAGGCCGGCCCGTACTCGTAGCCGGCCGCCGCCAGACCGGCATAGGCGTCCGTCATGTCCACCGCGGCGGCGTCGGCGGGTGGCCAGGTCACCAAATCCTGGTCCGCCGTTACCGTTTCGTCGTCGATGACCACGGTGGCGACCGAATGACGAATCCAGGTCCGCTCGCCGGCGACGGCATGGTCGTCGGCGGGACGCGAATATACCGATACCACTCGTGCACCGCCCGGATCCGGCTCCGCCGCCACCACCCGCAGCTCCGTCGCCCCCACCGGGGGCACGACCAACGGCGCTTCGCTCACCAACTCCCCCAGCCGCGCGCACCCCAGGAC
>NZ_JAGPOX010000090.1 GCF_019038435.1 Nocardia alni
GCCCATCTCATGGCACAGAGTCTGACAGCGGGTACCGACAAGTCCGCAGACTCCGCCGTCGCGACACGATCGCCCGCCGCAGTTCATCGGATTCGGGTGACGTCCGCCCACCTGACTTTCACCGACACGTCAGCCGATGTCACCTACTGCGGCACACACGAGGGCTCCGGGCTCCTGCCGACGACCGCATGGACGCCCCCTCCCGCGACGTCTGGGAACCGAAGGACGGCAAGGTCGTCCGCTTCGACTGCTACCCGCCGGGCCCGGTCATCCCGATCCAGCTCGGAGTGCTCGGCAACCTCGCAGGCTCCCCGCGACCCAAGTCGTAGACCCACGCCCGCCGCGCGCACGCCTCCGGCCGGATATCCAGGTCCTGCCGGAGGTCCTCCAAACGACCGCGCAGCCCCGGTCCGCGCTGTTAGTGTGCGGTGTAGCCCCTGTCGTCGGCCGTGTGCTCGATTCCTCGGCCCGACAGCGTGAAATCGGCACTGCTCACGGAGGATTCGACATAGCCGGCATGGACTCAGATATCGCCGCGGCGGTCGCAGCGCTGGCACCCGCGCTGGCCGATCGGGCGGCGCAGGTCGACGAGACCGGTGAGATCACGAAGCAGACAATGGCCGATCTGGTCGGCACCGGCATTTTCCGTCTGCTCCAACCGATCTCGCATGGTGGCGCCGAGGCCGACCCGCTGCGATTCTTCGACGCGGTCCGCGCGGTCGCCGCGGCCTGCGGCTCGACCGGATGGATGACAGCGGCCCTGGGCCTGAGCCCCTGGCATGTGGCGCTGTTCGACGAGCAGGCGCAGCACGAGGTGTGGACCGCGGATCCGGATGCGCTGATCTGCACCTCCTACGCACCGGTCGGGAATTTCACGCCGGTCGCGGGCGGCTACGAGCTCACGGGCCACTGGCGGTTCGCCAGCGGATGCGCGCACGCCGGGTGGGCGCTGCTGGGCGGCACCATCGTCGCCGACAACGGCCAGCCGGTAGATATGGTCTCCGGGCTGGTGCCGAGCACGGAATTCCTGATCGACAAGGTCTGGGACGCGGCCGGACTGCGCGGCGCCGGCAGCGACGATCTGTCCGTGGAGAAGGTCTTCGTCCCGGAGCACCGGGTGCTGCGGTTCTACGACATCGCGATGCGCCAAAGCCCCGGCCAGCGGCTCAACGCCGGCCCGCTGTACCGGATGCCGTACGGCACGATGTACAACTACACCAACACCTCACCCGTGGTCGGTATGGCGCAGGGCTGTCTCGAGGTGTTCGTGGAGCGGATGCGCGATACGCACCGGCTCAGCTTCGGCGGCGGCGCCGTCACCGCCGAGCAGCCCACCGCGGCCGCGCGCGCCAGCGGTGAGATCGACGCGGCCGTGCTGCAGATGGGCCGGAGTCTGCGCGATCTGTACGACTGCGCCTCCCGTAAGGAGGAGATCCCGCTCGACCTGCGCCTACGCGCCCGGCGCGATCAGTCCTTGGGCGCGGAGCGGGCGTTGAAGTCGATCGATCTGATCTTCGGCGCGACCGGCGGGGTGCTGCTGCGCGGCCGCAACCCGATCGAGCGGTCCTGGCGCGACGCCCACATCGCCGGAATTCACGCCTCCAACGACGTCGGCATGGCCCTCACGCTGTACGGACGCGGGGCCTTCGGGCTGCCGGTCGACGACATGCTGGTCTGAACCGCGTCACCACCAGCCGACGAGCCTGTCCATCAGCAGCGTCGCGCTGGCCAGGTAATCGCCGTACCCGCCCCGGAAGAACAGCAGCGGCGTGCGCACCGATTCGATCTTCAGCTCGCTCACCCGGCCGACTACCAGATGGTGATCACCGATCTCCACGATCTGTACGACCGTGCAGTCGACCCAGGCCACGATGCCGTCCAGGACCGGATTGCCCAGCGGCGAGGGCTGCCACTCCAGGCCCTCGAAGCGATCCGCGCCGGAGCGGGTCGACATCCTGCGCGACAACGGCTCCTGATTGCCCGCGAGGGCGTTGGCGCAGAATCGGCCCGTCTGCCGGATCGTCGCCAGCGTCGAGGACGACCGGTCGGCCAGGAACGACACCAGAGGCGGTTCCAGGGATACCGAGGTGAAGGTGCCGACGATCATGCCGTGCGGACACCGGTCGGGCGTCGCGGTGGTGATCGCCACGACGCTCGTCGGAAAGTGACCGAGCACATCGCGAAAACGCCTGGCGTCCAACACCGCCGGTAGCGGAAGCGCATTCATACGGATCGTCACCTTTCCCCGGAAAGTAGCGGTTGAAAGGCAAGGTAAATCGAAAATCGTCCGGCGCACGGCGCGCATTCCACACATCGGGAGCACCCGGTTCCCGCTGCCGCGTGCCGGTGCGCCCGAAGGGTATTCCCGCTCAGCGGAATAGGGTCCGCGAGGTCAACGGAATGTCAGAACCATGCTCCGCGCTCGCCCAATGCGACGATACGGCCCAGCGTTTCGCCCAGCGCCGGGCCCTGCGACCCGTCGGTCGATGCCGAGAGTTCCGCGCGCGGAACCTGTTTGCGCGCGGTGTCGCCGATCAGCTTGTTCGCGATCGCCTGCGCGGTGTTGGCGACCAGCGGCGCCAGCCGTTCGAGCGGCGCGCGCACCTCACCGACCAGCGAGATGCCGCCGACGGGCCCCTCGAGGCCACGAACGGCCGCGCCGACGCAGGCGATCTGCGAAAAGCATTCGCCGCGTTCGAAAGCCAGTCCGCTGCGCGCGCGGATGCGAATCAGCTCCTGGTGCAGGATATCGAGATCGCCGATGCTGCTCGCGGTCCGCTGGGGCAGTCCGTCCCGGTACATGTCGTCGATCAGCTCCGGCGACAGCCATGCCAGGATGCTCTTGCCGACGGCCGTGCAATGCGCGGGCACCCGGCCGCCGACGACCGACGGCACGTGATCGGCGGCCCGGCCACCGAATTTGTCCAGGTAGCACGCGTCGGATCCGTCCAGCACGGCCAGGTGCACCACCATCTCGGTGCGTACCGACAACGCGTGCAGCAGCGGGAACGCCGCCGTACGCAGCGCACCGTGCCCCGCCTCCCGGCCGCCCAGCCCGAGGGCGCGCGGACCGAGTCCGTAGACCCGCCCGGTGCGCCCCAGCCAGCGCAGCCGTACCAGCTGCTCCAGGATGCGGTGGGTGGTGGAACGCGGCAGATTCGTCCGACCCGCGACATCCTCGAGGGTGAGGCGGATCTCGGGGCCGCCGAACGAATCCATGATCAGTGTCATGCGTTCCACCATCGAGGGTGGCAACTCGTGCCGTTCAGCGGTGGCGACGGCATTGACGCCAGTGTCATTCAGCATGTCATTCACCATCGAGGCCATGGTGCGGCCTCCATTCCTAGGAGCGTGAGCCTCCGGTGAGTGTACCCAAAGAGGATCCTCTATTGAACCGATATCGAAAACTTCATGCTCGATCTTTGCTACGAACGGAGCAATCTTGCGGATAACGGCTCCCAGGGGGAGGATGCCCGCCGTCTACCGGGCACCATTTAAGTATCCTCTATTAGCTCATTCCACGGTGATGGCCCGCTCCGGGCACGCCCGCTCGCCCGCGCGGGCCGCGGCCTCCCGATCGGCCGGTACCTCCTGCGACACCGGCAGTGCGTACCCATTGTCGTCGAGGTCGAACACCTCCGGCGCGGTCGCCCAGCAGCGGGCGTGGCCGGAGCATTTCGCCGTATCGATGGTGATTCTCATAGGTCTCCCAGGGTCTCTCGCAGCGCGCGCAACCGCGCGCCGAGCAACTCCCGTTCGGATGCGTCGGTGATATCCGGTGCGGCCAAGCGCGTCTCGGTCTCGGTGATCTCCGCACGCAGCCGATCGGCCGCCTCGGTGCGGGTCAGCAGGTCCAGATCCGTCCAGTCCGATCGCTCGGACTCCGGCCGGGAACTCATGCCGCGGGAAAGTTGTAGAGCCGCCGGGTGTTCAGCTCGACCATCGCGTGTACCTCGTCGTCCGGGACGTCGGCCAGCACCTCCGCCGCGTAGGCGCGGCTCTTGGGCCAGTACGAATCCGAGTGCGGGTAATCGCATTCCCAGGTGATGCGCTCCACGCCGATATGGTGGCGCACCTCGACGCCGAAACGATCGTCGATGAAGCAGCCGTGGAAGTGCTTGCGGAACAGCTCGGACGGGCTGATGTCCTTGTTGATGTTCTGGTAGTACTTGTGCCGCAGCCAGGTTCCGTCCATTCGCTCCAAAAGGTAGGGCATCCAGCCGATTCCCCCCTCGGACAGGCCGACCTTCAGGTCAGGGTGCCGCTGGAACACCGGGGAGAAGATCAGATCCGCGGTGGCGTACATGGAGTTGCAGCCGAACAGCGAGATGACCACCGCGAACGGCGCTTCCGGCGCGGTCCTCGGCGCCTGACCCGAGGTGCCGAAGTGCAGGCAGATCGGCATGCCGGTCTCCTCCAGCGCGGACAGCACCGGATCCCAGTGCTCGGTGTGGAACGACGGCAGACCCAGCGGCACCGGATTCTCCGGGAACGACACCGCTTTCGCGCCAGCGGCGGCGGTCCGGTGGATCTCGGCGACACAGGCCGGCACATCCCACAGCGGCAGGATCACGATCGGAATGAAGCGGTCGGGCGCGGTCGCGCACCACTCCTCCAGCACGAAGTCGTTCCAGGCGCGCACGCACAGTAGCGACAGTTCCCTGTCCTTGCCGTCCAGGAATACCGTGCCGGCGAAGCGCGGGAAGGAGGGGAAACACAAAGCGCCCCATACCCCGTCGATATCCATATCGCGCAGCCGGGCCTTGGGGTCGTAGCAGCCCGGGATCATCTCGTCGTACCGGGTCGGTTCGGTGCCGAATTCCTCCAACCTCTTGCCCGCTACCGCGTTCAGGCCGATGTACGGATAGATCCGGCCCTCGTAGCTCCACACCTCCGCCGGGGACTTGCCCTCGCCGCGCGACTGTTCCACGATCCGCGGACCGTCCTGGAGGTACTTGGCGGGCAATCGATCCGACCACAGGCGCGGCGGTTCGATCAGGTGATCGTCAGTCGACAGCAATTTCATCCACGGCTGTAACGGCATCGGCATGCTCCCTGTCTGATCGCGGTCCCGTCAGCGAGACCCGTTATCGCCACTGGAGGTCACTCGGGTGGCACCCGCCCTGCGACGCCGCCCGGGCCCGTCGCACGCCGCGGCACACCATCGGTACCACCGGTGCGGCCGCTCCGTCCGCCGCTTCCCACACAGTGGAAAGGCCCCCGCAGCAGCCATTTTCGCGGCGGAATTCGCACCGCCGGACGCGCGCCGTTCCGCCCTGCGGGAGGTCGGCCACCCGGACTGCCGAGAGCCTCTACGCTCCCGGACACCACCGACGGGAAGGAAACGACCATGGGCCGAGTTCAGGACAAGGTCGTCCTCATCACCGGCGCCGCGCGCGGACAGGGTCGCGCACACGCGCTGCGCCTGGCCGAGGAGGGCGCCGACATCATCGCGGTCGACATCTGCGCCGACATCGGCTCTGTCGGCTATGCGCTGGCCCGCACCGAGGACCTCGACGAAACCGCAGACGGCGTCAAGAAATTCGGCCGCCGCGTCGTCACCGCGACGGCCGACGTACGCGACCCTGCCGCCCTGCGTGCCGCCGTCGCGGCCGGGGTGGCCGAGCTGGGCCACCTCGACGCGGTCATCGCCCAGGCCGGTATCGCCCCCCTGGGATCGACGCAGGGCGCCCAGGCCTTCCTCGACGCGGTCACCGTGGATTTCAATGGCGTCGTCCACGCCGTCGACGCCGCTCTCCCCCACCTGCCCGACGGCGGGGCGATCATCGCGACCGGCTCCCTCGCGGCACTGGCCCCCGCCACGACGGACAATCCCGCCCTCGGCCCCGGCGGACTGGGCTACTCATTCGCCAAACGCACCGTCGCATCCTTCGTCCATGATCTGGCGACAGTACTGGCGCCCAGGCGAATTCGCGTCAACGCGATCCACCCCACCAACTGCAACACCGCCATGCTGAACAGCGAGCCCATGTACCGCGCCTTCCGCCCGGACCTGGACGCACCGACCCGCGAAGACGCGCTGGCGACCTTCCCCGCGATGACCGCCATGGGCAACCCCTACGTGGAACCCGAGGACGTCGCCGAGGCCGCCCTGTTCCTGATCTCGGACGCGGCCCGCCACATCACCGGCATGCAGATGCGCGTCGACAGCGGCGGATACCTGATCAAACGGCCGCAACTGCCGACATTCTGAAGGTTCGGTCTGCGGCACAGGCGATCCCTCGCCATCGCCAGCGGCCGTGAGCCGAACCGCATTCCGGTGCACCCGAATCCGGGCCGCAACCAAGGACTCGCACGTCACCGACGTGCTGCCTGACCGTATCCCAGTACTCGACAGACCTCACGCCTGAACCGTCCGCGGACTCGACCGTGCCGATGACCGTGCGGAATAGCTGCTGCCGCACCGAGAGTCGCACCTCGGGCGCTCCGCCCCGGTTGTATGTGCCATGTTTTGGCGGTATGTTACATACAACATTGGTACGGATTCAGCTCTGATCACGGTCCCGTGGATGTTGCCGCGACGAGCTCCTCTGTAAAGGCTGAGGCGAGTGTCAGCAGACCGTGCAAGAACCTGGGCAAATATTCACATCGACCCACCGCCGACCTACCGAAACATCGTCGCGACACATCTGGAACTGCTGCGCCGAGCCATCGGACCGACCGACGACGCTGCCGTCCGGCAGATCGAGCTCGTCTGTTCGTTGCTGGGAGCGTGGGCCGATGAGCCTGTGGAACAGCTCGACCACTATCGATCGTTCGTGGGCAACGACGGCTCTCCGGTGGAGTTCTCCGTCGCGATGACCCGGTCCGGCGCCGCCGCGCGCCTGCTGTTCGAACAGCTGGGAGGTCCGCCGCCGTGGCGGCAGGAGGGCGCCGGCTTCGTGGAGCGGCTGCACGAGACCCTCGGTCTCGATGTCGGCAGGTTCCGCCGCATCGCCGATCTGTTCGACGGGACGCCGCCGCCCGGTTCGTTCTCGATGATGTACGGCGCGGCGCTGACCACCGACGACCTTCCGCTGTTCAAGGTATATCTGAACCCCGCCATCGGCCCGATGCGACCGCTGCGGACCGTGGGCGCCGCGATGGAGCGGCTGGGGCTGAGTGCGCAGTGGAGTCACCTGAACGAATATCTCGAGGGCGGCACGTTCGACTGGACTCACCACGAGATCGGTTTCTTCGCAATGGATCTCGGTGCCTTCCCCGACGCCCGGGTGAAGCTGTACATCCGGCATACCGGGTGCGGGCCGGACGAGATCGAACGGATTGCGATGCTGGCGCCCGATCATCAGCCGGACCTGTTCACCAAGATCCTCGGACGTCTCTACAACGGACCCATCGCGGTGAAAGCGCCGGTCTCCTGTCTGTCGTTCGTGGAGGGCCGGGTGGCTCCCGCGACCATCACGCTGCACTGCCCACTGGATACGAACGCCGCCGACGACGCCGAGGCCGGTGCACGGGTCACGGATGTGCTGGAGATGTCGGGCATCGCACCGGACCTGTTCGGCACGCTCACCAGCGCGATCTCCGGCGCGGACCCGGCCGGCGGGCGTCGGCTCAGCTGGATGAGTTACAAGCGGCCCGCTGATCCGGTCGTGACGGTCTACGCCGGTCTCGACGGCTCGGCGAGATAAATCTGTTTCGAATATCCTCGTAGGAAGGTAGAAGCATGGCACGCAGCGTAGTAATTGTCGGAGGAGGTACATCCGGATGGATGACCGCCGCTTATCTTTCCAAGGCTCTGCCCACGGTCGAGGTCACGCTGATCGAATCGAAGAATACCGGTAGGATCGGTGTCGGCGAGGCGACGTTCAGCACGATTCGGCACTTCTTCGACTACCTCGGCTTGGACGAGCGGGATTGGTTGCCGCAGTGCGCCGGCGGCTATAAGCTCGGCATCAGGTTTCAGAATTGGGGTGGTGCGGGAGATCATTTCTACCATCCCTTCGAGCGGTGGAATCAGGTACGCGGATTCAGCATGGGCGAGTGGTGGCTGGCGAGCGACCGTTCGGAGCCGTTCGACCGTGCGACCTTTGTGACGCCGCATATCTGTGAGGCCACCCGTTCGCCGCGGACCCTGGATGGGCGGACATATGCCGGTGCGATCACCGAGGACCTGGGGAAATCGACGCTACTGGACCAGGTCGAGCAGTTCCCCTATGCGTATCACTTCGATGCCGATCGTGTCGCCAATTATTTGTCGAAGTACGCGGTGACGCGAGGCGTCAAGCATATCGTCGACGATGTCGTAGAAGTGAACGTCGACGGTTCCGGAGCGATTTCCGGCATCGTTTCGGCTGATTCCGGTGAATTGACGGCCGATCTCTACATCGACTGCACCGGCTTCCGCTCGCTGCTGCTGGGCAAGGCGCTGGGCGAGCCGTTCGAATCGTTCACCGATCTGCTGCCCAACAATCGCGCGGTCGCCTTGCGCGTACCGCGTACTCCGCTGGAGAGTATGGAACCGTATACCACCGCGCAGACCATGCGATGCGGTTGGCGATGGACGATCCCGCTGTACCAGCGGAACGGATACGGGTATGTGTACTGCGACGAGTACATCACGCCCGAGGAGGCGGAAGCGGAGCTGAGGGATTCGATCCCGTTCGATACGACCGACTGCCCGGCGAACCATATCAGGATGCGCATCGGGCGGAGCCGGCGCTCGTGGGTGTCCAACTGCGTGGCGATCGGACTGGCGAGTGCGTTCGTCGAGCCTCTGGAATCGACCGGGATCTTCTTCATACAGCAGGCGATCGAGGAATTGGTCCGATTCTTCCCGGGCGACGGCGACAACGAATGGCTGCGTACCGAGTACAACAAGCGGATCTGGCATGCGGTGGAAGGCGTGAAGAATTTCCTCATCCTCCACTTCGCGGGCGCGCGGCGCAACGATACGCCCTACTGGCAGGATCGTAAGACCATGACGATCCCACCGGAGCTGTCCCGGATATTGGCGCTCGCGCGAAACGGACTGCTCGACGAGGAGAGTATCTATCCGAAGTTCCACGGATTCGAGTCGTATTCCTGGAACAGCATGATCCTCGGTCTCGGCCTGGGCCCCGAAGGGGCGCGGCCCGCGGTGCGCATATTGTCCGCCGAGACGCCGCCGGCCGAATTCGAGAAGATCAAGTTCGAAGCCGCTGCCGCGGTGGCCGAACTGCCGTCCTGCTTCGAATATCTCGACCATCTCGCGAGCCACGCGGCGAACTGATGATATCCGCCGCCCTCGCCCTGGCAGCGGCGGTTGTCGTGCTGATCGCGGTCCCCGGTCCGAGCGTCGTCTTCATTGTCACACAGACCTTGACCTCCGGCCGGGGAGCGGCATTACGGGCCGTTGTCGGCAATTCCCTGGGAATGCTGACCGGCGCCGTACTCGTCATTACCGTCCTCGATCGAGCACTGCAGCAATCCAGTCATGTGGGCACGGTTCTCCATATAGCCGGCGCCGCGGTGCTGGCCCTGCTGGGCGCGTCGTACGTCTGGAAGGCATTCAGGAATACGGCCGACGCCCCGCCCGAGATCACCGGGCGTACCGACGGCGCGTCCGTGCTGTCGGGCTGGCTCGTGGGCGTCACGAATCCGAAGGTGCTTGTGGTCTTCGGCGTGATCACTCCGGGGTTCATGCCGCCCGGTGCGCACTCGTTCCTCGACCTGATGCTCCTGAGCCTCGTCCCGATCGTCGTCGGACTGATCGTCGACTCACTCTGGGTCGAGGCGTCCCATCGAGCGCGAAATCTGGCGAAGAACGGCCTGTCCCTGCCGTGGGCGAATGGCGTCGGCGGCGTAATCATGCTGGGAGTATCTGTTTTCCTGTTCACCGGGCTGTAGCGGGACCTAGACGGTCTTGATCGCCCCGCCGTCGGCCAAATAGTTTGCGCCGGTGAGGTTTCCTGATACGGATGAGGCCAGGAAGGTGACCAGCGCCGCGGTTTCGCGCGGTTCGGTGAGCCTGCCGGTGGTGATGCCCATCCGGGCGGGGGCCTGGGCGAGGAATTCGTCGAGGGTGATTCCGTACTGGGCGGCGACCTCGGCGGCGTAACCGTCGGGGGCCGACCAGTTGCGGGTGCGAGTGGGGCCGGGCGAGACGGTGAGTGCGCGCAAGCCCTGTGCGCCGAACTCTTCGGCGAGTGCCTTCGTGAGGTTGTTCAGCGCGGCCTTCGCGGTGCCGTAGTCGGCGGGGTGATAGGCGGCGTTGGCGCCGATGGAGGAGATGTTGATGATCACGCCGCGCCGGCGGAGCAGGCTGGGCAGGGCGCGACGGGTGACTCGGACGGTGCCGAACAGGTTGAGTTCGTAGGTGCGGTGCCAGGCGTCGTCGGAGATGTCCAGAAAGCCGCCGGCGTCGGCACTTCCGGGGACGACGCCGCCTACGTTGTTGATCAGAATATCGATCTCACCGAGGATCTCGCCGGCCCGTTCGATCAGGGTGGCGGCTCCGTCGGCGGTGGCCAGGTCGACCGGCACCGTGGTGGACGGGCCGTCGAGCTCGCGGAGCTCGGGGGTGATCGTGCGCGCGGCGGCAACGACGCGCACTCCCTCGGCGGTCAGGGCCCGCACGATGTCCAGGCCGATGCCTTTGCTCGCCCCGGTGACGACGGCGGTCTTGCCGGTGAGTCGCAGATCCATGACGCTCCTTATTTAAACTCGAGTTACAGAATTACGGCAGCCGTCGTCCGTCACTGCCGCGCTCACCGAACCGGCCGGTGAATTACAGTGCCCGCATTGCCATTTCGACCAGGCCGGCAAGCCGTTCCGGACGCGGATCGGCCTTGGCGAGCACCCGCATTCCGTTGATGGTCGCGAGCAGGAAGTTGGCCGCGGCCTGCGGATCCAGATCGGCGGCGAACTCCCCCGCGCGCCGCCCCTCCTCGATGGCGCCCCGGAAGGCGTCGTGCTGACGGTCGAAAATACGCCGCACCAGCAGACCGACCGTGTCGTCGTCGCTCAGCTCCACCGCGGTGTTCGTGGCCAGGCACCCGCGGCGTTCGGTATCCACGCATGCCGCCTCCAGCACCATGCTCAGCGCGGCGCGCACCCGTTCCCGCGGCGAGCCCGGACCGTCCAGCAGGTTGATCAACCGCGCGGTTTCCTGCGCCTGATATCGGCGTAGGGCCCGCTCGAACAGGTCGCGTTTACCCGCGAACGCGTTGTACAGACTCCCCCGGCCGATACCGATCGTATCGACCAGGTCCTGCGGGGTAGTGCGGGCATAACCCTTGCGCCAGAACACCTCCATCGCCGCGGCGACCGCGTCGTCGGGATCGAAGCTCTTCGTACGTGCCACGCGATCGACGGTAGATTATTTTGTAATCATAAGTCAAATAATCGACAGGCAGGCCAGTGGAACTGGACGACCTCCTCGTCGAACACCGCTGATTTGCACGATGCGTACCACAGCCAGGGGCGGCAAACTGGCATGCATGCACGAAGATCGCGTTCCTGGTACATCGCGTGTCGCGGATTCGGTTTACGCCGAGCGGCGCCGCGTCGCCGAGCAGGCCTGCACCGAACTGCGTCGTGCTGGGCTACGTGCGACGCTGCATAACGATGTTCGCGAACGACCCGCAAACAACTCCCTCAACCCCTACACGGTCGAGATCGGATGCCCATAACTCTGGGGCCGTGGCGAACCGCTCGTCTCGCCCGGCTCGGGTTAAGAGGTCCTGGCGGGCATGGCCGGGTCTCGGGGTAGGCCCAGGACCTGTTCGGCGATTGTATTGCGTTGGATCTCAGCGGTTCCCGTGCCGATCGTGGATGCGCGCGTGCGCAGGAAACCCCATGTCCAGCGGCCTCGTTGGATTGCGTGGGGGTCGTTGCGGTCCAGGGTTCCGTAGGGGCCCAAGAGGTCTAGGGCGAATTCGTGCAGGTCTTGTTCGAAGGTGGCTATGAACAGGCGGGCCGTCGAGGAGGCTGGGCCGGGTTCACCCGTGGCCAGGATGTCGGTGATGGTTCGGGCGCCGGTCAGGCGCATGATTCGTACACGGATCTCGAAGTCTGCCAGTCGATCTCGGACCAGGGGGTCGGTCGTCGCGCCACGGTCTCGGGCCAGTTCGATCAATTCGTCCAGGATTCGGCGGTACAGGGCGGCCTGGTTCATGGCGCCGGCTGCGCGCTCGTGACCCAGGCTGGTGCGCACCAGTGGCCAGCCGCCGTTTTCCTCGCCGATGCGGTTGGTTACGGGGACTCGCACGTTGTCCAGGAAGACTTCGCAGAACTGTGCCTCGCCGGTCAGGTCTACCAGGGGGCGGATGCTCACTCCCGGGGCGTGCGCGTCGATCAGCAGGTAGCTGATGCCGTCCTGGCGCGATCCTGGTGGGCCCGTGCGGACGAGGGTGAACAGGATGTCGGCGATGTCGCCGGCCGAGGTCCACACCTTCTGTCCGTTGACCACGTATTCGGCGTCGGGGTCGTCCGCGCCGCCGCCTGCGCGCCGGGCGGTGGTGCGCAGCGAGGGCAGATCCGAGCCCGCCTCCGGTTCGGAATAGCCTTGCGCCCAGACCATGTCGCCGCGCAGCATCGGCCGCAGGTATCGCTGCTTCTGTTCGGCGGTGCCGTGGATGATGATCGTCGGCGCCGCGATGCCCAGCCCGGTGCCCAGGGGCCGGGGGACTCGGGCTCGGGCGTACTCCTCGTGGTAGATCACCTGCCGGGCGAAGCTCAGCCCCATGCCACCGTATTCGACCGGCCAGCTCGGTCCGGCGTATCCGGCGTCGAAAAGCGTTGCCAGCCAGTCTTTCTGCCAGGAAAGTCGCTCGGCCGGATCGCGGGGCCGCCGACCCGGATGCCGCTCGGCCAGAAACTCCCGTAGCCGCGCTCGGAACCGCTCGTCGGTGTCGGCCTCCATCGAGTCGATTCCGGCCGGATAAGACTGTGCCGCACCGGCTTCGATCGGTCCCTTCTCGGCTGATCCGGCCCGGGCCCGACCGATCCCGTGCGCCTGGCTCCCCACCGAATCAGCCCGGGCCGCAGCGGTTCCGATCGAGTCTGCCGTGGCCGAGCCGCTTCCGGCTGGATCCGTCCCCGCAGGATCATTACGAGCCGGACCGGTTGGCGCCGAATCGATTCCGGTCGGATCGTGGCGGCGCCTGAGTGGTGGTGTGCTCACCTGGTTCTCCTCACCTCAGCGCGGGGCCATCCGGATGCCGCCGTCGAGGCGGATGGTCTGGGCGTTCAGGTAGGGGTTCTCGAGCATTTCGATGGCCAGGCGCGCGAAGTCGTCCGGATCGCCCAGGCGTTTGGGGTGGGGCACCTGGGCGGCCAGGCTGTCGCGGATGTCGGCGCGCAGGCGGCCCAGCATGGGGGTGTCCATGATGCCGGGGGCGATGGTGTTCACCCGGATCTGCCGGCTGGCCAGGTCACGGGCCGCGACCAGGGTGAGGCCGTGCACGCCCGCCTTCGACGCGGAGTAGGAACTCTGACCGATCTGACCGTCGAACGCGGCGACCGACGCGGTCAGGACGATGGCGCCGCGGTCGCCGTCGACGACGTCGTTGGTCGCCAACCGGGCGGCCGCCAGGCGCAGCACGTTGTAGGTGCCGATCAGGTTGATCCGCACCACCTCCGCGAAGGTGTCCAGCGGGCCGGGGTTGCCCTCCTTGTCGAGGATCCGCACCCGGTCGCCGCCCCGCCCGGCGCAGTGCACCACGAAACGCAACGGGCCCGCGGCATCCAGAGCAGCCGTAACCTCGGCCTCGTCGGTGACGTCCGCGCGGACGAACTGCGCGGCGTCTCCCAGTTCCGCGACCGCCTTCGCGCCCTGCTCCGCAGAGATATCGGCCAGCACCACGCAACCACCGCGCTCGACGATCCGGCGCGCGGTGGCCAGTCCCAGTCCGGAGGCGCCGCCGGTGACGAGCGCACCGTAACCGTGCATGTTCATATGGAACTCCTTACCGGCCAAGGGATCTGCCGATACCGTCGGATCGTGATCCGAGCTGCTGCTCGCGGGGGCGTTCGACGAGGATGCGTCCACCGAACACCCTAATTAGTGTACGTATTTACCACAGGAGCGCAGTACCCCGACAGGTATCACGGCCAATTATGCTGGAAAATAGACCAAATTCACCCACCGGTCTGTCAATCGGGTTCTATTCAGGATACTATTCATGCGATCGGCGGGGGATACAGCCGAGTCGGCACGAAGGAGGAGATGTGTCGGAGCCAGTCCTGGTGGAACGCCGCGGCGCGGTCCAGATCATCACCATCAACCGGCCCGAGGTGCGCAACGCCCTCGATGCCGCGGTCGCGAAGGGGGTAGCCGCCGCGGTCGACGAGTTGGACGACTCCGACGGGCTACGGGCCGCCGTGCTCACCGGCGCGGGCGGAACCTTCTCGGCGGGTTGGGATCTCAAGGCCATGCTGCGCGGCGAGAGCCCTGCCATCGAGGGCCGCGGGCTGTGCGGAATCGCCATGACGCCCCCGCGCAAACCGCTCATCGCCGCGGTGGAGGGCTGGGCCCTGGCCGGAGGTTTCGAACTCGCACTGGCCTGCGATCTCGTCGTAGCCTCCCGCACGGCCCGGTTCGGCGTCCCCGAGGTGCGGCGCGGCTTGGTCGCCCGCGCGGGTGCGGCGATGCTGCTGCCGCGCCGGATCCCCTACGCGCTGGCGTTGGAACTGCTGCTGACCGGCCAGCCGATCGGCGCGCCCAAGGCCGCGGAGATCGGCCTGATCAACCGGCTCACCGACGAAGGCGACGCCCTCGACGGCGCGATCGAACTGGCCGAGACCATCGCCGCCAACGGCCCGCTCGCCATCGCCGCGACCAAGCAGGTCGCCCGCGCCGCCCAGGATTGGACCTTCCCGGAGGCCTGGCAGCGCCAGGCCGCGATCACCGATCCGGTCTTCGCCTCCGCCGACGCCACCGAGGGCGCCACCGCCTTCGTCGAGAAACGTCCGGCGGTCTGGCAAGGCCGCTGACCCGAACAGAACCCGTGCCCGCAGGGGCAGAGCGAGAGGAAATCCCGTGAGAGACGCCGTCATCGTCGATGCCGTGCGCACACCCATCGGCAAACGCAACGGCACGCTCGCGCCCGTACACGCGGCCGATCTGTCGGCGCAGGTGCTGAACGCGCTCGTGCACCGGACCGGTATCGACCCCGGTCTCGTGGACGACGTGATGTGGGGCTGCGTCACCCAGATCGGCGACCAGTCCAGCAATATCGGCCGCATCGCGGTCCTGGCCGCCGGCTGGCCCGAACACGTGCCCGGCGTGACGATCAACCGCGCGTGCGGCTCCAGCCAGCAGGCCGTCGACTCCGCCGCGCACGCGGTCATGGCCGGACAGTACGACATCGTCGTCGCCGGCGGCGTGGAGACGATGACCAGGGTCCCCCTCGGCGCGCACCGCACCACCGGCCAGCCCTACGGCCCCATGGTCTTCGCCCGCTACGACAACTTTCAGTTCAACCAGGGCGTCGGCGCGGAACTCATCGCCGAGCGCTACGGCCTGAGCCGCCGGCAACTGGACGAATTCTCCGCGGCCTCACATGCCAAGGCGGCCACGGCAATCGACGACGGCGTCTTCGACGACCACGTCGTCCCGATCGACGTCGACGGCACCAAGTTCACGACCGACGAGGGCCTGCGCCGCAGCACCACCGCCGACGTCCTGTCCGGCCTGAAGACATCGTTCAAGCCCGACGGCGTCATCCACGCCGGAAACTCCTCCCAGATCTCCGACGGCGCCTCCGCCCTGCTCATCACCACCAGCGACCGCGCGGCCGAACTCGGCCTCACCCCGATCGCCCGCTACCACAGCGGAGCCGTCAGCGGCGCCGACCCGATCACCATGCTCCTGGGCCCGATCCCCGCGACCCGCAAGGTTTTACAGCGCACCGGCCTCACCGTCGACGATATCGGCGTCTTCGAGGTCAACGAGGCCTTCGCCCCGGTCCCCCTGGCCTGGCTCGCCGAAACCGGCGCCGACCCCGACCGACTCAACCCCTTGGGCGGCGCGATCGCGGTCGGCCACCCCCTCGGCGCGTCCGGCGGCATCCTCATGACCCGTCTGCTCGCCCAGATGCGCCGCAAGGACCTCCGCTACGGCCTGCAAACCATGTGCGAGGGCGGAGGCACCGCCAACGCCACCATCATCGAATTGCTTCGATGACGCATCACGTCCGGAGCGCCTGATCTCGTTGGCTCGTACTGTGATTCCGGATGGTCTTGATCACCGTCGCGACATGTCCCGACTCACAGTCCGGCCAATCTCTTTGTGCGCCAATGGCAATTCACTCTTAACTCGGAATATGTACACGCCCCGTTCACTATTGAGGCCGGGTCGCCGAACACGAGGGTTCTCCGCCGAACGCCGCTTGCCGGTATGTCGCCGAGCGAGCCACGGAGCTTCACACTCGCCGAGGAAGGATTGCGAAACACGTTGCAGTCCATAGAGAACGCCCTCGTACATCGCATCGGCAGTGCCGCATGCGCGCGCCTACCAGACCGCTACCCCTCTGACATCGCGGATGCTCTCATGTTGCGAGCTGTCGCTCCAGCCGATTCGTTATTCTCGTACCGCCGGTATGTTTTTACGAAAAACTGCGCACTGCGGTCGGTACCGTCAAGATAGCCGCGTGCGGACAAAATTCTCCTCGGAACTCACGGCCTTGACCGGTGAGCTGGTCCGGCTGGCGGAACTGACACACGAAGCCGCCGACCGAGCCGCTGTGGCGATCGCGAATGCCGATCTGACCGCCGCCTACGAGGTCCTCGCCCTGGAAGAGCAATTACAAGAAGGTCACGGCGCCTGCGAGAACCGGGCCGTGATCCTGCTGGCATTGGAGGCCCCCGTCGCCCGCGATCTGCGACAGGTGGTGAGCGCCTTACAGATCGCCGACGACCTGTCACAGCTGAGCTGGTTGCTCGGCCGCATCGCCGATATCGCGGTCCAGCACTACCCCCACCCCGTCGCGCCACCGGCGCTGCTTCCCCTCCTGACCTCGATCGCCCACACCGTCACCACCATCGCCGCCGCCACGGTCCGCGCCATCGCCGCCGACACCTCTCCGCCGCTGCCGATCGACCTCGACCCCACACTGCGAGAACATCACGACCGGGTGCTGAAATCGGTGTCCGCACCGGACTGGCCGCTGGACAGCGCCGCCGCCGTCGACATCGCCCTGCTGGCCCACCACTACGAACGGTGTGCGGAACACTGCCTGCGCATCGGCCGCCGCATGACCTTCTTCCATACTGGCGTCCCGCTGTCGGAGCAGACAGCCGAGGAGGGTGCGCCCGACAGCGAGTAGAGGTCGGCCCGCTGTCAACGTCTTTCGCACGACGCCCTGACAAGCGACAGCGATCAGCTGCGGCCCGAGCGTATGAATCCCCTCGTTCTTCGCGGAGTTCCCGCTGTTCGGAGAATCTACGACCAGCGCTCACGGCTCACGACGCGAACACATTCGGAAGGCCGAACGCCCCGACCAGCGCGGGATCGTGGAACTTGATCACACGCGAGACGCCAGTAGCGGTCGTGGCCAGCACCACGACGCCATCGGCTCGCAGCACGCCGTTCGCGTCCCGGTGGTACACGGCGGCGGCGGGCTGGTCGTTGGCGACGGTGGCGATCATCCGCCAATCCCCGGGCGCGCCAAGCACATACGTGCCGAGCACATGGATACACATCGCCCGGCCGGCCTGCCAGTCGCGGAACGGCGTCGCCTCCAGCGAGGCGTCCGCACGCAGCACCTGTTCCAGCAGGCCGACATCGGAGCGCTCGAAGGCCGCGATGTAGCCGTCGAGCAGTGCGCGCGCCCGCTGGTCGGCCGGCTCGAGCAGTTCCGCCGTCCGCGTATCCAATTCGCCCAGCCGTGCGCGGGCGCGCTGCAGACCGCTCTTGACCGCCGCGACGGTGGTGCCCAGAGTCTCCGCGGTCTCGGCCGCGGAGAATGCCAGCACGTCGCGCAGGATGAGGATCGCGCGCTGGCGGGCGGGCAGGTGCTGCAGGCCGGCGATGAGCGCCAGCCGCAGCGATTCCCGGTCGACAACCACCGCGGCCGGGTCGTCGGCGGGCGGGGCGATCCACGCGTCCGGCATCGGTTCCAGCCACGAGACCTCGCCCGGCGCAACGAGACTCGGCGGGCGATCGGATCCGTCGTACGGCCCCGTGAGCCCCGAGGGCAGCACCCGGATCGAGCGCGACTCCAATGCCGTCAGGCAGACGTTGGTGGCGATCCGGTAGAGCCAGGACCGAACCGAGGCCCGCCCCTCGAATCCGGAGTAGGACCGCCATGCCCGCAGATAGGTGTCCTGCACCAAATCCTCGGCATCGTGCGCCGAGCCGACCATGCGGTAGCAGTGCGCCAGCAATTCCCGCCGAAACCGCTCGGTCTCGGCGGTGAAATCGTCCCGGCTCGACGTCGCCCGCGAATCCGATGTCACGCCGCGAGCCTAGACCGCGACACGTCCGATGTTGTCCGCAATCAGACCTCGTCGAGCGGCGGGATCACGCTGCGAAAGCTTCCATGAGGCGCAAGTTTCACAGTGACATCCTCGGCAATGCGACGGCCGATCTCGGGCCCGAGCCTGTTTCCAGCACGGCCCACGTCGTCCCGGTCCAGTGTGACGACGGGTGTACGGCTCACGCCCAACGGTCGCCGGATCATGGCCGCGTGTGTAGCGACGCAGGCCCGGATACTGCTTCGCCAAGGGGATATGGACATCGTCGTGGTGACGTTCGAACGGATCGATATCCGACGGGGTTTCGTACACCACGACGAGTCGCGCCCGATGCTCGACGGCGTCCACGGTTCGGGGCATCTGTTCCGACTCCTACCACGGTGATTGCATAGTGCAGCATGACTTTTCAGGGAATCAGGGCCAGTTTGCCGACGGTGGCCCTGGCTTCCAGCTCCGCGAGCGCTTTCGGGCCGTCGGCCAGTTCGTATGCGGTGGGCCGCGTGGGAGCCAGCACGCCGGTGGCGACGAGCCCGGACAGCTCGCCCATTACCTCGCCGAAGATCTGCGGCGCGGCCTGGATCAGCACACCGATGTTGAAGCCGATGACGTGGACCTGGTGCTTATATACCAACTCCCAGTTGGTGAGGGAGGCTTCACCACCCGCCAGGCCGTAGACGACAACACGACCGGTGACCCGCTTGGCGGCGGCCAGGCTGGCGGCGAAGGTGGAACCGCCCGCCGACTCCAGCACCAGATCGACGCCGATGCCGCCGGTCAGCCGGAGTACCTCGGCAGCGATGTCGGCACCGCGAGAGTCCAGGATGTGGTCGGCGCCCAACGCCAGCACCGTCTCGTGCTTGTCCGGGGAAGCCGTGGCGATGACGGTCGCACCGTAATGCTTGGCCATCCTGACCGCGGCCTGGCCGGTCGCGCCCGCTGCGGCGTGCACCAGCACGGTCTGCCCCGTGCTGATGTCGCCCAATGGCTTCAGCGCGGCCAGCGCGGTGGGCCAGTTCACGGCCAGGCCCAGCGCCTGCTGATCCGTCCAGCCGGGAGGAACCGGCATCGCCGCAACCGCGGGCAGCACCATGTACTCGGCGAAGGCACCGTCACCGACACCGGCGACCCGGTCACCCGGCCGCAGTCCGGTCACCGACTCACCCACCGCGACGATCTCCCCGACAGCCTCGAAACCAGCCAGGTACGGCGGCTGCGGACCATCCAGGAATGTGCCGTGCGCCTTCGAGATGTCGGCGAAGTTGATACCGGCGGCGATGACGCGGACCAGGACCTCGCCTCGACCGGGGCTCGGCACCGGCGCGTCGGTGATCAGCCGCATATCCTGCGGACCCTGGAGAGACATCTGCTGCAGCGCGCGCATGGTCGCGGGAATGCTCATCGGCAATCGGCCTTTCTCGGTGTACATGAGAGAGACGGCCGTCGCGCGCCTCCCAACATGTAGACCCTGGCCACCGGGCAAAGGAATCGGTCGGAGCACCGAATCGCACCGGTTTCCGCTGGCGACACTCCACACAGCCGGAACGCACAACGGTCCGCAGCCCTGGTGCGCGCTCGCCGAAGTCATCGCAGGATCGTCACCCCGGCCTCCAGCTACATTTTCCCGCCTCGAAACTCCGGTTTCCGACGAATCGATCAGGAAAATGCAGCGGGAGGCCGGTTCTCAGAACCGGCCTGACGCATTCCGGAAGACATCGCGCACCTACCGCGGCATGCCCAGCCCACGCTCGGCGATCTGGGTGCGCAGGATTTCATTCGCGCCGCCCGCGATGGTGTAGGCGCGGGAGTAAAGGTGGGCGTCCTGCCACCAGCCGTTCGCCACCGCCGCGGGGTCGGATTCGACGCGCAGGCCCGCGGTGCCTTGGAGGCGTAGGCCATAGTCGATCAGGTCGTGGTTGAGCTCGCTGAAGAAGATCTTGCCGAGGGGTGCGTCGGCGGGCTGTTCGGTGCCGTGCAGCAGGCGGGACTGGGCCATGCTCACCATGGCGGAGTTGACGAATACGCGGGTCGCCAGTTCGCCTATCGCCTGGCGGGTGGCGGAATCCTCGGCGGCCGTTCCGCCGTTGACCGGGGTGTCCTGGGCCAGTCGCAGCAGGTCGGTAAGTGTGCCGAACAGTTCGGCGCCGCGTGCGGCCACACCGGAACGCTCGTGGGCCAGGCTGCTGGTCGCCACACGCCAGCCCTCGTTCACCCGGCCGATCACGTTCGCGGCCGGGATGCGGACGCCGTCGAGGAAGACCTCGTTGAAGTCCGTGGTCCCGGTGATCTCCCGCAGCGGGCGGATCTCGACCCCGGGGCTGCGCATATCGAGGGCGAAGGCGGTGATGCCGCGGTGTTTCGGGGCGGCGGGATCGGTGCGCGCGAGCAGATAGCCCCGATCGGCATGCTGGCCGTTGGTGGTCCAGACCTTCTGGCCGTCCACCACGAACTCCTCCCCCTCGCTGCGCGCCCGGGTGCGCAGCGAGGCCAGATCGCTTCCCGCGCTGGGCTCGCTGAACAGCTGGCACCACAGGTCCGTACCGGTGCGGATGCGCGGCAGGAAGCGCTCCCGCTGATCTTGGTCGCCGAATTCGATGATCGCGGCGGCGGCCAGGGCACCCGCGCCGATGGGCGCCCAGGTCCGAGCCCGCGCGATCTCCTCGGCGACGATGAACGGCTCCAGCGGATGCGCGTCCGGGCGGCCGCCGTATTCGGCGGGCCAGCCGATGCCGAGATATCCGGCCGCGAACAATCGCGCGGTCCATTCCCGGATGGCCGGAATCAGTTCAGGTTCGGGAGCCCGCACGCCCGTATGCGCCTTGATTCCCGGGGCGTGTTCGGCGACGAACGCCCGCACCTCGCGCCGGAAATCCTCGAGCTCCGGCGTGACCTCCAGCCGCATCGCCCCACACTCCTCGCTGAATAATCGCTCACGCCAACGGAACACACTCTGCCGATGCTCGCCGAAATCCGTCGACATCGGCCGCGGATCCCGGCCGTGAGCACACCGGGACGGAGGAGATTCGACGTGGAGTGACGCCAGCGCAGGAATTAAGCACACTCTATGTGCGTGCAGTCCTACTTCACTCCGCAATTCATCGCAGAATGGGCGTATACAGTAACCTCTTAGAGAGATAGTCCGGTAGGCACGGCAGACCGAGCATCCCGACATCATCCGCGAGGAGTGCGCATGGAGACCGCCGTCGAGACCGAACCGGCCGACGAGAGCGACGCTCCCCCGGTCGGCAAGCTGGCCACGCGGGTCGCGCAACGCATCGAAGAGAGCGTGATCCGCAGCGGCTGGCCCGTCGGCGATTCGCTGGGCTCCGAGACCGAGCTGCGGGAGCAGTTCGGGGTGAGCAGATCCGTTCTGCGCGAAGCGATCCGGCTGATCGAACATCATCAGGTCGGCCGGATGCGGCGCGGTCCCGGCGGCGGCCTGTTCGTCTGCGCCCCCGATGCGCAACCGGCCACCCGGGCCATGGTGATCTACCTCGAGTACGTCGGCACCACCGCCGCCGACCTGCTCGAGGCCCGGCTGCTGCTGGAGCCGATCGCCGCGGGACTGGCCGCCGACCTGATCAGCGAGGAGGGCATCGCGACCCTGCGGACGGCGCTGGACCAGGAGCGAGCCCACCTGCGCGAGCCGGTGAACCGGATGCGGGATCCGGTGCATACGCTGCTGGGCCAGCTGTCCGGAAATCCGTTGCTGCACTTGTTCATCGACGTGCTCGCCCGGCTCACCGCGCGGTATGCGTATGTCTCCCCGAGTATTTCGGCGGTCGATGTGGACGTGGCCACGAACGTCTCGCACGACGCTCACCGAGACATCACCCAGGCGGTGATCGACGGGGACGGCGCACGCGCCCAGGTCGCCCTGGCCGCGCACCTCGAGTCGGTGGCCGCCTGGATCACTCAGCAGCGACCGGAAATTCGGGCCACCGCCGACGACACCACCGACGACGAGCCGAAGATCAAACTCGCCGAGGTGCTGGCCGGCCGCATCCACGACGACATCGCCGCCGACGGATGGCGGGTCGGCACGGTCCTGGGGTCGGAGAACGAACTGGTCAGCCGTTACGGCATCAGTCGCGCGGTGCTGCGGGAGGCCGTGCGACTGCTCGAATACCACTCCGTGGCGCGGATGCGACGCGGCCCCGGCGGTGGGCTTGTCGTCGCCGAACCGGAACCGCAGGCCAGCATCGACGCGATGGCGCTGCTGCTGGAATACCAGGGTGTCACGGCCGATGATTTCCAGATCGTGCGCGGCGCTATCGAACTCGGCATCGTGACCCGCGTGGCCGCCCGGTCCGCCGGGGACGAGGCCGAGCGACTGGCCGCCGCCGTGCGGTGGCCCACAGAGGGACCCCCGGACGAGCCGCGCAAGGCGGATCTTTTCCATACCGAACTGGCCGCGGTGGCGGGCAATCCGGTGCTGTCGCTGTTTCTTTCGATCGTCATCGAACTGTTCCGGCGGCACGCGGCCGGGCACGATCGCCCGCTGCCGGGCGACCGCGCCGCCGACGAGGTCGAGCAGGCGCACGGCCGCATCCTCGAGGCGATCCGCCGGGGCGACGTCGGCGTCGCCCGGCACCGGATGCGCCATCACCTGGATGCCCTGCTGCCCTGGTGGCACTGACTCACACACCGAAGCGTTCCAGCTCGCGGGCCACGATGCCGTCGAGGTCCGGTGCGGGCGGTGCGGGCAGTTCGACCGCACGGTCGCGAGTGGGCAGCAGCACCACCGCCGTGCCCCGCGTGGTGATCTCGTCACGCTGGTTTCGGCAGTGGACCTCGAGGTGAATCTCGGTGTGCCCGTCCACCTCTCGCTTTTCGGTTACGGTGCCGCACACCCAGGTGGCGTCGCCGAGATAGTTGAACCTGCGATGCTCGCAGCGCAGTTTCCACAGCCATCCCGCGTCGCCCATCCAATCGGTGAGCAGGTGGCACAGCCAGGTCTCGCGCATGCCGCCGTAATCGTAGGGGTTCGGCAGGCCCAGTTCCCGGGCCCGTTCGGGCTCCCAGTGCAGGCGCTGCACCGTATCCGGGATGTTCAGCTCGTTGGGCGGATACAGGCCGGGCGCCTTGCGGCGGATCCCCGCGGCGATCTTGAACGAGCCGGGCGGGGTGAGCTGCATACCCCAGCCCAGATGCCAGACCACGACGTCGGTCGTGGTGAGCGGCCCTTTCACCTTGGGCCGCAACACCTCTCCCACTTCGACGCGCTCACCGTACCGGATCAGGTCGCCGCGGCGGGTTTCGGTGGCATAGGCGGTGTCGATCTCGGCCAGCTGTTCGCGCGTGTACGGCTGCGGCTCGATTCGCTCGGTCGCGCGACTCTTCGAGCTGTGCCGTTCGGCGTTGATCCAGGTCCCGCGCCGCACGGCATGCGGTACACCGCTGCCGGTGGTGTAGACGTAGTCCTGGGTGACATGGGCGGCGCGCCCACCGAACCGGCTCGGCTCGAGCCGCACGCCGACCTGTGTCTGCAGGACCCGGCACCGGTCGCCCTGGTACAGCGGCCGCCACCACTCGAACTCCATCACGGCCTGATAGGAACCCAACCCCGCGAAGGGATCACCCTTCAGCAGCGCCTTCGTCTCGGGATCCGGTGCGGGCGCCGCGTCCTCCCCCATCGTGTACAGGAAGGTCGGCGGCGCGATCAGCGATCCCCAGCGCGTGCGCCGGCCGTATTCCGGATCGCAGTACAGGGGATTATCGTCGCCGTAGCCGAATGCGAAGTGCCGCACGCCATCCCATGTCACCTCGTAGTTGTGCGGCGGGTTCTTCTGCGGGTTCGGAACGCCCAGGCGGCGGCGCGATCGTTCGACCGCCGCATCGGTCAGCACACCGAACCGTTCCCGGGTGGCGTCGATCGTCATATTCGTTTCCTTCATGCCGGAGTCCGGCCCGCGAGACGGTCGCGCACGATGTCCAGAAGGTCTGCGCGACTTACCTTGCTCGAGGGCGTGCGTGGAAGTTGGTCGAGGACCACGATGTGCAGCGGCACCTCGTAGGGCAGCAGATGCGCCCGGCAGAGCGCGAGAAGTTCGGCCCGTTCCGGTGGCGTGTGTCCGGGTTCGGGCTCGACCGCGGCGACGGGCACGTGGCCCAGCCGGGTGTCGGGCAGCCCCGCCACGGCCGCCTCGCGGACCGCCGCGTGTTTCTCCAGCACGGCCTCGACGGTGCGGGGGCGGACCTTGAAGCCACCGCGAATGATGGTGTCGTCGGCGCGGCCGTCGATCCACAGGAATCCGTCGTCGTCGATATGCGCCAGATCGCTGGTCCGCACCCAGGAGCGGTCGCCCTGCGCGGTCTGTGCCGTGCGGACCTCCAGGCGGCCGATCGTCCCGGCGGGCGCCTCGACCCCGTCCTCGCCCAGTACCCGCAACCCGACGTCACCGAACGCGCGTCCGGCACTGCCCGCCTTGCGATCCCACCACTGCTCGTGCAGCGCCAGCGTCCAACCGGCCACCGCACCGGCGAACTCGGTGGCCCCGTAGGTCATCAGCACCGGAATGCCGTAGGTCCGGAAAAAGCTGTCCGCCAGTTCTTTCGGACACGGCGCGGTCCCCGAGGTGACGGTCCGCAGGCTCGACAGCCGCTCGGCGGGCACCTCGGCGTCGAGCACCGCACGCAGAGCCGCGGGAACCAGACTGGCAGTGCGCAACCGATGCCGCTCCACGGCGCTCACCCAGGGTTCGAGATCGAACCGGGCCATCAGGATCATCCGGCGACCGGTGGTGAGGCAGGCCAGCGCCCGCCACAGCCCACCGATATGCACCAGAGGAGCCGAAACCATCGACGCGGACGTGGACAGCAACCTGTCCCGACGCACCGTCTGCCCCCCGGACAACAACGCCTGATCCAACTGCCGCGCCCACAGATGCACCCGCTTCGGCGGACCGGTCGTCCCGGAGGTGAGCATCTCGACCGCGATGTCGTCGTCACCCGGGTCCACCGCGAAGCCGGGAGCACCCGCGCTACCAGAGTCGACTTCGGCACCAACTCCCGAATCAACCACAGCACCAAACCTGTTCGTTGCCTCGGAGTCTGTCGAGCCGCCCGGATCGACCGCACTGTCGGAACCGGAACCACCCGCCAGGCCGGAGAGGATCGCGATCCCGGCATCGGCGGCGGAGTCGACAGCGATGCTCGTATCAGCCGTGGCGCCGGGGCCGGGATTCGGCGAAGCATCCGGATCAGCTGTTGCGCCGAAATCTGCTGCGACGCTGTTGGTGCCGACTGCGGCGACGGGATCGATCGTGGTGTCCGGGTGACGTGTGATGCTCGGGGCGGTCGGGGTATCGGGGGCAACTGCGGTACCGGAGTCTGCCATGGCGTCTGTGGTGGACGCGGAGAGCTTGTGCGCTGGGACGATGGCTTGCCGCGCGGGAGGGTGCGTCGGTTGTACCGATCCGTCCTTGGTCAGTTCCAGTGCGGTGCCCTTTGCGGTCACTGCATCGAATACGCCTGTACGAGCCAGTATCTCGGGACTGGCGACCACTGCGGGTAGTTCGCAGCGGGCGATGTCGGCGGATAGTCGGGCGGCGGGCTGGAGGGGGCTCAGGGCTACGACGCATCGGCCGGACGCGATCAGCGCGGCGACGACCGCGATGTGCTCGGGGCGGTTCTCCAGGACTACGCCGACTCGGTTGCCCACGGCCGCGCCGGTGGAGTCCAGCGCCTCGAGGGTCGCCCGGGCGGTTGCGCGGATATCTCCCCAGGTCCACCAAAGCTGTTCGTACTCTATTGCTTCGGCGTCGGCTGGGGCCTCGGCCAGCAGCCGGGACAGGTGGTCGCGAATGCCCACGTGGTCAGCCTTTCGTCGTCATATTCCGGCCAGGTCGGCCACTCGGGACCGGAACAGGGCGGGGCCGCCGAACAGGTGCTCGGATGTCTTGGCGCGCTTGAGGTACAGGTGTGCGTCGTGCTCCCAGGTGTAGCCGATGCCGCCGTGGATCTGGATGTTCTCCTTGGCCGCGTGCGTGAACGCGGCCGAGGCCGACGCGGCGGCCAGGGCGGCGGCCAGCGGGAATTCCGCCGATCCGGCGGCGGCCACGGAGGCGGCGTGGTCCACCGCCGCACGGGCGCCCTCGAGTTCGACCAGCAGGTTCGCGCATTTGTGCTTGATCGCCTGGAACGACCCGATGGGGCGGTCGAACTGCACCCGGGTCCTGGCGTGCCGCACCGCGGCGTCCAGGCATGCCTGGGCCCCGCCGATCTGTTCGGCGGCCAGGGCGGTCACCGCGAGATCCAGGACGGCACGAAGATACGCCTCTCCCGGAGTGTCGATGGGGCGGGCGGGCGCCTCGACGAGGTCGATGCGAGCCAATTGCCTTGTCGGATCGAGTGTCTCGAGCCGGGTCCGGGTCACACCGGCCGCATCGCCCCCGACCGCGAACAACGCCGGTCCGGCCTCGGTCCGCGCGAGGATCAGCAGCAGATCGGCGGTGTGCCCGTCGATGACGAACATCTTCGTGCCCGACACCGTCCACCCCGCACCGGTATCCACCGCCGCGGTCGTGACATCCTCGATCAGCAACCCACCGCTTTCCTCCGCGACCGCCAGCGTCGCGGTCGACGAGCCATCGACGATGCCGGGCAGCCAGCGCGCCCGCGCCGCGGAGTCCGCACAGGCCGTCAGGGCCTGCCCGGCCAGCGCCACGGTCGCGAAGTACGGTGAGGGCACGAGCGCTCGCCCCAACTCCTCGAGCACGATGCCCAATTCCACTGACCCGCACCCGGATCCACCGTACTCCTGCGGCACCGCCAGCCCGTTCAGCCCGAGCTCGCCGGCCATGCGCCGCCACAGCTCCGGATCATGGCCCGGCTCGGACGCCATCCATCGGCGCACCTGCTCGCCCGGCGCCTGCTCCGCCAGGAAGCGGCGAACCACCGCGCGCAGTTCCCGCTGTTCCTCGGTGAGGGTGAATGTCATCGCCGCGGTTCACCACTCGACGCGCAAGGACATCAGGCCATACATGTTCCCGGTCTGCTCGAGCTGTTGCCCCGGTGCGATGCGATAGTCCGGAATCCGCCTGTGCCACTCCTGCATCGCGACGTTCAGCTCCAGCCGGGCAAGATGTGAGCCCAGGCAGCGGTGCGGGCCCGACCCGAAGGCGATGTGGTTGTTCTCCTCGCGATGCAGATCCACCTCGAGCGGAGCGTCGAACCGCCCGGCGTCCCGATTGCTCACCGCGAGCGGAAGCATCACCATCTCACCGGATTTCACCGGACATCCACCGACCTCGGTATCCCGCATCGCCTTTCGCGCGGGAACGACGAACGAATACACCCGCAGCGTCTCCTCGACACCGTTGGCGATCAACGCCGGGTCGGCGACGATGGCCGCACGCTGCTCCGGATGGCTCGCGAAATGGTAGAGGGCCCAGCCGATGGCGATGGGGACGGTGTCGAATCCGGCCTGGAACATCAGGATGCAGAACGCGTGCATATCGGCGTCGCCGATGGGCTCGCCGCCGATGCGCCAGCTCATCAGGCGAGACAGCAGATCGTCCCGCGGGGCTTGGCGACGCGCGGCGATCTGTTCGGTGAAATAGGCCGAGACCGCGGTCATGGCGGCCATCTGCCGGCGATGCTCGGGATCCTCGGCGTGCGACAGATGCAGCATCTCGTGCACCCACTCGAGGAATTGGTCCAGATCCTGTTCGGGCAGGCCCATCAGCCGCATGAAGATCAGCGTCGGGAACCGGCGCGCGAATTCGTCCAGCACGTCCGCGCCGCCCGCCGGCCGCAGCCGCTCGATGAGATCCGAGGCGATCCCCCGGATCTCCGGCTCGCGTGCGGCGATCGCCTTGGGCCCGAACTCGGTGCCCAGCAGCCGTCGCCACGTGGTGTGCACGGGCGGGTCCAGCATCTCCGGAATCCACAGGTACCGCGGATCCGGATCCAGCACCGTCACCGAGGTGCTGGAGAACGTGCGCCAGTCCTGCAAGGCATCCTGGATCGCCGGACCGTCGGTGACGACCCAATACCCCTGTGCCACGGTGCTTCTGAATCCGTGGGTGGTACTGGCGAGTTCGTCCCACTGTTGTTGATGGCTCAGTAGCGGGCCGGGCGTCCGGTTGTCGAAATAGTAAGCAGGCACGCCCTCGTGGGCGCCCCGAGGCTCGAGGGTCGTACTCACGGCTGCTCCTCTCCGATCCACATCACGTCACCGCCCCGTCGAGCTTCAGGCGGAGCAGTTCGTCACCGCTGATGCCGAATTCGGCCAGTACCTCGTCGGTGTGCTCTGCGAATTGCGGTCCACGCGTGAGGGTTACGGGTGTCTCATTGAATTGCACAGGGTTGGTGACGAGTTCGCGGTCCACACCGTCGGCGTCGAGGACCTGGGCGATCAAACCGTTGGCGCGCAACGACGGATCCTGCCCGACCTCCCAGGCGTTCTGCGCCGCGGCCCACTGCCCCTCGCCGCGGCCCAGGATTTCGGTCCACTCGGCGAACGAGCGAGCCGAGATCAGCTCGGCGACGATCTCGGCGGCCTGCGCCGCATTGGCCATCAGCTTGTCGGTGGAGTCGAACCGATCGTCCTTGGCCAGCTCGTCACGACCGGCCAGGCGGCAGAACTCCGGCCAGTACCGGCCGGGTTGCAGCATGCACAACTCCAGCCAGCGTCCGTCGGCCGTTCGATAGGCGCCGACCAGCGGATTGGTGGCCGACCCGTGCTTCGGCGGGGTCCGCGGCGCGAGCGGGCCGCCGGTCAGCAGCGCGAGGTTGACCGTGAACTGGGTGGCCCACGCGCCGACGCCGAGCAGCGAAACGTCCACCACGGACGGCTCCCCCGTCATCGCGCGGGAGAACAGCGCGGCCGCGATGCCGCCGGCGATCGTCATCCCGCCCATCGAATCGCCGTAGGCGCCGGCGGGCATTCGACTCATCCGGTCCGAATCCGGTGGTGTGACGCCCGCGGCGCTGCCGCCGCGCGCCCAGAACGCCGTGCTGTCGTAGCCGCCCTTGTCTGCCTCCGCGCCGCGCTGGCCGAAACCGCTGCCGCGCACGTAGATGATGTCCGGATTGATCGCCCGCACATCCTCCAGCTCGATGCGCAGTTTCGCCCGGGCCTCCGGCAGGAAGTTGGTGAGGAAGACATCGCTGTTGCGGATCAATTCCTCCAGCACCGGCCGCGCCGCGGGCTTCTCCAGTGCCAGCCCGACACTGCGCTTGCCCCGATTGGGCCCCTCCATGATCGGATAGAACGACGAACCCGCGCTGGCCGCCTCGTAACCGAGCACCCGGACCAGCCCGCGCTGCGCGTCGCCCCGCTCCGCGTGCTCGATCTTGATCACATCGGCGCCCCAGTCCGCGAGCACGGCACCGGCCGCGGGCACGAAGGTGAACTGGGCGACCTCGAGCACCCGCACCCCCTCCATCGGTCTGCGCATCCGGCACACTCCTCTGTCGTACGTTCGTCGCAGAATTGCCGACATCCCGTGATCGCGGGCGCATCGGCCCACTCGGTGGGATCGCGGATCCGGAAACCGTTGTGCCGCTGCCGCCGACGCCGGGCTCGCCCATTCAGCGGGATCTCGCGTCGGTGCGGCGCGAGTTTTCGGGAGCATCCCGGGACGGATAACCCTGCGCCGCCCTGCCACCGGGTCTTCGGCGTTCCAGCGCGGGCCCGGTGGATACATCGGCACAGGACAGACGGACGGGAGCGAATATGGCCGCGGCGACACCGGCCGGTACTCACTGCGCGGCATCTCCGGCCGAGGGAGCCGCCCGATGCATCTGAAGACCGTGCTGTACGAGATCAGTGACTACGTCGCGACGGTCACGCTGAACCGTCCCGAAGCCATGAACAGCTTCAACCAGGACATGCTCGACGATTTCGGCGTCCTGTGGGAGGCGGTGAAGACCGACGACGACGTGCGGGTGGTCGTGCTGCGCGGCGAGGGCGAGCGCGCCTTCAGCACCGGTATGGACGTCCGCCAGGGCATCGACCGGCATCCCAACGTGTGGTCGCAGACCGATCCCGGTGAGCGGTTGTCGCCGAAACTGAATCAGGTGTGGAAACCGCTGGTGTGCGCGGTGCAGGGCATGGCGGCGGGCGGCGCGTTCTACTGGCTCAACGAGGCCGACCTGATCATCTGCTCCGACGACGCGACCTTCTTCGATCCGCACGTCAGCTACGGGCGCACCGCCGCGCTGGAGCCGATCGGACTCGCGCGCCGCATCCCGTTGGGCGAGGCGCTGCGCATCGCACTGCTCGGTTTGGACGAACGCGTATCCGCCGAACGCGCACTGCAGATCGGCCTGGTCTCCGAAGTACTTCCGCGCGAACAGCTCTGGGAGCGCGCCGACGAGATCGCCCGGATCATCGCCGCGAAACCGGCCGCCGCGATCCAGGGCACGGTCCGGGCGATCTGGGAATCCCTCGACTCGACGCGCACTCAGGCGCTGCGCACCGGACTGTCCTACACCCAGCTCGGCAATCCGATCGGCAAGGCCGAGGTCGATCCCGACACCGTACCCAAGCGGAAATGGCGGCTGCGCTGAATACCGAGAGGAACCACATGCGCTTCGGAATGCCTTGGCCCGGCGCCGATGTCGGCCGTGAGGCCGAGCAGGCCGGTGTAACCGCCTTCTGTGCGGGCGATTTCGTGGATCGTGACGCCTATACGACTCTGGCCGAGATCGTCGCGGGCACCGAGCACGCCCTGGCCGGCCCGGCGATCGCCTACGCCTTCGCCCGCACACCCTATGCGCACGCCACGGCCCTGCGGCATTTGCACGCGCGGGCGCCGGGCCGGTTGTTCCTGGGGCTGGGCACCGGCGCGTTCCGGATCAACCGCGACTGGTTCGGCGTGGACGCACGACATCCGGTGGACCGGATAGCCGAGACCGCCGAGATCGTCCGCGCCTGGTTGCACGCCGAGAACGGCGAAACAATCCGGTACAAGGGTGAATTCGCCACGATCGACGCCGATGTACGCGCGCCGGTGCTCGGAAAGCTCGATATCCCGATACTGCTGGCGGGATTCAACGCGCGCATGGCCACCGCGGCGGGGCGTGTCGCCGACGGCGTCATCGGGCACGGTCTGTTCACCGCCGCGTGGTGGGACGAGGTGGTGCGGCCCGCCGTCGCCCGCGGCGCCGCCGAGAACGACCGGCGGCCACTGGAATACGGCTGGATCATCACCGCCGTCGACGACTCCGCGCCCGAGCGGGCCATCGCCGACGCCCGGCGGATGATCGCGTTCTACCTGACCGTCCGGACCTACGATCCGTTCGTCGCCCATCACGGCTGGCAGGAACCCGTCGAACGGCTGCGCGCGGCATTCCGGGCCGGTGACACCGACGCCATGGGCCAGGCCGTCACCGACGAGATGCTCAGCGAGATCGCCGTCTGCGGTACCACCGCGGACGCGCGGGCGACCCTGGCCCGGCGGGCCGGTTCACTGCCCCGGGACATCGGCTTCTTCGCCGCGCCGTCGTTTCTGGTGGGCCGCACCCGCCGCGCCGCCTATGCCCGGTCCAGTCTCGCCCTGCTGGACGCGGTACCCGGGGAGGACTGATTTCTGATGCGGCACAACAGCTCCCCACCGCGTTCCATGCGGTAATTCGGGATATCCGGAGTAGGAAAATGATCACACACTCGTTCTCGACACAGCTCTACATCGATGGCCAGCGGACCGATGGTGAATCGAATACCGTCCTGGCAGTCCGCAATCCGGCCACCGAGCAGACCATCGCCGAAGTTCCCGACGCATCCGTCGCGGATGTGCGCCGCGCGATCACGGCCGCGCGCCACGCGTTCGACGAGGGACCGTGGCCGCGCATGACACCCGACGAGCGTGCCGCCGTACTGCTGCGGATGGCCGAGGAGATGGAGCGCCGGATTCCGGAGCTGGTCGCGGTGAACATCGCCGAGGCGGGCTCGGTGCGGGCCCTGGCCGAGACGCTCCAGACCCGGGTGCCCATCGCGCACCTGCGGGATATGGCCCAGCGGGTGATGCCCGCGTTCGCCTGGGAGCGCCCGGTGGATCCCACGATCATGCCGGGAGTCGGTATCTCCCAGGGGATTCTGCGACGTGAGCCGTACGGTGTATGCGCGCTCATCGCGGCCTACAACTTCCCGTTCTTCCTGAGCATGATGAAGCTGATTCCCGCCCTGGCCGCCGGATGCGCGGTCGTGCTCAAACCCGCGCCCGCCACCCCGCTGGAATCGCTGCTGATCGGTGATTTCGCCGACGCGGCCGGACTGCCGCCCGGCGTGCTCAACGTGGTGACCGGCGATATCGAGGCCGGGCGGGAGCTGACCACCGATCCCATGGTGGACCTGGTCAGTTTCACCGGTTCGGACGCCGTGGGCCGCAAGGTGTACGCGCAGGCGGCGGCGTCGATGAAGAAGGTCGTGCTCGAGCTCGGCGGCAAATCCGCTACCATCGTGCGCGCCGACGGCGATCTGGACGGGGCTGTGCGCTCGGCCTTCTTCGGCATCACCACGCATGCGGGACAGGGATGTTCGCTGCTGACCCGCACGATCGTGCACGAGTCCGTGCACGACGAGTTCATCGATCGGCTGCACAAGCTCCTGGGCCAGGTCAGGGTCGGGGACCCCGCCGACGAATCCACGACGATGGGTCCGCTGATCAGCCAGGCGCAACGGGACAAGGTGGAGAAACTGATTCGGGCCGGCGAGCAGGCGGGAGCCCGGATCGTCTGCGGCGGTGGACGACCCGCGCATCTGGACCGGGGCTACTTCGTCGAGCCCACGCTGTTCGCCGACGTCGACAGGTCGATGACCATCGCGCAGGCCGAATTCTTCGGCCCGGTGGGCGTAGTCATCGGATTCCGCACCGACGACGAGGCGGTCCGCATCGCCAACGACAGCCCGTACGGCCTGTCCGGCGCGGTCTGGAGCGCCGATACGGTCGCGGCCTACGAACTAGCCGCCCGGATCCGCACGGGCAGTGTCGCGATCAACGGGGGCGGCGCCGGGGTGACGCCGCGGGCGCCCTTCGGCGGTTACAAGCAGAGCGGAATCGGCCGGGAGTGGGGCGAATTCGGCCTGGACGAATACTTGCAGACCAAGAGTGTCGCCTGGGCGGCGCGCTGATCCGCACCGGGAGGCGGCGATGAACTTCGAGCTCACCGACGAACAGGCGATGCTGCGGCAGGCGGTATCCGCGCTGCTGAGCGGGTATGCGCCGATCGGTGTCGTGCGCGACCAACTCGACCGCGACGACGATGTCGATCCCGAATTATGGCGATTGGCAGCGGATCTCGGGTGGCCCGGGCTCGTGCTGCCCGAGGAGTACGGCGGTTCGGGCCAGGGCCTGGTCGACCTCACGCTGGTCACCGAGGAGGCCGGGCGGGCGCTGGCCCGGGGCCCGTTCTCCTGCACCGCCACCGTCGGCCATGCCCTCGCCGAATGCGGCTCGCCCGGAATACGAGCCGAGATCCTGCCCGCCCTCGCCAGCGGATCAGACTGGGCTACTTGGGCTTTCGCCGAGCATAATGCGCCTTGGACGCCGGACGGGCTGCGGGCCACCGCCCGTGACGGGGGCGACGTCATCACGCTGGACGGCATCAAGATCGCGGTGCAGAACGCGGCGGGTGCGCGCTGGTTGCTCGTCACCGCCCGGTACGCGGGAATTCCGACGTCCTTCCTGGTCGATCGGGACACCCCCGGTCTCACGATCCGCCGCGAGCGCACCCTCGATCCGACCCGCCTGTTCTACGAGGTCCGCCTCGACGCCGTGCGCGTGCCCGCCGACCGACGCCTCGACGGCGGCCCCGGGGCTGTGCAGCGACTCCTGGACTACGCGGCGGTGCTGCGCTGCGCCGACGCGGTGGGCGCCATGCAGCGCATGCTCGAACTCACCGTCGACTACACGAAGGTCCGCGAGCAGTTCGGCCATCCGATCGGTAGTTTCCAGGCCGTCAAACACGCCTGCGCCGACGCGGCTCTGCGAGTGCACGGCGCCCGCGCGGCCACCTACTACGCGGCGATGGCGGCCGACGCGGGGACCGCGGACGCGGACCGTGCCGCCTGCGTCGCCGCCTCCTACGTCTCCGATGTCGCGGGTTCGGTCGCCGACGCCGCCCTGCAACTGCACGGCGGCATCGGCTTCACCTGGGAACACGACCTGCACCTGTACCTGCGCCGGGCCAAGACCGACCGGGTGCTGTATGGGGATGCGAGCGTGCATCGCGAGCGACTGTTCACACTGCTGCGAAAGAGCCTGTAACTACCCGATTTCCACCGACCGACACGGCTCTGCCCTCGTCATCCCCGCACGGCTACGCCCCTCATCATTCCGACACGCTTTTGGCCGGGATCCACCGGTACTCCAACGGTTCCGATGGATCCCGGCCAAAGCACGCCGGGATGATGTAAGGGGCGCTTCGTGATTACGGTACGGACGCTCCTCCGGAGGCCACGGGCTCAGCCTGTTCGGCCACCTCCTCGGCGGCCTCGCCCTTGATTGCCCGCAACAGCACGATCGGCGTGGACAGCTTCCACACCAGATACGCGAGATTCGGTATCAGGTAGGCCAGCAGCCCATTCCACGCGAACGGCCCTGTCTTCGTGAGGAATACGAAGGCCCCCGGGATGAACAACACGCCGAGCACCACGTTGAGCCAGCCGTACCACCGCGGGAAGACAGGCTTGGGGCGCTTGTCGATCAACGCGCCGAACGCGATCGACCAGACCTGCAAGACCTGAATGCACGCGTTGCCCACCAACATGAGCCAGAAGATGTCGCTCATCGCCGACAGCACGTCGAGCGAATGCTGGCCCGGCCGGAAGGCGGCAGCCGACAGAATCGCCATGGGGAAGAAGAACCCGACGGGCGCGACGACGCCGGAGAGCAGTTGGAGCATCGATATCAGGCCCCAGCCGCCTTCTATGCGGCGCAGTTGCAGGCTCGTCACGACGACATACGGATACTCGAACGGCACCGCCAGCACGATGATGACGGTACCGACGAGTATGCCGGTGTGGTGGTGCACCAGAAAGTCGTGAATCCCCTGCTGCCCCATGGTCGGGCTGATCGGCGAGAGGATGCCGGCGCAGGCGAACGCGACATAGAACGCCACCAGCAGTAGATATCCCGACCACGCCGAGAGGCGTTCCAACCTGAAGTAGGTTGCCTTTTCCATCACCGGATCTCCTTCGATCTCAGATCAGAACTTGCATGGCGGGGGGCAGCTCGAGGCCCATGGAAACCAGCGCATTCGCGTGGTAGGACACCCCTGGCACATGGATCATGTGCTGGAGTCCCGCGTGCGCGTCGCGCCAGTATCGCTGCACCGGGTTGCCGCGCCGGATGGCGTTGCCGCCCGAGCGCACGAAGATCTCGTCCAGCGCCGAGACCGCTCGCCATGCGCAGCGAACCTGGTTGCGCCGCACCGTGGATCGGTCCTCGAGCGTCAGTTCCTGGCCGGCGTCCTTCTTGTCGTACAGCCTGCTGATGCCGTCGAGCAGCTGAACCCGGGACGCCTGGATCTCCGAGGCCGCCTCGGCGGCGGCGTAGAGCACGTACGGATCGTCCTTGATCTGCACGCCGGTGACCGCGACGCGCTCGCGCTGCTGGCTCAGGTGCACCGCCAGCCCGCCCTCGCAGATCCCGATGACCGCGGCGGTGATCCCCAGCGGGAACATCGCCATGAACGGCAGCTTGTACAGCGTTTCGGTGAGACCGATCCGGTCTGCGGCGGTGCCCATCTGCACCTCGAGCTGATCGATCGTCCGGTGTTCGGGAATCAACGCCTTGTCGACCACGACGTCCTTGCTGCCGGTGCCCGACAGGCCGATCACATCCCAGGTGCCGTCCTGCACCGGACAATCCGCGCGCGGCACCAGGACGTGCAGCACCTTCGGCGGCTGTGCCGGTGCGCCCGAACCGTTTCCGGCCAGCGCGCCCAGGAAGTTCCACGCACAATGGTCCGCTCCCGAGGAGAACGGCCAGCGCCCACTGAGCACATAACCCCCCTCCGCCGGGTCGGCGATACCGCCGGGCATGTACGGAGAGGCCATCCAGGTGTCCGGGTCGTCGCCCCAGACCTCCTGCGCGGCACGATGATCCAGCTGCGCCAGCTCCCACGGATGCACGCCGACCACGCCGGACACCCAGCCGGCCGCGGCGTCGTTGCGGGCCACCGCCATCACCGCCTCGGCGTAGTCCCGGGGGTGGGCGGCGTAACCGCCGAATTCCTTGGGCTGCAACATCCGGATGACCCCGGCGGAGCGCAGCAATGCCGCGGTCTTGTCGCTGAGCCTGCCCAGTTGTTCGTTCTCCTCGGCGAGGGCGGCGAATTCGGGGCCCAGTTCCTCGACGCGGGCTACTACTTCGTGTGTCATGGTTGCTCCTACCGGGCTGCCGCATCGCGGGTGAGGAATTCGGTTGCGACACGCTCGAATTCGTTCTTGCGCTCCACCTGTATCCAGTGCCCGCAGCGAGCGAAGGTGTGCAGTTCGATGTCGGGCACCATCCGGTTACCGACATGTGCCCCGTCGTACGGGAGCATGCGGTCGTCGCGCCCCCACAGCATCAGCGTCGGGGTGGTGAAGGTGGCCGCGCGCGTCCACAGCGGGGTGTACGTGGCGCGCAGTCCCGGATCCATCAGTGAGCCGAAGATCTTCCGCGCACGGTCCAGGGCGCCCTCGGCGGTCGCGGCGCTCAGCCGCTCATCGACCAGTTCATCGGTGATCAGGCTGTGGTCGAACACCATCGCCTTCAGCCACGCGATCATCCGGTCCCGGCTCGGATCACCGAGGAATTCGAACAGCCGCGCGAAGCCCTCGCTGGGTTCGGGCGCGAACGTCGCCACCGACAACCCGCCCGACCCCATGGTGATCAGCCGCCGGACCCTGCCCGGCAGCAGCGCCGCCAGTTCCGCCGCGACCGCGCCGCCCATGGAATTGCCGGCGAAACCGGCCGATTCGATGCCCAGCCGGTCCATCAGCCCGGCGATCTGCCGTGCCGCGGCCACGAAGTACATCTCGTTCAGCACGGGCAGATCGCTGCCGCCGAAGCCCGGCAGGTCGGGCATGATCGTGCGAAAACGGCCCGCGAACACCGGCAGGTTGTCGCGGAAGTTGGCCCAGGCGCTGACGCCGGGCCCGGACCCGTGCAGCAGGAGCAGCGGCTCGCCCTCGCCCGCCTCGTGGTAGGCGATGGTGTGTCCGCCGACTTCCGCTGTGGCACGGGTCGATTCGTAGGTCAAGGTGTGCACTGCGGTCATGGTTGCAATCCGGCCGACGGCGTGGTCGTGAGGAACGAGCCGCCCGGACCGACGTCCAGGGCCTCGCCGTACCACGTCTGCCCCCACTGCAATTCGGGGATCTTCCACTCCAGCGCCTGCCAGTCCGGATCGAAGATCAGGTATCCGCCGGAGTAGAGCTCGATCCGGTGGCCGGAGCCGGGATCGTGAATGTAGAGGTACATCGCCTGGCCGATACCGTGTTTGCCCGGGCCGTGCCCGAAGTCGATCTCCAAGTCCCGGATCTCGTCGACCGCGCGCAGGATGTCGTGGTAGTTCTCGATATTGAAGGCCGCGTGGTGGAAGCGCCCGTTGGCCTCCTCCGCGTTCACGCCGATCGCGAGATCGTGCACCTGCGGCGTCACCGACAGCCACGACGCCAGGACCGTCTCGGGTGCCTGCGGGATCATCGCGAACTCACGTCGCTTGAACCCCAGCGCCTCGCGCAGCCAGCCCTCGGCCTGGTTCACCGTGCTCGGACTGCACTGCACGTTCAGATGATCCAGGCGCCGCACCCCGAAACCGCGTCGGCGCGAAGAGTTGCTGAGCAGCTTGGACCGCAATTCCGGTGGCGCCACCGGCTTTTCGATGTCGTAGTACAGCTCGAAGGGATGCTCGCTGCCCGGCACCAGGAAACGGATCGCGGTGCCGCGGCCGATCTCGTGCCCGGCGGGCAGCTCGACCGACTCGATCTCCGCCTCGGTCAGCTGCTTGTGGAACAGCTCGACGTCCTGTGGCCGCTTGACCCGGAAGCTGTAGGAATTGACCCGCGCCTCGTCCTGCTGGGTGAGCACCAGCGAGTGATGCGTGAGTTCCTGATATCCACGCAGGTAGGCCACGCCGTCGGATTCGGCGACGACCTCCATGCCCAGCAGGTCCCGGAAGAACCAGAGCGAGCGCTGCAGGTCGGGAGTGCCCAGCGAGAAGCCGCCGGCGTGGGCTATCTGCGGGCCCGGATCGTAGTCGTGCGAACCAGCCATGCGCGCTCTCCTTCGAGTCGAAATATGGTGCTGGCTGGCAAGTTTGAGTAGCGGACGCGCAGCGCAGGCCGGAGTTTCCGCACACTGGGACGCGTCGGGGCGCGCGGGGCCGCCGCGATCGGCTCTCGCGCGAGAGCCCGAGTGATCCCGCTCACCGGAAAACCGTTCTCGACCGGACATCGGCGGCAGCACACTCGACGAACATCCGATCCCCCGCGTCTCCCGGCATCTCGCCTTCTCTCGCGTGCGCCCGTCGGCGTCACCGCCACGGCGTCACCGACCGTATCGCCGCCCCCGAGACACCGAAGCAGAAAGGCAGGCAGAAAGATGCCCGCTGACCAGGAAACCTACGACGTCGTGGTCGTCGGATCCGGAGGAGGCGGCCTCGTGGGCGCCTATGCCGCGGCGGCACGCGGGCTGCGCACGCTCGTGCTCGAGAAGACCGCGCTGTTCGGCGGCACGACGGCGTATTCGGGTGCGGGACTGTGGTTTCCGGGCAGTGCGCCGATCCGGCGCGCGGGCATGCCCGATGATCCCGACGCGGCGCGCACCTATCTGCGTGAGGTCGTCGCCGACGAGTCCCGCGAGCCGCTGCAGGACGCCTATCTGCGCACCGCGCCCCAGCTCATCGACGACCTCGAGCGCAATCCGCTGTTCGGGCAGTTCAGACACGACCCCGTACCGGACTACTTCGCCGCGAAGCCCGGGGCCACCCCGACGGGGCGCACGATATTCCCGGCCGAGATCTCGGTCGACGAGCTCGGTGACCTGGCCCCGCTGGTCCGCCGCTCGATTCCCGAGGAACGCTGGGGTATGGCCGAGGGACCGGTCCTGGTCGGCGGCCGCGCCCTGATCGGCCGGACGCTGAAGGCGTTCCTGGACACCGGTAACGGCTCCTACCGCCTCGGCACCGCCCTGACCGACCTGGTGGTCTCCGACGGCCGGGTCACCGGCGTGAGCACGGTCGACGACGACGGTGTGCGGCGCACCTTCCACGCCACCCGCGGTGTGCTCCTGGCCGCCGGCGGCTTCGAACACAATCGCGAGATGCGCGAACGTTATTCGCCGGTGCCGCTCACCGGCGAATGGTCCAACGGCGCGCCGCGCAACACCGGCGACGCGATCCAGGCCGGTACCGCGATCGGCGCGGCCACAGCCCTGATGGACGAGGCATGGTTCGTCCCCGGCACCATCCAGCCCGACGGGCTGCCGGTCTTCCAGATCGGTATCCGCGGCGGAATCTGGGTCAACGCCGAGGGCGAACGCTTCATGAACGAGACCCAGCCCTACGACCAGGCGGGCCACGAAATGGCCCGGCTGCATCGCGAGACCGGCGTCACGCACACCCGCACCCACTGGGTCTTCGACCACCGCCAGTTCACCCGCGACGGCTTCGGCGACGACCCCGCCGTGGGGGTGCGCCAGGAATGGTTCGACTCCGGCGCCCTGCGCCGCGCCGACACCCTCGACGAGCTCGCCGCGATCATCGGCGTCCCGGCGGACAAGTTTCGCAAGACGGTCGAGGAGTACAACGGCTACGGGAAATCCGGCGTCGACGAACGCTTCCACCGCGGCGAAACCGCCTGGGACCAGATGTTCCAGTACATCGTCGGCTACTCCGCGTACCCCCGCCAGAACTTCCTCGTACCGCTCACCAGCGACCTCCCCAACCCCCTGCTGA
>NZ_JAGPOX010000091.1 GCF_019038435.1 Nocardia alni
ACGTCGTGCGGGCGGGCGCTGCCCTGCGGATGGGGCTGGACGGCTTGCCTTCTGCGACGGGACCGACGTCGCCGTCACCAGACTCGGTGACCAGTGGAGATGCGGCGGAATCCTGTGTTGTGGAGGGGCTTTCGCCCGCCTTGGGGTCCCGCGCCGGGGTTTCCTGCGTCCGGGAGCCGACGCGTGACCCGGTTGGATTGGAGACACCCGAGTTCGACTCTCCGGTGCGCGAGGGGCTTTGCTGCGCGGTGCGCGCGCCGACAGGGGCGACAGCGCCCGGAGACCTGGGAGCCTCAGGAGCCTTCGGTATCTCGCCTTCAACCGACGAGTCACCAACTCTCGATGTCTCACTGTCGACAGGCGTCCGACTGCCACCCGGCATCTCACTGACGGCCGCCGGGCTACCGATACCAGACGTCCCAGTCGTACTACTGCCCCTTGGTGTTTCACCGAGGGCTGTCGTGTTACGAACCCCTGGCGTCCGACCGGGGGCGGTCGTGCTGCCGGCGCCTGGCGTCTCGTTATCGGCCGCTGGATCACCGATACCCGACATGTCACTGTCGAGACCCGATATTTCTTCGTCGAGATCCGGCGTCTCACCATCGAACGTCGCGTCATCAGTATTCGGCACCCCGCTATCCAGCGTTGGGCCGCCAACCCCTGGCGTCTCACCGTCGGCGGCCTGGTCACCGATGCCGGGTACCTCGCCGTCGACCACCGGGTCACCCGTGCCGGATGCCTCGCCATCGAGCGACACGTCAATGACACCGGGCGTTTCACCATCGGCTGTCGCGTCCTCGATACCTGGCGTCCGACTCCCGATGGCCGGGCCACTGACGCCGGGTACTCCACTGTCGACGGATGTATCACTGAGAGCCGGAGTTTCGCTATCGGCGATCGCGTCGCCAAGGGCTGGGGCTGCGGCGGTACCTGCTGTTTCACCATCGGTGGTCGTGACAACTGGTGTCCGGCTGTCGATGGTCGGATCACCGGCACCAGGCGTTGCGCTGTCGATGACCGGGTCACCGATACCCGGAGTTGCACTGCCGACTGTCGGGTCACCGATACCGGGAGTTGCGCTGTCGACGGTCGGGTCACCAACTCGCGGTGTCTGGCTGTCGACCGGCGTATCACCAACTCGCGCAGGCGCACCGGCCTGTGTGGAATGGGAGTTGTTGGGAGGCACCGAGTCCTGGGTGGAGGAGTCCTGGCCCGGCTGGGTTGGAGCGGCGGCTCTCGGAATTGTGTTCGGCGCCACCGTGGCGGGATTGCCGGGTGTCTGGGCGGCGGCACCATTGGCAGGGGCGCCCGGGGGAACGAGCCCATTGCCGGGAACGGAACGGCCCGCGGGGATTGCGGCGGGATCGTGCGGGTCGGTGTTGGTCGGTGTGGTTTCCCCTGTTCGAGGCGGGGGTGCGGACGGTTCGCGGGGATCGGTGCTGTCCGGCGAGTCGGGAGTCTCGGCGGGCGCGGTCTCCTCGCCCGCCGGGGCGCGGGTCAGGCCCAGGCGGGCCGCGGCGGCGTTCTGCAGGGGTTCGACCAGGTCGCGCATCTGCTGCTCGTCGGACAGGTCCGAGTCGTGCGCGGGGACCGCGGCGTCGTCGCCGAGCGTGGCGGACTTGGTGTACCGGACCACCACCTCCTGCACGTCCGGGTTCCGGCTCAGGGCGTAGAGGTCGTCCTCCGAGGAGGTGTAATACTGCACGCTGCCGCGCTGTCCGGCGCGCGCCGCCCGGTTCTCGGCCTGGATGTCGATGTCGTGCGAGGTCGCGGAGTGTCCGGTCACCAGGACGTGCAGGCCGCCGATGTCGTTGATGTCGCGGGCGATGGGGATGTCGACGCCGCGGGCGCCCTGCATGTTGATGATCAGGATCTTGCCCTCTTTACCGGCCTCGTCGAAGATCTCCTGCAGCTTGGCCTCTGCCTCGACGCCGTGGTCGGCGACCCAGGTGGCGTCCACCGCGACGTGCTCGATGCCGGTGCCCTCGGTGAGCTGCGCGACGCGATCGGAGAGCTCACCCACGATGTCGTTGCGATGCGCCAGAACCAGCTGGGGGCGCCCGGATTCGTGATTCGCGACGATATCCTCGGCGATCCTGTTCAGTTTGGTTTCCTCGTCCGGCGACACATCGTCCACGCCGTGCATGAGCTTGGAATCCTCGTGCCGCGGAATCTTGGTGACGCCGATCCCGTAGTCCTCGTGCAGGCGGCCCGCGACGCCCTCGGCCGTCCCCGAGGCGCCCTTCACCCCCTCGTAGCCGTTGACCACCTCCTTGGCGGATTTCTCGGCGCTGCTGGCCGGATCGTCGCGGATCGTGAGCCCGTGCTCGGCCTCGATGGCCTGCGCGAGGCCGCCGTTCCAACGGCTTTCGGTCGAGGTCTCCGGATCGAACATCAGCTTGTGGGTGGTCTGATCGATGATCAGCACCCGGCCGTCCTTGGTGACGATGTAGTGCGCCCTCTCGCGGTACTCGAACTTCGCCGCGGCGGCCATGTTCAGCCGGTGCACCTCGTCCTCGGACAATGGCCGGCCCAGCGAGTCCTCGAGTTTGCCTCTGCCCTCGTCGGTCAGGACGGCCGGTCCGCCCCTCTGGCCGGGCACCCGGCCTAGATCGGCTTCGGTGAGGACGCTGTCACCCTTGTCGTCCTTGGCCAGACTCCTGTTCAACAGGTCTCGGGCCCCGGTCACCTCCTCCACGACGTGGTGCGGCGCCGAATTGCCCGCACCCTCCGCCAGAATGTAGGTGGTGTTCGCGTGGACCAGGGCCTCGTCGATCTCGTCGATCGAGACGTGCTTGCCGGGTGGAATGTTGCCGCGCAGATGCCCGAACCCGACGTCCTCCATCGTGCCGATGTAGATCGTGGGCTTGCCGTCGACCGGCTCCGGGTAGTCGTGGTCGGGATTCATTCGGACGACGTCGAAACCCATGTCCCCCAACGTCTTCAGATATCGGGTGATCTCACGGTTGGCCAGGTTGTCGCGGGTGGTCAGCACCTGCACCGAACCGTGCTCGACCGCGTCGATGGTGGCGCTGGCCAGGAAGACCAGCGACTTGCCTTCTCCCGCATCCATATTGATCGCGCCCTCGCGCATGGCGAGGGTCGCCATGACCTGCGTCTCGCGCAGGACCTTGCCGTCTTCGGACTGGCGGATCGCCTCGATCACGGCGGCGAGTTTGTCGGCCTCGGTTCCGGATTCGAGCATTCCGCGCAGGGTCTCCGGCGAGGCGTCCTTCAATTGCAGATGCTCGGGCAGGTCCGGATCGGTGCGGGCGTGGTAGTACTCCAGCGCCGTCTTGCCCGCGGCCCGGTATGCCTCGGTGAGGTCGTCTCCGCGTACTCCGTCGGTGTGCGCGGCCCGGGCCGCGGCGATCAGTTCGTCGGTCGCGTCGTGCAGGGTTTCGGCGTGGTCGGCCAGGGCGGCGTAGTACTCGGTTTCGGCCGTGGTCAGTTCGTTGTGGAGCCGCTCGTCGTCGGTGTGCGGATGGTCGGCATCCGCCGCGGCCCGCGCGTCTGTCAGTTTCTGCCGGGCCTCATCGACGCGGTGCTGGGATTCGTCGATCCGGGCCTGCTGACGCTCGCGTTCGTGTGCCGCGTTGTCCGCCGCGTCGGCGGCGCGTCGGCGAGCCTGTTCCGGTGTCTCGTGGCCCCGGGGGTCGGTGGCGTGGTCGGTGCTGCCGGGACGGTCTGTTTCATCGGAGCGGTCGGCGTCGTCCGGAGAGCGGGTGTCATCTCGATCGCGGAGACTGTCCGGTTCACGGGTGCTGTCCGGGTCTCGGGTGCCGTCGCGTGACGCGGGGCGCTCGGTCGCGTCACCGGCGCGTCCTGCCCGTGGCGCAAGCTCCGGCGAGCTGTCGCCGTGCCGGATTCCCGCGGCCGGGGTGCGCTCGGACACGCCCTCGGGATCGGTGCCGGAGGCGAGCCTGCCGTCGGCGTCCACGGCAGGCGTACGGCCCGCCCGTCCGCGAGTGTCCTTGCCGCCGTTGGCATTCGCCCGGTCGCCGGGCGCGGCTGTGCGCTCGTTGCTCGCGGAAGCCCGGTCGCCGGTCGTGCCCGCCCGGTCGCTCGTAGCTTGTATACGGTCACTGACCGCGCCACGCTCACCGACCACCGACCCGCGTTCACCGGCGGCCGACCCACGGTCACCGGCGGCCGACCCACGGTCACCGGTCGACACCGCACGATCGCCGGTCACCGAGCCGCGATCATCGGTCACCGGCGAGCGCGTCTGCGAACCGGCGCTGTCCGCGGAGATCCCGGCTCGTCGGCCGTCGTTCGCACCCACCGCGTCACCCTGCGCGTTTGTACCGGTCCGGCCGGCGCCCGCCACCGGCGTACCGTCTCGGCCACCGCCGTCTGCGGATACGCCTGCCCGGGCGCCGGATGCCGTACTGCCCGCATCGGAGGCGCCCGAAGGGGAGCCGGTCGAATCGCCGCGCACCGCAGCGGTTCCGGCCGTGGACTGCCCGGTTTCCACAGTGCTGCCATTGGTTTCGGCAGCGATGGGCGTCGACCCGTTCTCCGTGGTCGGCGTGCTGGTTCCGGAGACCGCCGAGGAGGAAGCCTGAACCGGGGACGCCTGGTCCGAGGGAGTCTGGGTTGTGCCCGAATCGCGCACCGGCGAAGGACTTTCGCTGCTCGCCGGAGACTGGGTCGAATTCGACGTGTCCACGCCGCGCGTCGCTGCGTCCGTGCCGCTGCCCGAATCGGCGCCGTCGGCCGAACCGCCGGTATTCGAGTCACCGACGGCGAACGGCGATCGGCCGTTCTGTGGCGTGGCGGCATCCGAGACCCCGGTTCCGGACTCCTGGCTCGTGCCGACGCCATCGGACCGAGACCCGTTGACGCCGTTGGTATCACCGATTCCGCCGACCGAGCCGTCGGACGCCGGACCGACGCCGGGATCGCGCTGCCCGGTGGTGGGATCCTGTCCGATGCGTGAGAACAGACCACCCATCGGCGAGGTGGACTTGATGTTGAAGTGGTCGAACACGACATGGTTGAAGTCGTGGTTGGCCGACGACAGGCCGGCGGTGGCCGCGCCTCCGGTCAGCATCCGCCAGTCGAAATGGGTGCTCTGAACGGCCTTGCTCCAGCCGTACATGGCCACGTCGATGCCGAAGCCGGTGCCGAACGCGCCCAGCGCGTTCATCTCACCGGAGGCGACGCCCATGCCGACGCGGGCGAAGCGGGCCGCCCACCGGCTGCCCGCGTCCTGGAACTCGTCCTTCAGGACGTTCTTGAAGACGGTGTTGCCCAGGCCCTCCGCGGCGGCGCCCCCGAGCAGCCCGCCGACGCCGGAACTGGCGGCCGTGATGCCGACCTGCCCCCAGTCGACACTCTGCCGCTTGCCGTCCCACACCTGGAACTCTTGGATCGCCAAGTCCTGCATGGTGCCCAGCAGCATGTTGAGCACGATGTGCCGCAGGATGAATTTGGCCGCCGCGTTCTCGGCCAGCTTGAGCGCCCACTGCTCCATCACGTCCAGCGCCTCGCGGCCGATGATCCGCGTCGCGATGCGGGCGCCGGCCAGGATGATGCCCTCTTCGATCGGGGCGGTGAACGGTTCCAGCCATACCAGCGCCAGGTCCGCGGCCGTCATGACCAGCGTGGAGTAGAACATCAGCTTCTGGTACTGGATGTTCGTACCGCCGCCGTAGACGGAATCGCCTACCTGGCTGAAGTTGTCGGCCAGATCCGACAGTGATCCCGGGCCGTCCCGCATGGCCTTGAAGTCGTTGATCATCTGCTGGATGCCGTCGCCGGTGTAGGCGTCGACGCTGGCCGATTGCGCGGCATCGATATCGGATAGGATGCCGCGCAGCGAACTCGCCGCGGTGTGCCAGTCACCCGCGAGCGCCCACATCTGATCTTCGTCGCCCTGCGGCCACTGCATGCCGATCAGGTCACCCAGCCACCGCAGGCCGCTGGGGAATTCGAGCGGCATGGTGTCGTCTACTTACCGCCGGGGCTCAGAACCCGCCGGCGTTCTGCTCATCCATCTTCACGAACTCGTCGGCGGTCTTGATCTGCGCCTTGGAGAAGCTGTCCATGGTGGTGGCGATCTCGCCGGCGCCCTTGAACAGGTTCTTCTCGGAGGCCAGATACCCCTGGCTGGTGCCGTTGCCGGCGAACTGCTGCCCTACGGAGTCGTTACCCCACACCGGGCCCTTGGCATCCATCGCGCCCTGGAGGGTCGACAACACCGCGAGAATACGATCGTGCACGTCCTCGGTTTTGCCCGCGGCGGTACGCAGCTTGCCGACTTCGACCTGAATCCGGTCGGCCATGGCCCCATCCCTCCAACGCGTACAAACCCGTAAGGTCACGATGACACCCGCCGGAGAATTCACAGTGGCGCCCAAGTGAACCCGTGATGGCGAGAGGTCGAACCGGACCCGGTCGGCGGGACAGTCGAGTCGCACTGCCCCGATTCCATTCCGTTTCCATTCCGTCGGTCCTGTCGCGCAGTCCACATCGACCCGCGCCGGACCACCGGTCGCGACTGTCGAGTTATCGCACGGATCGACGGACTCGAAGGGAACAGCCTGTTCCGCGTACCTCTCAGCCTCCTCGGCGACCTTCCTGTTGACCTCGAGCGAGGTTGAGGTAGCAGAGTCGGTTCCATGGCAATGAACACCACTGCGAAGACCGAGATCGTCGAACAGATCGATCGTTCCCTGCGGGCACTCGACGAGCGAGACTTCACCGAGATACGACGGTATTACACCGCCGATGTGGTAGCCGACTATCCGATCGGCCGCGCCGAGGGGCTCGATCGGGTGATCGAGCAGACCGAGGCCGGTGTGCTGCGCTATGAGCGCACGCAACACCTCGGTGTGAACTATCTGGTCGATGTCGGGCCCGACGGGCACAGTGCCACGGCGGGGTGGAATCAGATCTGTCACCACGTGCACCCCGGGGGAGATGTGTTCACCGTGGGCGCCCGCTGCCGGGCTGAACTCGTGCAGACGGACTTCGGCTGGCAAGTGAAGAAGACGACGATGCAGGTCGTCTGGACGACCGGTCGTCCGCCGGCACTCGTCGAAGTATGATTCGCAGTTCGCGAGAACCGGCTTCCCGCTGCATTTTTCGTACGAAGTCCTCTGAACCAGAGTTTCGGAACCGAACAATGCAGCAGGAGGCCGGGCGCCCCGAGGTACTGGGGCCGAACGCCGGAATCGTGTCGACGTCGGTGCCGCGACGGTGCGAAACGACCAGTCCGGCTCGCCCGGCGCGTCTCGGTTTCCACGATGGAGCGCTCACCAGGTCGAGTCCGCGGCCAGCACGTCGGTCCGCACGCCATGAAAGGCAAGGAACCGACGTTTCGGATGATCGACGGCCTGAGAGCGCACCGCACGCGAAATCCCGCTGGGCGGCGCGCTCACTACCGCGGTGCCCCTCCCTCGGCGAGTCCGGTCAGTGCCTGGGGCAACCGGTTTCGGTGCAGCACACCGAGGCGTTGGGTGGCGCGGGTGAGGGCGACGTAGAGTTCGGCCGCGCCGCGTGGGCCGTCGGCGAGGATGCGGTCGGGGTCGACGAGCACGACCGAGTCGAATTCCAGGCCCTTGGTTTCCGATGGTGGGACCGCGCCGGGCACGTCCGGTGGGCCGATCACCACGCTGGTGCCCGCACGGTCGGCTTCGGTGCGGACGAATTCCTTGATCGCAGTGGGTAATTCACCATCGCTGACGTGCCGGGACCAGGGCCGTACCCCGCACGCACGGACCGATTCGGGTGGCTGGACCGCAGGGGCGAACTCGGCCAGGACGGCGGCCGCGACCGACATGATCTCGGCGGGGGTGCGGTAGTTCACCGTCAGGGAGCGGTACACCCAGCGGCCGGGGACATACGGGTCGAGCATCGTGTTCCACGAGTTCGCTCCGGCGGGCGAGCGGCGTTGGGCCAGATCGCCGACGACGGTGAAGGATCGGCCCGGGCAGCGGCGCATCAGCACCCGCCAGTCCATCTGCGACAGCTCCTGCGCCTCGTCGACCACGATGTGCCGGTAGGTCCAATCCCGGTCGGCGGCAGCGCGATCGGCCAGCTCGCGGGTGTCGCGTTCCACGAAGCGGTCGGCCAGGTCCTCGGCGTAGAGCAGGTCGGTGGCGAACAGGTGGTCCTCGTCGTCCATGTGATCGGTGCGGTCGACCATGAGGTCCAGCACGCCGGCGGCATACGCGGCTTCCTGCCTGGCCTCCGCGGTCCGTTCACGTTCGGCGGCCGCCTCAGCGACCTTGTCGCGGCCCAGCAGGTCGACCAGTTCGTCCAGCAGCGGCACGTCCGAGACCGTCCACGCCGTGCCGTCCGCACGCCACAGCGCCTCGTCCGCACCCGCCGCAAGCAGTCGTTCGCGCGACGAATACAGCTGTGCCAGCAGGGTCTCCGGTGTCAAGATGGGCCACAGCCCGTCGAGCGCGGCGGTGAAGGCCTCGCTCTGCGCGAGTTCCTCGAGCAGATCCGCGCGCATATCCTCCCACGCCTGCTTGTCCGAGCGGGTCAGCCAGCCCTTGCCGATCCGCCCGATCGCCCGTTCGGTGAGCACGTACTCGATGATCTCCCGGAACACCGCGCGGGCCTCGTTGTGCGGCCGCCCGCTCTCGCGCGCCGCCTGCCGCGCCCATTCGGCGGTCTCGGCGTCGATCCGCACCGTGATGTCCGCCAACTCGATCGGCAGCGAATCACGCGGCAGCTCCTGCCGATCGGCGACCGCCGCCTTCAGGACGTCCAGGATCGTCAGGGAACCCTTGAGGCGCGCGGCTTTCGGAGCGTCCTCGGCGCCGGCATGCAGTCCGGGCACGAGATCCGCGGGCGTCATGAACACCACGTTCGACTCGCCGAGTGACGGCAGCACGTGGTCGATATGCTTCAGAAACGCGGTGTTGGGCCCGACGACCAGCACACCGTGCCGTTCCATCTGCTCACGCTGGGTGTACAGCAGGTACGCGACGCGGTGCAGCGCCACCACGGTCTTGCCGGTCCCCGGTCCGCCCTCGATGACCAGGACGCCGGGATGCTCCATACGGATGATCTCGTCCTGTTCGGACTGGATCGTGGCCACGATGTCGCGCATGCCCTCGGTGCGCGGCGCGTTCACCGCCGCCAGCAGCGCCGCGTCGCCACGCTCCCCGCTGCTGGGCCGGCCGAACACCTCGTCGGTGAACTCGATCACCTCGCGGGAGCGAGTATGAAACTGACGCCGCCGCCGCATATTCTCCGGACTCGCCGCGGTGGCCACATAGAACGGGCGCGCGGCCGGGGCACGCCAGTCCAGCAGCACCGGCTCATAGTCGTCGTCCTCGTCGAGCAGACCGATCCGCCCGATATACAGCCGTTCCCCGGACACCGCGTCCAACCGGCCGAAACACAGCCCGTAATCCGCGACGTCCAGCCGCTTGACCTCCCGCCCCAGCGCGCGCACCTCCGCGTCCCGATCCAGCAGCGAGGCGCCGTTGCCGCGCAGCGCCGCCGAATACCGGCCCTTCACCCGCGCCCGCTCGGCATCCAGGCGCGCGTAGAGCCCGGCCACATAGTCGCGTTCGGAGCGCAGTTCCTCGTCGTAGGTATGGGGTTCGTCGCTATCACCCGTCATGCCCGCACTCCTTCACACTCCGCAACCATGTCAACATCCACCCACAAACCGACCAACCGGTATTCGATCGGATCAACCACCGACAACACACGCATTCACAACCCCCATTTCCGCAGACTTCCAGCTTCGACCAGCGATTATGCGGCACACCCCCACCCTTGCCGCAAGCCCCCCACTGCGCTATACAATAGATACGGGAGGAGTTGAGAATTCCCGTTTTCTGCGCAGCCTGCATCAATGCGCCCCCTGCCATCCTGCGCATATCCCCTATTTGCACGCACCACCGACACCCGACCTGTGACAGCGCTGGTCGTGGACATGAAGAACGCGGGGAACAGCTTCCATCCGGTCGGGTCGATATAGGGCGCGGTACCGCCGAAGATCGCGGTCGACAGGTTGTAGGGCAACGCGAATCGGGCGTACCGCACCTGGGTGGGAATTCCGAATACCGCGTCGGGTCGGACACATCTGTCAACGGTCTACTCGAGAGTCGAGGGGCTTGATCCGGCCCGAATCGAATGCCAGGCACCTGCCGGGAGGTTCGCCGCCGGCTCGAGTCCCACCGAATCATCCAGCCGGAAGTAGTCCACGCGCCATGCCCGGCATCAGGAACAGCATGTCCACGCCGGTGTCCTCGTATGGCCGGAAGACGAAGAGTCGCACCGACAGTGAGCGACACCGCCCAGCGCGATATCGATGGACCACGGTTCGCGAGCGGTGTGCTCGAGGTCATCGTTCACCCAAAGCGCCGATTCCGCCCCCTCCTGGCGCCCAGGACCTCCTCGTGCCGGTGCGCCCGGCCTGACGCTGCAATTTTCCGCCTCGAGACTCTGGTTTCCGACGATTCCCTCCGGAAAATGCAGCGGGAGGCCGGTTCTCCGAATGCCGCTCCGACACCACACCCAAGACCGGTCAATGCACGGCCGCGACTACACCGCACTCTGCGAGTCGGCCGCCACCAGCACGCGAAGGACACCCCGGCCTGCCGCTACATTTTGGCGGCTCGGGACGCCGCTTTCGGATAATCCGGGCTGCAAAATGTAGCGGGAGGCCGGTTCTCGCGGATTGTGGATCACATCTCGGTTGGCTGATCGGTATTGTCCGCGGTGGAGTAGATGCGGCAGTACCGGCGTTGGGTCGTCCTCAGTATCCCGGGGGTTCTCGGCTTGGGGTGGACGGTGTCGGTCGGTGATGTGGTCAGAGTGTGGTTTGATGCCTCGGCTCTGGCGGTCCCTCCGTCAGGTGGCGAAGATCGGTGGGATCGCCGGGGCCGTTGAAATTTCGGGTGCGGTGCATATCCGGTGGTTTCGATGCCGTGGCCGGGTCCGAATGCGCGCGCGATTCGCGAATGTTTTTGTGGTGGAGCGTATTTCCGGTCAATATAACTGGTGATCGGCGCTGCGGGCGGTTGTGGGGATTTATGACCATCGAATGTTGAGCACCGCGGCGGCGGGCGCCTGTTCGACGGCCAGCGGGGCGCCGGAGTTGAGATTTCCGCTCATCGGCGGTGATGCGTTGGGCTCGGTCGTCGAGCCGGGTGGGGCCGGATCGGTTCGGAACTCAGGCGGTGATGCGGTTGGTGAGTAGGTCGGTGATTGTGTGTGGGCTGCGGCCGAGGAGTTCTGTCAGTAGTGGGTCGGTGTGGGCGAAATGGCCGTTGCGGGCGGCGTGGAAGAAGGTCAGCAGCATGCGGGCCAGGTGTTCGGGGGTGCCGGCGGCGATGCGATCGGTCAGCCATCGGTCGTCGTCGAGGATGACTCTGGTGATGGTGTGGCCGGTGAGTTGGGTTGCGGTCGTGGCGATGTCGGCGAAGGTGACGGCGTGTTGGGCGGTGAGGGTTATGGGACCGTCTTGGGGGTGGGTGGTGAGGATGATCGCGGCGGCTTCGGCGACATCGGCGCGGGCGGTCCAGGAGGCGGGGCCGTCGGCGGGGGCGGCGATGACCCCGGTCTGTTGCCAGGGGCCCAGCAGCCAGTCGAGGCTGTGGGAGTAGAAGCCGTTGCGCAGGGAGGTCCAGGCGAGGCCCGACCGTGCGAGCAGCGCTTCGGTGCCGGCGTGCTCGGCGGCCGGGGGGAATGGGCTGTCGGTGCGCACGTTTTGGTGGCTGGTGTACAGGATGCGCTTCGCGCCGACTGCGGTGGCGGCTTCGATGGCGTTGCGGTGCAGGGTGATTCCGTCGCTGTCGGGATCGTTCTGGGAGACGAGGAGGATCTGCTCGGCGCCCTCGAACGAGTTGCGCAGCGCGTCCGGGTCGTGGTAGGAGCCTTGTCGCACGCGCACGCCGCGGTCGGCGAGATGCCACGCCTTGGCGGTATCGCGGACGCTGACCGCGATACGGTCCGCGGGGATGCGCTCGAGTAGGTGGTCGACGGTAGCGCCGCCCAGGGCGCCGGTTGCGCCGGTGATGACGATCATGATCGTTGCCTCTGTCGTGTTCGAGGAGCGGTCCGCTCCGATTGTGGATTCGCCTTGCCCGTCAGGCCCGCAGGCGTGGGCACTTATCGCGGTTGGAGCAGCGGTAACAGGATGTCGTCGACGATGTGCTCGAGGAAGCTCTGGTCGATGGGCTCGCCGACGAACACGAGCCGGTGCACGACCAGCGCTGGAACGATCTCCGCGAACAGTCCGGCAGCTCCGGGAACCAGATGTTCACCTCGGACTCCACCGAACGGCTGCGCGGTCATCGCCGCTTCGTCGCGTCGCAGGATCCGTCGCATTTCCGCCGCGAGATCGCGATCGCTGCGCATACCGGCGAACAGGGCGCCCAGCAGTCCGATCTCCTGCTCGGCGATCTGTTCGGCCAGCCATCCCGCTGTTTCCAGCAGGGCCTGCCGCAGATCCCGAGCGTCGACGGCGGGCGGGACACTCGCCGCGCGGTGCTCGACCGCCGCGGCCACCAGAGCGGCCTTCCCGCTGTAGCGCCGGTACACCGTGGGCTTGCCGACTCCGGCCGCCGCCGCGACCGACTCGATGGACAACTGCTCATATCCGACCTCGACCAGCAGCTTCAGCGTCGCATCGAGGATCGCCAGGTCTCGCCCGATGTCGCGCGGTCTGCCCCGAGCGGGCTCCGCATCACGAGTGCCTGGCACGCTCACTCCGATTTACGAAACGGAACAGGTACGTAACGTAATATAGGCCCGGGTTCGCCGGAGATCAACCTCGATTCGGCCACACGGCCAACCGATCGCTTCCGGAAACCCATCCCGGTTCGGCAGCAGAGAGTACAAAGAAGACATGGCAAGGCAGGCGGTCGTCGTAATCTACATAATCGCCCTGGTCGTGGTCATCGTTGGCGTGGACGTCCTGTTCTTTCGGCACGCGTCCTGGTTCTGGGAGCGCCTGGCGGCGAACATCGGCATAGTCCTGCTGTTCGGGGCCTTCTACTTCAGATTCGTGAAGGGGACATAGCCCCGACACTCATCGAGAGCTCGGCCAAGAGTCTCGGGCTTGTCCAGCACATCTCCGGTGCCAGCTGGTTCACCTCACGTGCATCGGAACGGCGTCGATTCCTCGGAGACGGGCCGCTACAGAGCGATCTGCCGATCGCCTCGACTTGCCGCAACGCTCTGACCGACAGGGCGATGCGCCCGCCCTGGCCGATAGGCACCGCGCCCCGCGTGCGTCCGCAAGCGCCGGGCGCAGTGCCGTTACAACGCGCCCTCGCGAGCCCCGCGCCACAGGTCGACCGTGCCGTCGTCGTCCAGCAACGCGTCGATCTCCGACAGTTCCAGTGGGGACAGGGTGCGGTTGGTCAGGGCCGCGATGTTCTGGTCGAGTTGGGCGACCGACGACGCGCCGACCACCAGGGACGTGACCCGCGGGTCGCGCAGTGCCCACACCAGGGCGAGCTGGGCGAGGGTTTGGCCGCGGCGGGTGGCGATCGCGTCGAGTTTGCGCAGGCGCTCGATCATCGCGTCGGTGAGCAGTTCGTTCTGGAACGACTTGTTCTGGGTCGCCCGGGAACCCTCGGGGATGCCGTCCAGGTATTTGGTGGTCAGCAGGCCCTGGGCGAGCGCGGTGAAACCGATGATGCCGAATCCCTGATCGGCCGCGGTGCCCAGCAGGCCCTCGGTCTCGATCCAGCGGTTCAGCATCGAATACGACGGCTGGTGGATCAGCAGCGGGGTGCCCAGCTCACGCAGGAGCCCAGCCATTTTCGCCGAATGCTCGCTGTCGTACGAGGAGATCCCGACATACAGCGCTTTGCCTTGGCGCACAGCGGTATCCAGCGCCGCCGCGGTCTCCTCCAGCGGAGTGGTGGCGTCGAAACGATGCGAGTAGAAGATGTCTACGTAATCCAGCCCCAACCGGGACAGCGACTGATCCAGCGAGGCCAGCATGTATTTGCGCGAACCACCACCCTGCCCGTACGGGCCCGGCCACATATCCCATCCGGCCTTGGTGGAGATGATCAACTCGTCGCGGTAGGCCGCCAGATCCTCCCGCAGCAGCCGCCCCGCGTTGATCTCCGCCGACCCGTACGGCGGACCGTAGTTGTTGGCCAGATCGAAGTGCGTGATCCCCTGATCGAAAGCGCGCAAGGCGATCTCACGCTGCACGGTGAACGGTCGATCGTCCCCGAAGTTGTGCCAGAACCCGAGCGACAGGACCGGCAGATCCAGCCCCGACCGACCGGTGCGCCGGTACTGCATCGAACCGTCATAGCGGGTGGGGTCGGCCAGGTAGCTCATCGAATTCCTTTCACTCGGCACGACCATTCAAGCACGGCGAACCGGTCGACGCCCGGACCACGATGAGACTGCCGCTCGGCGCGGGTGCGGTTGCGGTTCAGGGCAGGACCACGACTTTTCCGGTGGCTTCGTTGTTCTCCATGTACCGGTGCGCCGCGGCGATGTCGCCCAGGCCGAAGACGCGGTCGATGTTGGGGCGGTAGAGGCCTTTCTCGACCTCGTGCACGATCCGCCGCAGGACGGACGCGCCCGCGCTGCCCCGGAGACTGTCGCTGTGGAACGAGGTGAGCTTGGTTCCGGGCGGGATCAACGCTATCGGTTCGAAATCCGGGATCAGCCAGCCGCTGAGCGAGCCCGCCACACATACCGTTCCGCCACGACGGACCAGCCGCAGCGAATCCACCGCCGTATGTGCCCCGACAAGATCCAGCACATGGTCCGGGCCCTCGGGCCAGATTGCCCGCACACTCGCCGACAGCGACTCGCCGTCGTCGACGAGCACATGGTCGACGCCGGCCGCGGTCAACGCCTCGACCTTGCTGCTGCGCCGAGTCGTGGCCATGGTCTCGATGCCGTGCCCGGACGCGATCGCCGCGGCCGCCATCCCCACCGACGATGTCCCGCCGCGGATCAGCAACCGGCCCCGGCCATCCGGCACGATCCCCACCGCGGTCAGCGAGCCGTACGCGGTCAGATATGTCTCGGGCAATGCGGCCAGTGCCTCCCACGGCAGCGTGGTGGTGACCGGCATCAGCAGCGAGTTCGGCAGTAGCGTGTACTGCGCGTAGCCGCCGTCGAACTGCCTGCCCATCTCGCCCATCACCGCCGCGACGGCCGTCCCCTCCGGCAGCGCCGGATCGGTCGAGTCCGCGACGATTCCCACACATTCGATCCCGAGTACGCGCGGAAACCTCACGTCCGGCGAATGCCCCTGGCGGGTCCGCAGCTCCGACCGGTTCAGGCCCACGCCCTTGACCTCTACCAGGCTCCACCCGTCCCGCACCGTCGGTATCGGGAGTTCACGAAGCTCGAGCACCTCCGGTCCGCCCGCACGAACGCAGACCGCCGCCCGCATCATCGGGCCGACAGTCGGACCAGGGTGAATGTTATTTCGCATGTGTTCACTCTCGCCCGAAGGAGGTGCGGCCGACTACCGACAGATTGCCAGCTTATGCTCGCTGGCCGCCAACATCCCGGATCTGGCCCGAGCAGCAGAACTCCCCGTTGGCACCCAGTACTACTCCGGGAAACCCAGCGCTGCCGGCCGCTGGCCGAGTGGGTAGCTGCCGGGGAGATCACCACGGGGATGTGCGACACCACTGTCCGGCGGTTATGGGTTACCGCTGTCATGGCAAGAGGTAACGACCGGTTGCGCAGTTGCTCGTCGGGCGCGGCAGCCTGCCGCGATGGTGACCTGCCCCGACAACTTTGGTGAAGGATCCGCGCTGGGCCGCCACGCTCACAGGCGTTCCGGCCAGTGAACGCGCCAGCCCGTGAGATGGCCACAGCGCGCACATTCGTCACGACGAGCCCAATCCGGTCACACGGTCGGCGGCGGTCCACTCACCGACAGTTCTGGCACCTCACCGGTGTACGGCTCGATCTGGACCAGGCACAGCTGGCCTGTGCAGCCCTGGCTCAGCGATGAGGACGGGCGATCGGCGGTGAGTACGTTGGGGTTTCCGTGACGGCAGAAGCTCGGGTCGGCCGGGTCCGGGTCGTACCAGGCGCCGGTGGACAGCTGGGCGATCCCCGGGGCGAGGGCCTCGGACAGCATCAGGCCCGCGAGGCAGCTGCCGCGGTCGTTGACGATGCGCACGACATCGCCTTCGCGCAGGCCCCGCGCCGCCGCCTCGCTCGGATGTATCCGAACCGGCTCGCGCCCGTGCACCTTCGCCGACTGACTGTGTGCGCCCACGTCGAGCTGGCTGTGCAGCTTGGTGCGCGGCTGGTTCGCGATCAGCTGCAAGGGGAAGCGCTGAGCCGCAGCACTTCCCAGCCATTCCTCGGGTTCGAGCCAGATCGGGTGACCTGGGCAGTCGGGGTAGCCGAAGCTCTCGATGGTCTCGGAGAAGATCTCGATGCGCCCGGAGGGGGTGGCCAATGGGTGGCGGTCCGGATCTGCGCGGAAATCGGCGAAGACCACCTGCCCGGGGTCGGACACCGGGAGCTCGAACCCGTCGGCCGCCCAGAATTCCTCGAAGCCGGGGATCGTGACACCTGCGTCGCCGGATGCCGCCTGCGTCGTACGCCACTCGCCATACAGGTGACGCAACCACTCCATCGTGGTCCGCCCCTCGGTGAATTCCTTACCGACGCCGAGCTTTTCGGCCACCTCGGACAGGATCGCGTAATCGTCGCGGGCCTGCCCGGCCGGGCGGGTGAGCGCGGGCATCGGGAAGAACAGGCGGTCGTTGTCGCCCGCGCCGAAATCGTCCCGCTCGATGGTCATCGTGGCGGGCAGCACGATATCGGCGCATCGGGTGGTGGCGGTCCAGAACGGATCGTGCACGACGATCGTCTCCGGGCGGGCGAATGCCTCACGCAGACGTGCCAGATCCTGATGATGGTGGAACGGGTTGCCGCCACACCAGTAGATCAGCCGGATATCCGGATAAACCAGGCGCCGGCCGTCGTACTCGTACTCCCCGCCGGGATTCAGCAGCATATCGGCGATCCGGGCCACCGGGATGTACGTCCGCACCGGGTTCTCGCCCTGCGGGAACCGCGGCACCGACAACCGGCGCGCCGGTTCACCCACGTTGCCCGCCGAGCCGTAGCCATGCCCGAAACCCCCTCCGGGCAGGCCTATCCGACCGAGCATGGCCGCGAGCACCACACCCAGCCACACCGGCTGCTCACCGTACCGGGCCCGCTGCAACGACCAGCTGACCGTGACGAATGTGCGCGCGGCGGCCATCTCACGCGCCAGCGCCGTGATCCGCTCGGCCGGAACACCCGTGATCGACGCGGCCCACCGCGGATCCTTCACCACACCGTCGTCGGAACCGCGCAGGTAGCGGGCGAACCGATCGAATCCGACGGTGTACCGATCCAGAAAGCTCTTGTCCGCCAAGCCCTCCGCGTCGAGTACCTGCGCCACCGCGAGCATCAGCGCCGCATCGCTACCCGGACGAGGCGCGATCCATTCCGCCCGCGCCTCGTCGCCGATATCGTCGCGCAACGGACTGATCGAGACGAACCGGCAGCCGCGCGCCCGCGCCGACGCGATCCAGCCCCGTCCGTGATGCCGCGACACACCGCCCGGGGTCACCGCGACGTTCTTCGGCGACAGCCCGCCGAACGCCACCACCAACTCCGCGTGCTCGGCGAGCACATCCTTGGACGTGGCGTGGGTGATCATCTCGTACAGGTCGCCGAGGATATGCGGCAGCAGCACCGTCGAGGTGCCCATGCTGTAGCTGTTGACGTGCCGCACATAGCCGCCCAGACAGTTCAGGAATCGGTGCACCTGACTCTGTGCGTGGTGGAACCGCCCGGCGCTGGCCCACCCGTAGGACCCGCCGTAGACCGCCTCGGCTCCGTGCCGCTCGTACACCCGCCGCAGCTCACCGGCCAGCAGATCGGTCGCCCGCTCCCACGACACCGGCACGTACGGATCGCTCCCCCGCCCCGGCGCGCCCGGACCGTGCTCGAGCCAGCCGCGACGCACGTGCGGCTGGGTGATGCGCGCCGGATGATGCTGCGCCGAGGCGACATTCTCGATCAGCGGCATCGGCTCGGGATCCCCGCGCCAGGGCCGGACCGCGGTGAGCCGCTCGCCGTCGCTGATGGCCTCGAACGCTCCCCAGTGCGTGAGATGCGTGGTCATGAACCCACCGTAGACCGCCCCACCGACACGTTCCGCAACTGGACAACTGACCATTAACGGCGGACAATGACACCGCGCCGGAGCGCCCGCCGCCCCAATCGGCCGATTCCGGTTAGCGTGTCAACTCGACCCGCCCGATATCAGCCGGCTCGTTCCATTCGAGAGACCAAGGAGTTCGATGCGCCCGCTCAGCCGCCGCCAGGCCCTGTCCGCCCTCGCCGCAGGCACCGCCGCGGCCCTGGCCGGACCCGCCGCGCTCGCGCACGCCCGGACCGCGCCGCCTGCCACCGTCCCCGCCGTCGGCAAGGACTTCTTCTGGGGCGTGGCCAGCGCCGGATTCCAATGTGAGGGCCACGCCCGCGACAGCAACTGGATCCGCTACGTCGCCAAGAACTCCTCCTTCGAGCCGTACCACAACGCGGTCGACTTCTACACCCGCTACGCCTCCGACATCGGCCTGGCCGCGGACATGGGCGTGAACGTCTACCGCATCAGCGTCGAATGGTCCCGGGTCCAGCCCCGGCCCGGGGTCTGGGACGAGGACGGCTTCGCCTTCTACGACCATGTCCTGGACACCATGGCCGCCAGGGGCATTCGCCCGATGATCACCCTCGACCACTGGGTCTACCCGGGCTGGGTCGCCGACCGCGGCGGCTGGGGCAGCACCGGCATGATCGAGCTGTGGCTGGCCAACGCCCGAAAGGTGGTGGACCGCTACGCATCCCGCAATCCGCTCTGGATCACCTTCAACGAACCCACGTTCTACGTTCTCAACGAGGTCCGCAACGGCGGCCTGCCGGCCGCGCAGGCCCCGCTGATGCAGCAGCAGATCATCCACGCGCACAACGCCATCTTCGACCACATCCACCAGCGCCGGCCCGGCGCGATGGTCACCAGCAACATCGCCTACACCCTCGGTACGGCCGAGCCGTTCGTCAGCGGACTGATCGAAGACGGCATCGCCGGCAAACTCGACTTCGTCGGCATCGACTACTACTACGGTTACGACCCGAAATCGGTGACGACCACCTCGCCTGCCGACTTCACCAGCCTGTGGAACCAGCCGCTGCAACCCGAGGGCATCTATTACGCCCTCGGGTACTACGCCCGCCGCTTCCCGGGCAAGCCGCTGTACATCGTCGAGAACGGCATGCCCACCCACAACGGCGCACCCCGCCCCGACGGCTACACCCGAGGCCAGGACCTGCGCGACACCATCTACTGGATCCAGCGCGCCAAGGCCGCCGGCATGAACATCATCGGCTACAACTACTGGAGCGTCACCGACAACTACGAATGGGGCAGCTACGCGCCGCGTTTCGGCCTCTACACCGTCGACGTGCTCACCGACCCGGCCCTCACCCGCCGCCCCACCGACGCCGTCCCCGCCTACGCCGAGATCACCCGTCACGGCGGCGTGCCCGCCAACTACCGCCCGGTCCGCCCGCCGGCCGGCTGCGCCCTCGGTGATCTCCCCGGAAGCTGCGTGGATCCCGTCACCGTGCCCCGCTGAACCGGGCGTGGTCGCGATCTCCAGCGGCGACGAGTACTCCGTAGCCTGACCGGAACCCTCTCAGGCCGAACGGGATTCGGCCTCGGGCAGCACGTCGGCCGCGCGACGGCCGAACCGCAGCACGCCATCCTCGATCGCATCCCTGCGCAGCTGCTTGCGGTCGCGGAAGTAACTGTTCACCACCCGCCACGGCCCGCGCGTGCCCTGCCTGGGCATCACCGCGTCGCCGCGCTGGATATACCCGGAGTTCAGCTCGTCGCCCATCACGGACCCGGGCGACCGGTCGTCGTCCTCGGGAACCGCGACGACGGTCGAATACCCGTGCGAGCGCATATGATTCAGCACCCGGCAGAAGTATTGCGCGGCCAGATCCGCCTTGAGGGTCCACGACGCGTTGGTGTACCCGAGCACGAACAACATGTTCGGCACACCACCGAGCAGCGTGCCCTTGTACAGCACTAGATCTCGCGTCGTCACCGGAACGCCGTCGACCACCAGCTGCACCCCGCCGAGCATCTGTACGGTCAAACCCGTTGCGCTGATGATGATGTCGGCGGGCAGTTGCTCCCCCGACGCCAGCCGGATACCGGTCTCGGTGAACTCCTCGATCCGATCGGTCACGATCGAGGCGCGCCCGGACCGCAATTCCTTGAACAGGTCCCCGTTCGGCACGATGCACAGCCGCTGATCCCACGGGTTGTACCGAGGACTGAAATGCCGCATATCTATTCCCGCACCGACCTGCGCCCGCACCGCACCGAGCAGTACCCGGCGCATCAGCGACGGATTGCGGCGCGAGAACTCGAAACTGGCCCGCTGGATCGCGATATTGCGAGCCCGGCCGCTGCGGTAGGCGATCGCCGCGGGAACCCGGGCCATCTTCAACCCGACCGCCACCGGGTCCTCGGCCGGGAGCGAGGTGATGTACGTGGGCGAGCGCTGCAGCATGGTGACGTGCGCGGCCTGGTCGCTCATCGCCGGGATCAGCGTGATGGCCGTCGCCCCGCTGCCGATGACCACCACCCGCTTGTCCCGGTAGTCCAGATCCTCGGGCCAGTGCTGCGGATGCACGATGGGCCCGGGGAAATTCTCCTCGCCGGGGAAATGCGGGCGGTAGCCCTTGTCGTAGTCGTAGTAGCCGGTGCAGCCGACCAGGAAATCGCAGGTGTAGACCTCGGTGTCGCCACCGTCGGCGACTGCGGTCACCGTCCAGATTCCGCGCTCGCTCGACCAGCTCGCCTCGGTCACCTTACGGCCGAACCGGATATGGTCCTGCACACCGTGTTCCGCCGCGGTATCGGCGATGTACTGCCGGATGGCGGCCCCGTCGGCGAGTACCTTCGTGCCGTTCCACGGGCGGAAGCCGTATCCGAAGGTGTACATATCCGAATCCGAGCGAATTCCCGGATACCGGAACAGATCCCACGTCCCGCCGATCGCGGCGCGCCGCTCCAGGATCGCGTAGCTGCGCCCGGTCTTCTCCCGGACCAGGTGGCAGGCCATTCCGATGCCGGACAGACCCGCGCCGATGATCAGTACGTCGACATGCCGCGCCATTGAGGTATCCGTTCCGTGCGACCGCCCGGACCACCGTGACCGGGCGTTACTCGAAGATTACATGTGATTGACAGTAACGTCTAGTTTCGCCTCCGCGACATCCCCGCATACCACCGGATGCAACGAGAACGCCGCCGATTCAGCGCGCATCACCGGAGGCCAGGAATGCCGCCAACAGGTCGCCTGGGCGCGATCGCATGCGTCCCCTGACCAGGCTCGCGGGATCAGGCGCAGGACCGGGACACCTCTTGGCCTCTTCTTTGCTTGCTCTAGTTGTGAGGTACTCCGGTGTTGTGTGGCGACACTTTTAGCGATTCATTAGTTAATGCGCATACGTCGATACCGATATTCCAAATTGACACTCTCAGTTCTGCACTCTCCCGATGGATGAGCCCGGCGAGCACCCCACCGGCCGATCCTCCGGAACCCCTAATCAACGATCTCGATCACCGCTTGGAAAACGTTCTCCAGCACGTGCTTTGGAAGTAACCTTGAGATACGAGGTGATGCGGGTGGACATCGTTATCTTCGCCGGGTGTGCGATGGCCGTGTTGGTCTCCTGGTGCATAGTCGCGTTGCGCATCACCGGGCGATTGTCGTTGCGACGAAAAGCCCTGGGCCGCAAGTCGTCCCGCCCCACTCCCCCGGTGTCGCACGGTCCGTCTCCGGGGCCGGCCGACACCGAATTCACCCTCGCATGGGCCTCCCCCACCCAGGTATGGCCCGCGCTCACCGCAGAGAATATGCTGCTTGCGGCGCGCTTGTCCGGCCGGATCACCCCCGACCAGTACCGCGCGCGCATGCTCGAACTGGCCAGGCACTGCGAACCTCATCCCACCGCGGGTGAGTGAGTCCGGCGAGGTACAGAACCACCGCAACGAGATTGGACCCCACCCATGATCAAGGTGTTCCTCGTCGACGACCACGAGATCGTACGTCGCGGCCTGGTCGACCTGCTCGAGGAGGATCCCGAACTGACCGTCGTCGGCGAGGCCGGTGATGTGGCGCATGCGATGGCCCGCATCCCCGCGCTACGCCCCGACGTCGCGGTCCTGGATGTGCGCCTGCCCGACGGCAACGGAATCGAGCTGTGCCGCGAACTGCTGTCCAAACTCGACGGCCTGCACTGCCTGATCCTCACCTCCTACACCGATGAGCAGGCCATGATGGACGCGATTCTGGCCGGCGCCAGCGGTTACGTCGTCAAGGACATCAAGGGCATGGAGCTGGCGCGCGCGATCAAGGAGGTCGGCTCCGGCCGTTCCCTGCTGGACAACCGCGCCGCCGCCGCGCTCATGGCGCGCCTGCGCAACAACACCGCCCCCGACGCCCCGCTGGCCGCGCTCACCGAGCAGGAGCGCAAACTGCTGGACCTGCTCGGCGAGGGCCTGACCAACCGCCAGATCGCCGAGCGAATGTTCCTGGCGGAGAAGACCGTCAAGAATTACGTATCCCGGCTGCTCACCAAGCTCGGGCTCGAACGACGCACCCAGGCCGCGGTCTACGCGTCGAAACTCCGTTCCGGACTCCATCCTCCCTACTGATCACAGCGGGCCCGATTCCAGCAGCCGCACCCCCTCGATCATGCTGGGGTCGATCGCGATCACCGTGTCCAGCGACCGGTCCATCCAGGGCCGCAGCAGCCGCTCGTAACGGGCGATCCGGACCGGATCGGTGATCGCCTCCGCCAGGCCCGTCACCACCACCGCCCAGCCGGTGTGCGTCACCGGATCGATCTCGTCGACCTCGTAGGCGACGACCACCCGCACCTCGCTGCGCACCACGCCGGTGAGCCGCGAGGTGATGCGTGTGCGCAGGATGATCCGGCCGTCCTCCACCAGGTGACAGACCGGTCGGATCGCGGGCAGCGCATCCCGAGTGAACACCACGCGCCCGTACGTCGCGCCCGCGATCAACCGCAACGACTCGGCGCGATCGAGATCAACCACGTCATGCGTCCCGCGCCCACGGCGATACCCGACAATCGGTTCCGAATCCGCCTCGGCGGAATTGCCTTCGAGCCAGACCACGTCACTACGCCTCCGCCCGCGAGCGCCTTTCGCCCGCAAACCCCCTGGGCATACATCCGACCATCACCGGCGCGGCGGCGACAGGGACAAAAGTCCCATTCGCCTATGCCACCGGGCACCTCACCGCCACAATCGGAATATTCCACCCCACGCGTATAATTCGACCCGCCAGTGTGGTTCCGCCGACCGTGAGGATTGCCCCTATGGCCGATCTGTCCCGGGTGGCGGCACAGCCCCCGACGCCGGCTCGGTCCGAGGCGGCGGCGCAATCCGGGCAAACCGCCGCCGACGACGGCCCCTCCTCGCGGGGCGGCCAGCCTTCCGTCCGCGAGGCGCTGTCCCAGCTGCGGTTGCGGGAACTGCTCACGGAGGTCAAGGACCGCGTCGAGCAGGTCATCGACGCGCGCGACCGGATGGACGAACTCGTCGAGGCCATGCTCGCTATCAACTCCCTGCTCGAACTCGACGAGACGCTGAACATGTTCGTGCGCACCGCTATCAAACTCGTGGACGCCGCATACGGCGTGCTGGCGGTGCACGGCCGCGATGGGCAGCCCGACCACTTCGTCTATCACGCCGCCGACGGGATCGCCCGGGAGCAGGTCACCGCGCCGCACGCGGAATTGACTGTGCCCGTGCGCATTCGCGACGAACTGTTCGGACAGCTCTCCCTGGCGGGAAAATCCGAGCGCCCGCCCTTCAGCGAGGACGACGACATCGTCGTCCAGGCGCTCACCGCCGCCGCAGGCATCGCGATCGACAACGCTCGCCTCTACGATTCCGCCCGCGCCCGCCAGGCGTGGACGGCCGCGACCCGCGACATCACCACCGAATTCCTCGCGGGCTCGCCCACCGGCGACGTGCTGACGCAGCTCACCGATCGGGCCCGCACCCTGGGCAGGGCCGAGTGGGCCGCGCTGGCGCTCGCCCCGGACCCCGACAGCCCGCCCGACGAGATCGCCGAACTGGTGGTCGGCCACTGGTCCGGTCCCGACCCCCGGCTGGGGCGCGCACTGAGCGTCGAGGGTCCCGCCGTCGGCGCGGCGTTCGGGCGGACCACAGTCACCGTCCCCGATACCGCCGAGACCGACCTGGCCACGGTGTTCCCCGGGGCCGGGCCCGCGATGGTCCTGCCGCTGTACACCCGCGACTCCTCCATCGGGGTGCTGATGGTGCTGCGGCCCGCCGGTGCGCCCGCCTACACCCCGGACGTCGTCGAGTTGGCCACCGCCTTCACCGACCAGGCGGCGCTGGCGATGGAACTCGTGCAGGCACAGCAGCGGATGCGGGTGCTGGATATCCTCACCGACCGCGACCGCATCGCCCACGACCTGCACGACCACGTCATCCAGCAACTGTTCGCGATCGGCCTCACCCTGCAGGGCACCATCCCGCGCGCCACGTCCCCCGTCGTGCGCGACAGGCTCACCGGTATCGTCAACGACCTGCAGGACGTGGTGCAGGAGATCCGCACGTCCATCTTCGAACTGCACGGCGGCGACGGCCACAGCACCCGCCTGCGTGAACGGATCGACCGCACGGTCCGCCGCGAGGCCGAGCAGTGCGCGGCGCCCGCGCAAGTCCGCACCGAGCTACGGATCAGCGGCCCGCTGTCCGTGGTCGGGCCGGAGCTGGCCGACAACGCGGAAATCGTTCTGCGCGAGGCGGTCCGCCACGCGGTACGGTACTGCCGCGCCGCCGGCATCGAGGTCGAGATCCGCATCGTGGACGACTTCACCATCATCGTCACCGATGACGGCCACGAGACCGATCACGACGCCGCGTCCATCCGGCTGACCGAACTGCGCCGGCGCGCGGAAAAATCCGGCGGCCGGTTCGCGCTCGAGCCCGGGCCGTCGAACATCGGCACCCGGCTTACCTGGTCGGTGCCGCTGCGATAGTGCGGCCACGGCTCGCACGCCGACAACGGCAGCGGTCCGGCGATCGAGCTGTCCGGGTCGAGGGATTTCCGGATGGCGGATACAACCGCGTCGCAGCGTGGGCCGACGATGCCGGGGCAGGCAGACCGGCTACGAAGCCGACCGGGCACGGGAGTGGCATGGGCGGCCGCCTCAGATCACTCCCGCACCGGCGAGCTCCGCCAGGTCGGACTGCTCTAGCCCCAGCATGTTTCGGTAGATCGCGGCGTTGTGCTCGCCGAGTTCGGGGCCGAGCGAGTGGATGCGGCCCGGTGTGTCCGAGAGCCGGGGGGCCACATTTTGCATGGGGAATTCGCCGAGTTGGGGATGCAGTAGGCGGACGATGGCGTCCCGGGCCTTGAAATGGGCGTCGGTGACCATGTCGGCGGCGGTGTAGGTGAGCCCGGCCGGGACGCCGGCGTCGTGCAAGCGGTCCAGCAGGGCGGCCGAATCCTGGGTCGCGGCCCAGTCCGCGATGAGCGTGTCGAGTTCGGTGAGGCGCTCGCCGCGCGCGCGATGGGTGCTGTAGCGCGGGTCCTCGGCCAGTTCCGGGCGCTGCATGACCGCGCACAGACGGGTGAAGACGGTGTCGCGGTTCGCCGCTATCAGCACTTGCGCGCCGTCCGCGCACTGGTAGACGTTGCTCGGGGCGACGCCGGGCAGGATCGATCCGGTGCGTTCGCGGCGGAAGCCGGTGAGTTCCCACTCCGGGATCAGCGATTCGGTCAGCGCCAGGACGGCCTCGTAGATGGCCGAATCGACGATCTGCCCGCGACCGGTGCGTTCGCGGTTCAGCAACGCCATCACGGCGCCCAGCGCGGCGAACGTCCCGGCCAGCGAGTCGCCGAGGGAGATGCCCGTGCGGCTGGGCGGCCGGTCGGGTTCCCCTGTGGTGTAACGGATTCCACCCATGGCCTCGCCGATGGAGCCGAAGCCCGCACGACCGGCGTAGGGGCCGTCCTGCCCGTAGCCGGTGACCCGGACCAGCACCAATCGCGGGTTGACGCGGGACAATTGCTCATAGCCCAGGTTCCAGCGTTCCATGGTGCCCGGCCGGAAATTCTCCACCAGCACATCCGCCTGGGCGACCAGGCGCGTCACCAACTCCTGGCCGCGCGGTTCGCGCAGGTTGCAGGTGACCGATTTCTTGTTGCGCCCGATGATCGGCCAGGTCAGCGACAGTCCATCAGGACTCTTCCTGCCCCATTCGCGCATCGGGTCACCGCCGGCAGGGTCCTCGATCTTGATGACTTCCGCGCCGAAATCACCGAGTAGCTGACCGCAGAACGGCCCGGCGATCAGCGAACCCATCTCGAGTACACGGTATCCGGCCAGCGGCCCGTTCACTTCCATGTCGTTCATAGGGCCTCCTCTGCTCAGAGTTGTCGGGCTGCGGTTTCCGCTTCCCAGATCGCATTGAAGATGCGCCTGGGAGCCTGGGCGTCACCGATGACGTGCAGGTCGACATCCATCTCCCGAAGTTCCTGGGCCAGGCCGTCATTGGCCGTATTGCCCAGGACGAACACCACGCCGTCGATATCGGACAGCTGTGAGAGTTCGCCGGTGTACACATCGGTGAGCGTGACGGTGTCCTCCTCGATCGCGGTGACTTCGACGTTGGGCGTGAAACCGACTCCGGCACGGCGGAGTTGGCCGAAGGCGAAAGGCAGGTCGTGGCCGTCGGCGAACGCGTGGCCCAGCTGCGGATACTGGGAGACGACGTGCACCGCGTGCCGGTGCTGGGTGAGGTATTCGGCCGTGATGAACGCGTGCCGGTCTCCGGTGTCGTCCACGATCAGGATTCGGTGCGGCAATTCCTCTCGGCCGGAGAGGATTTGCGCCGGGGTGTAGACGTTCCACTGATCGGATCCCGGCAGTGCCGCCGCGTCGGGGGCCCAGCGGGCGGGATGCCTGGCCGTCCAGCCGTGACGTATCGGCGTCGAGCCGGTCGCGATCACCACCGCGTCGTGACCGGCGAGGTCGTCGACGACCGCCCGGTGCCCCAGGCGGATCTCGGTTTTCGTCCGGCGCAACTGGGCGGACAGCCAGTCGGTGACTCCGGACCATTCGCGGTAGGAGGCGGCCCGGGTCAGCAGGTTGACCTGTCCCCCGAGCGTGTCGTCCTGTTCGAAGAGCGTGACCTGGTGGCCCAGGTCCGCGGCGGACAGCGCCGCGCGCAGCCCGGCCGGCCCGCCGCCGACGACCGCCACCCGCCGGGACGTGCGGACCCTGGTGTCGTCGCCGCGGAATTCCCGCTCGCGACCCACCTGGGGGTTGTGGATGCACGACACCGGGCCGCGCGCGAAGGACGCCACACACCAGTTCGCGCCGACGCAGGGGCGGATGTCGTCGGGGCGTCCGCGCTGCGCCTTGGTCGGCCACCACGGGTCCGCGATGAGCTGGCGGGTCATCCCGACGAATTGCGCCTTGCCCGTGGCGAGGATCTCCTCGGCCATCTCCGGCGTCGTGATCCGGCCGACGGCGACGACCGGCAAGGAGACCGCGGCGGTGAGATTGGCCGTGTCGGCGACCTCGTACCCCGCGGCGCGCGCCGCCGAGGTGCCGTAGATCTGCATCCGGTCGAGGTAGGTGCCCTGGGTGGTGGAGATGTAGTCCAGCATGCCCCAGCGTTCGACCTCGGCCGCGATGCGTACCCACGCCGCGTTGTCCAGGCCGTTCTCCACGTCGCCGTCGCTGCTGTTGAGCCTGATGCCCAGCACCCGATCGGCCGGTACGACCTCGCGCACGTCCGCGACGATCCGGCGCACGATGCGCATCCGGTTCTCGAACGAGCCGCCGTACTCGTCGCGGCGGTGATTGGTCGCGGGTGAGAGGAATTGGCCGAGCAGATAACCGTGCGCCAGACCGTGCACCTCGATGCCGTCGACACCGCCCTCGATGGCGTGGCGCGCCGACAGCACGTAGTGCGCGACCAGCTCGTCGATGTCCTGGTGGCTCATCTCGTGCGGGATCTCCCGATATACGGTGTCCGGCAGCGGACTCGGCGCCCAGGTGGGAAGCCGGGAGATGATGCCGTCGGTCTGCCGGCCCCGGTGCCACAGCTGCGCCATCAGCAGCGCGCCGTGCGGCTGGACGGCGGCGGCGACCTTGCGGTAGCTGGCGACCACGGCGGGGTCGTACGCGTGGATCACACCGCGCCGCGGCTGACTCGACGGATGGACCGCCATCGCCTCCATCGTGATGGCCGCGACGCCGCCGCGGGCACGTTCGGCGTAGTACTCGGCGCTGGCGTCGGCGAAGGTTCCGTCGGTGGAGAACTCGGTGGCGTGCGCGGTCATCCAGATACGGTTGCGCGCTGTCCGCGGGCCCAGCTCGATGGGGGAAAACACCGTGGGGTAGTTGTTCTCAGGCATATGACGCTCCGGCTAGTGCTCGGCCAGCAGCTGGCCGAAACCGTCAGCCTGGTCGTCGATTCCGTTGCTGCGCAAAGCATGCCAATAGGTGGCGGTATTGACCGCGATCACCGGCAGGCCGAGCCACTGCTCGGCCTCCGCCGCGACCCGGCCGACCGCCATGTTCGCGCCGAACTGCACGATCGCCCTCGGACGCTTCTCCGCTATCGCCGCCAGCTCGCGCCGCAGCGTCGCCCCCGAGGTGTGCGCGATCTGCACCGCCGTCGGGCAGCACAGATGGACCGCCGTGCGCAGCTGGTAACCGCAGCTCTCCACGAATGTCCGCAGATGCGTCTCCGATCCCGGCTGGTACGGGGTGAGCACGCCGATCGGGCCGTCCTCGACACCGACGGCCCGCAGCGCGGCCGGAATCGCGTCTCCGGCGTGCACGAGCTGGAGATCGTCGCCGAATTTGGCGCGCAGACGATTCCGAATCGCGTTGCCGGCGTCCGGGTCACCCCACACGGCCTCGATCGATACTCCCAGCACCACACAGTCCGGCTGACAGGTCAGCACTCGCGCCACCGCGTCGTCGACGCCGAGGTCGATATCGCGCACCAGGCCGCTGAAGTCGTTGTCGTCGTTCACCACCCAGTCCGGGATGTGAATGCGGGCGATGTGATTGGTCACGCCACGCGGACGCATATCGTCGTATTCCGGTTGCACGACGGTATTCACCGAGGGAGTCACCACCCCGATCTTCATCCGCCAGGCCAATGCGTCGGTCATCTCGCTCCGTCCATTCCCAGCTTGTGTTCCACACCACAGGGTGCTCATCCTGTATACATCTGAGCCGTTTTCTCGGCAAGGTCTTGCATGAATCGCCGAGTTAGCACTAAATTGCATGCAATCAGGTACAGGCGGTACCGCACATCCCGGAGGCAGCATTGGCCACTCGCATGGTGACCTCGACCGAGCGGGTCGCCGAGATCCTCCGAAAACTGATCCTCGACAACGCCTTCGCGCCCGGCACCCGCCTGGCCGAGGTCGAGCTCGCGGATCGATTGGGTGTGAGCCGCACACCGGTCCGAGAAGCATTGCGCCAGTTGGCCGCCGAGGGATGGGTGGAACTCCCGCCCAACCGGGGCGCACGAGTGGCCACCTGGTCCGTGCGCGAGCTCGAGAGCCTGTTCGACGTGCGCACGACACTCGAACCCCGACTGACCTCGATGGCCGCCGAGAAGGCCACCGAGGCCGATATCGCCCAGCTCGAGGAGCTGGCCACCCGGATGCTGGAGGTCGGCAGCCCCGGGCCCGGCCAGGACATCGCTGCCCTGATACCGCTGAACGCGGCGTTCCATCAACGCCTCGTGGAGCTGGCCGACGCGCCCGCCTTCGCCGCCGCCCTCACCGGCGCCGTGCGAACCCCCTTGGTGACGCGCAACTTCCACGCCTACGACGACGCGTCGATGCGCCGCAGCCTGGCCCACCATGCCGAGATCGTGGCCGCCCTGCGCGCCCGCGACGCACAGTGGGCAGGGGCGGTCATGACCGCCCATCTCCGCAACGCCCGCGCCGTGGTGCTGCGAACCGTTTGATCTCCGTTCGATACAGGAAAACATATGCGCGACAACGCTATAGAATGGGTGCTGTGGGCCGGCACCGTCGGCTACGAGAGCCCGATCCAGGCACGTTCGGACGCCGCGGCGGCCAATGGGTACAGCCGGGTCTCGTTGACTCCCATCGACGTCGCGACGGCCGAGGCGGCGGGCACCTCCGCCCGCGAACTCGGGCGACAGCTGCACGGGGCCGGGTTGTCCATCGAGCTCGAAGGATTCATGACCTGGTACCCGGGCGAGTACGCGCCGGAGATACCCCTTGCCGCGTTCTCGGCCCCGGAGGTGTTGCGCATGGCCGAGGCGCTCCAGGCCCAGACCCTCACGGCACTGGCCCGGCCCACCTGCGACCTGTCCGTCGACGAGGTCGCGGGCTGCTTCGCCGCGACCTGCGACCACGCCGCCGACCTCGGCGCCCGGGTGGGACTGGAGTTCATCCCGTTCATGGCCGTCGCGGACCTCCCGAGCGCGGCGGCGATCGTCGACCGCGCCGACCGTGCCAACGGCGGACTGGTGTTCGACACCTGGCACTTCTTCCGTGGAAACCCCGATTTCGCCGCGCTGGAATCGCTTTCGGGCGACAAGATCTCCGCCGTGCAGGTCTCCGATGGCGGCGCCACCATCCAGGGCAGCCTCATCGAAGACACATTCCAGCGCCTGTTCCCCGGCGACGGGTGCTTCGACCTCGTGCGCGTGCTGCGGGCGCTGGACAAGATCGGTGCGCTGAAATCGGTCGGCACAGAGGTCATTTCGCCGATCACCGCGGCGATGCCGGCGACCGAGGCGGCACGGGTGGGCCAGGAACGCACCCGGGACCTGATCGCCCAGGCGCGTTCCTGAGACAGTGGAGGCAACGATGACACGGCGCACGGTAATCAGCGGCGGCGGTACGGGAATCGGCAAAGCGGCGGCACGACGCTTCGCGGCCGACGGCGATTCGGTGGTCATCGTGGGCCGCAGGCCCGCCATCCTCGAGGCGGCCGCCGCGGAGATCAACACCGCCCTCGGCGCCGACCGCGTCACCACCGCGGCCGCCGACCTCACCGAACCCGACCAGGTCCACGCCCTCGCCGAGCAGATCACGGCGGGCGGACCCGTAGACGTCCTGGTCAACAACGCGGGCACCTTCTTCGAGCGAACACCGGACACTCTGTCCGGCATCGCCGCCTGGTACATCGACACCTACCGCACGAACCTGATCACCGCCGTACTCCTGACCGAGGCCCTCCTCCCCCACCTCATCCGCCCCGGCGGCCGCATCGTCTCCGTCAGCTCCATCGCCGCCCTGCGCGGCCCGGGCCCCTACGGCGCCTCGAAGGCCGCCCTGCACGGCTGGTCGCTCGGCCTCGCGAGACACCTTGCCCCACAGGGCATCACCGTCAATGTCATCGCCCCCGGCTTCGTCCCCGCCACGGAGGTATGGGACGACATGCTCACCCCCGAAGTGGAAGCCGCACGAGTCGCCGGGATCCCTCTCGGCCGACCCGGCACCCCCGACGAGGTCGCCGCGGGCATCGTCCACCTGGCCGCCCCCGACGCGGGCTGGACCACCGGCCAAATCCTCCAGATCAACGGCGGGGACCTGCTCGGACGCGGATGAGCCGGGTCGGCTATCCCTCGATGATCGCCATCAGGGCCGCGGTGAAGGGCGCGGGATCCACGTCGCCACGGACAGCCAGCTGCTGGCTGTAGCTGCTGCACAGGGCCACGAACGCTTCGGCGATCTGTGCGGCATCCCGGCGTCGGCGCTCGGGTATCAACTCGGCCACCGCGGCCCGCATGTCGGCGAGCTGTTGCCGGACAACGGCCGCCAGCGTCGGCGACACAGCCGCTTCGGCGTAGATCTGGGCTACCAGCCGAGCGTGGCCCGCCTCACGCGCCAGGACGCGCACGTGTTCGAGAAATCCGCCGACGGACTCGGCGGTGAGCGCCTGCGGCAGAGCGTCGCCTGCCTGCTCACAGACGGCGACGACGATCTCGTCCTTACTGGTGAAGTACCGGTAGATGGCTCCGTTGGACAGCCCGGACTCGGTGACGATGTCGGCCATCGACGTGTGGGCGAAGCCGTGGCTGGCGAACCTGGCGCGGGCGGCGTCCACGATCTGCTGACGGCGGGCGTCGAGGTGCGCTTGACTGACCTTCGGCATAAAAAGAGTGACCCCTCGATTTTCTTGATACTGTCGTGGAGTCTACCTCGCAATGCCAACCCTCAGGAGCCGACATGCGCTACCAGACCTTCGGCCGACTGACCGGACTGCGAGTGTCGCAGTACGCCCTGGGGACGGCGAACTTCGCCACCTCGGACGCCGGAGCAGGTCCCGAGGGCTCGCGGCAGATCTTCGATGCCTTCGTCGAGGCCGGCGGCACCACGTTCGACACGTCCAACATCTACCAGGACGGACAGGCCGAGACCGTGCTCGGCGGGCTACTCGGCGGTCAGCGGGACGAGTTCGTGGTGATCACCAAGTACAGCGGGACCAGGCAGGCCCAGCCCCGCCCCGGCAGCACCGGTAACGCCCGCAAGGTCATGGTCCGCTCTCTCGAGGCGAGTCTGCGCCGCCTGAACACCGACTACATCGACGTCTTCATGCCGCATTTCCCCGACGGAACGACACCGATCGAGGAGATCCTGGCAGGATTCGACGACCTGATCCGCGCCGGCAAGATCCTGCACGGCGGGCTCTCCAACTTCCCGGCCTGGCGGGTCGCCGGCGCCGCGGTCCGCGCGGACCTGCGCGGTCTGGCCCCACTGGTCGGCATCCAGACCGAATACAGCCTGGCCGAACGATCCGCCGAACGGGAGCTGCTGCCGATGGCACAGGCCCACGGTCTGGGCGTGGTCCTGTACTCCCCGTTGGCCGGCGGCCTGCTCACCGGCAAGTACCGGCAGGGCGGGCAGGGCCGGCTCAGCGCTCGCGGCGACGCGATCGAGGGCACCGCGCAGCGCACCGCTGTCGTCGACGCCGTCCTGGCGATCGCCGACGAGATCGGCGCCGGAGCGGTCCAGGTCTCCCTGGCCTGGCTGCGTCGCCGGGCCGCACTCGCGCAGACGGCATTGATCCCGATCCTCGGCCCCCGCACCCTGACGCAGCTGGAGGAATACCTCGGCTCCGTCCACCTCGAACTGAGCGACCAGCACTACCGATGCCTGGACGAGGTCAGCGCGGTACACCTCGGCACCCCGCACGAGGATGTCGCGGCCGCACTGAGACACGGCCTCGACGGCGACCGCACGCTGCTCGAGCCTGCCGCCGTTCCCGCCATCTGATCAGAAGGCGTGAGAACCGTTGCGCGGCTCGGTCGCTCGGTAGGAGTGGTTCAGCTCGTTCGCCGGGCGCGGTCGAATTCGGCGGCGCCCCCGGCGTATCGGGCCGACAGACGGCGGCGGTGGGCGGCGGGGGCGCCGAACAGGGCGCGGTTGAGGGTGGCTCGCTCGAGGTAGCGGTGGATGCCGCTTTCCCAGGTGTAGCCGAAGCCACCGTGTAGTTGCATCGCCTTGCCGGCGATGTGGACCGCGGCCGTGCAGGTATACGACTTCGCCATGGCCGCCGCCGCCCAGGCGTCGGGATCGTTCGCGGCGATCTGGCCGACCGCGGCGGTGACCAGGCGGCGGGCCATCGTGACCTGCGCGAGCATATCGGCGCAGGCGTGCTTGACCGCCTGGAACGATCCGATCGGGCGGCCGAACTGTTCGCGGGCGCCCGCGTAGGCGACCGTCGCGGCCAGCATGGCCTCACCGAGACCGAGGCTGTCGCAGGCGATCGCGACGGCGGCGCGGTCGTGGATGCGCGCGCGGGCCGCGGCCGGATCTCCCGCGAAGGACCACAGTGAATCCCGCGGTACGGCAAGGCCATCGGCGGTGACTGTGCCGAACTCCCTTGTCTCGTCCAGGACCTCCTGGGCCGTGCGGGACAGACCGGTCGCATCGGCCGCCACCGACACGATCACCGGTACTCCGGCGTCGCTGGCGGGAAACAGCACATGGTCCGCCGAGCACGCGTCCGGGACGAATTCCGCCCTGCCGTACAACCTCGGACCGTCCGCGGACCGCTCGATGTGAAAGGGCGTCGGGGCCAGGCCGTCATCGAGGTCTGCCGGCAGGGCCGAGGCCACCACCGTGTCCCCCGACGCGACGGCCCGCAGCAGTGCGTCCCGTCCGGGGCTCGCGACCAGTTCGCCGAGCGTGCCGACCCCGAGGACAACCGTTCCCAGACAGGCGCTTCCGGTCACGGCGCGGCCCAGTTCCTCCAGCACGATCGCGGTCTCGGCGAAACTCGCCCCGGCACCGTCGAGCGCCTCGGGAACCTCCAGCCCGAGCCAGCCCTGCGCGGCCAGCACATTCGGAGCGATGCGCGCACCGGGCCCGCTACGCCCCAGCAGGTCACGGGCCACCGCCCGCACCTCGTCGTGAATTTCCGCGAATTCCGTTCCGGCGACAGCTGTCTCGTTCATCACTTCCCGATCGGTTCCCGGGGCAGCCCGAGCCCGCGCTCCCCGATGATGGTGCGCTGGATCTCGCTCGTCCCGCCCGGAATCGTCCATTCCCACGAACCGATGAAATCGAGCACCCAGGCGCCCGATTCCCAGCCGCCCGACATCGGCTTGCGCAACACGGTGTGCGCGGCCACTCCGCCGATCTCGGCGCCGAAATCGGTCAGGCGCTGCAGCAGTTCGCTGTAACACAGCTTCACGATCGACGCGTCGGCCGGGCCCGAACCGCCGCTGTCGTGCCGTTCCACCAGATCCCGGCACAGCGCGCGCAGGCCCGTCACCTCGATCTCGAAGGCGGCCAGCCGATCCAGCACCACCGGGTCCTCGATCGGCCTGCGCCCCAGCGAATCCGGCGCGGCGCACGCCTCGAGCAGCCACCGGAATCCGGCGTTGCCGAGTCGTTCGGCCAGCTCCAGCATCGTCAGTCCGCGCTCGGCGCCCAACGTTTCCTGTGCCACGCGCCAGCCCGTGTTCTCCGCGCCGACCAACTGGGTCGCGGGGATGCGCACCTGGTCCAGGAAGATCTCGCAGAAGTGCGATTCGCCCGTGGCCTGCCGGATAGGCCGCACGTCGATGCCGGGACTGCGCATATCCAGCAGGAAATACGAAATGCCATGGCGTTTCGGCGCATTCGGATCGGTGCGGGCCAGCAGCAGGCACCAGTCGGCGTACTGCGCCCCGCTCGCCCATACTTTCTGGCCGGTGACCACGTATTCGTCCCCCTCGCGCCGCGCCGCGGTCTGCAGCGCCGCCAGATCCGACCCGGCCCCGGGTTCGGAGAACCCCTGCACCCAGATCTCACCGTCGAGGATCGCGGGCAGATGCCGCCGGCGCTGCTCATCGGTCCCCGCCGCCAGCAGCGTCGCCGCCGCGTGGTGAATCGCCACGAAGCCCAGCACCAGGCGCGGCGCGTCATGCGCGGCCAGCTCCTGATACAGCACGATCTGCTCGGCGACCGACATCCCGCCGCCCCACTGCGCGGGCCAGTGCGGCACCGCGAACCCGGCACGCCGCAGCTCCTGGAACCACGCCTGCTGAAAGGTCACGAACTCCTCGGCCGACGCACCGGTCTGCGCCTGTCGCCAGTCCGCCGGGATATGCGTGCGGCACCATTCGCGCACTTCACCCCGGAACGCGGTCAGGTCCGCAGGTCGCGGCGTCACCGAGTCGCCCGCTCTCGCAGCGCCAGCAGCCGATCCCGATGGTCCGCGGATTGCATGCTGACCACCTCGGCAGCGAATCCCGCCTGCAGCGGACCGCCCAATGCCTGCGAAAGGTACATGTTCACAATACGTTTGGTGCTGCGCAGCGCCTCGGTCGGCTGAGCGGCCAGCCGTTCGGCGAGCTGCCGCGCCTGCGCGAGCAACTGTTCTGGTTCGACGGCGCGGCTGGCGAGGCCGAGCTGTACGGCCGTGGCCGCATCGATGCGATCGCCGGTGAACAGGTATTCACGCGAGCGCAGGATGGGGGTCAGCAGCGGCCAGAACGCCGCGCCGCCGTCACCGGCCACCAGGCCGACGGCGACGTGCGGATCGGCGAGGGATGCCCGCTCGGAGATCAGCGCCACATCACACAGCACCGCGATGCTGGCGCCCAGGCCGACGGCCGGGCCGTTGATCGCCGCGATGACCGGCAGCGGGAAGCGCAGCATCTCCTCGATGATCTGCGCGCCCTCCCGGATGCTCTCGTCGCGCGCCACCGGATCGTCGAGAAACGAGGTGATCCAGTCCAGATCGCCGCCGGCGCTGAACGCGCGCCCGGCGCCGGTGAGGATCACCACCCGGGCCTCGCGATCGGCCGCCAGCTGCCGCCAGACGTCCGCCAGCGCCCGGTGCAGGTTCGCGTTCACCGCGTTCAGCTCCGCCGGGCGGTTCAGAGTCACCGTCCGCACCGGTCCGTCGCACTCGACGGTCAGCTCCGCGGGCAGGTCGTACTTCACGCTCTCACGCCTCCCCGGGCTCGGAGAACAAGCCGGTCAGCCCGTGGGTACCGATGCGGTCGGTCAGTAGCTGCTCGGTGGTGGACCGGCCGAAGGGCAGTCGGCGAATCGGCAGGCTGTACCGCGAGATCCACGACAGGGTCGCCTCGTCGCAGAATCCGATGGCGCCGTGCAGCTGATGGGCGACACGGAAGACGATTTCGGCCGCCTCCAGGGCCGCGAGCCGCAGCGCGAGCGCATCCTCGATCGCCTCGGCGCGGCCCTCCTGGATACTCCACAGGGCATATTTCGCGAGCACGTCGACGCCGCTGCGCTCGACCTCCGCGTCGGTGAACTGGAATTGGACACCCTGGAACCGGGCCAGCGGCTGTCCGAACTGTTCACGCACCAGCACATGGGAGCGAGTGAGGTCGATCGCCCGGTCCAGCATGCCCAGGAGCGTCCAGCAAGGCAGCACCAGCCCGAGCGCGACATCCTTGCCGCCGTCGTCGTCGATCGGCTGTAGCTCGAGTCCGGTGACGAACGCCGACGCACGCGGCGGCACGTCCGACGGGCGCGGCACGGCGTGGCTGCGCCGGCCATCGGATGTGACTGCCGCCCAGCGCATGTCGATGCCGGACACGGCCCCCTCGGGAGCGGAGCCCGAGATCACCATCAGCCCGTCGACATCCAGATCCGTTGGCCGCGCGAGGCGCTCGGCTACGGGATAGGGCGCAGCCAGGTAGCCCGCGCTGCGGCACAGCGCGGCGGCCGCCTCCAATTCGTCGGCGTCCTTGCGTGGTTCGAGATCCCAGGCGCCCAGATCGCGCAGGACGGGCTCGACCACCCGCTCTCGGATGCCGGGCTCGAGTTCCGCCCGCTGGACCAGTTCGTCCCCGCCGGCGGCCTCGAGGGCACGAACCACCTGCCGCCCGAATTCGGTCGCGTCCGCGCTCAGTTCGATGTTCACCGCGCCTCCAAGGCAGCCCTGGCCAACAGGATTCGCTGCATCTCGATACTTCCCGATGCGACCGTCGCCGCCTGGGAGTAGCGCCAGTGGTCCTGCACCGCGCGGCGGAATCGGCCGACCTCGGCCTGCGATTCCTCTTGCAGCGGAGCGTATGCCGCGATTTCGACCAGTACCTCGGCGCTGTCCTGATCGAGCTGGGTCACCGCGATCCGGTATGCCGCGGCGTCGTTCGGCCGCACCGTGCCCGCACTCTGCAACGACACCACCCGGTATGCGAGCAGCCGGGCCCGGCGGCAATGGGTCAGCATTCGCGCCCACCGGCCTCGCAGCTGCGCGGGAACCTCTCCCCAGCGCTCGCCGAGCACGGCGGGGGCGGCCTGCAGCAAACGCTCGCAGCGGGCGTAGCGAGCGATGCCCACCCGTTCGAAGGAGAGCACCTCCTGCACCACCTGCCAGCCCTCGCCCACGGTACCGAGCACGTCCGCCTCGGTCACCCGCAGATCGTCGAAGAACACCTCGTTGAGATGGTGCGGGCCGATCATCGCGCGGATGGGCCGGACCACGATTCCGGGTGCCGACATCGGCACCAGAAAGATCGTCAGACCCTGTTGTTTGCGCTCACCCCTGGAGGTCCGGGCCAGCAGGAAGCACCAGTCGGCCATGGTGGCGTAGGAGGTCCAGATCTTCTGTCCGGAGATCCGCCAGCCGTCGCCGTCCGGGCGCGCCGCGGTACGCAGCGACGCGAGGTCCGAGCCGGAATCGGGCTCGCTGAACCCCTGGCACCAGATCACCTCACCCTTGGCGATCGGCGGCAGATGCTCCCGCTGCTGTTCCGCCGTGCCGTGCCGCATGATCGTCGGGCCGACCCAGTTCACGCCCATGTACTGCGCGCCGCGGGGTTCGTGATGTGCCCACATCTCCTCGCGGACCACGGTCTGCTCCCACACCGAGGCCCCCCGGCCGCCGAATTCCTCCGGCCAGGCCAGGCAGAGCAGTCCGCGATCGGCCAGCGCCCGGCAAAAGCTCTGGGCGACAGCCAGATCGGCCGGATCGTCGGTGAACGCGCCGAGAAAGTCCGGGGGAACCTCGGCCGTCACCAGCTGACGCAGCTCACCGCGGAGTCCGGTGGCGGCCTCACCCACTGTGAAGTCCATGGCCGCGACATTACGTCAATCATAATAAGGATAGCAATGCTTGTATGATCGATCGGCCGCCCGGATAATCATCGCAAGGATGGCAATATTTGAGTGGTCAACACCGGCTGACTAGACTCCCACCCATGACTCAGAGGGAGCCCCTATGACGAGCGCCCGGCGTGGCCGGACGCCCCAGCGCCGCATAGCCGAAACCGTTGCGGCCGAACTGCGCTCCCGCATCCTGTCCGGCGAGGACGACTATCGCCTGCCCACCCAGGATCAGCTGGTCCAGGATTTCGGCGTCAGCTATCCCTCGATCCGGGAGGCGCTGCGCATCCTGGAGACCGAGGGCCTGGTGACCGTCCGGCGCGGCAACGTCGGCGGGGCCGAGGTGCACCGCCCCGACGAGTCGTCCGCCGCGTACCACCTGGGCCTCGCTTTACAGGGTGCGCGGGTCACACTGGGCGATCTCGCCGCGGGTCTGCGGACCCTGGAACCCATGTGCGCCGCCGAATGCGCCCGCCGGGGTGATCGCGCCGAGGTCGTGGTCCCGGCCCTCGAGGCCAATATCGACGCCTCCGAGGCGCTGGTCGGCGAGGGCCTCGAATTCACGCTCGTCGCCAGGGATTTCCACGACCTGGTCGTCTCGTTCACCCCGAACGCGACCGTCCGATACGTCGTCAGCAGCCTCGTGGCCCTGTGGTCCTCCCAGGAGGAGGCCTGGGCCGAGGTCCTGACCAAACGCGGGGAATACCCCTCGGAGACCGAATCCGGCGAAGCCGTCCGCATCCACCGGCGAATCACCGCCGAGATCGCGGCCGGAAACGACTCGGAGGCCGAGCGCCTGTACCGCGCACACCTCGCCGCGACCCAACTGCTGGTACTCGAACGCTTCGACAACGGCCTGGTCAACGCCTCCTCCGCCACGGCCCGCCAGGCCATCCAGAACAGCAGAAGCACCCGCATCTAACCTCGGGTGCAGCAACCGTTCCGGATGAGATTGAGTACTCTGCAAGCGTGGCCATGATGCGCGCCCTGACCGCAGCGGTACACCAGGAAGAAGACTGGTATGTCGCCCAGTGCCTCGAAGTCGATGTTGCCAGTCAGGGCAGGACAGTAGACGAAGCCATGGCCAACCTCACCGAAGCGGTCGAGCTGTATCTGGACGAGATCGACGACCCTACCGAGCACATCACCTCCACGCCCCTGGTGACGTCCTTCCAGGTGTCGAGTGCCGCGTGAGCCCCGCTCTCTCCGATCTGCCGGTCCGCAAGGTTATCCAGGCGGTCGAATCGATCGGCTTCACCTACCTTGTGGACGAAGGGTAGTCACGCTATCTACCGCCACTCGGACGGTCGTGTCGTCGTCATCCCGGAACACCGCATCGTCAAGCGCGGCACACTCGGCTCGATCATTCGGCAGGCCGGGCTCACCGGCCCGGAATTCCTCGCACTGATCACTTCTTTGTAGGCAAACGTCCTGTCGGACGCAGCGTATGCCCGACAGCATCGAATCTGACCTGCGGCACCATTATCTGCCCCGCAGGAGATACAGGCCGAGGCCGATGTACAGGGGCGGGATCAGCCATGTGCCGACGGGGCGTAGGCGGCGGACGAGGGT
>NZ_JAGPOX010000092.1 GCF_019038435.1 Nocardia alni
CGCATAGGCACCCTCACCCCCGCCACCCCCGTCCTGATCACCAGCGGCCTGAACGACGACACCGTCCCCTACCCCCAGGCCCGCCGCCTGGCCACCGACTGGTGCGCCAAGAACGCCACCGTCACCTTCCGCACCAACAATCTCCCCCCGATAGCCCCGGGCGCGGTTCTCCCCAACCACTTCGGCCCCGAACTCCTCGACGGCTACGGCACCAACGGCGCCATCCCCTGGCTGTTGGCCCGGCTCAACGGAACCCCGTTGTCCGGCTGCACATTCAACTGACCACGCGAGAAGCTCGGTCCGATCGGCGGTGTCCGCCGAGGGTGATCTCTCCTGGGCAACCGTTCGTCCCCGGGCCGGCCTGTCATCGGCATCATCCCCAGCGGATCAGCGGGATCGAAGTAGACGATCGGGGCCGACGGCCTGGCTGACTCGGCGCCCTCATCGACTCGATCAGCAACGCACAACCGAAAATCCACAGCCGCTAAAGAAGTCGGTACCCCCGGTCGAACTCGAACCGACACTGTATTGATTCAAGTCTGCTTGGTCGACATGGCGTTCCGAGGCTCACACCAGGCAGGCACGAACGGCGCAGATTGCGAAGCGGATCGACAGCTTGTCGTGGTTCAATGAGCCATGCTTTGCACGGGGTGGTTTCGATGACGGTCGCGCTGTCTCATGAAGCTCCTGACGGCTCGTTGCCGGTTAGTGCGATGCAGGAAGAACTCAGCCAAGCTTATGTCCACATGCTTGTCAACGGCACGTGAATCTTGACCACTTCTCGGCACTCGAATCGTGACCCCTCTTGGTCGGTGGGTTGATGGTTTCATTCTTCAGTTGTGCCGGCGGCGGGGACGCGGCCGAGGTCGCGGTCCTTGAGCCGGTAGCTGTCGCCTTTGAGGGCGATGACCTCGGCGTGGTGGACGAGGCGGTCGATCATGGCCGCGGCGACGACGTCGTCGCCGAAGACCTCGCCCCAGCGGCCGAAGACCTTGTTGCTGGTCACGATCAGCGAGGCGCGCTCGTAGCGGGAGGAGACGAGCTGGAAGAACAGGTTGGCGGCTTCGTTCTCGAACGGGATGTAGCCGACCTCGTCGACCACCAGTAGTGGGTAGCGGCCGAGCTTGATCAGCTCGGCCTGCAGGCGGCCGGCGTGGTGGGCTTCGGCCAGGCGGGCGACCCAGTCCGCGGCGGTGGCGAACGCGACCCGATGCCCGGCCTGACAGGCTCGGATCGCCAGCCCGATGGCCAGGTGGGTTTTGCCGGTGCCGGGCGGGCCCAGGAACACCACGTTCTCCTTCGCGGTGACGAAATCCAGAGTGCCCAAGTGCGCGATCACATCCCGTTTGAGACCACGGGCGTGCCCGAAGTCGAACTCCTCCAACGATTTGCGGTAAGGGAATCGTGCGGAGCGGATGCGTCCCTCACCGCCGTGGGATTCGCGGGCGGAGACTTCGCGTTGCAGGCAGGCGATGAGGAATTCCTCGTGGGTCCAGTTCTCCGCGCGGGCCCGTTCGGGCAGCCGCGCGGCGGCTTCCCGCAGCGACGGCGCCTTCAACGCCCGAGTCAGGAACGTCAACTCGGCGGTGAAATCCCGCGCTGCAGTGGATGTTCTGGTCGCGGTGCTGGTTCTGGTCCGGCCGGGCATCACGCCACCCCGCCTTCGATGTCAATACCGAGTGCGGTGTCGTAGTCGGTCAGATCGCGTTGCTGGACCTCTGGTTCGGGTGCCGGACGCAGGACACCGATCCGGCCGCGCCGCATCACCTTCGCCGCCTCGACATGAGTCGGGTCGGACAGGGTTTGATGCCAAGCCCAGATCCGCTCATGATCCGCGACGATCCGCCCGCCGGAGAATACTCGGACCCGCTCGAGGTCCGCGAGGATCTCGATCCGGCGCCCGATCACCGAAGGATGCACCGAATAATCGTTGGAATCCAAGCGAATGTAGTGATCACGCGGCAGTCGCGCCGACCGCCGCCAGCCGGTCTCCGGCGCCACCGGCGGCAGCATCAGCATCGCCTGACGGTCCGCGGTGATCCGATCGGTCGGCGCGCAACCCAGCGCGCGGCGTGTCCGAGCGTTCACCAACTCCAGCCAATCCTCGAGCTGGGTATTGAAATCGTCTGGGCCACTGAATGTTCGCCTCGGAAGGAACGAGCGTTCGAGATAGTCGTGAGCTCGTTCGATCATGCCTTTGGCTTCGGGATCGGCGGGCTTGCAGACGAGCACTTTCGTGCCCAGCGTTCCGCGGAAGGCTTGACATTCGGCGGTGAGTTCACTACGCCCGCCGCGCCAACGACCGATCGCTCCTTCGCCATCCCAAACCAAAACCCTTGGCACCGAACCCAACCGGTGAATATGAGACCACCAGCCAGCGAACAGGTCTTCGGCATGCCGCGACGGGATCAACATCGCGGTCAGCCACCGCGAATAGCCCAGCACCATCGTCAGCACCGGTAGCTGTTTCGGGCCGCGGACCTGCCCGAACCCGACCGGCAGCTCGATCGGCGGGAACCAGAAATCGCATTGGGCGACCTCTCCGGCGACATACGCGGTCCGCGACGCCGGGTCCGGCGGCAGATACGCCGGACGCAACTCCGCGACCCGGCCCGAGAGCACCCGCACCGACCGGGTCCAGCCGATCCGCTCGGCGATCACCGTCGCCGGCATCGTGGGATACACCTTCAGCAACTCGCGGATCTGCGGCTCGACCGCGTCCACGATCGACCCCTTCGGCCGCCGCTCGTATCTCGGCGGCCTGTCCGAGGCCACAGCTGCCCGCACGGTGTTGCGGGACACGCCCATCAACCGGGCGATCGCCTTGATCGGAACACCCTCTGAGCGGTGCAAACGACGGATCTCTGCCCAATCTTCCACAGCAAGCATCCCTTCGTCCTCCTGGCTCGGTTAGAACCAGCGTCCCGACCAAAGGGGTCAATTTTCAGATGCCACGCGGGGGTCAGTATTCACGTTCTGTCGACAATGCTAGCGAGCTCCTGCGGCCTGTCCCTGGGGCGGTGGTCGCAGGACTATGACTGCAAGGACGTGACTCTCAGCTCCAGTGTCGACTACTCACCGTACATGTACGGTCCGGGCATCGACATGCAGCTCAAGTGCTCAGGTCAAATAACGATAGAGCGAAAAGATACGATCGCTTGGTCGCTGGATTCCAGAGCGTATGACAAGATGTCTCGGCTGAACCGCTCGAACCCTGCGCTATTCTGTGTGCTTGTGACACCTGCGGAGGTGGGGCGTTGGCTCAAGCTGGATCATGACGGTCTTCTGGCCCGTAGTCATATGTATTGGCACTGGGGTCATGAGCTCCCGGCTCTGAAGAAGGAACAGAAAAGTCAGACGGTTCAAAGAGCACTTGCTGACACCGAGATCGTTACTCGAATTAATAGAGGAGGCGAGTAAATGGCAACCGGCAATAGCTCCGTCGAGTCAATAGTTGAGTACGAAGATATTCTGACACCGGCTAACGTAGCCCAGTTTCTCGCTACTCGAAACTGGACAAAAAAAGTCGATCGTCGCTTCGATCAGGTGTGGGTACTCGAGGAAGGCGATGGTCAGCGACCGGTATCTGTGCTACTTCCTCGGGAACCTACTTTTGTCGACTACGACAGGCGGCTTCGAGAGGCGATAAGTGTTTTAACCGGGGCATATGATCTAGAATTACCCGAGCTCGCTGAGAAGGTTGCTTCGGTTCGCGCTGATCTCTTTTTCGTCAGAATTGATCAGAGCATGAGGGACGGCACTATTCCGCTCCGGCAGGCAGCGGGTATGCTTGAAGGTATTGATCAAATGATCCGCGCTGCCGCGCTGTCGGCGCATAATCCGCGGTCGAGCGGCCGTGGTCGAATTCCGGATTATGTCAACGAGTTTCTGAATGATGATATCCGTATGGGGCATACGAAGAAGGGGAGTTTTGTAATTACGGTCGCGGCGCGTATTGATGACATCGAACCCGATGTTCCGCAGGCCAGCGCCTCGGGTGAGTCCGACCCGGTAACGTCAAGCTTCACACGTCGGGTAATGATGTCACTGGCGAGGAGCCTCGATGTTACACGTAGATTTGCTGCAGCGCCGAGTAACTTTGCCGATGTCGACGAAGCAATGGATCAGGGGCTGAGGTTGCAGGTTGTACAAGCTCTCCAGGAAATGAGCGCTTCGGAAGGGCTTCGCGGTCTCGACCTATCTTTCGAATGGGCGGCTGCTGAACCGCAGCGTGTTCCGGTTCCGACTCGTATATCCTTGGATCGAACCGCAATTGACGGGTTATTGGAAGTTGAAAGACGGCTGATACGGAGAACAGAGCCGGAGAGGGCCACGTTAGTGGGTCTCGTGAAGGAACTAAAACTGGAGGAGGACGGTGATTCTCCTGACGATCAGAGTGGCGATGCCATAATTCATGCCGAAGTTGGCAATCGAACTCGCCGAGTAGCCATCCCGCTTGCCGGTGTCGACTGGCAGCTAGCGATATCGGCCTTGCGTGCCAGAGTTCCACTTATGGCGACGGGTGAACTGGGCAAGCGAGGCAATACTTGGCGACTGAATGAGCCGATAGAATTAGATCGTTCATATCTGGAGTCAGTTCTGTCCGGACGCCCGAAATAATCGGGCGTCCTCGTGAGTTTTTCGGCCTCGCCTTCGGCCATGCATAACGGCGATTCGTTGTGTAGGGCTTGATTCGGCAATTGCTCCGTACATCGGCCGGTGAGGCAGGGGCGGTCGACTCGTGCAGCCTGCGTCGACGAGCCGTGAATAAGCGTTACGCGTCGCGGAAGAGGCGGCCCGGACAGAAGATAGCCTAAAGTTTGCCGAAAGCGGTGCGTGTCGCCTCGCCGATGGCGGATACTCGGCGAAGTAGTACCGAGCTGCTCCCCAGTGAGAGGAGATACCGCATGAAGGCTGTGCAATATCGGGCTATCGGCGCGGCGCCCGAGGTGGTCACCGTTCCGGATCCTGAGCCGGGGCCGGGTGAGGTGCTGTTGCGGGTCACCGCGGCGGGGGTGTGTCACTCCGATATCGCCGTGATGTCGATGCCCGAGGTGGGGTTTCCGTTGCCGCTGACGCTCGGTCACGAGGGGGCCGGTACCGTGGCCGCGCTCGGGGCCGGGGTCACCGGATTCGAGATCGGGGATTCGGTGGCGGTGTATGGGCCGTGGGGGTGTGGGACGTGTCCGGCGTGTGCGGCGGGGAGGGAGAACTACTGTGTGCGGGCCGGTGAATTGGGGATTCATCCGCCGGGGTTGGGGGCGCCGGGGGCGATTGCCGAATATTTGATCGTCGATGACGCGCGGCATCTGGTGCCGCTGGATGGGCTGGATCCGGTCCGGTCGGTGCCGCTCACCGATGCGGGGCTGACGCCCTACCATGCGATCAAGAAGTCGCTGTGCAAATTGATCCCCGGCAGTACGGCGGTGGTCATCGGTACCGGCGGGCTCGGGCATGTCGGGATTCAGTTGTTGCGGGCGCTGAGCCCGGCGCGAGTGATCGCGCTCGACGTGAGTCAGGACAAGCTGGCGTTGGCGCGGGCCGTCGGTGCGCACGAGACGGTGGTCTCCGACGACAAGGCGGCGGCCCGGGTGCGGGAGTTGACCGGCGGGCGCGGTGCTACAGCGGTTTTCGACTTCGTGGGCGCGCCGCCGACCACCGCGACCGCCGGCGCGTGCGTCGCGATGGAGGGCGACGTGACGATCGTCGGGCTCGGCGGCGGCACGCTACCGGTCGGGTTCGGTGTGCTGCCGTACGAGGTGAACGTCATGTCCCCGTATTGGGGCAGCCGCGGTGAACTGCTGGAGGTCCTGGATCTGGCGCGGGCGGGCGCCGTCGAGGTGCATGTCGAGACCTTTTCCCTCGATGAGGCGCCGCTGGCCTACGAACGCCTGCACGCGGGCAAGATCGACGGGCGCGCCGTGATCCTGCCCAACGGCTGAACACCCGGGCCGCCGATCCTCTCGTCGAACAGATCGGCGGGCGGGTTCGTGGTCGGTTCAGGCGAGGTCCAGCAGGACCTTGCCGACCGCGCCGCCCTCGACCGCGTCGTGGGCGTCGGCGGTCTTGCTCAGGTCGAAGTGATGCAGTGGGAGTCCGGCCTCCTCGCCTGCACCCAGGGCGTTGTCGGTGAGGGCGGCGGTGATGTCCTGAATGGCCGCTTGCAGCAGCGGCTCGGCGAGGGTGTACAGGATCGTGAACTGGAAGCGCAGGTTCTTGCTGTACGTTTCGCGTATCGGCAGGACCAGCTCGTTGCCGCCGTTGTTGGCGTAGATCGCGACCGTGCCGTGCACCCTGGTCACCGCCAGGTCGAGCAGGGCGTTGGCGGCCGGGGCGACCTCGGCGACGAGGTCGACGCCCTCGGGCGCGACCGCCAGGATCGCGGCGGCGGGATCGCCCTCGCGATAGTTCACGACATGCTGCGCACCGGCGGCACTCGCCAGCGCGGCCTTCTCTGGCGAGCTGACCGTCGTGACGACGGCGGCCCCGGCCCAGCGCGCCAGCTGGATCGCGGCATTGCCGACCGCGCCGGCCCCGCCTGCCACCAGCACGGTCTGCCCGGCCAGCGCGCCGGGCGCGAGGCGCTCGACGGTTCCGGAGGTCAGCAGCCGGTGTGCGGTGATGAACGGCACGCCCAGCGCCGCACCCAGGTCGAACGACGCGGTATCCGGCAGCGGTGCAACGTGATTCGCCGGTTGTGCGGTCAGCTCGACGGCGGTACCGTAGGGGCGGCCGTGCTGCGCCATGGCCAGCCAGACCCGGTCGCCGACCGCGAGGTTGTCCACTCCCGGTCCGACCGCCTCCACCGTCCCCGCACCGTCTTGCCCGGGCGAGACCTCGTCATCGATCGCCGCGATCCCCGAGCGGAATTTCCAGTCGGTCGGATTGACTCCCGCCCGGATGACCCGGACCACCACCTCACCCGGCCCCGCGACGGGCTCGGGCCGCTCGACGAGCCGCAGGACGGAGGAGGTGCCGGTCTCGGAGTAGACGATTGCGCGCATGGTCGCATTCAACACCGACGGCACCCTCGGTGTTCCGCGGACACGGTGAGCGGTAAACGCGCACTGCCGGAATCGGAGAACCGGCCTCCCGCTGCATTCTCTCGACCAATTTGAACACACCCAAGGAAGCCCATGCCAACGCCTTATCGCGACACCACCGCACCCGAACGCCGCATGCTCGAGACCATGGTCGATCGGAATCGGACCGAATTGATCGAGACGGCCCGCGGGCTGACCGAGGAGCAGGCTCGCCGCCGCCTCGTCGTCTCGCTGACCACCCCGATCGGCCTGCTCAAACACGCCGCGGTCGCCGAGCGAATCTGGTTCCAGGTCATCCTGGCGGGCCTGCCCGCAGACCAGTGCGACGGGCCGACGGAAAGGGGTGATGCCAGCTTCCTCGTCGGCGACGACGAAACCCTGGCCGACGTCATCGCCGAATTCGAGCGGGCCAGTGAACGCTCCCGGGAGATCGCCGGAAACTACGACCTCGACGTCACCAGAACGCACCCGCGCGCCGGCGAAGTTAGCCTGCGGTGGATCTATCTGTTACTGCTCGAGGATTTCGCCAGGCACGCCGGGCACGGGGACATCCTGCGGGAACAACTCACCGTCGAAGTGTGATTCAGCCGAATCGTCCCCAGGCCACGAAGACGGCCAGGGCGAGATAGATCAGGCCGACCGGAGCCAATGTGACCTCCCCGAGGCGCAGGTGGGTAACGATCGCGCCGATCATCAACACGGCCCAGCACAGCGCCGTCACCGCCACCATGACCGGTGCGATATTCAGCGCCCTGGGCAGAATCAGGCCGAGTGCTGCCAGAAGTTCCAGGACCCCAAGGGTTTTGACGAAGCCGGGGTTGGCGTGTTCGGTCCATCGCCCGCCCGGCGCCCGGGCCAGGGTCGCCTTGGGAACGAAAGCCTTGGTGAAACCACCGACCAGGGCAACCACGGCCAGCATGCCTGCCGCGATCCATAGTGCGAGATTCACGGGTATCTCCTTGCGGGTTCTCGGGACCGGAAATCCTGGTCATAGGGCAGACGTCGCTGCCCGTGCTGCTGTGACAATTCGCGCTAGGATCGGTGCGGTACCGACGCGCAGGGGGATGGATGACCGCGAATTCTGAGCGGACCGGACCGGTGTTCGCACAACCCGATCTGACGGGTCCCGCCCCGGAATTACGCGGCGTCGAAATCCGCGCGAACCAGACGGCCCTGGTCTCGGATATCAGCTGGCGGGTGGAATACGGGCAGCGCCGGGGCTTCGAGCGGGACCTGGAGATCCACCGGGTCGACGACCGCTGGACCGTACACGCCCGCCGCACCTCGGAGCGCTGAATGTCCGGCCCCCATCGCGTGGCTATCGCGCTCGCCGCACAGATGTCTCTGCTGGAGGTCGCCTCCGCCTACGAGGTGTTCTCGATGGCCGCGGCACGGGACCACTACTCGGTGAAAACCTGCGGGGCGCCCTCGGCCACCATCGGCACCTGGCTGCACGCGGACCTCGACGACGATTTCGAGGGCCTGCTGTCGGCCGACACCGTGATCGTCCCCGCGTGTGGCGACCGGAATCGCAGCCAGCCGCCGGAACTCATCGAGGCGGTCGGCGCGGCGCACGAGGCCGGTGCGCGCGTCGTATCCATCTGCACCGGTGCGTTCACGCTGGCCGCCGCGGGCCTGCTCGACGGACGGCGGGCCACCACCCATTGGCGGCACGCCGCCCGTCTGGCGCAGGAGTATCCGCGCGTCGAGGTCGACCCGGGGGTGCTGTACGTCGACGCGGGCACGGTGCTGACGTCCGCGGGCAAGGCGGCGGGAATCGACCTGTGCCTGTACCTGATTCGCAAGGACGTCGGGCCCCGCGTCGCCAACGACGTCGCGCGCGATCTGGTGATGCCGCCGCATCGCGACGGCGGACAGGCCCAGTTCATCGCGCCGCTCAGGGCCACCGACGACGACGATGTCATGACCAAGGTGCGCACCTGGGTGCTGGACCGTCTGGACCAGCCGCTGAGCATCTCCGACATCGCCGCGGTGGCGCATATGAGCCCGCGTCAACTGCACCGCCGATTCCTGGCCACGACCGGGGTCGCGCCATTGCAGTGGCTCAACTCCCAGCGTGTCTTCGCAGCCCAGAATCTTTTGGAGACAACCGATCTCGGCGTCGAGCAGATCGCCTCGCGGATCGGCATGGGCACCTCGACGAACCTGCGCCGGCATTTCGGCAAGCACGCGGGGGTGTCCCCGGACGCCTACCGGCGCACCTTCCGCGGCGAATCGGTGGTGTGAGCCTCGTTGTCCACCGCTCGCTGCGCCCAGATCAGCCAGACCAGGGATATCGCCGCGAGGACGGTCACGTAGATCAGCAGTCGCGTCGGGCTCCCCAGCGGTGCGAGCACGGCCAGTACGAACGACGCGGTGAACCCGATATAGGTCAGCGCCTGATACACCGAGGTCAGGCCACCCAACCGCGCCGGATCGGCGATCGCCTGCACCTCCATCAGCCCGCACACCTGGGCGCATCCGTACGCCGCGCCGAGGATCAGCGCGCCGATCAGCGCCAAGCTCGGGCTGAGCCACCGCACCGACCCGACCGCGAACAGCATGCCGATGATCGTCAGCACGAACGAGGTCAGGATCAGATACTGCCGGCCGCGCGCGTCGATCCTCTTGGCGGACTTCTGCACCAGGATGCCCGCTCCCGCGTTGAACGTGGTCACGACGGCCGCGAACATCATCGTCCAGCCGCGCACGCTCTCGTGGATCACCGCGGGTACGTAGGCCAGGATCACCGCGACCGGAATGAACACCCACGGCGCCAGCGGCACCACGATCATCCGGAATCTGCGGTCGCGAACCTCCCTGATCCGCAGTGCGGCAAGGATATTCGCATTCGGGTCGCGAGTCAGGGTCTCCGGCGTGGTCGACACCAGGTACAGGGCCGCGCCCGCCAGCAGCAGGTGCGGGAGATAGGGGACGGCCGTGTTCAGCGGCGCCCACTGAGCCAGCACCCCGGCGACGAGCGGCCCCAGCGCGAATCCGACGCCCATGGCGACGGTGAGCCGGCGCGCGCCCTGGCTGGCGTCATGCGTGGACCGGGCCGACAGCTCCCGCAACCAGGCCGCACCGCTCGAGAACGCCGCGCCGCTGGCGATGCCGGTGATCAACCGTCCGGCGATGATCCACCCGACACCCCACGGTCCGGCGATGAGCAGCAGGGACGCGACCACCGACGCGATCATCGTCGGAATCATCACCGCGCGGCGGCCGAATCGATCCGAAAACGGCCCGCCCAGAAGCAATCCCGGTAGCAATCCGACCGAATACGCGGCGAAGGTCAACTGTGCGGTGGTATTCGACAGATGCAGGTGGTCCTGATATAGCAGCAGCATGGGGGTGAACTGCTGCGCACCCCATCCCGCCGCCGCGACCGCCGCGGCGGGCTTGACCCACTGATGTGTTGCCGGTGGTGCGCTGATTTCCGAAGTTCGCATATGCATTGCTCCCCGCACGAAAATGCCTGTTCACTGAGGTCAAGTCGAGCCTCGTCGCACCGAGGCCGTTGAACAAGTGGCAGGAATGACATATTGCGAACGGATTAGGACATCTTCAGCGGACATGTGGGATTTCAGCGAACGCGAGGTGCGGTCGGCTACAGGGTGGACACCAACAGGCTCTGCGAGACCGATGCGAACGACCCGTTCATGTCGTACATGGTCCCGACGGCGTACGCGGTGCCGAAAGGCTCTGCGCGCGTGCGGGATCGCAGCCCGATCCATTCCCCGATCGGCCACCGGGCGAAGGTGACCGTGAGGTCGGTGTTGACCAGGAAATAGCCGTGCCGGTCCAGTTCGAATGCCACCGCCCAGTTGGTGTCGGCGACGACGAGGGCCCGGGTGACCGGGGTGTCCTTCTCGTCGGCGATCAGCGGCACTCGCTGGCGCGCCCACATATCGTCCGGCCCCAGGGAATCGAACGACGACCGCGCGCCGGGAAATCGCCACTCCATCGCCGAGAGATAACCACCGAGGTGCGCACCGCTCATACCGCGGAATTCCTGTGGCCCCGGCACCGGCGGCATGGCCGGTTCGTGGTCGACACTCGGTATGGTTCCGGGACTTTCGCGCACCGCCCAGGCCCGGGCGATCAACACGTCCTTACCGCCGCTGGACAGCGCGCCCTCGAGGATCGACGTGCGCGACCCGCCCTTGACCACCTCGGTCCGCACGTGCACCGTCGCGACCGGGACCGGACGGGCCAGTTCGATGCTCACCCGCACCAGCCGCAGTCCGCGCTCGGTGGCCGCGGCATCCAGTGCCCTGGTGAGCAGCGCCGACGGTGGGCCGCCGTGCTGCGCCTCGGCACTCCACGGGCCGGCCGTCGCGGAGGTGCTGTCGAAGGTGTCGAAGGTGTCCGGGGTGTCCGGATCGTCCCGCGTCGCGACGAAGAACGAGTCGGGAAGATCGCTCGGCGGCACCAGGCTCATGGTCTTCAGGCTACCGATCAGTCGATGATCAGATCCGTCACCGGCTCGTCGACGGCGTCGGTGGAGGCCGCGACCTCCTCGAGCGGTGTGGACGACCGGTTCGGCAGCAGGATCGCCGCCACGATGACCAGCACCGACAGCGCGGCCGAGACCACGAAGGCCAGGCGCAGACCGTCCAGGCCGGCCGTCAGCGGGTTGGTCCCGTGCGCGATCAGCGTCGTGCTGCGGGACGACATCACCGTGATGACCAGCGCGGTGCCGAATGCCGCGGCCACCTGCTGGAGTGTCCCGAGCATCGAGCTGCCGTGCGAGTACAGATGTTCCGGCAGCGCGCCGAGGCTCAGCGTGAACACCGGCGTGAAGGCCGCGGCCAGCGACAGCATCAACAGGATGTGCAGAGCCAGGATCTGCCAGTACGGCGTGCCGAGCGAGATCTGCGTGAATCCGGCCAGTGCCAGGGTGATCCCGACCGAAGCGGGAATGACCAGTATCCGCCCGCCGAACCGATCGAACAGGCGGCCGACGGTCGGGCCCAGCACGCCCATGGCCAAACCGCCTGGCATCACCAGCAGGCCCGTCGCCAGCGGCGACAGATGCCGCAGGTTCTGCAGGTACAGCGGCAGCAGCATCATCGAGCCGAGCATGGCCAGGAACGCCACCGCCATCAGGATCAGGCCCTTGGTGTACGGACCGAACCGCAGTGTGCGCAGATCCAGCAGCGGAGTGCCGGTGCGCTGCAACCGAATCTGACGTCCGGCGAATGCGCCGATCAGGATCAGGCCCGCGGCGACGATCAGCGTGGGTTCGGCGACGCTGCCCTCGCCGAACCGGCTCAGGCCGAACACCAGCCCGCCGAATCCGAGTGCGGCGAACACGACGCTGAGCCAGTCGATCGACCCGGTCTCCGGTTCGCCGATATTCTCCAGCTGCCGCAGCCCGAACCAGGTGACCGCGCCCGCGATTGGCAGGACCAACGCGAAAAGCCAACGCCACGAGGCGATCTGCAGCACCAGACCGGATATGACCGGCCCCATGGCGGGCGCCACCGAGATGGCCAGGGTGACGTTGCCCATCACCCGTCCGCGATCGCGTTCGGGGACCACCGTCATCAGGGTGGTCATCAGCAGCGGCATCATGACCGCGGTGCCCCCCGCCTGCACGACCCGGCCCAGCAGCAGCACCGGGAAAGTCGGCGCGAGCATGGCGATCGCGGTGCCGGTGAGGAATATGCCCATCGCGAGGGCGTAGGCGCGCCGGGTGCTGACGCGCTGCAGGAACCAGCCCGTTACCGGAATGATGGCGGCCATCGCCAGCATGAAGGCGGTCGACACCCACTGCGCCGAGCGCTCGCTGACCCGCAGATCTGTCATCAGGCGCGGGATCGCGTTGATCATGATGGTCTCGTTGAGGATCACGACGAAGGTCGCGAGCACCAGCAGCCGGATGACGGTCGGCGTCCGTCTTGGACGAGTGTCTAGATCGACGGACATCGGGGTACCTCCGGAGCGGATTCGGTGCGGGTTGTGCGTGGTCGGATGCCGCTTCTCGACGGTGGGTCGCGGCGCCACATATGTTCAGACGGGGACCATCGCCTCAACTCATCGCAATGGCGAAAGTATTCCAGCTCACATCGCGCCGGTCACTCGATTTTCCGGTGTGTGAACGCCTCGCTCACCGGAAACCCTCTGATCGCCAACCGAATCCATGCGATCGCGGGCCGATCAGGTCCTTTCGGCGCGGCCCCGGTACGGTCGGTCGGGCCGGTTCGGCCCTCCGGTGGCACAGACGGGACCGGATTCCCGCGGTGCAGCGGGGATTCACCTATTCGACACATAACCGACACGTCCGATTGTCGCTGGTCAGACGTTCAGATTCCGTTGGAACCCACCGCGATACGGTGGCGCAAACGGGGCGAAGGGTTCGACTACCGGGGCGTCGGGCGATACCATGGCTACTGGCGCGGTGATGTGTGCGACGAATACGATTGCATCCTCACCGCCAGAGACCTTCGAGTATCGGAGTTGACCTCATGACCGCAGAGTCCTTCCGGATCTTCGGCGTCGAGTCCATCGATGTCGATCGAGGTCCGACGGCTCTTCGGATGCTGGTCGGCACCCACTTGCGCAAGCTCCGTAACCAGGCGGGCGTCACGCCCGAGGAGGCCGCCGACTACATTCGCGGCTCCACCGCCAAGATCAGCCGACTCGAGTTGGGGCGCACGGGTTTCAAGGAACGCGACGTACGTGACCTGCTCGATCTCTACCGCGTCCGCGAGCGCGGCGATATCGATGTGTTCCTGGAGCTGGTCCGCAAGGCGAACGCGCCCGGCTGGTGGCACACTTACAGCGATCTGCTGCCGTCCTGGTTCGAGAACTTTCTCGGACTCGAACAGGCGTCCTTGTCGATCAGAACCTTCGAGGCGCAACTGGTTCCGGGCCTACTGCAGACCGAGGACTACGCCCGTGCGGTCGTCGCGCTCGGCCACGAGTCACTCGATTCGGCCCGCCGCGTCGAGCTACGCAAACGTCGTCAGGAACTGCTGACCCGCCCCAACGGCCCGACGCTGTGGGCCGTGCTGGACGAGTCGGTGCTGCACCGCCCGGTCGGCGGAGCCGCGGTGCTGCGCAACCAACTTCAGCATCTGGTGCGGGTGACAGAGGACTACCGGGTGACCATCCAGGTACTGCCGTACGCGGCCGGAGGTCATGCGGCAGTGGGTGGTTCGTTCACCATGCTGCGCTTCGCCGAGGAAGATCTGCCCGACATCGTCTACACCGAACAGCTGACCAGCTCGACGTACATGGACAAGCAGGTCGACCTGGAGAACTACCGGCGGGTGATGGACCGGGTATCCGTCCAGTCCGAGACACCCGATCGCTCCCGCGCGATGATCATCGAGGCCGCCGAGGCGCTCTGAGGGGGCCGGGGAGCTGAAGCCGACGGGCGCCTGGAGCGGGCTGCCGGTCGCGGAACGTGGGCTATGGTGGGCGACGAGTGTCGTTCGGGGAGTCCACAATCGGGGGAGGGTGAACAAATTGGAGCGTGGGGACCAGGATCCGGAGTGGCGGGCCGATAGCGGCTCGTTCAGCGCCTGGCGGATCATTCGACCGTGGTTACTGCTGTGCGGGGTGCTCGGTGTGGCACTGCTTGTCGCGGCGCGCGGGGACAGGATCGGGGCCTGGGCGTTCGTGAGCTGCCTGGTGGTCGGGGTGCTCGGCGGGTTGCTGGATTATCTGCACGTTCGCAGGCTGATCGTCGGATTGCGCGTCGAAAACGATTCCGCCGGAACGACCTTGACGCTGCGCCGCTACGACGGCCGAATCCGCAGTGCGGCACTGGCGGACGTCGAGCAGTTCCGCATCACCCGGAATTCGGCGGGTGAGCCCGAGGTCCTCGGCATCCTCCTGCGCGTCAGCGGCACGCGCTACCGAGCCGTCAAGGGCCCGAACGCCGATGCGCTGCTGACCGCGCTCACCTCCCGGGGCGTCACCGTCACGACCCGGGAGAAGAACTACGTCGAAGACTGACTCGGCTGCGACGCCGACGGAGAGGGCGCGAGGACCGGGTCGGGCTGCTGAGCCGACCCAGGCGCCGAGGCCACCCGGGAACGCAACGTGCGCAACGAGTCCGGGAACAGAGGCTCGGAGTCGGCCGGCTTGGCGGTGAATACCACGTACAGGATCACCAGCAGCACGCTCAGCCACACGTAGGAGTCACCGACGATGTGCTGCCACAGGGTCCAGGAGAATTCGCGGTTGCCGTCGCCCGGCTCGCGGTTCGAGGGGCCGTAGACGAAGTCCCACGCGGTGAACAGCAGCAGGGCGTACCAGAGCACGGCCTTGCGCGCGGGCAGCCGCCCGGCCGCGCCGAAGGCGGCCAGCAGTGCGGGGGCGATCCAGACCCAGTGGTGGGACCATGAGATGGGGGACACCAGCAGGGTGAACACGGCGTTGAAGGACATCGCCAGCGGTGGGTTGTCCGCCGCGCGGCGCATCGCGGCGACGGTCAGGACCAGCAGGGCCAGGCTCAGCACCGCCCACAGCGCGGTGAACGCCGGCTCGGGCACCTGAAAGCGAGCCAGCACGCCCTGGATCGACTGGTTGGTTTTGAACGCCGAACCGCTCAGGCCCGACACGTTGCCCATCCCGCCGAACCAGTACCGCACCGATTCGCCCGGCATCAGCACCCAGGCCAGCGCGGTCGCCACGACGCCGGTGATCGCGGCGGTGATCGCGGCCTTGTAGTCGCGGCGGATCAGGAAGTACAACACGAATGCGGCGGGCGTCAGCTTGATCGCGGCGGCGAGGCCGACCAGGATTCCGCGCTTCCAGACCGGCCGCTCGGACAGGCAGTCGACCGCTACCAGAACCATCAGGACCAGGTTGACCTGGCCGAAGTCCAGCGTCGAGTGAACCGGCTCCAGCAGCACGCCCAGTGGCACGGCACAGGCCGTCGCCCACAGTGCCAACTCGATGCCGCGCACGCCCCACAGCCGCCGCACCACCAGATAGAGCGTGATCGTCAGCGAAGCCACCGACAGGGCGAAGAACCCCACGCGCGCGGGGTTCCATGGGATCAGCGCGAAGGGGCCCAGCGCCAGCGCCGCGAACGGCGGATAGATGAACGGCAGCCCGATGCCCAGCGTGGTCTTCGGCAGCGTCCCGTACATGTTCGCGCCGTGGATCGCGGCCTGCACGCCCTCCCGATACACCTGTAGGTCGATATAGACACGACTGATCGGTTGCAACGGGAAGCTCGGGTGCATCAACCAGATCACCGATACGGCAATCAGGGTCGGCGGAATCAGCCAGAAGACCCGCCGAAACGACCGGGGCACAGGCTGCTGACGTGCGGATGCCGGAACACTAACCATCCGCAATGAGGTTACCTGCTCACCCCGCCCGCAAACGAACCCACCGTCCGCGGCTCCGCATGAGCGGCACCGTCACGGCCCGACCAGGACGGCTCCTACCCGGAACGTGTTCTAGATCACCACATCGACGCGGCCTCCCGATCGACTAGAGGTCCGCCCGTGGAGTCGCGGGCGGATGTTCGGTTGATCAAGACGAGTGAGGGGCCGCGACGGTCGTATATCTTCGCCCGCGGGATGGGGTGTGAGCAGGGAGTTTCCCCATTCGGCCGCGGGTGCGCCGACAGAGAGGGACAAACGCGACACGTATCGGACCGTACGATCAGGGACGCTATGACGATTATTCGAACGGATCGGCAGACCGGCGATGCGCCGCTGGTGCTCACCACCGAGGTGCCACGCAGCCTGTCGTTCGCCGACCAAACCGCGTTCTGGGCCAACCTCGGGGTCAGCCTCATCGGGTTCACCGGGGCGCTCTACGTGCTCAAACCGGCAGGTCATCCACAGTTGCCGATCTCGGGGGCGCTGCTGGCGACGATTCTGGGGACAGTGCTCGGGACCGCCATGGTGGCCGCGGCCGGTGCGGTGGGCACACGGACGGGCGCCCCGGCGATGGCGAATTTCCGCGGGCTGTTCGGGACGAGGCTGTCCTATCTGCCGACGATCGCCAATATCGTGCAGTGCATCGGGTGGGGTGTGTACGAGCTGACGGTGATCTCGGGCGGTGTGCTCGCGCTGACCCACGGGAAGGCCCCGCACGCGCCGGTGATCATCGCGGCGGGGGTGCTGTGCACCGCGATGTCCATCTGGCCGCTGCGGGTGCTGCACATTCTGCGGCGGTATGTTACGGTCGCCGTCGCGATCTCGCTGCTGTACTTCACCGTGCAGCTGCTGCGGCATCCGCTGCCGCACGTGTCGGGGACCTCGTGGAGCGGCTTCTTTCCCGGCGTGGACACCGCGCTGGCCGTCGCGGTGTCGTTCGTACCCCTGGCCGCGGACTACTCACGGCACGCCCGGACCGCGCGCGCGTCCTCGGGTGCGGCCATGCTGGGCTACTCGGTGGCGCAGAGCTGGTGCTATCTGCTCGGGGTGATCGCGCTGATCCAGGTCGGCGGCGATCCGGACAAGATCTTCGACACCTTCATGGGCGTCGCGGCCGGGTGGGTGTTCTTCGCGGTGCTGGTACTGCGCGAATCGGATCAGTCCTTCGCCAACGTGTACTCCACGGCGATGTCGATCCAGAATCTGCTGCCCCGGGTGGACCGGCGGATTCTGGCGGGTGCGGTCGGCGCGCTGGCCACGGTGCTCGCGCTGGGTGTGCACGATTTCACCGGCTTCTCGAATTTCCTGCTGCTGATCGGTTCGGTGTTCGTGCCGTTGTGCGCGGTGCTGGTGGTCGACTATTTCGCGCGGTCCGGCGAGCGCAGCCGGTGGAATCTGGATCAGGACGCTCCGGCGCGGCCGCTCATGCTGGTGCCCTGGGCGCTGGGTTTCGTGGTCTATCAGCTGCTCAACCCGGGGTCGATCGGCTGGTGGGCGCGGTTGTGGGGCCATGTCCAGGACGCGCTGGGCGTGCATCCGGGCTGGTGGTCCTCGGCGTCGCTGTTCTCCTTCGTCGTCGCGGGCCTGGCGACCGGCGTGCTGGTACTCCTCGAACGTCGCGTCACCCGCGGACGTGGGTGACGACCTGGTCTTCGGCATGGGCACGACCCCTTTGGTCGAGCCCGACTGGCCGTCGCTGACACTGCGCGAGATCAACGAGGTCCTGGCTTCGACTCCCGTGATCCCGGCATGTCCTCGGCCGGGATCCGCAGCCGGTGCCGGAGGGCCTGCCGCGGAGGGGATATCGGCTCGGTGGACAGCTGCGCAGGCCGTGGATATCACCTGGCGCAGCCCACGCCCGCTGTCGTCGACAGGCGAGGTGCGTATGGCCGACGGTACGACAGTCGTGGTGAAGCGCATGCCGGTCGCGCTGCGTGACGACGACGCGCTGGCCGAGGAACACGCGTTCATGGATCACCTTCGGGCGCAGGGGATGCCGATTCCGGCGGTGTGGTCGCGCACGAGCGGGGAATTCAGCTACGAATTCCAGCGACCGGGTGCGGGGGCCGATGCGTATCGCAGCGCGTTCTCCTGGTCTCCCTACCGCTCGCGCGCGCACGCCGAGGCCGCCGGACGCATGCTCGCGCGGATGCACCGGGCCGCGCGGGGTTACGACGCACCCGCCCGGCCGACGCGTCCGCTGTTGGCCGCGCTGTGCACCGATCCGGTCGCCGCGATCGAACAGCACGCCGCCGCCCGGCCCGCGGTGGCGGAATTCCTGTCCGAGCGGGACTGGCGCGCGGACCTCGGCGCCGCCCCGCGCGCGGTCGAGGCGTCGGACCTGGAACCGCTGTGGACACACAACGATTGGCACGGCACCAACCTGCTGTGGAGCGGTGACGAGATCACCTCGGTCTTCGACTTCGGCCTCGCCAACCGCACCGCCGCCGTGTTCGACCTGGCCGTTGCGATCGAACGTTTCGCCGTCGACTGGATCGCCCTGCGCGACAGCGGTTCCGCACAGATCCACGCCGAGCAGTTGGCGGCCTTCCTGCGCGGGTACCGCGAGGTTCGCCCGCTTACTTCCCGCGAACGCGTGATCCTGCCCGAGATCTTCCCCTTGGCGCATGTGCGCTACGAACTCTCCGAGATCGACTACTTCCTGTCGGTGTTGCCCGAATCGAACCGCGACAACGCCGAAATCGCCTATCGCAGCTATCTGATGGGACACCTGCATTGGGCGGAATCATCAGGTGGACATGCATTTCTCGAGCTTCTCGGCCACCTGGCATCGTTGTAGCAACCCAGAGACTCGGGTCACGCCCGTGGACTGCTAAATTCTGTCGGCACGTGAATGTGGCGCGGCGACGCCCACAGATGAAGGAGAGATGGTTGGCTATCCCGGAGCCAGGGCAGCGGGTCACCGGCAATGTATCGGCTAGCCGATGGAGGGCTCTGCGCGCGACCAAATCGGTGGAGCAGTCGTTGCGCGACACCGACGAGCCGGACACCAGACTCCGCAAGGACCTCACCGCGTGGGATCTGACCATCTTCGGTGTGGCCGTGGTGGTCGGCGCCGGTATCTTCACGCTCACCGCGCAGACCGCGGGCGCCGTCGCCGGTCCGTCGGTCTCGCTGGCCTTCGTCTTCGCCGCCATCGCCTGCGGGCTCACCGCGCTGTGCTACGCCGAGTTCGCCTCCACGGTTCCGGTGGCCGGCAGCGCCTACACCTTCTCCTACGCGACCTTCGGCGAGTTGATCGCGTGGATCATCGGCTGGGATCTGATTCTCGAGCTCGCCCTGGCCGTCTCGGTGGTGGCCAAGGGCTGGTCGCAGTATCTGGGCAATGTGATGGGGTCGCATTCCCCGGTCGCGCAGTTCGGTTCGGTGTCCTTCGACTGGGGGTCGGTGCTGCTGATCGCGGTGCTCACGGTGCTGCTGGCGATCGGTACCAAGGTGTCCTCGCGCGTGTCGGCCGTGGCGGTAGCGATCAAGCTCGCCGTGATCGCGGTCGTGGTGGTCGTCGGTCTGTACTACTTCAAGGCCTCGAATCTGAAGCCTTTCATTCCCCCGCCACAGTCGGCGAGCGGCGGTTCGGGCGTGCACCGGACGCTGTTCGAGTTGCTGACCGGCTCGAGCGGCAGCAACTTCGGTTGGTACGGCCTGCTGGCCGCGGCGAGCTTGGTCTTCTTCGCCTTCATCGGCTTCGACGTCGTCGCCACTGCCGCCGAGGAGACGAAGAATCCGCAGCGCAACGTCCCGCGCGGCATTCTCGGTTCACTGGCCATCGTGACCGTGCTGTACGTGGTGGTGTCGCTGGTGCTGACCGGCATGGTGCCCTACACCGATCTGTCGGGTAAGGACGCCACTCTCGCCACCGCATTCGCGGTTCACGGGGTGACCTGGGCGAAGAACCTCATCTCCATCGGCGCGCTGGCCGGTCTGACCACCGTGGTGATGGTGCTGTTCCTGGGCCAGACCCGCGTGCTGTACGCGATGGCGCGCGACGGGCTGCTGCCGCGTGCGCTGGCGCACACCGGATCCAAGGGCACGCCGGTGCGGATCACCGTGATCGTCGGGGTGGTCTGCGCGGTGCTGGCAGGGTTCGTGCAGTTCGGGACGCTCGAGGAGATGGTGAACATCGGGACGCTGTTCGCCTTCGTCCTGGTGTCGGTGGGCGTGCTGATCCTGCGCCGCACCCGACCGGATCTGCCGCGCGGGTTCCGGGTGCCGCTGGTGCCGCTCGTTCCGATCCTGGCGGTGCTGGCCTGCGCGTGGCTGATGCTGAACCTGTCGGTGGAGACCTGGCTGCGGTTCGTGATCTGGATGATCGTCGGGTTCGGGCTGTACTTCACCTATGGGGTGCGACACTCGCTGCTGCGCAAGGGTTCTCGGGACTGAACTCCCCGCTGTTCGGTGATGACGGCGACGCCCCGCTGCGGGAGGCCGGGGTCGGGGATGTCGCGCCGCGGGCCCCTGCCCATGGGAAATGCCTGCTGGGGGACGGTTTCCGAGGCCGCGTGGGCGGTGTGCGCCAGGGCGCGGGCGTGGTCGAGCTGTTCCATGACGGTGTTCCAGCCCGAATGCGCGGCGTTGGGGTGGGCGTTGCCGAGCATGTCGCGATGGATGCGCAGCAGGGTGCGGGTGACCTCGGAGGTGTAGACCGCGGCGGCCAGCGGCAGGGGCACCGTGGGGAGGCCGCGGTACAGCTCGGCGATGCGGTCGGTCAGCCAGTACGCCTCGAAATGAGCCTGGCCGTGTAGATCCTCGCCGGGTACGGCGACCGCGCTCGGCCCGGACGCGCGGGCTCTGTCCTCCAGTGTGCCGACGTCGGGGGCGGAGGCGAGCGAACGTCTCATTTCCGCGCCGACCACGCGGTAGAGCAGGCCCGCCAGCATGGCATGTTCCACTCCGGAGATGTCGTCGCCGCTCATCACCTGGTCCCAGACCTGTTCGGTGACGGTATCGACGTCGGCGTGCAGAATCGCCAGTGCCGCCCTGAGCTGTCCAGTAGTTGCCATCGTTCTACCCGCTTCCCCGACGCAGATCAGCACCCCACATACGGAGGTGGCCGGGCGGACAACCACCCCGGCTACTGAAAGGCTACCTTTTAGCAACCGAATTCTCTACAGGATGGGCCGCCGAATTTGGGCCGATCGAAGCAATTGTGCTGATAATCATGATCACTCGGCGATATGGTCGAAATGTTCCCTATGGGCGGTTCGGCGCTGGTCGATTGCTGTACAGGCTCAGTCGGTGCGTGATGTCTGGTCGGCCGACGCGCGTCCGGGCTCAGCCGGTGCATGGTGAGGGCCGCGGCCGGGCAGCCATGAGTCGAGCGCAGCGGAGTGAACCATCGACACGGGCGCCCGGCGCGCAACGGAGCCGAGCGCTGGCGAGGTGGAGTTGTGAGCCGTTCGGACCACCCGGATCGGCGCCGGTCGGTTCCGCGCTCCGGTGTAGCCGATAGCTGAAGGTGTGGGAGTGGACGTGGATTTCGCGCAGCCGTGAATGGCGGGAAGGACCTCGAGAAAGCGCCCGTCCGGCAGTTGTGCAGCCTGTGCCGCGGACCCCAGACCGGAGGTGAGGTTCGATGTGAGCCCCTGGAAGGTCGCAATACGCACAGAATTGGGCAGCGGAGAATTGCCGGGGTGTATTCGGCGCTATGGTATCGGCCTGCGCGGCCGTACTCGCGATAAATTTCGCCGTAGGCGTTCCGCATGTCGACCGAAAAATCCTGTAACGGAACAACAATTCGCCGATTATATGGTCGCGGGGCTGCCGCCGGATGCGACGGGGCAGCCGGTCCGGCCGATCGTTGATTCCGGCAGTCCCGGTGCGGCCGTGCGCAGCAGAGCCTCGGACACCGTCGGCACGTGCCCAGAAATGTCCTCGTACCTGGCCACATTCGCCTACAGCCCCACCCATCCGGACGCGTCGCCGCCGGACGCGAATGGCTGGAACTGCACCCCGTCGGCCGCACATCCGCACCCGATCGTGTTGGTGCACGGCACCTGGCTGAACGCGTAGGACGATTTGGCCGCCATGTCACCGGTTCTGGCTCGGGCGGGCTACGTCTACACATTCAATTTCGGACGCGCGGAAACATTCGTCGGTGGCGGCGTCGGAGCGATCCTGGCCGGAGTTTACAGGCCGGTCCGATCGTACAGTCCATAATGTAGCTGGGCGAATTCATGGGCCGGGCGCGCACGGTGGATCGTGCTGATAAAGTCGACTTCGTCGCGTATTCTCATGGCGCACCGGTCACCGAGCAGTATCTGAAATTCGACGGCGGCGCAGACAAGGTGGGCAAAAGGTGATGAATCCGATCGATATGGCGTTCCTGCGCGCCGGGCCCGGCGCGGCGGTGCACGATGTCACCCTGCAGGACGGATGCGAGCAGGATCTGTCCGATCATCTGATGTATTCGCCTCGGGCGGTGTCGATCGTGCCGCGTGCCCTGGATCCCGTCGCCCATCCCGCGCTCGTGCGCACGTTCAATCCGTGGCTGGTCGGCGGCGGTGGTCGACTGTGACAGTCCGGCCGCTGCGCCCCGACCGCGACCCGTTCCACCGCCCGCCCGCCGGATTCGAGCAGTGCGCACCGGGTACGGTGCTGCGCAGCCGGGTGATCGAGCCGGCGGTGTTCGGCGCCGTGCCGGTGCGTGTTTCGGCCTGGCAGTTGCTCTATCGCAGCCGGGATCGGGACGGTACGCCCGAGGCCGCGGTGACCACCGTGCTGGTGCCACGAGGCGCCGACCCGACACGCGGTGGCGCAACTGCGTCCCGGCCCGTGGTCTCCTTCCAATGTGCGATCGATGCCATTGCGCCGCAATGTTTCCCGTCGTACGCGCTGCGCCGGGGAGCGCGGGCGCTCGGGGCGATACCGCAGTTGGAGTTGCCGCTGATCGCCGCCGCCCTGGCGCGTGGGTGGGTGGTGTCGGTGCCCGATCACGGCGGCAGCGGCGGACGGTTCGGCGTGGCGCGCGAGCCCGGGTACCGGGCGTTGGACGGTGTTCGTGCGGCGCTGCGGTTCGCGCCGCTCGGGCTGAGCCCGCGCACATCCGTTGCGCTGTGGGGTTATTCGGGCGGGGGCCTGGCCACCGTCTGGGCCGCCGAACTCGCCGCCGAGTACGCGCCGGAACTGCGTATCGTCGGTGCGGTCGCCGGATCCCCGGTCGGCGATCCGGGCGCGGCCTTCGTACGCCTCAACGGGACGCTCTTCGCCGGATTCGCCATGGTGTTCCTCGCGGGTCTGCGCCGGGGCTATCCGAGCCTGGATCCGATCCTGCGTGCGAACCTGGATCCGGAATATCTGGCGATGCTGGCGAAAGCCGAAGTGAGCGCGACACTTCCACTGTTGGTGCGCCTGGCGCGTCGCGATGCGGACAAACATTCCGAGCGTGGGGTTCGGGCGCTGATCCGCACGTCGGATCTTCAGTCGATCATCCACGACATCCGCCCGGGCGGCACGGCCCCTGAGATGCCGCTGCTGGTGCTCCAGGCAGTCAACGACGAGGTGGTGGCCGTCGCCGATGTCGATGCTCTGGTACGGCGCTACGTCACCGCGGGCGCGCGGGTGTGGTACCTGCGCGACCGCCTCAGCCGGCATCTGCCGCTCCAGTTCCTCGGAGTCCCGGTCATGGTGGACTGGATCGCCGACAGGTTCGCCGGCGTGCCCGCACCGAGCGGCACGACGACCGTGTGGTCGGTGTCGACGACCCGGGCGGCGCTGCGCGGGCACAGGGAGCTGGCCGGGCTCACCGCGCGTCTGCTCACGGGCCGTCCGATCCGTGCGAAAGATGCTGTGACCGTCGATGATCCGGCACCGTGGACCCCGGTCGAGAGCCTGCCGAGCTGACCGACGCCGCTACACCGGCTGCGGCAGTTGCGCCTCGCGCTCGTCGAATTCCACACGGGCGGTGCTCAGTTGCTCCTGATGGGCGACGATCCACATACCCATGGCGTGGGTGATCCGCCCCAGATCCCGGCCCAGCTCGGTCAGCGAATATTCCACGCGCGGAGGGACGGTCGGGTAGACAGCGCGGTGCACCAGGCCCTCTCGCTCGAGGGTGCGCAAAGTCTGGGTGAGCATCTTCTGAGTGATCCCGTCCAGACGCCGGCGCAAGGCGTTGAACCGAACCGGGCCGTCGCTCGCGCGCAGGACGCCCAGCACCAGCAGCACCCACTTGTCGGCCAGTACGGCGAGCAACTCCCGTGCTGGACAGCGGTGCACATAGCTGTCGACGAGATCGGACGGGTCGAGCCAGCGATCGACAGTATCCATCAGGTACCTCGGTATCGAAAAAGTGCCTACTTCCCAACGGATACTACCCGCAACAGAATCACTGATATGCGAGCAATCACTCAGAACAGATTCGGTGGTCCGGACGTCCTCGAGACCGTCGAGGTCCCGCGCCCGACGCCCGGGCCGGGGGAGGTCCTGGTGCGGGTAACGGCCACCTCGGTGAATCCGGCCGACTGGAAGCTGCGGTCGGGAGAGGTGACCAGGCTCGGCGAGCCCCCCTTCACACTGGGGTTCGACGTCTCGGGGACCGTGGTCGAGGCGGTCGGCGATGTCACCGAATTGCGGCCCGGCGACCAGGTTTTCGGCATGTTCCTCACTCGCTTCGGGGCCTACGCGGAATACGTCGCGGTACCGGCGAATCTTCTGGCGATTCGACCCGGCCGACTGGACGACGCCGACGCGGCGGCCCTGCCGACCGCCGCGTTGACGGCCTGGCAGGCTCTGGCGGATCTGCGTGCCGGACAACGGATCCTGATCCACGCGGCGGCGGGCGGTGTCGGTCACCTGGCCGTGCAGATCGCCAAGGCCCGCGGGGCGTACGTGATCGGCACCGCCCGCACGGTCAACCATGTATTCCTGCGCTCCCTCGGCGCGGACGAGTTGATCGACTACACCGTGGTCGATTTCGCCGAGGCGGTGCATGAGGTCGACGTCGTGCTGGACCTGATCGGTGGTGACTACGGGCAGCGTTCGCTGCGCACGCTACGGGCGGACGGACGCTATATCGATGCGCAGGGCTCGGACGCCGAGGGCGATCCGCGCTACGTCCGGTTCTATGTGACGCCCAGCGGCACGGACGCCCACGAACTCGGAAACCTGGCCGCACAGGGGAAATTGCGTGTCGACATCGCGCGGGTGATGCCGCTCGCGGATGTCGCCGAGGCCCACAAGCTCAGCGAGTCGGGCCGCGTCCGCGGCAAGATCGTCTTGACCCCGTGGATCGCTGGCGTATAGGAGAGAACCGGCCTCCCGCTGCATTATGCGACCCGATTTCGCGGTTTCCGGACTGCCGGAGCGGGAAAATGCAGCGTCAGGCCGGATACCTCTATCGGTATTCCGCCAGACGCGGCCGGATGCCGAGGAATGCTGCGATCGTGATCAGGGCGAACAGCGCGTAGGGGATCCAGTCGGTCCAGCCGCCGAGGTCATTGATTCCGGCCGGGATGGCCGCGTCGAAGGCATGCTGGTTCACGTCGGTCACGGAGTTCAGCTGGATGTTGTAGGCCGCGAAGTCGCCGTCGGAGGATCCGTAGTCGGTACTGGTGTAGAACGAGATCGCTTGCTGCAGATTGGTTTCCGCCTGCGCGCGGAAGATCGTGTCGTCTTGCTGGTAGGTATGGTAGGCAGCCAGCGTGGCGCGCGCGGAAATGTCCTCGCCGAGGAAGTCGATGTTGTGCAGTTCGTCGCCGAACAACCCACCGATCGTCAGGCCGTTTCCATCGATGAAGGTGCCCATGGCCGTGGTGAGGGCCGGGTAGTACTGCGCAAAAGTGCTCGCGTCCACCTGTGCCAGTACCTGCGACTTGGTGAAGAACGCCGGCTCGTATTGCTGGGCACGGGTCGGATCAACCAGATACCGGCTCTCGTCGGCGTTGGCGTCGAATCCGATCGCACGCGCCTGCTCCACTATGAGCAGCGAATCGAAGGCATCCTGTTTGGCGATCCTCAACTGGGTACCGGCCTGGGTGGTGGCGATCGCGCCGCCGATCACGAGCACCAGCGCCAGGACGGTCGCCACCAGCAGCGCGGGGTTGAGCAGGCGGCGCATGGTCAGGCGCAGCATGACCTGCAAGCCGATCAGCGCGGCGAACAACACCACCGCGAATACGCCCAGCCACGCATCCGTGACGACCGAATCGTGTCGTGTCGCGGTGTAAGCGCTTTGCAGCACATTGTTGTTGGCGTGAGTGAGATCCTGGATGGTCCCCAGCGTGGTCGCCATCAGATCGGTGGCCTGCCGATACTCGTTCAGGATGTCGGGCGAGGGATGGCCCGCCGGATTGTGCTCGGAGGCGTCCAGCAGTTGGATGTTCGCCGCCAGTGCCTCGTACTGGCCGAAATGGTCGAATATGCTGCTCAAGGTGGCCTGGGTGGCGGAGTCGCCGCCGGCGACGGTGGTGGCAAGGCGCAGGTCGTCACCGGCCTGTACCCGGCACTGCTCATATGTTCGCAGCGCGGTCGCCCGGGTGACCGCCAGGGCCGGATCGTCGCCCGCCAGAAGCAGATTCCCGATCTGTGAATCCATATCGGCGAGCGCGGAGGCCATATCCTCGGTAGCCGCGACGCCCGGTGCGGTGTGGTGGCCGAGCGAATCGATCCCGCCGCGAATCGACCCGGCTCCGAGCGCGATCGTGACTGCCGCCCCGAACGCCGCGACGATCGCGACGATCGCGAGCAGCCGGATCCACGCCGGATGGTCTCCGCGCCCCGGCAGCCGCGCGCCGATCACGGTCAACGGGCCGCGAGGGCCCGTTTGTTCGTCATGGCCGGACTCCGGTCGGAGCGGTGCGGCGGTCACCATGAGCGCACCCCCGACTTCGGCGCCGATTCCGAACGCACGCCGGGATGACCGGTCCGGGGTTGGACGATGTTCACATCGGATCCTTCATCAGGTGTCGAGGCTTGCGGTGCGTCAGAACCAGGTCAGCGGACGTATCTGGTTGGCGCGGGTGACCAGATCGCGGCGGCTGCGTTTGTCGGGAGTCAAGCGGGCGAGTGTGCGGTACTGGGTCTCCAGGGCGCGGCGCAGGGGCCGTTCTTCCAGTGGGCAGTCGAGCACACGCAGATCGGTGGGTGCGCCGTTGTGCGCTGACACGAGCGCACGGGCCGCGTCGAGAACCTGAATTTCGAAGTGCGCCTTACGCTCCGGTTCCAGATCCAGTTCTTCCAACCGCTGTCCCGCGGTCGCCAGATACTCCCGGCCCGACGTGGCTGCCGCCGCATGCACCCGGATGCGCACCGCCGCGAGGCGAGCCGACACGTGATGGTTCGAGGTCTCGGGCACCGATTCCACCGTGGCGATCGCACCATCGAAATCACCCTTGGCCATCAGGGTTCGCGCCAGACCGAACCCGGCGCTGGGGTAATTCGGATCGGTCCGCCATACGAGCCGGTAGAGCTCACCCGCGGAGGCGGGGTCGCCGCCGCATTCGAGGGATGCGGCCAGGGCGAGTTTGGGCGCGGCCTCACCGGGCAGGAGATCGTAGATTTCGTCGAAACATTCCAGGGCTGCATCGGTATCGCCGCTGGTGAGCGCCGCCAAACCGCGATGCCACACGATCCGCCAATCGGTGGCCTCGGTGGCCTCCCACTGATCGAGTTCGGCTGTGGCTGTGGCGATGTCGCCGGACTCCAAGCGCGCCCGCACCAGTGCCAGACACACCTCGTAGGTCTGATCGGGCACGGCGGTCAGCATCGCGACCATGCGCGCCGGATCACCGCTGATGGTGGCCAGTCGGCGCGCGGCCGGATCGGCCGTATCCACCAGGGGCACCGGCAGATTCCGTGCCACCGCGGCGGGGGCGAGCGGGGTGGGCAGTCCCGGGGATCGGCGCCGAACACCCCACGCTCGGCGCCGAACGTCGGTGAGGGCGCGGGGTGCGGCACACCGTCTTCGGCCGCCACCACCTCGCGCAGCACCCCGGTGAGCTGTTCGGCCATCTCGGACGCCGAACCGAAGCGGTCGCCCGGCGCGGGCGCGGTGGCGCGCAGCAGCAGCCGCTCGAACGACGGATGTTGTTGCAGTACGGGTATGTCCGTCGCCGGTGGCAGCTCGTGCAGATACCGCTTGCGGTAGTCGAAGTTGAACGTCAGCACCGCCAGCGTGCGCCCGATGGTGTAGAGGTCCGATTCGATCGAGGAGCCCTCGGCCTCGAGTTCCGGTGCGCAGTAGCCGTCGGTCTTGAAACCGACGCTCTCCTGGTCGTCCATTCGGCGCACCGCGCCCAGGTCGATCAGTTCGAGGCGTTCCTCGCACTGGATGACGTTGTCCGGCTTGAAATCACAGTAGAGCAGGCCCAGCGAGTGCAGATAGCCCATGGCGGGCAGGATTTCGAGCATGTAGGCCAAAGACTGTGCGGGCGGCAGCGGTTCGAGCCGACCGGTCCCGTTGCGATTGGACCGCAACTCCTTCAGCGATACCCCGCCGACATACTCCATCACGATGTAACCGACCAGCTCACCGCTGCGCGGATCGGGATGCTGGACGAAGTTGTAGATCTTGACGATATTCGGGTGCTCGACGGTGGCCAGGAATTGCCGCTCGGCCACCGCGGCGGCCATGGCGTCGCTGTCGCCGCTGTCCAGCAGGCCCTTGAGTACCACCCACCGGTCGCTGACGTTGCGGTCCCGAGCCAGATAGATCCAGCCCAGGCCGCCGTGCGCCAGAGCGCCGAGCACCTCGTACTGCCCGGCGACCAGATCGCCCGGCGAGAGTTTCGGGGCGAAGGAGAATCCGGCGCCGCAGTGCGCGCAGAAGCCCTCGCTGCGTCCGGCGACCCCGTCGTGCCCCCGGCCGATCGGGTTGCCGCACCGGCTGCAGAACCGGTCGTGCTCGGGGACCTGTGGATCGGTCAGGATCGCGGTCGAGGGGTCGCGGTAGGGCACCGGCGCGATGGTGACCAGCCCCGCGCCGAGGTGGCCGCGGTTGGAGCGGGCGCTGCGGGTCGAGCGCGAGCGGCTCGAGCTGCGGCGGGTCGAGCGCCGGGAGATGCCGCTCGGGGTGGATCCGATGGTGGCCGGGGTGGACGCTGCGGCGGGTTCGGGTGCGAGCCCGCAGACGTCGCAGTAGCCGTCCTCGATGGTTCCGGTGCAATCCGGCTGCTCACAGCGTGCCACCACACAAACCCGTTCCATTGCCCAAGCCCGCGTGGAACTCCTCCCCACCCGGTAATCCACATGCTGCCAGAGGTGAGCGTAAACAGCCCGTAAGTTTATCGGAGCGGGATTTTCCGCGTGTCGAGCGCGGATTTGGTGTGTCTGCCTGCGGGACAGGCGGCAAATACGGTTGAATGATCGTGATCGACGAGTTCTGCCTGCTTGCCCCCGCCACCTCCGGGAGTCAACGTCTCGGGTGGCCACACCAGCATCACCTCAGCATCCGAGAGGACAACGAACGTGAGCATGGTTCTCGCCGCACACGAGATGTATACGACGGTGCTGGCCCAGGTCGGCAACCCCACCCCGGAGACGCCCCCGGCGGCGGACAAGCTGCTCAAAATGGTCCGGTACTTCACCTGGTTCGTCCTGCTGTCCGGCGTCACCGCGGTCACCTACGGCGGCGGCAGGTTCGCCTGGGAGAAGTGGAGCGGCGGCGGTCTGGAGTCGCCCAAGATGGTCGCGGGCGCGATGATCGGCGGCGGCGTGGCCACGAGCGCCGGAACGATCATGAACGCTGTCATCGGCAGCTGATCCCGCTGCCGACAGTGAACGAAGGTCCCCGGAGCCGACCGGTTCCGGTATGTCGGGGGACCTTCGTTCAGTGTGTGTCAGCCTTGCGTGAGCATGCCTTGCATCTGCTGGATCTCCGCCTGCTGGTTGGTGATGATGTTGTGCGCCAGCGTCTTCGCGTCGGGGTTCACGCCGCTCGCCAGTTCGGTGTTCGACATCGTGACGGCGCCCTGGTGGTGCGCGATCATCATCTTCAGCCACATCGTGTCGAAGGCGTGGCCGGTCGCGTTCTGTAGCGCCGTCATCTGATCCTGCGACATGACACCGTCCATGGGGTGATCCATCGTCGTAGAGGGGGTGGGCTTGCCGAAGCTGTGCAGCAGGTCGGCGAACTTCGCCATCTCCGGGGCCTGCGCCTTCTCGATATTCGCCGCCAGCGTCAGCAGCTGCTGATTCTGCGATTTGCCCGGCACCATCTTCGCCATGTCGATCGCCTGTGCGTGATGTGGATACATCATCTGCAGGAAGGTGACGTCGGCATCGTTGAAGTCGGTGCGGGTGGGCTTACCGGTCGCGGAAGCCTGGCTCGTGCCCGGCGTAGTCGCCGTCGAGCTGGGCGTGCCGGATGATCCGCCGGAGTTGTTGCTACAGCCCGCGATGAGCAGGGCGGCGGCGATTCCGGTGCCGGCCAGGGTGATTCGGGTACGGCGTGCGAGCATGGTTGTCCTCCTGGGGAGTTGCCGATTCGGCGGGTGATGAGTACCGAAAACCCGCATCCGCGTGGGGTTCACGCCGATGCGGCGGTGCATCAGATCCGCAGAATCGATAATTCGGCCAGAGAGGGCATGGTCCACGGTGGTGGGCGGGTGCGCCGGGACAACCGGTGCCGCGCGGTCCGGGCGCCTGCGTATGGATCTGCCCCGATGCGCCCGAGAAGAACCAGCCCCAGCGTCAATGCCAGCAGGGTGAGAATGAATACGCAGGCGTGCATGCCGCCGTGCATCCCGCATCCGCAGCCGTCGCAGCCGAGCCCGGTGCGCGCGGGCATGGGCTGACCAGCCATCGCATTTGCGGACGTCGCTGTGTCACGACTCGACATGACGTGGTCACCGGTCGGCGTGATGTGGTCCATCATCCTGGTCTGGACGCTGATCGTCTGCGCCGCAGCATCTCCGGACATGTGATGAGACGGGGCGACAACCAGGATGTGCATGATCGCGACACCCGCCAGCAGCACCAGCAAGCCCGCCGCCCGGACATATCCGGGGGCGAGGTGTCGGAGCCCGGCGTTCACGGTCGACAGTCTAGCGGACTGTCAGATACCCCTGGCAGGTATGTGGCCGAGTAGCCCATGGCATTGGTCATGACGATCGCCGCCGCCGGTATGCCCAAGGGCCGCGTTTCACCCTCGGTCGCCCCGGAACCGGCCGCGATCATGGACTGAGTCGGCCCGGCGTGCCTCCGGCTGGGATCCACGTCGGGCCGAGGGAGGCGACGTGGATCCCAGCCGGAGGCACGCAGGGTGGCGCCAGTCGGCCGGGGTATTCGGGGTGCCGACCGATCCGAGGCCGAGATGACTTCGAATACCCAGTGGTGCTCGGTGGTTGCCGTTCGGCCTGCCGGGCACTGCTCGGATACGACCGGCGTCGATGGGATCCAAGGCACAATGAGCCGCCTGGTGACCATCGGCGCCGGCCCTGGGCATGATCCGCTCAGCTCTTGCTCTGCTGGAGGGCGAGGATCCGGCTCACCGCCTCGACATCATGGGTCGTCGCGTCGTACAGCTGGGCCAGATCCTGCCTGAGGGCCGTGCGCGAGTTGCCGTCCAGGTAGATCATGTGGCCGGACGGGTAGAAGCGGGTGGTCAGATTCTTGCGGATGGCCGCGTCTGCCAGCGGCATGTTCAACAGGTCGAGCACCGTCTGATAGAACGGGGTCACGTAGTCGTAATACCCGTTGGCGGACAACACCTTCAGGTCGACGTTGATCGCCATCAGGGCTGCCAGATCGCCTGCGGTGTACAGCGCCCCGGCCGCGGCGGGCTGTTTCGCGCCGGTCGGGTCGACGTGGGTGTAGTCCCAATTCTGGAAAACCGCGTCGTTGAGGTCGACGAAGTCCGAGGTCGAGGTGTACTTCAGCTGCTCGTTGAGGTAGACGTTCCACATCGTGGTGTAGACGCCGGATACCGCCGCCATCGTCGGATCGTTGCCGCCGGAGTTGGATTGGATGTTGCCCGCGATACCCGAGTCGATCCCTGTCACCCGGCCGTCGTACGCGCCGAGGGCCAGGCTCTTATCGGCCAGCAGGGTGGTCAGGAAAGGTTGGCCGACGGCCAGACTCCACGATGTCAGGGTGTTCTTGTCGATGCCGGTATACGCGACGAGCTTGTCCACCGTGGCCGGATCGGGATTCGGAAATGCTTGCAGCGCGGTGGTATACGGGCCGCTGGCGAACTGCTCGACCTCGGCGGCGAGGGCCGTGAGGTCGGCGGGGGGAGGGGTGAGGCTCTGGCGCTTGTGGTACCACGCGTCGGCGGCGGCGGTCGGCAGAATGCCGACCGCGTTGCCCGAGGTGCGATAGTCCAGGATCGAGGACTGCAGGGTGACGCCGTTGAGGTCGACGCCGTCCTCGTGCAGCATGTACGCGAGCACGCAGCTGCGCGGGGTGCCGTACGACTCGCCGAACAGGTATTTCGGGGAGTTCCAGCGGCTGTTCTTGGTCAGATACCGCTTGATGAAATCCTTCAGCGAGGTGGCGTCGGTGTCGGTGCCCCAGAACTCGCGATTCTTGTGCGGTGCGATGGCCGCGGAGTACCCGGTGCCGACCGGATTGATGAACACCAGATCGCTCTTGTCGAGCAGGGAATCCGGGTTGTCCTCCATCGAATACGGTGCGGGCGGAGTGAAACTCGGCATATCGGTCTTGATCCGGCGCGGTGCGAACGAGCCGAGCAGTACGAAGACCGACGACGAGCCGGGGCCGCCGTTGTAGAAGAAGGTGACCGGACGCGACTGTTCCGACTGGCCGTCCTCGGTGAACGCGACGTAGAAGAACTTCGCGTTCGGTGTGGATTCGCTCGGATCGACCGTGACGAGATGTCCGGCCGTTGCGGTGTAGGCGATCTCGCGCCCGCCGAGGGTGATCGTGTGATGGGTGACGGCCGCGGCCTCGGTGGTGTCGGTGATGTTGTCGTCCGGGCCGCTGCCATAGGCGACGGGATCGGCGAACGGTTGATCGGTACTCATCGAAAACCACCCCATAGTTCGATTCGAGACAGCAAATCGTTTGGGGCGCTGCTTTTTTCGAACGACCCCCTGGCCGAGCTGCCATGTATGGGGCTCAGCCTACAAGTGCCGGACGGTCCGCGCCAGAGGAATCTGTGAGTACTCCGGGAACGGGTTGGAGCAACCTCCCAGCAGCGTGCGCCGACCCGCCGTGCACGGCACCGGGATGTTATGGCTGGTACGGATGTTGAAGGAGTAACCAACGGGGTGGGCGTGACGGTGCGGCAACGATCTAGCACACTGTAGGGGTGCAAGAGGTCGACGACGTGCTGGGCCGGCTACGGCGATACCCCGATGTGGAGGCGGTGAATCTCTATGCGGTCGACGCCGCCGACCGGCTGATTCTCGATGTCGCCGCCGACGCGCTCGCGGTCGCGGGCGACGGCGGCGTCGCGGTGATCGACGACGGATACGGCGCGCTCACCCTGGGCGCCGTCGCCGCGCACGACCTGCGCCGGGTGCGGGTGCATCAGGACCTGCTCACCGGCGAACTCGCCCTGGCCAACAACGCCCGTGCGGTCGGGCTGGCCGATCGCTATACCGCCCACGCCCTGGGCCGCGAACTGCTCGAGGGGGTGCGGGTGGTGCTGCTGCGGCTGCCGCGGGCGCTGTCCGGCCTCGCCGAGATCGCCGACGCCATCGCTCGATACGCCGATCCGGGCGTGCGAGTGTTCGCCGGGGCGCGCGACAAGTACCTGACTCCGGCGATGAACGACGTTCTGGCCGAATCGTTCTCGTCGGTGCAGGCGAGCCGGGGGCGGCAGAAGTCGCGCATTCTCACCGCGCGCGATCCCAAATCTCCTGGCCCCGTGCCCTATCCGATCCGCGAGCAGCTCGAGGAGCTGGACCTCGAGGTGGTCGCGCACGGCGCGGCGTTCTCCGGTCCGCGGCTGGACCTGGGCACCCGCTTCCTGATCGAACATCTGCGGCGGATGAAGCCCGACGCGCACCAGGCGATCGATCTGGGGTGCGGCACAGGCATTCTCGCCGTCGCGCTGGCGAAGGCGCGGCCGCATCTGACCGTGGTCGGCACGGATCAGTCCGCGGCGGCCGTAGCCTCGGCGCGGGCCACGGCCGCCGCCAACGGCGTCGCCGACCGGGTGACGGTCGTGCGCGACGACGCGATGTCCGCGATCGGCGACAACAGCGCGGACCTGGTGCTGTGCAATCCGCCGTTCCACATCGGGGCGGCGGTGCACACCGGATCGGCGATCAAGATGTTCACCGAGACCGGGCGAGTCTTGCGTCCCGGTGGCGAGCTGTGGACGGTGTACAACTCACATCTGAATTATCGGGGAGTGGTGGAGCGGTTCGTCGGTAAGACCGATGTCGTGGGGCGTAATCGCAAGTTCACGGTGACACGGTCGGTGCGAGGACTGCGGGGCGCGCGCCCCGATTGATCCGCGCACGAGGTGATCATCGAACGGTAGGGTCGTGTTGGTCCGTTTTCATCCGAATGGGAACTTGTATTCCCAGCGGCACGTTGGATACTCAGAACGGCCACGATAGCCGTGGACCGCGACTTCCGGAAAGGCACAAGACGGTGCGCACTTCAAGCAACCCGATCTTCAGAAACTTGCCGCAGCAGCAGCGCAGCGGCTATGCGGGGTTCGGTTCGCCGACTGCCGGCGCCGGACAGTTCAACCAGTACGGCCAGCCGCAGGCGCCGTACCAGCCTTATGGGCAGGCCCCGGCCACCCGGCCGATGACCATCGATGACGTCGTCACCAAGACCGGCATCACCCTCGGTGTGGTCACTCTCACGGCGATCATCTCCTACGTGCTGACCTCGATGAACAACAGCCTCGGCGGCTTGTTCGTGGGCGTCGGCGGCCTGGTCGGCTTCGTGCTGGTGATGGTCGCGTCCTTCGGCCGTAAGCAGGACAACCCGGCCATCGTGCTGAGCTACGCGGCGTTCGAGGGTCTGTTCCTGGGCGCGCTGTCGTTCATGTTCACCAACGTGCGCTTCGGCGGTGTCGGCGGCTCGGGTCTGATCGCCGAGGCGGTGCTGGGCACCTTCGGCGTGTTCTTCGGCATGCTCGTGGTCTACAAGACAGGCGCGATCCGGGTCACGCCGCGCTTCACCCGCATGATGGTCGCGGCCATGATCGGCGTGCTCGTCCTCATGCTCGGCAACCTGGTCGCCAGCTTCTTCCACGCCGGCGGTCTGGGCCTGCGCAGCGGCGGCGCGATGTCGATCGTGTTCAGCCTGGTCGTGATCTGCGTGGCGGCGTTCAGCTTCCTGCTGGACTTCGACGCCGCCGACCAGCTGATCCGCGCCGGTGCGCCGGAGCGGGCGGCCTGGCGGGTGGCCCTGGGGCTGACCGTCACACTGGTCTGGCTGTACCTCGAGATCCTGCGCCTGCTCAGCTACCTGCAGCGCAACTAGCGGCTCGAGCACTTCGAACGGGTGGTCGCCGGATTTCGGCGGCCACCCGTCGCGTGTTCGTGTTCAGGCGTGCGACACACTCGTGGCGAGCCCATCGGTGGCGATATGGTCGCTGCCGCAGTATTCGGCCAGCATGACGATGCTGGTGGCGTTGTTCGTGCGCAGCGGCAGAATCTCCAGGTATTCGGGGGACTGGTACCAGCCCTCGGCCGCCCCGTAATCCGGAAATTCGATCACGATGACATTGCCGTTGGCGGGCCCCTCGACGACGAGTTGCCGCCCGCCGTGCACGATGAAGCGCCCGCCGAACGGCGCGAGCGTGGCATCGATACGCTCGAGGTATTCGATGATCTCGGCGTTGACATCGACGTTGTGGAGATGAGCGACGGCGTAGGCGGGCATTTCTGGCTCCTCGGGTGAATTGCTCTGGCGCCTTTGATGTTTCCGTGCCGGATGAATGAAGTCGATTACCTGGAAGGTAAGGAGTCGTGCACATGCCGTATGCCGAAGCTACCGACGGGACCCGTATCGCGTATCAGGCCGCGGGCGAAGGTTTCCCGTTGGTGCTGCTGGCCGGGCAGTCGAACAACCACCACTGGTGGGACGGCATTCGGGAGGACTTCCACGACGCGCATCGCACGATCACCATCGACTATCGTGGCACCGGAGATAGCGATAAGCCCGATACCGTCTACAGCACAACAGGATTCGCCGACGATGTGATCTCCGTGCTGAATGAGCTCGGTATCGAACGGGCCGACGTGTACGGCACATCGATGGGTGGCCGGGTCGCGCAGTGGGTGGCGGCCGCGTACCCCGAACGGGTGCGCGCGCTGGTCCTCGGCTGCACCTCGCCCGGCGGCAAGCACGCCGTCGAGCGCGGCAACGACATCCGCCGGGCACTGGCCGCCGCGTCGACCGCCCAGCAGACCCTGCTCACACTGATGTACACCCCGGCCTACCTGGCCCGCACCACCGGCCCCTACCAGACCATGGGCGATCCCGACATGCCGTACTACACCAAGCGCCGTCACCTGATCGCCAGCCACCGGCACGACGCCTGGGACGCCCTCCCCGACATCACCGCCCCCACCCTGATAGTCCACGGCGCCGACGACGTCTTCAACCCATCCGCGAACGCCCCCCTACTCGCCGAACGCATCCCGGGCGCCCGCTACGCACTGATCCCAGGCGCCCGCCACGCCTACTTCGAAGAATTCCGCTCCGTCGCAAGCCCTCTGGTACGAGACTTCCTCGCCGGAGCCATAACCACCTTCTGAAACGGACCCGCCTCGGCGCAAGCGCTGTTCAGCGCCACATACAACTGTGGGCGGCTGTCTCGAGACAGCCGCCCACATCGTTGAGGTCCGGGCATGCCCCGGGACTCTCGTCGGGTTATCTGATAAGGGTCCGGGGCGTGGCCTTGGGATTCCCGTCGGGTTATCCGACTATTCGGGGGTCCGGGGGCATGGCCCCGGAATTCCCCGACCGCAGCGGTCGAGCGTCAGCTCAACCGCTCCAACACCATCGCCATGCCCTGCCCGCCGCCGACGCACATGGTCTCCAGACCGAACTGCTTGTCGTGGGTCTGCAGGTTGTTGATCAGGGTGGCGGAGATCCGGGCGCCGGTCATGCCGAACGGGTGGCCCAGCGCGATCGCGCCACCGGAGACGTTCAGCTTGTCCAGGTCCATCTTCAGCTCGCGCGCGGAGCCCAGGACCTGCACCGCGAACGCCTCGTTGATCTCGTAGAGGTCGATGTCGTCGATGGTCTTGCCCGCGAGCTTCAGCGCCTTGCGGACCGCTTCGATCGGGCCCAGGCCCATGATCTCGGGCGACAGGCCCGAGACGCCGGTGGACACGATCCGCGCCAGCGGGGTCAGGCCCAGCTCCTTGGCCTTGGTGTCGCTCATGACGACCAGCGCGGCGGCGCCGTCGTTGAGCGGGCAGGCGTTACCGGCGGTGATGGTGCCGTCGGGGCGGAAGACGGGCTTCAGCTGCGAGATTTTCTCGTAGGTGGTGCCCGCGCGGGGGCCGTCGTCGGTGGAGACGACCGTGCCGTCCGGCAGCGTCACCGGGGTGATCTCGCGCTCGAAGAAGCCGGACTTGATGGCCTCCTCGGCACGGTTCTGCGACCGCACGCCCCAGTGGTCCTGCTCCTCGCGGGAGATGCCGGTGTACTGGGCGACGTTCTCGGCGGTCTGGCCCATCGCGATGTAGATGTCCGGCAGCTCGCCGCTCTCGCGCGGGTCGGTCCAGCCGCCCGAGCCGCCCTCGGCGCGCTTGGTGGTGCGGGCCTCGGCCTCGGCGAACGCGGCGTTGTGGGTGTCCGGCCAGCCGTCGGAGGTGCCCTTCGCGAACCGCGAGACCGTCTCCACGCCGGCGGAGATGAAGACGTCGCCCTCGCCGGCCTTGATGGCGTGGAAGGCCATGCGGGTGGTCTGCAGCGAGGAGGAGCAGTAGCGGTTGAGGGTGACGCCGGGCAGGTAGTCGTAGCCCAGCTGGGTGGCCACGACCTTGGCCATGTTGAAGCCGCCCTCGCCGCCGGGCTGGCCGCAGCCGAGGATCAGGTCGTCGATCTGCTTGGGATCCAGCGCCGGAACCTTGTCCAGCGCGGCGCGGACCATCTGGGTGGCCAGATCGTCCGGGCGCATGCTCACCAGTGAGCCCTTCCCGGCGCGCCCGATGGGGGACCGGGCGAAGGAAACAATGACGGCCTCAGGCATGAGGACTCCTTTGTCGGGCGGTACACGGTCAGGCGACCGTATCTATACGCAGTACGGGAACGCGCTTCCGAATGTACGTCGCCATGATCCGAACCGGACATCCGGTCTCGGCGTTCAGGCTATGCCTGTTTGCTTCCGTGTTGCTCAGGTGGGTTCAGTCCATCACGGACGAGGTCCGCATCGCCGACACCGGCACGGGGAGGTCGAGTTCCCGCAGGATTGCCGGGAGTAGATGCCTGGCGACGAGCTCGTATCCGGCGGCCGAGGGATGGAAGCCGTCGGCGGAGAAAAGGACCTCCGGAGCGGAGCGGAAGTCGCGCGCCAACAGGTCGCCCATCCGCACCGCCGACCCGCCCGCCGCCCGGGTCGCGCTCGCCTGCGCACGGGCCAAACGGATGCTCCAGCTGTGCACCACGGTGCGCAGCGGCTGCGGAATGGCCGCCACGGCGCCCAGATACGGGCAGGTGCCGACCACGACGACGCTGCCCGCCGCGTGCAGGCGTTCCACCGCCCGCCGCAGCCGATCGGCCGAGCGCAGCACCGAATGCTTTTTGGTGACGTCGTTGGCGCCGACCAGAATCACCGCGACGTCGGGCGGCGGACCGGCCACGAACATCGCATCCACCTGTCCGGCGAGCCCTTTCGAGGTGGCGCCGGATATCGCCTTGGTACTCAGCCGGATTCGCCGCCCGCTCACCTCGGCCAGGGAGCGCGCGATGCGCACGCCAGGCACCTCCTCGGGGCTGCGGCAGCCGACGCCCGCCGCGGTGGAGTCACCGAAGATCATCAGGTGGATATCGGCACGTGCGCCGCTGCGCCACGGTTCGGGCGCGGTACATCCGGCCGTGTACACCCCGTCGGCCTCCGGCGGCTTCGCCGAATCGCGCCCGATCATCGAGCGTGCGGCCTGCGCCTGCGCCATGAGCAGCCGATAGGTGGCCCACGACGCCCCGCCGGCGCCGGATCCCGCTGCCACCGTCGCGGCGGTGGTCACCGCGAGCGTGCGCCACGTGTGCGTCATCGACAACAACCTCTCTGGTATCCCTGGTCTCGCCGGGATTCCGATGCTCACCTGCATACATATTGCCGGATGCGCGCCGTCGGAGCACTGATCGCCCACTCCGAGCTTATGCACCTATTGAATGTGCCGTTGTTTAGCGGTACATTATTCACGGTAGTTAGATGATCGGCCGCTCGGGACGGACTTCGGATCGGATCCCAAGGCGGCCGGAGGTAATGCAGATATTCAATGTGAATAGGAGTTTCGATGTCTCGCTTCGTTCCGATGCGAGTTCGGCGCGCGTTATCCCGCGTCGTCATCGCATTCGCCGTGGTCACGGCCCCGCTCACGGTCGTCGCGGCGCCCGCGTTCGCCGCGCCTGTCGTCTCGGTCCCGGCGTCACCGAGCCGGCCCGCGGTTCAACCGATCCAGCAGGCGCGCGGCTGGATGGCGCCGCACTGGCACAACCCCGGCATGTCGGGGTTCGGCCGATGGCATGAGCCCGGCTTCGGTGGCTGGCGCGGTCACCGCTTCGGTGGCTGGCGTTTCCCGGGTATGGGCGGCTGGCGTTTCCCGGAGTTCGGCGGTGGGAATTTCCAGGGCTTCGGCGGTTGGCGTATGCCGTGGCTGGGTTGGATGTTCCCGGGCTGGGGTTATTAGCCGCACCCTGAAAACACCGCACCCCGTCCGAAATTCGGACGGGGTGCGGTGTTTTCAGGGTGCGGGGTGAGTCAGCGCCCCGGGTG
>NZ_JAGPOX010000093.1 GCF_019038435.1 Nocardia alni
CTCGTCCCGGGGGCGTTCGGGGCCGAACTCAGGGCGCTGACCATGGACGGGGCGGCACCCGATGACCCGGAATCGCCGGACTTCGACGAACCGACCATGAACAGGGTCACGCCGACGCCGATGGCCACGACCGCCGCGGCCCCGATTCCGGCGAGCAACCAGGTCCTGCGCCCGCGCTCGGACGAGGGGCGGCCCGGTCCGGATTCGGCGTCGTTCGCCCGGTCCGGCGCGCCGCCGGACCGGGGTCTCGTCGGCGGGACCGTATGCTGCGAAACCTGATTCGTCCGGTGGTCGTAATCGACGAGTCCGATCTCCTCGGTTCGCTCGTCCGGCCGTCCCCGATTGGGTTGGTGCGGTGGCTCGGCGAGCGCGCCACGGTCCGGCCGCTGCGAACCATGCTGCGGTAAAGGGGATTTCGGATCGGTCAGGCGCAGGCTGGACCCGCGTGGCGTGGGATCCTGCTGCGCCGAAGGGGATTCACGCCGGATGGCATCCGTCTGTGCCTCGTCCGTGGAATCGGGCATCGGGATGCGTTGGGTGCGTGCGTGGTTACCCGATACGTGCTCGGCCGGTATCAGCCCTGCCTTGCGCAGGTCGAGCATTTCGGTATTCATCGTATCGGCGGGCGAGGTCGGTTGCGGTAGGTCCACTCCGCGCAGATGCGCGGCGTGTTGCGGACGGGATCGGCCCTGCGGGGTGGACCGATCACCGGACTCACCGCTCGTCGAACTCATTACTCACCCTTGTCCCCTCACCCGGTGTATCGAATCGGTGAGCAAACCCTAACGCGCCACGACTTCCGACGTGGACACGCCGTGGCCGCTGTCCGCGGCCGGTCGCTGCGGCGGAGCCGCGACCAGCGTGAGCAGAGTCGCCTCCGGACGGCAACAGAACCGGTACGGCGCCCACGGCGACGTGCCCAGCCCGGCGGAGACGTGCAGCCGGGTGTGCGCGCCCCAGCGCGAGGGGCCCTTCACCCGGGAGCGGTCGATACCGCAGTTGGTCACCAGCGCACCGAAGCCGGGCACGCACAGCTGTCCGCCGTGCGTGTGCCCGGCCAGCACCAGGTCGTAACCGTCGGTGGCGAAGCGATCCAGCACCCGCGGCTCGGGCGAGTGGGTCAGGCCGATGCTCAGCTCGGCCAGCGGGTTGGGCGCGCCGGCCACGGTGTCGTAGCGGTCGCGCTTCAGATGCGGATCGTCCACACCGGCGGCAGCGATCTTGATCCCGGCCACCTCGACGTCCCGGCGCACATGCGTCAGGTCGTGCCAGCCGCGCTCGTTGAACGCCGCGCGCAGATCCTGCCACGGCAGCGGCGCGCCGTGCACGCGCTTGTGGTCCTTCTTGAAGTACTTCAGCGGGTTCTTCGGCACCGGGGCGAAATAGTCGTTGCTGCCGAAGACGAACAGGCCGGGCCGGGCCAGCAGATCCGACAGGGCCTGCACGACCGACGGGACCGCCCGCGGGTGCGCGAGGTTGTCGCCGGTGTTGACCACCAGATCCGGTTCGAGCCGGGCCAGATCCTGTACCCATGCCTGTTTCAGCTTCTGCCCGGGCGTCATGTGCAGATCGGAAATGTGCAACACCCGTAGGCTGGCCGATCCCGGTTGTAGCACCGGCAACGTGGTCTCGCGGAGGACGAAGGCGTTGCGCTCGATCAGGGAGGCGTAGCCGATTCCGGCGATTCCGGCGCCAGCGACGCCCAGAGCGGCTCGTCGGAGTACGGGAGACGAGAGTACGGGCATTCGATCAGGATAGGCGACGGACGCAACGCGTGCCGAGTGCTATTGGGCACAGGATTCTTCTCGCGGCAGACGCAAAACCGGTGGGGCTCGGTGCGCGGACTCCGATAGCGTGTGCGGTATGCCGGAACTCGAGTCGACGCTGCGGGCTGATCTGACCACCTCCATGAAGGCCAGGGACACGCTGCGCACCAGCACCCTGCGCATGCTGCTGGCCGCCGTGCAGACCGAGAAGGTCTCCGGCAAGCAGGCACGGGAGTTGTCCGACGCCGAGGTGATCTCGGTGCTGACCAAGGAAGCCAAGAAGCGCAACGAGGCGGCTGTGGTCTACGAGCAGGCCGGACGCGGTGAACTCGCCGCCAACGAGCGTGCCGAAGAGGAGATCATCGGCGAATACCTGCCGACCCAGCTCACCGAGGCCGAGGTCGCCGATATCGCCGATACCGCGATCGCCGACATCGCCGAGCAGAACGGTGAGCGTCCCGGCATGCGGCAGATGGGCCAGGTCATGAAGATCGCCACCGCCCTCGCGGCCGGTCGCGCCGACGGCTCGCGCCTGTCCGCCGCCGTCAAGGCGCGTTTGTAACTTCTACGGCCGGACAGCCCGCCGAAACGCCGGAACCCCGCCGATCTTCATCGGCGGGGTTCCGTGCGTTCATCTCGGTATCGGGATGGGGATGGGTGGCAGCCGTGGTATCGGAGGCAGCAGTCCGGGCGGCAGGTTCGCTGGCAGCGGCGGCAGGAGCCCGCGCTGGGTGCCGTCGCTGAGGAACAGCGTGATCACCGATCCGGGGATCGCCGAACCGTTCGGCGTGGTGCCCTGCACCGTGCCCTTGGTCGCCGAACCGGGCTGGGTCACCGCGGTCACCTGGAACCCCGCGCCGGTCAGGGTGCGGGTGGCCTCGGCCTGGGTCATCCCCATCACGTCCGGGATCTGGGAATTACTGGATCCGCGCACGTACTTGTCGTCCAGTGGCGGTAGCGCCGTGGGCGGGAAATTACCCAGCACCGGTCTTATGCCCAGGAACCAGCTGCGAGCCGGTTCGTTACCACCGAACAGGTTGCCACTGCCGCAGTTTCGCAGCGGGAACGAGCAGATCTCGTCCGGGGTGGACGTATCGCTGTAGATGTACGACGCGCCGGCCAGTGAATTGGTGAAGCCCAGGAACGCCGAGGACCGGTTGGTCTCGGTGGTGCCGGTCTTCGAGGACACCGGAACGTTCCAGCCGGCGATGTGGGCCGACCCGGCCGCGGTGCCGCTGACCGCGTCCTGGCTCAGCGCGTTGGCCAGCGTATGCGCCAGCCCGGGATCGAGGACCTGCTCACAGGCCTCCTGGGTGAGCGAGACCGGTTTACCGTTGCGGTCCAGGACCTCTTTGATCGGCGACGGGGGGCACCACTTGCCGCCCGAGGCCAGCGTGGCGGCCACATTGGACAGCTCCAGCGGGTTGACCGCGACCGGTCCGAGGGTGAACGAACCCAGGTTCTGCTGTTTGAACATGTCGGCCAGGCTCTGATTGCCGTGCCCGGAGGTGCCGGGTTTGGCGTACGAGCGCAGGCCCATGCGCACCGCCATATCGACGGCCGGTGTCACCCCGACGTCCTGGATCAACTTGACGAACGCGGTGTTCGGCGAGGTTGCCAGCGCCTCGGTCACCGACAGCGGCGAACGGTAGTTGCCCGCGTTCTTCACGCAGTAGGCGTTCGCCGGACAGCCGGGCGTGTCGCTCGAGCCCATGCCCTTGGCGACGTAGAACGGCGGCACCTCCAGATTGGCGCTGGTACCCAGGCCCTTCTCCATCGCCGCAGCCGTGGTGAAGATCTTGAAGATCGACCCGGCGCCGTCGCCCTCCATCGAGAACGGTTCCGGCTGCACCGTCTGGTGGATGCTCGCGTCCAGGCCGTATGTGCGGCTGGACACCATCGCCACCACGTTGTGGGAGTCCTGACCTGGCGCGATGATGCTCGACACCTCGGCGATGTTGTCGAGGTCGGGCGGGGCCATGGAGTCGACCGCCGACTTCATCGAGTTCTGCACCGCCGGGTCCAGGGTTGTGCGGATCAGGTAACCCCCCTTATCGATCTGATCCGTACTGATTCCGGCGTCGGCCAGATACTGCAGTGCGTAGTCGCAGAAAAAGCCGCGGTCGTTGGCGGCGATACAGCCGTTGGGCAGGCCGTTGGGCTGGGGCAGCACGCCCAGCGGCATCTCCTTGGCAGCACGGAATTCGGTGGCGCGATTGGGGATGTTCTGGATCTCGGTGTCCAGCACCGTGTTCCGGCGCTCGAGCACGTCCTTCGGGTGGGTGTACGGGTTGAACTTCGAGGTGCTCTGGACCATGCCCGCGAGCATTGCGGCCTGCGGAACCGTGAGGTCCTTGGCATCGACGCCGAAGTAGGTCTGCGCGGCGTCCTGCACGCCGTAGGCGCCGTTGCCGAAGTAGACCAGATTCAGGTAGCGGGTGAGGATCTCGTCCTTGGTGAGCTGCTTGTCCAGGGTCAGCGCCAGCCGGATCTCGCGCAGCTTGCGCGCCGGGGTCGTCTCGATCGCGGCGCGGCGTTCGGCATCGGTCTTGGCCACGACCAGCAGCTGGAAGTTCTTCACGTACTGCTGGTCGATGGTGGAACCACCCTGCTGCACCTCACCGCTCGAGGTGTTGCGCAGGAACGCGCGGAAGGTGCCCTGCCAGTCCACGCCGTGGTGCTGCAGGAAGCGGCGGTCCTCGATGGAGACCTGCGCCAACTTCATGTTGTTGGAGATCTTGTCGCTGGGCACCTGAAAGCGCCGCTGGTCGTATAACCAGGCTATGGGTGCTCCTGTCGAGTCGACCATGGTCGATACCGCGGGGACTGTGCCCTCCAGCACTTCCGCGGAGACGTTGTCGACGGCATCGGCGGCGCGGTTGGACACATACCCGAAACCGCCGGCGAGCGGGAACAACAGCCCGGCGATGAGGGCGGCCGCCAGGATGCACGCCCCGGCCAGTCTGGCGAGCGCTTGTGAGATCGGCACAGACCAAGAGTAGAGGGAGCCCTCCCGGACGGGCGGTCGCGGTGCGATCCTCGGATTGAGTGCCCCGCTAGACGTGGGCCCCATCACACTTCGGCGTGTCTTCGAATGAAAAGCCGGGCGTGTCGCCCCGTTGGGTCAGGCTGTCCGGATTTATGTCGCATTTGCGTGGACGGGCGTACCAGAAAATCTCGAGACGGTCTTGCGCTGCCCCCATACCTTTACCTAGATTGAGAACCCAGTGTGATAGAGCTAACACTCAAAGTGGAATGTGGTGAGAACCGCAGCGGGGTTGGGTTGCTGCGGACCTCACGCGATTCCGGAGCGCCGTTGACCGGTGTTCGGACTGCAAAGGGGCACACCAAATGCATATGACTACCCCCATCGCTCGATTGGACGTGGAGCAGGCCGAAGCGAGGATCGCCTGGGTGTCCCAGGCCCGATGCAAGGAAGTGGATCCCGACCAGCTGTTCGTCCGCGGCGCCGCGCAGCGCAAGGCGGCGACGATCTGTCGGCACTGCCCCGTCCTGATGGAGTGCGGTGCCGATGCCCTGGACAATCGAGTGGAGTTCGGCGTGTGGGGTGGTATGACCGAACGGCAGCGGCGCGCGCTGCTCAAGCAGCATCCTGAGGTGACGTCCTGGGCGGAGTTCTTCCGGGCCCAGCGGAACCAGAAGGTGGCGATCTGACGAGAATCCGACAACTGGTCCGAGCCCGCAGTCGCGGGCTCGGACCATTTTGCCCACTGAGCCCGCGCAACCCACCCTCGCGCCGAGTTCACCTGCCCGTCGGCTCCGTCAGCGCCTGTGATCCCGGACCGTGACCGCCGGAAGGGGATCCCGGTCCGGGTGTGCCCCCAGCAACTGATCGGCGACGGCGCGCAGCGCGTCCAGATCGGACACCTCGAACGGCAGCGACGTGACCGTCACGATCGGCACCCGCGGATGCGCTCCGGTGAACCGCTGCAGCAGTTGCTGTTCCCGCGCGGCTGTGGTGGCGCGGTGCGCGTGGATGCGCAGCACATCGGCGGCCAGCGCGCGCGGATCGGTCTCGGCGGCAGCCTCGCCCCCTGCCGTCAGCCCGTCGGCCGCCGCGACAGCCTGCTCGGCCGACAGCGAGCACAGCACCGGATGGGTGCGATTGAGGACCAGTCCGGCCAGCGGCATCTGGTCGGTGGACAGGCGATCGACGAAGAACGACGCCTCCCGTAGCGCATCGGGCTCGGCCGCGGCCACCACCAGGAAGTGTGTGCCCGGCCGCAACAGCATCGACAAGGTGCGCTCGGCGCGATCCTGGAATCCGCCGAACATCGATTCGAGCGACTGGAGAAACAGCGAGGCGTCCTTGAGCATCTGACCGCCCACGATCGTGGACACGCCGCGCACCGCCAGGCTCATCGCGCCGGTCACGAAGCGGCCCACCCCGCGTCCGGGCGCCATGATCACGCGAATCATCCGGCCGTTCAGGAAATTCCCGAGTCGTTTCGGCGCGTCGAGGAAGTCCAGGGCGTTGCGTGAGGGCGGCGTGTCGACGACGACCAGATCCCATTCCTTCTTGCCGACGAGCTGCCCCAGCTTCTCCATCGCCATGTATTCCTGCGTACCGCCGAAGGACGAGGCGACCGTCTGATAGAAGGGGTTGGCGAAGATCTGCTCGGCCTTGTCCGGGGTGGTGTGCTCGAGCACCATCTCGTCGAACGTGCGGCGCATGTTGAGCATCATCGCGAACAGCTCGCCCTCGACCTCGGGGCCCAGCGGCACCCGCTGCGGTTCGTTGCCCAGATCGCTGACCCCGAGCGACTGTGCCAGTCGCCGTGCAGGATCGATCGTCAGCACGACCACCTTGCGGCCGGATTCGGCGGCGCGCAGCGCGATGGCCGCGGCGGTGGTCGTCTTGCCGACGCCACCGCTGCCGCAGCACACCACCACTCGCGCGGCGGGATCGGCCAGGATCGCACCGAGGTCCAGGGGCTCGGCAGGGACGGGATGAGACATCAGCGGACTCCCTGCGCGCTCAGATGTTCGGCCAGCTCATAGAGTCCGCCCAGGTCGACGCCATCGAGCAGGGCCGGGAGGTACAGCCGGTCGACGTCGAGCCCGGCCAGCTCCGCGGAGCTGTCGTCCTGGGCCTGCAGGGTGGCGCAGTGCTGCACCGTCTCGGTGAGCAGGCCCTGGAAGTCGTTGTCGGACAGCTCTATTCCCGCTGCGTCCAGTCCCGTGCGCAGTGCCGCGACATCCAGGTCGCCGTCGGCTACCCGCTTGCGCAGCGCCGGGGGCAGATAGCCCTCGGTGGCCCGGTTGACGATGATCGTCCCGATGCGGAAGTCCGCCGCGGTCAGTTCCGCGACGGCGTCGGCGGTCTCCTGCACCGGCAGCGCCTCGAGCAGGGTGGCCAGATGCACGACGGTCTGTTCGGAATGCAGCACCCGTGACACCCCCTCGGCCTGCGAGGCGATCGGCCCGCCCTTGGCCACGTCGAGCATGGCCTTGGTGACGTCCAGGAACCCGGCGATGCGGCCGGTCGGCGGCGCGTCCACCACGACCTCGTCGTAGACGGGTCGCCCCGACTTGTCCGACCGCACAGCGCATTCCTTGATCTTGCCGGTGAGGATGACGTCCTTGAGGCCCGGCGCGATCGTGGTGACGAATTCGATGGCGCCCATCCGGCGCATGGCGCGCCCGGCGAAGCCGAGGTTGTAGAACATCTCCAGGTATTCCAGGAAGGCGTGTTCGATATCCAGGGCCAGCGCCATGACCTCGCCGCCGCCGTCCGCGGTCGCGATCTTGGTCTCGGTCGGCGGCAGCGGCGGCAGGTCGAACAGCTGGGCGATGGACTGGCGTCCCTCCACCTCGACCAGCAGCACCCGGCGGCCACCGGCTGCCAGGGCCAGCGCCAAAGCCGCGGCGACCGTGGACTTTCCGGTTCCGCCCTTGCCGGAGACGTAGTGCAGCCGGGCCTTGTCAGCCCGCGCCGGCCAGCCTGCCTGGGGCCCCTCGACGGGCGCTGCGATCGGTACTCCCACGTCCGCGAGCCTATAACCCGCCTCGAAGTACCTGTTAAGAGATGACCCTCACTGTCTGGTACACCACAATGCTTATACGCTCTGGCGCATGAGTGATGTGACGCAGTGGGAATACGCGACGGTGCCGCTTCTGACACATGCGACCAAGCAGATTCTGGACCAGTGGGGCGCCGATGGCTGGGAGCTGGTCACGGTCCTGCCGGGGCCGACCGGTGAGCAGCACGTCGCGTACCTGAAGCGAGTGAAGGGCTGATGGGTACCGAATGGCGTAAGAACCTCGAGGAACTCGGACTCGAACTACCCCCGGTGGCCGCGCCGGCCGGGGCATACATTCCCGCGCTGCGCAGCGGATGGCTGGTGTACACCTCGGGTCAGCTGCCCTTCGTGAACGGCGAGATGTCGGCGGTCGGCAAGGTCGGCGCCGAGGTGAGCCTGGAGCAGGCCAAGGAGGCGGCCAAGTTCTGCGCGCTCAACGCGCTCGCCGCGGTGCACGACGTGGTCGGGCTCGAGTCGGTGGTGCGGATCGTGAAGGTGGTCGGATTCGTTGCCTCCGCACCCGGGTTCAACGATCAGCCGCTGGTGATCAACGGCGCCTCGGAACTTCTCGGCCAGGTGTTCGGCGATGCCGGGACGCACGCCCGTTCCGCGGTCGGTGTGTTCGAACTGCCGAAGAACACGCCCGTCGAGGTGGAGATCATCGCCGAAATCGCGAACTAGCTCACCCGCGCTCGAACTGGCAAGGCGCGGTATCCGATTGGTAGGACGGACATATGACGCTCACACATCCCGCGTACGGGCGATTGCGGCCGGTCACGTCCACCGCATCGGTACTGCTGGCGAACAACCCGAGCCAGATGACCCTGCAGGGCACCAATACCTGGATCCTGCGAGCCCCGGGCCGGTCCGACTGTGTCGTGGTCGACCCGGGGCCCGAGGACCATGAGCACAGCGCGGCGATCGCACGGGAGACCGGGGGCGATATCGCGCTCACCCTGATCACCCACCACCACCAGGATCACACCGGCGGCATCGAGCGGCTGACCGAGCTGACCGGAACCCCGGTGCGCGCGATGCAGCGCGAGTTCCTGCGGGATTCGGACACCCCGCTGGCCGACGACGAGGTGATCGAGGCGGCGGGACTGCGCATCGCGGTGCTGGCCACACCCGGGCACACGCGGGATTCGGTGAGTTTCCTGCTCGACGACGCCGTCGTCACCGGTGACACCGTGCTCGGCAGCGGCACCACCGTGCTCGAATCGCGCGACGGCGCGCTCGGGGATTACCTCGCCTCGATGGACCGACTGCTCGCAGCGGCCTCGGGACGGGCCCTACTGCCCGCGCACGGGCCCGATCACGCCGCGGCGGAACCCGTCATCCGGTATTACATCCAGCACCGTCAGGAGCGCCTGGAGCAGGTGCGCGAGGCGCTGCGGGAGCTGGGCGCGGACGCCGAACCCCTGGAGATCGTCGCCCGGGTGTACGCCGACGTGGACAAGAGCCTGTGGCCCGCCGCGCGCAGTTCGGTCGAGGCGCAACTGGCCTACCTGCGCAGCTGAGTTCTGCCATCATCCCGGCCACCACATGCCGGGATGAACATAGGGGTACCGCCGCGCCGAGTCGGCCGCTGACGCAGCTGCGTCAGCGGGCGCGTCGGGCCAACCGCTCCGAGTCGGAGATCAGCACACTCTTACCCTCGAGTCGCAGCCAGCCGCGGTGCGCGAAGTCGGCCAGGGCCTTGTTCACGGTCTCGCGGGAGGCGCCGACCAGCTGGGCGATCTCCTCCTGGGTGAGGTCGTGGGTGACGCGCAGCGCACCCGCCTCCTGGGTACCGAACCGCTGAGCCAGGGTCAGCAGCGCCTTGGCCACGCGGCCGGGCACATCGGTGAAGATCAGGTCGGCGAGGTTGTTGTTGGTGCGGCGCAGGCGGCGTGCGAGCACGCGCAGCAGCTGCTCGGCGATCTCCGGACGCTGGTCGATCCACGACTTGAGCGCGTCGCGATCCATGGTGACCGCGCGGACCTCGGTCACGGTGGTGGCCGTCGAGGTGCGGGGACCGGGATCGAAGATCGACAGCTCACCGAACATATCCGACGGTCCCATGATGGTCAGCAGATTCTCCCGCCCGTCTGGGGAGCGACGGCCGATCTTCACCTTGCCGGAGGTGATGATGAACAGCCGGTCGCCCGGCTCGCCCTCGTTGAAAATGACATGTCCGCGAGGGAAATCAACAGGCTGTAGCTGCTTGGCGAGAGCTGCCACCGCGGTGGGCTCGACGCCTTGGAAGATGCCTGCTCTGGCGAGGGCCTCGTCCACGAATATGCTCCTTATGGGATTGACGGTGTACTGGCAGGCGCCAGCGGTCCTACGTGATGACGACGCCAAGCTGCCGCCAGTCGGCCCCGATGTTGCTGTCGCCGCGCTGGGCGAACCTTGGACAAACAGCAGCACTCGGTGCGACAGTGCAGTCTACTTTGCATTCGGGCAGCGTAGTGACCGACACCACGTATCGTGCGGTTGGTGAAACGACCGTGATGCCCGAAAGGTTCCCGCGGCACTACTAGCGGGTATTCGCCGTGACGCTATCAGCCCGGCGTCAGCTGGCCTGCGCGACGTCCATTTCATCGCCGCGGGCGCGGTGCGGGCTCATCCGGGGCGCCGCCGCCGGGAGGCCGAGCTTGGCCAGTTCGTTCACTTCGGCGTTGCTGGCGCGGTCCAGGTATTGCTGCACCTCTTCTTCCGGTTCGAGCAGTTTGCGAAGCCGATTTTCCACGCGCTCCATGAGCAACGCGAACAGCATCAGCACCACCGGGAAAAGCACCACAGCGAGTCCTTGCATATCGAGGAGTAAACACGGACAAGGTCTCAGATGGAACACGGGGAGTCGATATTCCTGAGTCGATTACGGGTCGCGGATGATCGCCGCCGGGCTGTTGTCGGTGGGGTTCCGTATGGTGGACGCGTGCGAAAATCCAGACCCAGCACCGTGAACGGGCAGGAACCGGCCGTTGCCGAACCGGCCAAGGGCTCGTCCCGGGCGGCCAAGTTCGCCGCCGAGACCAGGCTCGGCCTGGTTCGTCGCGCCCGCCGGATGAACCGCACGCTGACTCTGGCCTTCCCGGATGCGCACTGCGAGCTGGACTTCACCACTCCGCTGGAATTGGCGGTGGCCACGATCCTGTCCGCCCAGTGCACCGACGTGCGTGTGAATATGACCACCCCGGCGCTGTTCGCCCGATACCGCGATGCCCGGGCCTATGCCGAGGCCGACCGCGTCGAGCTCGAGGAGTACATCCGCCCGACCGGCTTCTACCGCAACAAGACCAGCTCCCTGATCGGTCTCGGGCAGGCTCTGCTGGAGCGGTACGACGGCGAATTGCCCGGCACCCTGGAGGAATTGGTCACGCTGCCGGGCATCGGCCGCAAGACCGCCAACGTCATCCTCGGCAACGCCTTCGATGTGCCGGGGATCACGGTCGACACCCACTTCGGTCGCCTGGTGCGGCGCTGGGGCTGGACGACCGAGGAGGATCCGGTCAAGGTCGAGCACGCGATCGGTGAGCTGATCGAGCGCAAGGACTGGACGATGCTCTCGCACCGGGTGATCTTCCACGGTCGTCGCGTGTGCCACGCCCGCAAACCCGCCTGCGGCGTCTGCCTGCTGGCCAAGGACTGTCCGTCGTTCGGGGCCGGTCCCACCGATCCGGCCACCGCTGCCGCGCTGGTCAAGGGGCCCGAGGCGGAGCATCTGCTCGAACTGGCGGGCCGGTGAGGTCGATCCCCGCGGCCTGGCGGTGGACGTTTGTCGGCCTGATCGCGGTGGTAGCGCTCGCGGTCGCGGTGTGGCCGCGCACCTCGCACGAGAGCCGTTCCGGCGGTTCGGTGGTGGCGCAGCAGCCGGACTCCGTGGTGAGCCCGCGGCAGCGCGCGGCCGCCGCACTGGCGGACTGCCCGAGACCGGCCCCGGGCGCACTCGCGCGCGGGCCGCTGGCCGGGATCACACTCGACTGCCTGGCCGACGGCCGTCCGGTGGATCTGGCCGCAGCCCTGGCCGGTAGGCCCGCGCTGATCAACCTGTGGGCATACTGGTGCCAGCCGTGCGCGCATGAATTGCCCGCCCTGCAGCAGTACGCCGACCGGGCCGGCCCGGCGCTGACCGTGCTCACTGTGCACAGTGACCCGGCCGAGGCGAAGGCCCTGGCCCGCCTCCAGGATCTCGACGTGCATCTGCCGGGTGTGCAGGACGGCGCGTCACGGGTGCACGCCGTGGTGGGCGCACCCGCGGTGTTGCCCGTCTCGGTGCTGGTGCGCGCCGACGGTTCCATCGCCCAGCTGGTGGTGCGACCGTTCGACAGCGTGGGGGATATCGCCCAAACAGTCGCGGACGAACTGGGTGTACGGGTATGACTGGTCGGGGTCGGCGACGACGCCGGAGGAGGAAGTGTGCACGACGGCACGAGCAGCGTGCATGAGGACGACAGCGTCGAATACGAGGGCGCGAGCGGTGCGCGTGACGGCCTGCACGACGGCGGGGATCTGGTCCGGACCGGGGCGGGCCTGGTGACCGAGGGCATCCCGCAATGGTTACGTGGCCTCGTCGACCATGAACCCGCCGACCCTACCGGTGTCAATCCGGTGTTGAACCGGACCGCGATGCGGCAGGTCGCCGCCTCGGGCGTGCGGTCTCGTAAGGCAGCGGTGCTCGTGTTGTTCAGTGGTTCGGCCGAATCCGAGCCCGGCGCGGCGGGCGGACTGCCGGCCGATGCCGACGTCCTGTTGACCCAGCGTGCGACCACCCTGCGCCAGCATCGCGGACAGGTCGCCTTCCCCGGCGGCGGTGTGGAACCCGGCGACGACGGCCCGATCGACACCGCGTTGCGCGAGGCATGGGAGGAGACGGGTCTGGACCGCGCCGGCGTCGATCCGCTCGCGGTGCTGGCCCCGATTTTCGTGCCGGTGTCGGGATTCGACGTGACACCGGTGCTGGCGTACTGGCGTGTCCCCGGCGACGTGCGGGTGGTCAGCGAGGCCGAGGCCGCGCGCGTCGCACGGGTGCCGGTCGCGGATTTGATCAATCCGGCCAACCGGTTCGTGGTCAGGCACCCGCTGGGTTATAAAGGTCCGGCGTTCGCGGTCGACGGCATGCTCGTGTGGGGGTTCACGGCTGGGGTGCTGGCCGGTCTGCTGGCTGTTTCGGGATGGGAGCGGGAGTGGGATCCACGCGACGTGCGTGATCTGGAGTCCTCGCTCGCGGCAGTAGGGATGACGTTATGAGCTCGTCGGCCTGGCTCGACATCGCGGTTGTGATCATCGCGCTGCTGACCGCCTCCTCCGGGTGGCGGCAGGGCGCGGTCGCGTCGGCGCTGTCCTTCCTGGGCGTGATCCTGGGCGCGGTGGCCGGCATCCTGATCGCGCCGCACATCCTGATCCACATCAGCGAGGGCCGTAAACGGGTCCTGGTCGGCGTGGTGCTGATCGTGGCGCTGGTGATCGTCGGCGAGGTCGCGGGCATGGTGCTCGGCCGTGCCGCGCGCAGCGGGATGCGCAATCCGTTCGTCCGCAGCGTGGACAGCGTGGTCGGCGCGGGTCTGCAGGTGGTGGCCGTGCTGGCCACCGCGTGGCTGCTGGCGCTGCCGCTGGCCTCGTCCTCTCAACCGGCGATCGCGAACGCGGTGAACGGTTCCCGGGTGCTCTCGGGCGTCAACCAGGTCGCGCCCAACTGGCTGCGCCGGGTGCCCAACGAATTCTCCAAACTGCTCAACACCTCCGGGCTGCCGGACGTGATCGGCCCGTTCAGCCGTGCACCCATCGCCGCGGTCGCGCCGCCGGACCCGAGCGTCCTGAACAGTCCGGTCGCCCTGAACCTGCAGCACAGCGTGCTGCGCATCCACGGCGTCGCCCCGAGCTGCCAACGCATGCTGGAGGGTTCGGGCTTCGTCGTCGCCCCCGACCGCATCATGACCAACGCCCACGTCGTCGCCGGAACCAACGCCCTACAGGTCGATACCTCTAAGGGTCCCTTGGACGCCACAGTGGTGCTGTTCGATCCATCGAAGGACGTCGCGGTCCTTGCGGTACCGGGCCTGCAAGCCCCGGTGATCCCGCTGGCCCCTGCCGCCGCCACATCGGGTGAGAGCTCGATCGTGCTGGGTTATCCGGGCGGTGGAAATTACACCGCCAGCGCGGCGCGCGTACGTGAGACCTTGGACCTGACCGGGCCGAATATTTACAAGAGCGCCACCGTCGAGCGTGAGGTGTACACCGTGCGCGGACAGGTACGGGCGGGCAATTCCGGTGGGCCCCTGGTGGATACCAAGGGCGAGGTGCTCGGCGTGGTCTTCGGCGCCGCCGTCACGGACGACGACACCGGTTACGTGCTCACGCTGAAGGAGGTCCAATCGGACCTGAACGTGGCGGAGAGTTCCACCAACGCCGTCCCGACCGGGGAGTGCGTACTGAGCTGATACCACCGTCTTCTATCTCCGTCATCCCGGCGCCTACTCGGTCGTCACGGCGTGCATGTCGCCGGGATCCACGGTGACGTAATGAATTCCGGCCACCAACGTGCCGGAATGACGGCGTCGATGCCGGGCGGGGGAAGCGGGCTGATCAGCCGAGCAGCTTGGCGAGTTCCGCGGTGACAGCCTGTGGATTTTCCTGGTGTGCGAAATGGCCGGCGGCCGGAATCATCACCAGGCGGCGGTCCGGGGCGAGGTCGTGGCCGCGGCGGACGGTGCTTGCCAGGATGTAGTCGTCGGATTCGCCGCGGAGGGACAGCACCGGGATGCGGATCGGTTCGCGCATCGTCGACATGAATCGGCGTCCGTCGGGTCGCCACTGGCTACGGAAGGCCCAGCGCTGGTATTCCAGTGCGCAGTGTGCGGTGCCCGGGATGCGGATGGCCGCGCGCATGCGGCGCGCGGTGTCGTCGGCCTCGGTCGAGGTCGCCCAGGTCGTTCCGGCGCGCTGGCGCAGCAGTCGCTCGATCTCGAAGCCGTCGTGCTCGGTCAGCAGGCGTTCGCCGTAGCGCGGCGGCTGATAGCGCAGGAAGTTCGGCAGGAACTGCCGCCGTTGGCGGCGGTCACGCAGCACCGCCCGCTTGAGCGTGACCGGATGCGGGGAGCTGATCACCGCGATCGAGCGCACCAGCCGCGGATGCAGGACCGCGGTCGCCCAGCACACCAGGCCGCCCTCGGCGTGGCCGACGAGCGTGGCCTCGGCGTGCCCCAGCGCGCGGATCAGTCCGGCGACGTCACCGGCCAGGGTCCAGCCGTCGTACCCGCGTGGCGGTTTGTCGGAATCCCCGTAGCCGCGCAGGTCGACCGCGACCGCGCGAAAGCCCAGTGCGGCCAGCCCCGTCAGCTGATGCCGCCACGACCACCAGAAATCACCGAATCCGTGGAGCAGCAGCACCAGTGGGCGTCCGCCCTCACCACCGGGGCCGGCGCCCTCGGTGATATGGAAACGAATGCCGTTGGCATGCACGTCCTTATGGGTCCACGGTCCGTCGTAGCGCACGCTCGACGGATCGGGACTCGGGTTCGAGGACACGCCCAGAAGCGTAATGGCCGGGTTATCCGGCGCTGTCGGTGGAGTCCGCGGACTCGCCGTGTGATCCCCGCGTGGGCAACACGGTCCGCGCGTCCTTCAGCGACGAGATGGTCTTGGCGGGCGCGCGCAGCTTGCGGACTTTCAGATATCCCAGCAGCGCGAACACTATGGTGGCCACCAGCATCAGGCCGAATACCACCAGGAATGCCGCCCACCGGTCCAGCCACACATCGAGCAGTTCGGCCAGGAAGAAGAAAAAGAAGAAGGTGGAGAACAGCAGGATGGTCAGCGCGACGATGAAGTAGACGCTGCCCTGCAGACCCTTGCGGATCTCCCCGGTCACCTCGGCCTTGGCCAGCGCCACCTCGGCGCGGACCAGTGTCGACATCTGCTCGGTGGCGTCGCGGACCAGATCGCCGACGCTGGCGGTGCGGGTGGTATCGACCTCGGACAGCGGAATAGAGGTCACGGTACGGCCGCGATCGCCGCCCTGCCCGTTACCGCCCTGCGTGAAGCTCAATGCTCGACCCTTCTCCCTGTCCGGTCTTTACTCGTCGGTTCCCATGAAGAGGCTAGCGGTGAATCCGATCGGGCCGGGTATCGACGTGGGGAATATGCGAAACTACCGCGGGCAAGCACCGAAACTGTGGTGCGATCCGCGGTAGTTTCGCCTGTCCTCGTGCTACCAGTTCGCCTTCTGGGTCCGGATGGCCTCGAACACGTTGGGGTCCACCAGGGTTGAGGTGTCGCCCAGTTCACGGCCCTCGGCGACGTCGCGCAGCAGCCGTCGCATGATCTTGCCGGAGCGGGTCTTGGGCAGTTCGGGCACGATATGGATTTCGCGTGGCCGGGCGATCGGGCTGATCTCGCGGGAGACCTCGGCCTTGAGTTCGGCGATCAGATCCTGGCCGGTGTCGGCGGCTCCGGCGGTGAGGATCACGAACGCGACGATGCCCTGGCCGGTGGTGTCGTCGCTGGCGCCGACGACGGCCGCCTCGGCGACGCTGTGATGACCCACGAGGGCCGATTCCACCTCGGCGGTGGAGATGCGGTGCCCGGAGACGTTCATGACGTCGTCCACCCGGCCCAGCACCCACAGATCGCCGTCGGCGTCGAGCTTCGCGCCGTCACCGGCGAAGTACCAGCCCTGCTCGGCGTAGCGCTCCCAGTAGGTGGACCGGTAGCGATCCGGATCGCCCCAGATGCCGCGCAGCATCGAGGGCCAGGGCTGATCCAGCACCAGGTATCCGTTGGCCTCGGTCTCGCCGAGATGGACCGGATTGCCCTCCTCGTCCACGACCTTCGCCGAGATGCCCGGCAGCGGTGTCATCGCGGCGCCCGGCTTGGCGGCGGTCACGCCGGGCAGCGGGGAGATCATGATCGCGCCGGTCTCGGTCTGCCACCAGGTGTCGACGATCGGTGCGGAATTCGAGCCGATCACCTCGCGGTACCAGCGCCAGGCCTCCGGGTTGATCGGCTCGCCCACGCTGCCCAGCACCCGGATCGAGGACAGATCGTGCGCGTCGGGAATCTCCCGGCCCCACTTCATGAACGTGCGCACCAGCGTCGGCGCGGTGTAATAGATACTGACGCCGTACTTCTCGACGATCTGCCAGTGCCGGTGCTCGTCGGGGGAGTTCGGGGTGCCCTCGTAGACCACCTGGGTCGCCCGGTTCGACAGCGGTCCGTAGACGATGTAGCTGTGCCCTGTCACCCAGCCGATATCGGCGGTGCACCAGTACACGTCCTGCCCGGCCCTGTGGTCGAAGACGTTGTGATGGGTGTACGAGACCTGGGTGAGGTAGCCGCCGGAGGTGTGCAGGATGCCCTTGGGCTTACCGGTCGTGCCCGAGGTGTACAGGATGTAGAGCGGATGCTCGGCGTCGAACGGCTGTGCCTCGTGGTCGGCCGACGCCTCCGCGACCGTCTCGTGCCACCACAGATCGCGCCCGTCGGTCCACGGCACCTCGATCTCGGTGCGGCGCACCACCAGTACGTGTTCGACGCTGTGCTCGCTGCCGACCAGCGCCTCGTCCACCGCCTCCTTCAGCGGTGCGGGCTTACCGCGCCGCCACTGGCCGTCGGTGGTGATGACCAGGCGGGCCTGGGCGTCGTCCACGCGCTGGCGCAGGGCGCTGGGGGAGAATCCCGCGAAGACCACCGAATGGGTCAGACCCAGCCGCGCGCACGCCAGCATGGACACGATCGCCTCGGGCACCATCGGCATGTAGATGGCGACCCGGTCCCCGGCTTTCAGGCCCAGTTCGGTCAGGTAGTTCGCCGCGCGGCAGACCTCGGCGAGCAGGTGAGCGTAGGTGATGTCGCGAGAGTCGCCGGGCTCGCCCTCCCAGTGGATGGCGACCTGCTCGCCGTGCCCGTCGAGCACGTGGCGGTCGACGCAGTTATAAGCGACGTTCAGTTTGCCGTCGGCGAACCACTGGGCGAAGGGGGCGTCGTCCCAGTCCAGCACGCGAGTGAAGGGCTGGTGCCAATGCAACCGGCGGGCCTGCTCGGCCCAGAACGCCTCGCGGTCCGCGGCGGCCCTGTCGTACAGGGACTCGCCGGCGTTGGCCGCGGCGGCGAATTCCGCGGTCGGCGGGTAAGCGTCCAGGTGATCAGCGGTGTTGTCAGTCATCTCGCCTTCTTTCGCGTGCTCTTCGGCCGAGGGTGAGCGCGGCCATCTTCCGACAGTAGTGGACTGTGACCTGCGTCGTGGTCAGGTCTCGCTGGTCGATCCGACAGTGTTCGCGGGAGTGTCGGTATGAGCCCGGACGCCGGCGCGCCGCGTCATCGCGGGGATGGGTGTGGCGGGGCATCGAACTCGGCGCTGTGCCTAGGGGATTGTGCAATGTGTTACCCGAATCCGCCGCTGTGCGTCGGTGATGTTGCCACTCTGCTAACAAGATGGATCAACCCGCGTCGAATCGCTGACAACATCCCGTCCGGTAGCTACTGTCCGATTCACCTATGGCGATCGTCCGTGGCCGTGCCGGTGGATCCCGTGCGCGCCTGCGGGCTTTCGCCCGTCTGGAATCGGGAGCAATGCGTTGAGAGTCAAGACGATTACCGCGCTGGCCGCGGCGGCACTGTTGACCACGAGCCTGGCGTTGACCGCCTGTTCCTCGGGGGGTGGAGGAAGTAGTGACGGGGTGGTGACGGTCAACGGCGGCGAGCCGCAGAACCCGCTGGTGCCGACCAATACCGACGAGAACATGGGCGGCCGCGTCGTGGATCGGTTGTGGGCCGGGCTGGTCTACTACGACGCAAATGGGAACGCTCACAATGAGGTCGCGCAGTCGATCGATTCGTCCGATCGCCAGCACTACACGATCACGCTGAAGCCCGGCTGGAAGTTCACCAACGGCGAGCCGGTCACCGCGCAGTCGTTCGTCGACGCCTGGAACTACGGTGCGCTGAGCACCAACGCCCAGCTCAACAACGGCGCGTTCACCCAGATCGCCGGATATGACGACGTATCCGCGAATCCGCCCAAGGCCCAGACGATGTCGGGCCTGAAGGTGATCGACGACACCCACTTCACCGTCGACCTGACGCGTCCGGCGATCGACTTCGAACTCTCGCTGGGCTGGTCGCCGTTCTATCCGCTGCCGAAGGTCGCCTACAAGGATATGAAGGCGTACGGGGCGGATCCGATCGGTGACGGGCCGTACATGTTCCCGAACGCGGGAGCCTGGCAGCACAACGTACAGATCGATGTGGTGCCCAATCCGGGCTATCACGGCGGCCGCGTGCCCAAGAACAAGGGCCTGAGATTCGTGATGTACCAGTCGTATCAGACCGCGTACAACGATCTGCTGTCCGGAAACCTGGACGCGCTGGACACCATTCCCGACAGCGCGCTGGCCACGTACAAGAAGGATCTGGGCGACCGCGCCATCCAGAAGCCGACCGCGCAGAACAACCGCATCGCCATCCAGGACAACGTGCCGCATTTCAGCGGTCAGGAGGGGGTGCTGCGCCGCCAGGCGATTTCACTGGCGATCAACCGCAAGCAGATCTGCGACACCATCTGGCACGGCACCAAGATTCCGTCGCGTGATTTCACCGCCTCCACCCTGCCCGGATTCAACCCGAACGTGCCCGGCTCGGACATCCTGCAGTACAACCCGGATCGGGCCAAACAGCTGTGGGCGCAGGCGAATGCGATCTCGCCGTGGTCGGGCCAGTTCCAGATCGGATACAACTCCGATGGCGGACACCAGTTCTGGATCGATGCGGTCGCGAACAGCATCAAGAACACCCTCGGCATCGATGCCGTCGGATTCCCCTATCCGACCTTCAAGACGATCCTGGACCTGGAGAACAACAAGACCATCGGCAAGGCGTTCCGATACGGCTGGCAGGGCGACTATCCCTCGATGTTCGAATTCCTGGTCCAGCAGTACTACACCGGGGCCGGTAGCAACAAGGACTTCTACTCCGATCCCGATTTCGACAAGGCCATCGACGCCGCACAGGCCGCGCCGACCCCCGATCAGGCCTATCAGCTGGCCGCACAGGCGCAGACAATCCTGTTCAAGGATATGGCCGACATACCGGTGATCGACTACCTCGCCGATGCCGGACATTCGGAGAATGTGCAGAGCGCTCCACTCGCCTGGAACGGGTTGTTCGATTTCGAGAACATCGTGAAGTCCTGATCCGAGCAGTTTCGCCGGGACGCGCGGTTCTCGCGCGCCCCGGCACCACACCGCGGAGGCGATATGGCCTGGTACGTCCTGCGGCGTCTACTTCAGATGATCCCGGTTTTCCTGGGTGCGACGCTGCTCATCTATGCAATGATTTTCCTGATTCCCGGCGATCCGGTCGCTGCGCTGGCCGGTGACAAGGCGCTGACCCCCGGCGTGGAGGCCGCGCTGCGGGCACGCTACCACCTCGATCAGCCCTTCCTGATCCAATATCTCGACTATCTGAAGGGGATATTCACCCTCGACTTCGGTACGTCGTTCTCCGGTCGGCCGGTGCGCGACGAACTGGCGCGGGCATTTCCGATCACGTTGCGGCTCAGTGTGATCGCACTGCTCGTCGAGACTGTCTTCGGTGTCGGCTTCGGCCTGGTGGCCGGGTTGCGCAAGGGCAGGCTCTTCGATTCCACGCTATTGGTGGTGAGCCTGGTGATCATCGCGGTGCCGATCTTCGTCGTCGGATTCATCGCGCAGTTCCTGCTGGGCGTGAAATGGGGGATCGCGCCGGTCACCGTGACCGGCAAGGCGCCGTGGAACGAACTGGTGGTGCCCGGATTCGTGCTCGGGTCGCTGTCGTTCGCGTATGTGCTGCGACTGACCCGGAATTCGGTGGCGGAGAACATGAGTGCCGATTATGTGCGCACCGCGACCGCGAAGGGGCTGAGCCGGCGCCGAGTGGTCACGGTGCACATCCTGCGCAACTCGATGATCCCGGTGGTGACCTTCCTGGGCGCCGACCTCGGTGCGTTGATGGGTGGCGCGGTCGTCACGGAGGGCATCTTCAACATCCCCGGGGTGGGCGGCACGCTCTATCAGGCCGTCGTGCGCGGGGAGTCGCCGACCGTCGTGTCGTTCGTGACGGTGCTCGTCGTGGTGTTCCTGCTCTCGAATCTCGTTGTGGACCTGCTCTATGCCGCCCTCGACCCACGGATCCGCTATGCCTGAACCAGAATTCGGCGCCGCGCGGCGCACACAAGAATATTTCGTCGCACCGCCGGACGCGGTCGAGGTGCTGGCCATCGATCGGCTGAGCGAGGACCATGCGCCGACCAGTATCTGGCGCGATGCGTGGCATCGGTTGCGCCGCAATCCGGTTTTCATCGTCGCCGTGCTGTTGATCCTGCTCGTGTTGCTCGTGATCGCCTGGCCACAGCTGTTCACCGGTCAGGACCCGCGATACTGCGATACGGCGCTGAGTATGGCGTCACATCGTGCGGGTCATCCGTTCGGATTCGATCAGCAGGGCTGCGACGTGTACACCCGCACGCTCTACGGCGCACGCGCCTCGGTCGCCTGCGGCGTCGGCGCGGCGGTGCTGTTCGTGCTGGTGGGCGGCGTGCTCGGGGCGTTGGGTGGCTTCTACGGCGGCCTGGTGGACACGGTGGTGTCGCGTGTGGCCGAGATCTTCTACGCGCTCCCGCTGATTCTGGCGGCGATCGTGCTGATGGAGCTGCTGAACTCGCGCACCGTCTGGACGGTGATCCTGATCATGGTGGCCTTCACCTGGCCGCAGGCCGCGCGCATCGCGCGGGGTGCGGTGATCCAGGCCAAGAGCAGTGAATATGTCACGGCGGCAAAGGCATTGGGTGTATCGCCGGGACGGATACTGTTGCGGCACGTGCTGCCGAACGCGGCGGGCCCGCTCATCGTGGTCACCACGATCTGGCTCGGCGTGTTCATCGTGACCGAGGCGACGCTGTCGTATCTCGGCGTCGGCCTGCCGCATACGATCGTGTCCTGGGGCGCGGATATCGCCGCAGATCAGCAACAGATCCGCACCTCGGGGATTCTGTTCTATCCGGCCACGGCGCTGGCGTTGACAGTGCTGAGCTTCATTCTGCTGGGCGACGCGGTACGCGATGCGCTCGATCCCAAGGCACGGACCAGGTGAGGGGCGAGATGGAATCGACGGATGCGACGCAGGAGCCGTTGCTCGAAATACGCGGTCTGAACGTAGGTTTCACTGTCGACGGTAAGCAGGCGCCCGCCGTCAGGGATGTGAGTCTGTCGGTGTTTCCCGGGCAGACGGTGGCCATAGTCGGTGAATCGGGTTCCGGAAAATCCACTACGGCGCACGCGATCATCGATCTGCTGCCCGGGACCGGAAAGGTGACCGGCGGCGAGATCCTTTTCGATGGAAAGGATCTCGCGGCCGCCTCGCGCAAGGAGATCCTCGCGGTGCGCGGCAGCGGAATCGGCTTCGTGCCGCAGGATCCGATGACCAACCTGAATCCGGTGTGGAAGATCGGCTTCCAGGTGCGGGAAACCCTGACGGCCAACGGGATAGCCAAGGGCGCCGAGGCCAGGAAGCAGGCTGTCACGCTGCTCGAACAGGCCGGTATGGACGATGCGGCACGGCGGATCAATCAGTATCCGCACGAGTTCTCCGGCGGCATGTGCCAGCGGGCGCTCATCGCGATCGGGTTGGCGTGCCGACCGAAACTGCTGATCGCCGACGAGCCCACCTCGGCGCTGGATGTGACCGTGCAGCGCCGCATCCTGGACCATCTGGACGAGCTGACCACCGAATTGGGCACGGCCGTGCTACTGATCACCCATGATCTGGGTCTGGCCGCCGAACGGGCCGAACATCTCGTGGTGATGTATCGCGGCCGGGTGGTGGAATCCGGTCCGGCACTGCGGATCCTGCGTGATCCCCAGCATCCGTACACCAAGCGTCTGGTGAACTCGGCGCCGTCGCTGGCCTCGCAGCGGCTTGCGGTGGTGGATCGGCGAATAGAGCTGCGGGACAAGGCTGTCGAGGTCGCCGAGCGGGCCGCCGCGGATATCCCGGAGGCGTCCGACGCGGTCGTGGTCGCCGACCAGCTCACCAAGGTATACAAGGTGCGTGGTTCGGCGCCGTGGCGCTCGACGGAATTCCCCGCCGTGGACGATGTGTCGTTCCGCCTCGAACGGGGCACGACGACCGCGATCGTGGGCGAGTCCGGATCGGGCAAGTCCACCGTCGCGAAGATGGTGCTCGGCCTGCTCGAACCCACCTCCGGCACGGTGACATTCGACGGCAAGACCGTATCCGGCCTGGATCGCAAGGAGGCCTTCGCCTTTCGCCGACGAGTGCAGCCGATCTTCCAGAACCCTTACGGCTCACTGGATCCGATGTACTCGATCTATCGGACCATCGAAGAGCCGCTGCGCACCCATCGCATCGGCGATGCGAAGCAGCGGGAGGCCACCGTCCGGGATCTGCTGGACAAGGTCGCACTCCCCGCCTCGGTCATGCGGCGGTACCCCAACGAGTTGTCCGGTGGCCAGCGCCAGCGGGTGGCCATCGCCCGCGCGCTGGCGCTGTCACCGGAGGTGGTGGTCTGCGACGAGGCGGTATCGGCCCTGGACGTGCTGGTGCAGGCGCAGATCCTGGAGCTGCTCAACGGCCTGCAGGCCGAGCTCGGGTTGTCCTATCTGTTCATCACCCACGACCTGGCTGTCGTGCGGCAGATCGCCGACGACGTCGTGGTGATGGAACAGGGCCGGATCGTCGAGGCGGCCACCGTCACGGAGGTCTTCGACAATCCGCGATCGGAGTACACCCGCAAGCTGTTGGAGGCCATTCCGGGGCGCGATCTGCTGGAAACCGGATAGGGGCGGCCGCTGGTGCTTTCGACGCTGGGCCGGCGTCGCTCGCTGAATCCGTCGCCGTGGATGCTGCGCCGCTGGAGTCCGTGGCCGTGGCCGGCGATGCTGCGCCGTCGGAGTCGGTGGACGCCGGGCCGTCGGAGTCGGTGACCGTGGTCGGGAACCGCGCGCCGATGGAGCTCGCGGAGTCGGCCCGGGGCTGCCGGCGATGGTCGGTTGGCGGGGTGAGGGATGCCCGGCGCGGCTCGAGTACCGTTAGCGCTCGTGAACGATGTGCTACAGCCCCTGACCGATCTGCCCGGCGTGCGCGCGGCGGCCGATCGGGCCCGGGATGCGCTGGCCGAGGTGCATCGGCATCGGGCGAACCGGCGCGGATGGGCCACTACGGCCGCGGAGGCCGCGGTGCGCGCGGCCCGCTCCTCGGCGGCGCTCGACGGGGGCGCGACCGAGCTGCCCTTCCCGGGTATCGCGGGCGAACCGATCCTGGCCGGGGCGCTGCGGGTCGGACAGGCCCTGGACGGCGAGGCGTTGCGCAACCTGGTCGGTGTGTGGGAGCGGGCGCCGCTGCAGGCGCTGGCCCGGTTGCATCTGCTGGCCGCGGCCGATCTCGTCGAAGATCAGGACCGGCTGGGGCGCCCGCGCGGCGGGGCGGACATCGCCGAGCGGTTGGATCTGCTCGCGCAGACCGTGCTGACCTCGAGTGCGCCCGCACCGGTCGTGGCGGCGGTGGTGCACGGCGAGCTGCTGGCGCTGCGGCCGTTCGGCGCCGGGGACGGCGTTGTGGCCCGCGCGGCGTCAAGGCTGGTGGCGGTGTCCAGCGGCCTGGATCCGCACAGCTTGGGCGTGCCGGAGGTGTTCTGGTTACGTCGGCGGCAGGCTTACCTGGAGGCCGCCGAGGCATTCGGGAGCGGCACGGTCGAGGGTGTCGGGGGTTGGGTCGTGCTGTGCTGCGGTGCGCTGGAGGACGGGGCCAGAGAGGCGCGGTCCATCGCCGACAGCGTGGGCACATAGGGGTACACATCAAAGCGGGCGGCGTTGTCGTGAAACGACCTCACCGCCCGCTAGCACGGACTACCCGGTTACCAGGCGTGCTTTTCTGGTTGTGTTCTGCGGCCTCGGCGATCCTTCGGGCTCCGGCGGTTCATCCCCGCAACTCGTGCGAGGCCATCGCCGACGGATACTCGAATCTCGCAAGCCCACAACGCTGATGCCCTTGTCGCGGCGCGCTCCGCGTGGGTGCCTGGTGTCCGTGCTGGGAAGGTGGGATGGGGAATCGAAACTTCTCTTCCGCTTCGACCCAGGCCTTCCGTCCTTCCGTGAATCCATTGTTACCTGTGTGCGGCGTCACATCAAGACCTGGGGAAACATTAATGAAACCGGCGTGTCGCTCGGCGTTTCGTGTCACCCTGGAGAGGTTGCGCACACGAACCCGTCATTGGCGGCGGCGCAGCAATCGATAGCTGATCGCACCGGCCGCCAGGGCACTCAATCCGACCACCACGGTGGCCGCCACGGTAGTGGTCGAGGGTGCGGGAATGCGCGCCCACAGCGATACCGGATTCGAGAACGTCAGAATCGGCCAGCCGCGAGATGTGGCCTCGCGCCGCAGATTCCGGTCCGGATTGACCGCCGTCGGGTGCCCGACAGCCGACAGCATCGGCAGATCGGTCACCGAATCGGAGTACGCGTAACAGCGCGACAGATCGTAACCCTCTGTGACGCTGAGTTGTTCGATCGCGGTGACCTTGCCCTTGCCGTAGCAGTAGAACTCGACTTCGCCTGTGTACTTGCCGTTTTCGACCACCATGCGGGTGGCGGCGGTATGCGTCGCACCCAGGGCCGCGGCGATGGGCGCGACGATCTCCTCACCCGAGGCCGACACGATCACCACGTCGTGGCCGCGGATCTTGTGATCCGCGATCAGATCGGCCGCCTCGGCGTAGATCAGCGGATCCACCAGTTCGTGCAGGGTCTCGGCGACTATCGCCCGTACCTGGGCCACATCCCAGCCGGCGCACATCTTGGTCAGATGTTCGCGCATCCGCTCCATCTGGTCGTGGTCGGCGCCCTGGAGCATGAACAGGAAGTGCGCGTAGCTGCTCTCCAGCACCGTCCGGCGATCGATGAGGCCCTGGTCGAAGAATGGTTTGCTGAAGACGAAGGCGCTGGACTTGGCGATCACCGTCTTGTCCAGATCGAAGAAGGCGGCGACGCGGCCGGGCTGGTCGTGCCGCCCGGCCGCCTCGCTCGCACGTGCCGGATCTCCCGCGGCTGTCTGGTCGTCCTGCGCAGTCACGCGTCCAGGATAGGCGGAGGGTTCAGACCGTGGATTCTGACCGCATTTGCCACGGTGATGCCGGGTCCGACGGCCAAAACTTCCCCTACCGGTGGACTTGCGTTCGCGCCCGGGCCTGGGTGTAGTATTGCTGGCACCTGGACATAGTCCAGGCGCGTTCAGCCCGACCCCCCGGGGCTGAACCCCGACGGCCCCAGCCTCCTCCCCCCCCGGCTGGGGCCGTCCTCTATTTCCGGACCATTCGTCGTCCAGCTGAGCCGAACCTGTTATGTCCGTTGGCATTCCCGTCTGCCGATCTAGGTGTAACTCGGTGTTCTGTTTTTGCTCACACCCCCGGAGTTATCCACAACCGGTCGGTAGCCTCTGGTGACCCCGCGTGGTTCGAACGACGCTGGGCGGCATGAGTACTCGTGTGAGTTCCGATGCAACAGGGCGGTCCCCGGCACTCGTGCTCGTCACCGGGCACCGGCTACGAGAGGAGATCCGCCGCGTCGCGGCCGCGGCCGATCGTCGCCTGACCGAAGGTGCGATGCCGATCGGCAGACGAGCCTGGGCCGAAGCCCCCCTCGTCGTGCTGGACACCGCCGTCGTGCGTGACTGTGCTGCCGCGGGCTATCCCCGCCGCCCCGGCACGGTTCTGGTCTGCGAGGGGGAGCCCGGCGCACCGCAGTGGGAGGCCGCGGTCGAGGTCGGCGCCGAGTCGGTACTCGGCCTGCCCGCCGCCGCCGATCGGCTGATCGAGGCATTCGCCGAGCCCGCCCGGCCCGCCTCCGGTGGTGCGGTGGTGACCATCGCCGGTGCGGGCGGTGGCGCGGGCGCCTCGGTCCTGTCCGGTGCGGTCGCGCTGACGGCCGCCGCGACCCGCGTACGCCCCGGAATCCTGCTGATCGACGGCGACCCGCTGGGCGGCGGACTGGATCTGCTGCTCGGTGTCGAATCCGAGCCCGGGCTGCGCTGGCCCGATCTGGTCATCGAGGACGGCCGCGTGACCGCGGGAACCCTCCGCGAGGCGCTCCCCGCGGCGGGGCCGGGTCTGCGGGTACTGGCCTGTGGGCGCGCGGCGGAGGCGCCACCCGAGGAGATCGGCCCGGGCGCGGTCCGCGCTGTGCTCGCCGCGGGGCGCGCCGCCGGCGACCTGGTGGTCTGCGATATCTCGCGCGAACGAGGTCCACACGCCGACGAGATGCTGGAGGAGGCCGACCTCGCCGTGCTCATCGCGTCCGCCCGGCTGCGTTCGATCGCCGCGGCCCGCGCGGTCTCCTCCCATATACGCAGCCGAAATTCGAACCAGGCCTTGATCGTTCGAGGCCCGGCCCCCGGCGGCCTACGTGGCGCCGAGATAGCCGAGGCGCTGGATCTACCGCTGCTGGCGGCCGTTCGCGCCCAACCCGCTCTCGCCGGTCAGCTCGAACGCACCGGACTGGCCATCCCGCGCGGTCCATTGCGCACGGCCGCCGATGCCGTGCTCGCCGTATTGTCCGGCGGCAGGCCATGATCGCGACCGATCCGCCCCGGGCGGCAAGGGTGACGGGCGAACTGCTGGATCGGGTGCGCGAGCGCCTGGCCGTGGGGTCCGGTGAGCCGGATCCGGCCCGGGTGGCCGCGGCGATCCGGGCGGAGACGGGCGGCGTGCTCGGCGATACCGACCTGCTGCGCGTGCTGCGGCTGCTACAGACGGAGATGACCGGCGCGGGCGCGCTGGAGCCGCTGCTGCACGATCCCGACGTCTCCGATGTGCTGGTGAGCGCGCCCGATTCGGTCTGGGTGGATCGCGGACGTGGCCTGGAGCGGACGTCGGTGGTCTTCCCGGACGATGCCGCGGTCCGCCGCCTGGCACAGCGCCTGGCCCTGGCCGCGGGCCGCCGGCTCGACGACGCGCAGCCGTGGGTGGACGGCCGGTTGCCGGAAGGCGCCGGGGTGCTGGGTGATTCGTTCGGTGTGCGGTTACATGCCGTGCTCGGGTCGATCGCGCCCGGCGGCACCTGCCTGGCGCTGCGGGTGCTGCGCCCGGCCAGCCAGGGCCTGGACGCGCTGGCTGCCTCCGGATCCATCCCGGCCGAGGCGAAGATGTTGCTGGAGCGGATCATTCGCGCCCGCCTGGCCTTCCTCGTGGTCGGCGGGACAGGCGCCGGCAAGACCACATTGCTGTCGGGCCTGCTCGCCACGGTCGACGCGAGCGAGCGCATCGTCTGTGTCGAGGACGCCGCCGAACTGGCCCCACCGCATCCGCACGTGGTGCGCTTGGTCGCCCGCCCGGCGAACGTGGAGGGCGCCGGCGAGGTGACGGTCCGCGATCTGGTCCGTCAGGCCCTGCGGATGCGACCGGACCGCATCATCGTCGGGGAGGTCAGGGGCGGGGAGGTCGTCGACCTGCTCACGGCGCTGAACACCGGGCACGACGGGGGCGCCGGCACGGTTCACGCGAATTCACCACGCGAGGTCCCGGCCCGGCTCGAGGCCCTCGCGGCCCTGGGCGGGCTCGGTCGTGCGGCGCTGCACAGTCAGCTCGCCGCCGCCGTTCAGGTGATCCTGCACGTCCACCGTCGCCCGGACGGCTCCCGGGCACTGTGCGAAATCGGCCTGGTGGCAAGCGGTTACGACGGCCGTGTCCGCATCGATGCGGCCTGGCGCGCCGACTCGGCGCCGACGCCCGCCGCCGCGGCCCTGCATCGCCTACTAACCGAACGGGGCGTCGAATGATCACCGTGGAGCCGTCGATGGCGACGGGGGATGGGGATGAGCGAACTGCGTATCCGTCGATACCGAGTGTCGTGCGCATGCTGGGGCCAGAGCCGAGGAGCCACGGTTATGAGTGAGTTCGTGGGTGAACCGTCATCACAGTGTGCCGCGTGCATGACGGAGGCGAGTGCGGGCGGGGTGGAATCGTGAGTGCGGTAGCGATATGCCTGGCGGTCGCGGTGATCGTTCTGCCGCCGCCGATAGGCAGGCGACGGTTCGGGGTGCTCGTCGGTCGGTCCGGTGATCGTCGAAATATGCCGGTGCGCTGGGTCTTTCGAATCTGCGCCGGATTGCTTGCCGCTGGTGCGGCGGTGCTCGGAACAGGGCCTTTTCTCGCGGCGGGGCTCCTTGCGGTGACGGTCGGGGTACGCCGGCGCCGGGCGCGTCGGCTGCGGTATCGAGTTGCGGAATGCGCCGCGCTGCTGGAGGGGCTCGAAGTGATGATCGGGGAACTGCGTGTGGGTGCGCATCCGAGTGCGGCCGCCGCCGTGGCGGCCGCGGAGGTCGAGGGCGTCGCCGGGCGGGCGTTCGCGGTGAGCGCGGCCCGCAGCAGGCTCGGCGGATCCGTCGAGTCGGGGCTGCGAGCGCCCGGAACGATCATCGCGGCCGAACTCGGCCGGGTCGCCGACGTATGGCAGGTGGCCGATCGGCATGGTGTGGCCCTGGCTGAACTGCTCGCGGCCGCACGCTCGGATCTGTCCGGTCGCATACGGTTTCGGGCGCGCACCGCCGCGGCCCTGGCAGGCGCCCGAGCGAGCGCCGCCGTGCTCTCGGGCCTGCCGCTGCTGGGTATCGCGCTGGGCCAGCTCATGGGCGCGGCTCCGCTGCGGATCCTGCTGGGCGGCGGAGCAGGCACCTTCCTGCTGCCTCTGGGCACGGCGCTGATCTGCGTCGGTCTGCTGTGGACCGACGCGATCACCGCGCAGGTGGCGTCATGATCGGGTGTGTGGTTTCCGCCATCCGGCGAATCCGACTTCGGTCCCGCTGTAGTGCGGTGATGGCCGCGAATGCTGTTGTCCCGGGGCGTCGACGAAATGATTTCGCTCTCGCCTGCCGGATCCGCGGCTGCGCCAGAGCGCAGCCGGATGCCGTCGAGGTGCGGGAAGTGGTGAGCGGTGGTCGAAAGTGCTCTGGTACTGCTGGCGGCCGCACTGATTCTGCTGCCGGGCGCCGGCGTGAGCAGGCGGTGGCGAATGGTTCTCGGTGGGCGGCAGCGGGATACACCCCTCCCGGTTCGGTCGGCCGGTGCGGATCCGCTCGCGACCGCGGCGGCGTTCGATCTGCTGGCCGCTTGTCTGCGGGCGGGCCTGCCGGTGGCCATCGCCGCGCGCACGGTCGCCCCGGTCGCTCCGGGAACGCTCGGTGCGGCGCTGGAGCGAGGCGCGGATCTGCTGGCCCTGGGCGAGGACCCCGCGTCCGCGTGGCGTCGGATCGCGGGGGAGGTCGAGGATCCCGACATCCAGGCGCTGGCCCGGTTGGTGGGGCGATCCATTCGGTCGGGCACCGGTCTGGCGGGTGCGCTGGACGAGCTTGCCGGGCGATGCCGCGGGGGGATCGAGGACGCGGCCCTGGCCCGTGCCGAGCGGGCGGGCGTGTTGATCGGCGGCCCACTCGGCCTGTGCTTCCTTCCGGCCTTCATCTGCCTGGGCATCGTGCCGGTCGTCATGGGCCTGGCGACTCGGGTGCTCGGTGGTGGGACATGAGACGCGTCCGGTGCGGAACGACCGCGCCGGCCAGAGAGAAAGGGGAGATCGGTGCGATTGGGAGTTCGATCGGCAGTGCTCGGGGTGCGGGCGCGCCTGCTGCGGGTGATGATCGCCGACGACGGCACGAGCACGGTGGAGTACGCGGTCGCCACCGTGGCGGCCGCGGCCTTCGGCGCGGTGTTGTACACGGTGATAACCGGGGATTCGATCGTGAACGCGTTGACCCGGATCATCGACAAGGCGCTCAACACCTCCATGTGAGATGCGCTCCTCGGGCGCGCTCGGCGGGAAGGTTTCATGAGGTGCTGCGTACCGGTGAGCGGGGTGCGGTGACGGTGGAGGCCGCGATCGCGCTGGCCGCCCTGATCATCGTGGTGGTGCTGTGCCTCGGCGCGTTGTCGGCGGCCACGGCACAGGTGCGCTGTGTCGATGCTGCCCGCGAGGCGGCCAGACTGGCGGCCCGCGACGCCGACGCACGGTCGGCGGCGCTGCGGGTCGCCCCGCCCGGCGCGGACATCTCGATCCGGACCGAGGGCGATCACGTCATCGCGGATGTATCCGCGCGGGTGCCGATCCTGCCGATGCTCACGCTGCGTGCCGAGGCGGTCGCGGTCCGGGAACCGGGCGAGACGTCACAGGGGTAGGCGATATGAGGCTGTGGCGTGACGAGCGGGGCGTGGCAACGGTGACCGCATGTCTGGCCCTGACGGCGCTACTTGCGGTGACGTTGCTGATCGGGCAGGCCGGCGCGGTGATCGTGGCGCGGCATCGGGCGCAGGCGGCGGCCGATCTCGGTGCGCTGGCGGCGGCGGGAGCGCTGTCCACCTCGGGCGCCGACGCCTGTACGCAGGCCCGCGACCTCGGTGGACGAATGCATGCGCGGGTGCGTACCTGCACGATCGCGGGCTGGGATGTGACGGTTGTCGTCGAGGTGACCGTCGAGTTGGGGCCGTTCGGGATGCGGGTTGCCCGGGCAACCGCCCGTGCTGGTCCGGCAGATGTACCGGATGGTTGATGAAAACCGTCCGGTTGGTGTTCAAGAATAGAGATGAATCGATGTGATGCGTCGCGGCTCGGGTCGATCGCCACCAAAAGGGGGTGTCAACAATTCTGGTCCGTCTAATTCTCAATTGATTGATGAAGTGTCATAGGCATTGACCCTTAGTGCACCGTTTAAGCAATAGGGCAATGATCCAGTTAACATGAGCGCATTACACTTTAATCATGCGTCGCTGCTGGCGATCGTGATCCAGCTCGCTCCCGCCCGCCACGGTATGGCCACCATCCGCCTCGGGATGAGGTCACTGCTCGCGTTTGCGCTTCAGATCCCTGGACGAGCGCTCCCCCGCCGTCGGATAGCGAGCCGATCTCATCCGAATGACCGGGGCATCACGGTGCGGATTCGCCATCGTCATCGTCGGACAGTTCCGCGACAACCGCCTGGAGAAGGGCTGCGGCCCCGGCCTTGTCCAGCGGATGGTTCCCGTTGCCGCATTTGGGCGACTGTACGCAGGATGGGCAGCCGCTCGGGCAGCCGCACGCCTGGATGACCGCCAGCGTGGCCGCCAGCCAGGTCCGCAGCCGGGTGAAGCCCCGTTCGGCGAAGCCCGCGCCGCCCGGGTGGCCGTCGTAGACGAAGATCGTCGGCAGCCCGGTGTCGGGGTGTTCGGCCGTGGACACGCCACCGATATCCCATCGATCGCAGCTGGCGACCAGGGGCAGCATTCCGATCGCGGCGTGTTCGGCGGCGTGCAATGCGCCCGGTGCGCGGCGCGCGTCGATTCCGGCCGCAGCGAGCAGCCGCGGGGTCACCGTGTACAGCACCGCCCGGGTCGGCAGCGTCTGCTCGGGCAGCTCCAGCTCCACCAGGTCCAGGACCTCGCCGCCGGGCAGGGTGCGCAGGTATCCCACGACCTGACGGGTCACCCGGACCCGGGCCAGCGCGGCGGTGACCGCGCCGTGGGCCCGCTCGGTGCTCACCTCATCGATCACGATCGAGGTGAGCGCCCGCGCGCTGGTCGTCCACCCGGGCTGATCGGCGTGCACGAAGGCCACCCCGTCGTCCAGCACCAGCTCGTCGACCACGTAGGTCTCGCCCTGGTGCAGATGAACCGCGCCCGGATGCAGGGTGGCCGGGGCCCGCCCGGCATCGGTGGTGCCCAGCAGCCGCCCGGTCTCCCGGTCGACGATGGCCACCGTCGTGCCGATCCCGCCGCGCACGTCGACCTCGTCGTGCGGCTGTGTCACGCCGGTAGCGTGCCAGCGCGCCGGGCCCTTGGCCGGGCGTCGCCGCCGGATAAGGCCCTGCTCGGCGAGCTCGTGGATCAGCTCGCCGGCGGCCAGATCCCGAACCTCGGCATCGGTCAGCGGATTCTCCAGCGCCGCGCACAGTAGATGAGGCCCCAGGACATAGGGATTGCGCGGATCGGTGATCGTCGCCTCCACGGGCCGATCCAGCAGCGCGTGCGGATGGTTCACCAGATAGGTGTCCAGCGGGTCGTCCCGTGCCACCAGCAGCACCAGCGACCCCTGTGCGCGGCGCCCGGCCCGGCCCGCCTGCTGCCAGAAGGAGGCGACCGTGCCCGGAAATCCCGCGATGACCACGGCGTCCAGGCCGGCGATGTCCACGCCGAGCTCCAGGGCGTTGGTGGCCGCGGCCCCCAGCAGCGAGCCGTCGGACAGCGCAGATTCGAGTTCGCGCCGGTCCTCGGCCAGATATCCGGCCCGGTAGGCGGCCACCCGGGCGGGCAGATCGGGATCGACTTCCGCGAGCATGCGCCGGGTCTCCAGGGCGACGACCTCCGCGGCCCGCCGAGTACGCACGAACGTCAGCGTCCGGGCGCCCTCGACCACCAGATCGGTCATGATCCGGGCCGCCTCGGCCGTGGCGGGCCGTCGCACCGGCGCGCCGTTCTCCCCGGTGACGGTGGTGAGCAGGGCCGGTTCCCACAACGCCACCGTGCGCGCGCCCTGCGGCGAGCCGTCCTCGGTGACCGCCTCGCACGGCGCGCCGATCAGCCGCGTCGCGGCGGCGGCGGGGTCGGCGGTGGTCGCCGAGCACAGGATGAAGACCGGATCGGCGCCGTAGTGAGCGGCCAGCCGCCGCAGCCGCCGCAGCACCAGTGCCACGTGTGAACCGAACACGCCGCGATAGGCGTGGCATTCGTCGACGACCACATAGCGCAATCGACGCAGCATGCGGGCCCAGCGCTGATGCGAGCGCAGGATGCCCAGGTGCAGCATGTCGGGATTGGTGAAGATCCAGCGCCCGTTGGCCCGCACCCACTGCCGGATCTCGGCCGGGGTGTCGCCGTCGTAGGTCGCGGGGTGGATATCGCGCAGCGGGCCCTCATGGGTCAGCGCCCCGGTCGCGCGCAGTTGATCCGCGCCCAGGGCCTTCGTCGGCGATAGATACAGCGCGGTCGCGCGGGGATCCTCACGCAGCGCGGTCAGCACCGGCAGCTGATAACCCAGCGACTTTCCGGACGCGGTGCCGGTGCACACCACCACGTGTTTCCCGGTCGCGGCCAGCTCGGCCGTGTCGGTCTGGTGGATCCAGGGCGCCTCGATGCCCTCGGCGCGTAACGCGGCGATCACGTCGGGGGATACCCAGGAAGGCCAGGTCGTGACCCGTGCCGCCCGTGCCGGGAGCTCGGTGACATGGGTGAGACGGGCGGAGCTGTCGGGAAGTCCGGTTCGGACACGATTCAGCAACGATCGCCCGTAGCTCGGTCCGGAATCGGGTGCTTCCGGGCCGTTCACGTGCGCTGGATTCATCGCGCCGGCACCGCGACACGCTGAGAAAGTGTGAAAGGTGTGTGTTGCAAGGGGGCAACCTGCCATTTCACAACAGAGTAGCGATCCGCGTCACAGCCCCTTTGCCTGATGCTCGCCCGGTTATCAGGAAGCAAACCTACCCCAAGTTCGGATTTGGGCATTGTGCCCCTTACCTGCGCATTCGCAAGATCATCTTTTTTGCAAATTGTCGGTAACCCGACTGTCGAATTGCTCGAAGACATGGTTCACTGGTTCCTGGTCGCAAGCTTCTGTGTTCGAGGGAACGGATCAAAGGTCCAAACCATCAGCAGGATCGATGTTGCGAACGGTGTGCTTAGTAGTTCCTGCAGGGGGAACAGAGTACAGCGGTCGGAACGGACCCGGTGGACGAACCTACCTTGTCCGCCGTTCCGGTATGGAAAGAGAAGGAACAGAATGGCACAGGGAACTGTGAAGTGGTTCAACGCGGAGAAGGGGTTCGGCTTCATCGCGCCCGAGGACGGCTCCGCTGACGTCTTCGTCCACTACTCCGAGATCCAGGGTTCGGGCTTCCGTACCCTCGAGGAGAACCAGAAGGTCGAATTCGAGGTTGGCCAGGGCACCAAGGGCCCGCAGGCCACCGGAGTTCGCGCGCTCGGCTGAGCGGGCGAATCAACTAAAATTCAAGCTCGTCCCCCACCGCCCCTAGCGGTGGGGGACGAGCCGCTTTCGGGGCAAGTACACTCGACCGCAATACGGGGCTGGCAACACGCCGCACTACAGGTGCTGCGTACCCTGCGTTCCACGGGTACAGCGGACAGACAGGGTATAAACGTCTTCGGCAGGGGATATCGGCCCCCGCAGCATGCCCCACCGCGCTGTAGTCAGAATGCGCGGGTCGACAGGAAAGGTGTGTTCGCCGGTGGCAACACGAGACCGCGGTACAACGCCGAGCTCCGATTCGAGCCGTCCGGTGCGTCGTCTCGTGATCGTCGAGTCACCCACGAAGGCCCGCAAGATAGCCCCCTATCTCGGCCGGGGCTACGTCGTGGAGGCCTCGGTCGGTCATATCCGGGACCTGCCGCGCGGCGCGGCCGATGTGCCCGCCAAGTACAAGGGCCAGTCCTGGGCGCGCCTGGGTGTCGATGTCGACAACGACTTCGAACCCATCTACGTGGTCAGCCCGGACAAGAAGGCCAAGGTCTCCGAGCTCAAGAGCCTGCTGAAGGACGCCGACGAGCTCTATCTGGCCACCGACCCCGACCGCGAGGGCGAGGCGATCGCCTGGCATCTGCTCGAGACGCTCGAGCCCAAGGTGCCGGTACGGCGCATGGTGTTCCACGAGATCACCGAACCGGCCATTCGCGCGGCCGCGGCCGATACCCGGGAGCTGGACAACGACCTGGTCGACGCGCAGGAGACCAGGCGCATCCTGGACCGGCTGTACGGCTACGAGGTCAGCCCGGTGCTGTGGAAGAAGGTCATGCCGAAGCTGTCGGCGGGCCGCGTGCAGTCGGTGGCCACCCGCATCATCGTGCAGCGCGAGCGCGAGCGCATGGCGTTTCGCTCGGCCGAGTACTGGGATATCGCGGCCAAATTCGATGCCGGGAGCGGTGAGGCTGATGTGGCCAATCCGCAGGTCTTCGGCGCGCGGCTGATCACCGTGGCCGGGTCGCGAGTGGCCAGCGGCCGCGATTTCGGCGCCGATGGCCAGCTCAAGAGCAGCGGTGTCACAGTCGTGGACGAGGCGTACGCGCGCCGGCTGGCCGCGGCCCTGGACGGTGCGGACTTCCAGGTCACCTCGGTCGAGTCCAAGCCGTACACCCGCCGCCCGTACGCGCCGTTCATGACCTCGACGTTGCAGCAGGAGGCCGCGCGCAAGCTGCGCTTCACCTCCGAGCACACGATGCGCACCGCGCAGCGGCTGTACGAGAACGGCTACATCACCTACATGCGTACCGACTCGACCACGCTGTCTGAGTCGGCCATCGCTGCGGCCCGGGCCCAGGCGACCCAGCTGTACGGGGCGGAGTTCGTGCACCCCACCCCGCGCCAGTACACCCGCAAGGTGAAGAACGCGCAGGAGGCACACGAGGCGATCCGCCCGGCGGGCGACACCTTCGCCACGCCCGGACAGCTGCACGCGCAGCTGAGCAGCGACGAGTTCCGCCTCTACGAGCTGATCTGGCAACGCACGGTCGCCTCGCAGATGGCCGATGCCCGCGGCACCACGCTGACGGTGCGGATCACCGGACATGCCGGTCTGGATGGCGGACGTCTGCCCTGCGTTTTTTCCACGTCCGGTCGCACGATCACCTTCCCGGGCTTCCTCAAGGCCTACGTGGAGAGCATCGACGAGGATTCGGGCAACCAGTCCGACGACGCCGAATCCCGGCTGCCCGCGCTGACCGAGGGCCAGGGTGTGGCCGCCACCGAGCTGACCCCCGAGGGGCACGCCACCAACCCGCCGCCCCGCTACAACGAGGCCTCGCTGATCAAGGCGCTCGAGGAACTGGGCATCGGCCGCCCCTCCACCTACGCCTCGATCATCAAGACCATCCTGGACCGCGGTTATGTGTACAAGCGCGGCAACGCGCTGGTGCCCTCGTGGGTGGCGTTCGCGGTGATCGGTCTGCTGGAGGCGTATTTCGGCCGGCTGGTCGACTTCGACTTCACCGCGGCCATGGAGGACGACCTCGATGCCATCGCCGGCGGTCGTGAACAGCGCGGAAACTGGTTGTCCAGCTTCTATTTCGGCGGTGACAGCGGCGCCGAAGGGTCGGTGGCGCGCAGTGGCGGACTGAAGAAGATGGTCGGCGGGCAGCTCGACGATATCGATGCCCGGTCGGTCAACTCGATCAAGCTGTTCGTCGACGATCAGGGTCGTGACGTGATGGTCCGGGTCGGACGGTTCGGTCCGTACCTGGAACGCATGGTGATCGATCCGGACGATCCCGAGGGCGATCCGGTTTCTCAGCGGGCCAACCTCCCCGACGATCTGCCCCCGGACGAGTTGACCCCCGAGGTTGCCGAGAAGTTGTTCTCGACACCGCAGGAGGGGCGTTCGCTGGGGGTGGATCCGGAGAGCGGGCATCGGATCGTGGCCAAGGAGGGCCGATTCGGCCCGTATGTCACCGAGATCCTGCCCGAACCGGACGGCGAGGCGGAGCCGAAGAAGGGCGCGAAGAAGGCCGCCGCGCCCAAGCCGCGCACTGGCTCGCTGTTCAAGTCCATGGATCTGGCCACCATCACTCTGGACGAGGCGCTGCTGTTGCTGTCGCTGCCTCGGGTGGTCGGCACCGATCCGGCCAGCGGTGAGGAGATCACCGCGCAGAACGGCCGGTACGGCCCGTATCTGAAGAAGGGCACTGATTCCCGTTCGCTGGCGGGTGAGGATCAGCTCTTCTCGGTGACCCTCGACGAGGCACTGAAGCTGTACGCCGAACCCAAGCGTCGCGGCCGCCAGGCCGCCAGTGCCGCGCCGCTGCGCGAACTGGGCAACGACTCGGCCACGGATAAGCCCATGGTGATCAAGGACGGCCGGTTCGGTCCGTATGTCACCGACGGCGAGACCAACGCCAGCCTGCGCAAGGGCGATGAGGTCGAGTCGATCACCGACGAGCGGGCCTCGGAGCTGCTGGCCGATCGACGGGCCAAGGCGCCGGTCAAGAAGGTGGCGAAGAAGGCGACCAAGTCGGCGGCGAAGAAGACCGCGGCCAAGAGCACCGCGGCCAAGAAGACCACCAAGTCGGCCGCGGAGACAGCGGCCACCAAGACGGTGGCCAAGAAGACTGTCGCCAAAAAGGCTCCGGCGAAGAAGTCGGCCGCCAAGTCCTGATCGAGGAAGCCGAGTCGTAATCGCGGGAATCGGCCGCTGTCCGCTTTCTGTCGGTGCCCTGCCGTAGCGTGACGCCATCCAACACGCCCCTGCGGAAGGACTTTCGATGACCGCATCCTCCTTCGATAGCGTCGGTTCCGAGCGCGAAGATCTGATCGCGATGTTCGCCGAACAGCGCGATCTATTCCGAATTACGGTGCGCGGCATCGATGATGCGCAGGCTCGTCAGCGCAGTACGGTCAGCGAGCTGACCCTGGGCGGGATCCTGCATCACCTGATCAGCTGCGAGACGCACTGGGCCGCGGTGCTCGTCGAGCGCGACGAGAACGCCAAAATGGATGTTTCCCATATTGATTCGGAATACCGCATGGGGCCGGAGGAGACGATCGAGGGGCTGCTGGGGCAGTGGGATGCCGTGGCGGAGAACACCGCTCGGCTGATTCGAGAAGTGGACAGTTTGGATGTGTCCATCCCGACCCCTACCACGCCGTGGGCGCCCGAACGTGTCTGGTGGACAGTGCGTTTCATTCTGCTGCATATCTTCCGGGAGATCTGCCAGCACAGCGGGCACGCCGATGTCATCCGCGAATCGCTGGACGGTGCGAACAGTACTTATCAGCGGGCGACGGCACTGGGCGGCGCGCAGTAGCGGCTGGGCACGGCATTGCTCGTCGACATCCGCAGTCGTCGTGATCACGCATCGTGCGGCAGTCCGGATCACGACGGGAGCTGTCGGTGGCGGCCGCTAGGGTAGAGCGCATGGCGGGTGTCTTCGATCGGCTGGTCGGCCAGAGTGCGGTCGAGTCCGAGCTCCTCGCTGCCGCGGTGGCCGCGCGCAGCGGCGTCTCGTCGTCGGCGATGACCCATTCCTGGCTGTTCACCGGACCGCCCGGTTCCGGAAGGTCCGTCGCGGCGCTGTGTTTCGCGGCAGCGCTGCAGTGCACCGATCCGGGAGTCCCCGGGTGCGGGCGGTGCCATGCCTGCACCACCACCATGGCGGGCACGCATGGCGATGTGCGCCGGGTCATCCCGGAGGGGCTGAGCATCGGCACCAAGGAGATGCGCGAGATCGTGCAGGTGGCTGCCCGGCGGCCCAGCACCGGACGCTGGCAGGTGGTGCTGATCGAGGATGCCGACCGTCTGACAGAGGCGGCGGGCAATGTACTGCTGAAAGTCGTCGAGGAGCCACCGCAGCGCACGGTCTTTCTGCTGTGCGCCCCGTCGGTGGATCCGGAAGACATCTCGATCACCCTGCGCTCGCGCTGCCGTCATATGCATCTGGTCACGCCGTCGGTTGCCTCGATCGCGCAGGTGCTGCGCGAACGTGACGGTCTGGACGCCGAGGCCGCCACCTGGGCTGCCTCGATCAGCGGCGGCCACGTCGGCCGGGCCCGCCGCCTGGCCACCGACGCCGAGGCGCGCGAGCGCCGCAAGCGAGCGCTCGCACTGGTCTCGGCCACCGCCCGCCCGGCCGCCGCCTACGCCGCCGCCGACGAGCTGGTCAAATCCGCCGACGAGGAGGCCAAACAGGTCAGCGCCACCCGCGACGAACGCGAACGCGAGGAATTGGCGACAGCCCTCGGCGCCGGCGGAACCGGCAAGGGCACCGCATCGGCCACCCGAGGCTCGGCCGGCGTACTCAAAGACCTGGAACGCCGCCAAAAATCCCGTGCCACCCGAACCAGCCGCGACGCCCTCGACCGCGCCCTGATAGACGTCGCAGGCTTCTACCGCGACGCCCTGACACTGGGCATGTC
>NZ_JAGPOX010000094.1 GCF_019038435.1 Nocardia alni
GCCACGACACCCTGCGCGCGAGCCTGATCGTCGGCGGCATCGTCGTCGTCCTGGCACTGGTCGTCGCCGCCTGGTTCATCGCCGGCCGAGCCCGCCGCCGCTGACCCAGCCGATCCGGCCCGCCGCCACGGCCGGATTCACGCAGCCGAATGCCACGGCCGCCCAATGGATCCGGCACGCCGTGGCATTCGGCCGATCAGCCTGTTCCTACGGAAGGTTCAGGCTGGACTTTCTGGACGGGGCATCATCGAGAGCCGGGACGCGCTCCGGGGTGACAACGCCGTCCTGACCGCCGTGATGCATGCCTCCGGTACCCATATCCGTCGGGTAGACGACGCCATCCTGATTACCGTGGTGCATGCCACCGGTACCGACATCCGTCGGGTACTCGGGGGGCCCGCTACTCACATTTTCCGGTGGAAGACTGCCGCCCCCGGACGAGTCCCCACCACCCGACGGGTAACCGCCGGTATCCGAACCGCCCGAATCACCACCGCCGTACGAGCTGGTCTGCGTCGAATCGCCTCCGCTGTCACCGGACGGACCGCCGTCGGTCGACTGGGCGCTGCCGATCGTGGCGCCACCATCGGAGGAACTGCTCTGATTCGAGCCGCCGCCGAAGACGCTGCTCAGCAGCTGCCCACCGTCGTTCTTGGCGCGATCCTTGTCGTCCTGCGGAGTGTCGGTGGTGACGCCGTCGGCGGCATTGCTGCTCAGACTGTCGACATCGCTGCTGAGGTCGTTGTCCTCGGGCTTGACGCCCAGACCGCTCAGGGCGGTGTTCGCCGCTGTGCTCACGCCATCCTGAACCGCCTGGTGCTCACCGGCATGCAACACGGACGACATGTTGATGCCCTGGCGCTGGCCGAGCGCGGTCTCGGCGGTCTCCCACGCGAGCTCCTTGCCGGAACCCTCGAGGAAGCCCTTACCCGCGGAGATGGCGGTCTCCTTGACGATCTTCTCCAGCAGTTCCTTCAACGCCGCCTTGAGCGCCACCTTGGCCGCGGCCTCCGCGGCAACGGCCTCGGCCTCACTCGCGCCGAGGGTTTCGGGCGCAGCGGCGGTGTCGACCGCGATCTGCACGGCGAGCGCCACCAGCTGCGCGATGATGTACAGCTTGACCGCCAGCACCAGCATCGCCATTATCCGGCAGGCGAAAGCGATTGCCTTGCACAGGGTTATGAGGTCCCCGAGGCCGTCGTAGATGTCCTGCCAGTACTTCTGGATGGCGTCGTGCACCTTGCCGCTGATCTTGCCCAGCACCGCTTTCGTGACCTGATCGCCCTCATCGCGAATCTGCCCGAGGGTGGTCGCGATGTTGTCCCAGTCTGTGGCGACATGCTTCAGTGCCGTCTCGTCGCATTCGGGCCACTTGCACGCGACGAGACTGGCTACCGGCTTCAGTGGCCCCGGCAGTTCGATACCCATGACTTAGTTCCTCATCCCCCCGCCGGACTGCGGGTCTGTGCTCGCTCTACCCATGGATCACTTTCTCCGGCGTCCATGTGGGCGTTGGATACCACCGTTGCGCGGCTTGTGCTCCTCCTCCTGCGGCTTGTGCTGGTCGTGCTGGGACCCGTCGGTACCCGAATGCTCAGTGGTCGGCTTTCTGAGCCCATACCCGCGATTGACCACGCGCGGCCGGTTGTGTTCTTGCTGCTCACCCGGATGCGTACCGCCGGCACTCGGGCGGGGGCCCGCCGTACCGCTGCCGGTGCCACTCCCGCTCGGGCGAGGGCCACTCTCCTGCGGATGCGTACCGCTACTCGTAGGGTGAGTGCCACTTTCGCTCGGGTGGTGTGTGGTGCCACTGGCGCTCGGGTGGTGCGTGGTGCCACTGGCGCTGGGCGAGTGCGGACCACTCGCGCCCTGGGGATGGGTGCCGGGCCCGGTACTGCTACCCGCTGGATGCCCCCCTCCGGAACCGGAGTGGCCATCACCGGAATGACCTGAGCCGCTGGCGCCTTCGCCCGAATGACCACTCGCGCTGCCGCCGGAATGACCACTCGCACCGTCACCGGAATGACCGTCGCCGGAATGACCACTCCCGCCATCACCGGAATGACCGTCTCCACCGTCACCGGAATGGCCGCTACCACTGTCACCGGGATGGCTGTCACCGCCGTCTCCGGAGCCTCCGCCACCACCGCCCGAATCCTGTCCGCCAGTCGGGCCGCTGCTGCCGCCGTAATCGGAAGGGCTCGTATCGCTACCGCTACCGCCGTCAAGGGAGGCCGTGCCGCTCTCGCCACCGTCCCCGCTCCCCGAGTCGCTACCGCTGCTGCCGCCGTAGTCGGCAGGGCTGGTCGCGCCGCTGCCGCCGCCATCGTCGCTACCACTGCCGCCCGGCCCACTGGCCATGTTGTTGAGGGGCCCACTGCTGCCATTGCTTCCAGAGCCACTGCCATCGTGGTCCAAGTTCCCACCATCGCTGCCCGATCCGCCGCTGTCACCGCCGCCGGAGTCGGTACCGCCACCACCGCTCTGGCTGCCACCCCCCAATGCCGACTCGACCTTGTCGATCGCCGACTTGAACTCCTCGTCGATCTGCTCGAACGCCTGGGCCACGGTATTCGACTTGCTCGTGAGTTCCTCGAAGAGCTTCGAGGCCTTCTCGATACCCTCGAAGGCCTCCTTCACCTTCGGCAGATAGTTCTTGGCGAACGCCGAGCCGAATTCGTCGCCGCCCCACTTGCCGTGTACGGCCTCGATATCGGTCTTCAGCTGCTTGAACTCCGACAGCAAATCCTTGCCGAGCTGTTCGAATTTCGGTGCGTGCGCCTTGAATTCGTCCAGCTCGATTTCGAAATCGTTACTCACGAACCGACTACCAGCCCTTCCAATGCGGACCCTCTTCGTCCTGTTCCCAGGCCGGTGCGTAGTCCGGCTTCGGCTCGGATTTCGACGGCGGCTGGTAGGCGGGCGCCGCGGCGGGCTGCTGACCGTAGCCGGGCTGCGGCTGGCCGTACGAGGGCTGCGGCTGTTGCGGCTGCCCGTACGAGGGTTGTTGTTGCCCGTACGAAGGCTGCTGTCCGTACTGCGGAGCAGGTTGAGCGTAGGAGGGCTGCGGCGCGGGCTGCGGCTCCTGCCCGACCCTCGACTCCGGCTCGGGACCATCCGGCACCGGCGGCAGAATACTTTCGAGAGTCGTTGGGAAGGCGGCGATTTGGCCGTCGAGCGGATTTTCCACCGTGATGTTCGAGGCGGCCCGCAACGGCGCCATCACACCGTCGATCTCCTGCTTCGCATTACGCGCCGCGGCCTGAGAGGCCTCGGTGATCGACTTGCCGAGCTTCTGTGGCGTGGAGCGTTTGAACGCCTGCGGATCGACCCAGACCTCCACGGGTACCCCGGCCGCGCTGCACGTGACTCGCACCAGATTGTCCGCCGACCAGCCCTGGGCGGTCGCCGCCGCCAGCGTTTCCCGGGCGCTGGCGATATTTTCCATCTGCTGCTGATAGTTATCGAGCATCACATCGACCTCGGACTGCAGCGCTTCGGTACGTGCCTGCAGCTGGTCGAAACCGGCTGAATCCACAAGCTCCCCTAGATCAAACTTCTACGTCTCAATGATCAGACGCCCAGAGTCCATCGTAGGTTCCATCGGATCGCAAACCCATAGCCGTCGATCACCACTGCTCCGGACGCACGACCCCGCGGAACGCACATCCCGGCGCAGTCGGCCTCGCCCCGGTCAGGATTGGAGAAACCGCACGACAGCAACGGTTTCGAGCGATTCCGGAAACGACGATCACACCTGATCACCGGGGCGGCGAACGTGCGATACGGAATCTCGCACAGTGTCCGCGATCACAGTCCGCTAGTGCCTACGCACCCGGATACGCGCGAGGACGACGGCAACGACGGCCCCCGCACCGAACCACGCCGCGCCCGCGACCGCCGGCATCCCCGTCGTCATCCGGGGCTCGATGACCGCGGGCGGTGGTGCGGGCAGCTCGGCCTCGATCATGTTCTCCCGGGCCGTGGCCGCCCATGCCGTGGCGAACAGGATGATGCGCGCGGTGATGTAGGCGAAGACCATCAGGCCCAGGATCGGGCCGAAGGTGACGCCGGCGGGGCTGGTCAGCACCTTCTTCAGGTAGTACGAGGCGACCTGCTTCCAGATCTCGAACGCGATCGCGGCCATCAGGGCCGCCTTGCTCGCGCTGGTCACCGTCACCGGCACCCGTGGCAGGCGGGCAATGATCCAGACGAACACCGCCCACGACGCGATCACGGCCAACACTAGCGAGACCACCGTGAGCAGGACGTTCACCCCGGGCGCGCGCTCGAGATGTGCCAGCCCCAGCAGGCTGCGCCCCAGCTCGCTGGAGGACAGGGCCGACAGGCCGACGGAAATCACACCCGCTATTCCCAGGCCGATCAGCGATATCAGATCGGAGAACTTGGTGCGAAACCAATTGCCCTGCGGCGCTTGCTGTTCCCACTGCTCGGTGAGCGCGGCGCGCAGGTTGGCCATCCAGCCGAGCCCCGCGTACGCGGCGCCGATCAGACCGATCACACCGACGCTGGTCCGCGATCGGACGGCATCTTGGATCAGGCTGGTCAGCTGCCCGCCGAACGAACCCGGCACATTCTTGATGACCTCGTTCTCCAACTGGGTCAGCAGATGCGGATTGCGCGAGAGCACGAATCCGGCCACCGCGAACGCGACCATCAGCACCGGAAACATCGCCAGCACGGTGAAGTACGTGATGCCCGCGGCATAGTAGTCACCACGCTGGCGCTGGTAGCTGCCACCGGCGCGCACCAGATGGTCCAGCCAGGGCCGCGCCCCGACCTGACGACCGATCCAGGTCCTGATCCTGCCGAAGATCTTCCCGAACAAACCAGTCCTCCTGGAACGACCGGACCCCGCATATCTGTCCGTGCGCCGGTCACATCACCCGATACAGGGGCAATGCCCGATTGGATCTTCTTCATGCGTCCGCCCGGTGACGATTTGGCTACCGAGGGAAATCCGCGGATCAGCGAGGCAGGAAACCCACCCGGTCGTAAACCTGCGTGAGGGTGTTGCCCGCGATCTCCCGCGCGCGCTCGGAGCCGGCGGCCAGGATGCGGTCGAGTTCGCCCTGGTCGTCCAGGTACTCCTGCACCTTCGCCTGGAGCGGGGTCACGAATTCCACCAGCGCGTCGGCCACATCGCCCTTGAGGTCGCCGTACCCCTTGCCCGCGTAGTCCTGCTCGAGGGTCACGATCGGGGTCTCGGTGAGCGAGGACAGGATCACCAGCAGATTACTGACCCCGGCCTTGTTCTCCGGGTCGTAGCGAATCTCGCGCTCGGTGTCGGTGACCGCGGAGCGAATCTTCTTGGCCGACACCTTCGGATCGTCCAGCAGGTTGAGCAGCCCCGCATCGGTAGCCGCCGACTTGCTCATCTTCGAGGTCGGATCCTGTAGGTCGTAGATCTTGGCGGTACCGGTGACGATATGCGCCTCGGGCACGACGAACGTCTTCTTGTACCGGGTGTTGAACCGCTGGGCCAGGTTTCGGGTCAGCTCCAGATGCTGCCGCTGATCCTCCCCGACCGGCACGAGGTGCGCGCGGTAGAGCAGGATGTCGGCGGCCATCAGGACCGGATAGGTGAACAGTCCGACGGTGGCGTTGTCCGCCCCCTGCCGGGCCGACTTGTCCTTGAACTGGGTCATCCGGCTGGCCTCGCCGAAGCCGGTGATGCAGTTGAGCACCCAGGTCAGCTCGGCGTGTTCGGGCACCTGACTCTGCACGAACAGCGTCGAACGCTTCGGGTCGATGCCCAGCGCCAACAGCTGCGCCGCGGCCCGCTTGGTGCGATTGCGCAAGACCTTCGGATCCTGCGGAACGGTGATCGCGTGCAGGTCGGGGATGAAGTACAGTGCGTCGAACTCGTCCTGGAGCTTCACCCAATATTGCAGTGCGCCAAGGTAATTGCCGAGGTGAAAGGATTCACTGGTCGGCTGGATCCCGGACAGGACGCGCTGCTTGCGCTCTGCGGATGGTGCAGGACTCGACATACCCAGATCTTCGCATGGTGCCGCATCGGATGTTCCCGGGTGTGCCCGAACGGCGAATCCGGCATCAGGGCTGGGCCACAATCCGGCCGAACGCTACATTTTGCGCGGCCGACAGTCCGGTTTCCGACGTTTCGAGCCACAAAATGTAGCCAGAGGCCGGTTCCTCGCGCGGTGCGACCGGCTTACCCGGCGTGACGCTGAACGTAGTTGAGGGGTTCGACGCCGGGCATGCTGGGACGGCCCGCGGCGACCAGGTCGCGTTCACGGCGAGTCAGCAGGCGGTAGACCGGGGCGCTGGGCCCGGCCAGGGTGCCGCGCAGGACGCGTGGCGCCAGCGGCGGGGTGATGTGCGCGGTGCGGACCGTGCGGGCCAGGGCGCGAAAGGCCCGCTCCTGCGTGCGTCCCCAGTGCATTCCGTACATCGCCCGGATACGCGGAGGCAGACTGCCCCGCACCAGCAGGTGCACCCCGCCGACGACCCGGTTCAGCGGCATCGGCAGCGGATTGGGCACCCGCTGCCCGGCCAGATAGCCCCCGACCAGGCGCGCCTCGCCGGTGAGGTGCAGCTCGTCCGAGGCCAGGTAGTCGTCGAAGTAGCGACGGAACCGTGTATAGCTTTCGGGTGCGGCCTCGCGTGGCATGCCGAACAACTCACCCCAGCGCACATAGTCCCGATAGAGGTCCTCGCGTTCGGCCGTGGTGAGCCTGCGGACCAGAAGATCGTGCATGACCTCGACGGAGTCGAAGGTGAAGGCCATGGTCATGAACATCAGATGCGGGTCGTGCGCGGCGTAGGCGGTGCCCGCGGGGTGACGCTCCCCCGCGTCCTCGGGCAGCTCACCCTGCACCGTGGCGTGCTTCTTGTGGGTGTACGCCCGTGCCCGGTCGGCCTCGGCCTTACTGCCCAGCGCCACCGCCTCGAACAGCCGTCCGGTGATCGCCAGTCGCGTATAGGGCGTGGTGCGGTGTTCGGTGTGCTCGGCGGTGCCGACGTACAGCAGCGGGTCGACCGCGCCGACCACCAGCGCCCGCTGACCGTAGGTGAGTCCGACCGCGCGCTTGCGCATGACGCGGCGAATCATCGAGTCATCGGGGAAATAACCGGGGTCGGACATCGCCAACCTCCTCATCGAACGCATCCGGTGTATCTGGCAACAGCATCCCCCAGATTCGATAATCTGGCAATGCCTCACCCCAGAATTTGGCCCCCATGCCAGAATCGACCCATGGCGGCGCAACGGACCTATGGCGGAGTCTCCGCGGACCAGCGCCGCGCCCAGCGCCGGGCCGCGCTGCTCGACGCCGCCCTGGAGATCATCGGCACCGAGGGGCTGGACCGGCTGACCGTCGCCGGGCTGTGCGGCCGCGCCGGACTCAACGAGCGCTACTACTACGAGAACTTCGACGGCCGCGACGCCGTGCTGACCGCACTGTTCGACGGCATCGCCGAGGAACTGGCCACGGCCGTCCTGGCCGCCTCGCAGCACGCGCCCGCCGATACCTACGGCAGGGCACACGCGGCGATCACGGCCGGGATCGGCGTGCTCACCGACGATCCGCGCAAGGCGCAGATCGCGCTGATCATCAGCGCCGCGACCCCCGACCTGCGGGCGCGCACGATGCGCACAATCCGCGGGTTCGCCGGTCTGGTCGCGGCCGAGGGCATGGATTTCTACGCCTTGGCCGGGCAGGCCCCCGATCCCGCGATCGGCTTCCGCGCCACCTACCTGGTCGGCGGGCTGGTGCAGGCCCTCGGCAGCTGGCTGCACGGAGATCTGCCGATGACCCGCGAGGAGCTCATCGACCACACCACGGACGTATTCGTTCTGCTCGGCGAGGATCTGGCGCGACGCCTGCGCGAGGCGTCGAGCACCGACCCGGACTCCGGATCGAGCGATATCGGCCCGACGTAGCGACCCATCGATTCGTCAGAGGGTGAGTGCGACAGCATCCGATCCGGGCCAGTCACCTTGCATGATCACGCGGAACAATACGCCGCGGGCCGACCAGTTCCGCGCGCAGTCGTCGATCGCACTGGTGAACCACTCTCGCTCGCCGGGCTGATCCGCCAGCAGCTCGGACGAATCACGAACCAGTGCAACGTATCCGAGTGCCGGACCGACGAATTCGTCCAGATCCCGCAGGCATTCGTCGAAGGCGTCCTTGTTCTCGCCGAAGTAGTACGGGAACTGGAAGGCCGCGGCGAACTCGTCGAAAACGCCCGCGACGGTACGCATTTTCGATCCGCGCAGCTCGCGCACCATGTAGTCGGCCGAAACCCGGAACCGCACGCTGCTGAACGCCGCGGCGTCGGCCGGCAAGGTGCCCAGCGCGGGCACGGTGTCCGTCGACGCGCCGGGGGCGGCGTCCCGGCCGGTCACGGCGGCCAGGAACCGCGTCAGGGGCATCGTCCTACTCATCAGCGAATCCCCTCTCGACAACCACGGCAGTGTCGTTCGATCCGAACACACTGTCGCACAACGAGTCGCTCCTCATCAGCGCATCCTGGTGAACGTCTGGTAATGGTCTCCCGTGTAATACGCCGAGCCGTCGCTGCCGGTGATGATGCGCTGGGCGTCGCGCGTATGGCCCGGCTGCTTCGGATTGACGTCCCACTCCCGGTAGGTGATCGACTTACCGGAGGAGGCGGTTCTGGGCAGTGAGCCGCCGCGGTTCATCCACTGGTCGCCGCCCTTGGTGCCGGGCGCGTCGGCCGAACCGGGCCAGCGACCGGCATCGATCTCGGTCAGTGTCTGATACGCACGCGCGGGCACACCCGGGGCATGCTTACCCGAGGAAGTCCCCGCCTGCACCGTGGCCGCCGTCGAGGACGAATGCGTCGCATGACCGTGCGACACCAACAGCCCGACCACGAGCACGACCACCAGCGCACCCAGCCCGAGCAGACCCTGCACACGCTTACCGGACAGGTTCATCGGTACTGCACCGTCACCGGGGCATGGTCGGACCAGCGCAGATGATAATCCGCCGCGCGCTCCACGACCGCCTGCTTGGCCCGCCCGGCGATATCCCCACGCGCCAAGTGGTAATCGATCCGCCAGCCCGCGTCGTTGTCGAAGGCGCGGCCGCGATAGGACCACCAGCTGTACGGGCCGGGCACGCCCGGATGCAGGGTGCGCACCACATCGACGTATCCGGCGGCGAGCATCTCGTCGATCCAGGCGCGCTCGCCGGGCAGGAAGCCCGAGTTCTTGACGTTGCCCTTCCAGTTCTTGATATCCAGCTCGGTATGCGCGACATTCCAGTCGCCGCAGATCACGAAGTCGCGCGTCTGTGCCTTCAGATGTGCGCCCAACTGGCCAAGGAACCGGTACTTTTCATCCTGCATCGGCGTGTCGGCCTCGCCGGTGTGCACGTACACGCTGGCCACCGTCAGCTCGTCGAATTCGGCCTCGATGTAGCGGCCCAGCCCGTCGAATTCCTCGCTGCCGAATCCGACGCGCACCGAACGAGATTCACGGCGGGACAGGATCGCGACCCCGGCGCGCCCCTTCGCGCCCGGCTCGGCAAGCGCCAGATGCCAGCCCGCCTCCAGTACGGGCGCCAGCGCCGCGCGGGTCTGTTCGTCGGTGGCGCGCGTTTCCTGCAGGCAGATGACGTCGGCCTCGGTGCCCGCGAGCCACTCGAGCATTCCCTTGCCCGTCTTGCCGGTCGCCGCGCGGATGCCGTTCACGTTGATCGTACTGATGATTTGGGCCACGCCAGAACCGTACAATGCTGGTCAGACACACTTCCCTGCGGACACCGTCGTCCAGGAAGGGGTGATGACGATGATGTCAGGCACCGCCCCGCTCGCGCCGATGAAAGCCCTGCACACGGGCTCCGGCGATCCCCTTCTGCTCTTACACGGATTCATGCTCTCCCCGCACTGCTGGGAACAGGTGGCGCAACGCTTGTCGGGTACCTGCGAGGTGTTCGCCCCGGCCTTCCGCGGGCACTGGGGCGGCCCGGATCTGGACGGCTGGTATCTCGACGTGGCCACGCTGGCCGACCAGATCGAGGATCAGCTCGACGAATTGGGCTGGCGCACCTGTCATATCGCGGGCAACTCGCTGGGCGGCTGGGTGGGATTCGAGCTCGCGCGACGCGGCCGGGCCCGCACCCTGACCGCGATCGCCCCCGCGGGCGGCTGGTCGAATCCGTCGCTGTGGCAGATCCTGGTCGGCTTGAAGTTCCTGGCGATGGTTCCGGTCGTCGAGGTCGGCAAGCGGATCGGCGACGTCGGCCTGAGCGCTCCCGCAAGGCAATTCGCGGCACTGTTGTTGAGCAAGGACACCGGTGCGGTGCCCCGGCGCGCGCTGGAGGGTGTCATCACCGCGGCCCTGAACTGTCCCGCCATACTGCCCATGCTGGCCGGCGGACTGCGCATGCCGCCACCGGAGGACCTGTCGACGCTGCACACCCCGGTCCGGCTGCTGATGTGCGAACACGACCGGATGATCCCGAATCAGCCCTATGCCGAACGGTTCCTGCGCGAACTGCCCGAATCCGCCGACCGCATCCTCGTGCACGGGGTCGGACACGTCCCGATGCTCGAAGCACCGGACCGCGTCGCCACCCTCATCATCGAACACATGTACGCGAACCGCGCGCGCCTGCGCGTGGTGTAGGCCCTATCCGAGCAGCCCCTCGGCCACGTGCGGCCTCGATATTCCCAGCGGTGGTGATCTGTTTACTTAAAATTAAGATGATCTAAACGCTGTCCCGCAGTATTGATGATGCCGATTCGCGTATGGAGGCTGCTCCGATGGCAGTGCCGACACCATGGCAAACAAAGCGCGCTCTCCCGCAATCGGTTCCACGGCTCCTGCCCCTCGGGCGGCTGCGGGCGACCTGGCCGTATGCCATTGCGGCGGTGGGCAGCGTCGCGGTGTTCTTCATGCTGTTCCAGACCTGGATGGTGACTCCGAACTGGAGCGGTTTCAACGCCGTGGACGCATTCGGCACCACGCACACCACGACCACCCACATCAACCTCTGGTCGCAGGAGCAACCTCCCGGCACCAGCGTCACCGGCATCTGGGGGATTCTCACCACAATCTCGGTCTTCGTCACGGTGTTCGCCGCGATCCAGGCGATCTATCGCGGCACTCGAACTCCCGGACTCGTCACCACGGGTGCGGCGACCGCGGTCGCATTGTTCGTCATCATCGACCTGTTCTATATCCGCAGCAAGCAGATCCCGGTGCAGATCACGACCGGCATGGGCAACGATCTGGGTGCGCAGATGGGACTGGTGATCATGGCTATGCGAGGCTCGGGCGCCTACCCCTGGCCGGGAGTGAAGTACGTACTCGATGCCGCCCATATGACATCGTGGGCATTCAGCACCGCCGCAGTCGCATTCGGGACGGCCGGCGTGGCGGCGACCCGGACGTGGTACGGGGGCCTGCACGGGGTAGCCCTTGCCGTCGGACGGGGTTGGACGCACCGGCAGGCCCGGTCGATCGGCCAATGGTTGTCCGACGAACGATCGCGAGTCTCCGCACCGCGAACCGCGTCACCCACCTCCGCGGCGGAACCGATCGAGCCTGCGGAAGATCGTGATTGGGGTGCGGCGGGCTGACTGGCGCTCAGCCCGCCGCACCCCAATCGCGGGTGTCCGCGGGCTCGATCGATTTCGAATCGGAGACAGCCGGCCCGGCTTGCGATGTGGCGGCGCCCCTGTGGCGGCCGCCGTACCACGTCCGGGTCGCCGTCACAGCGGCCGCTGTGAGAGCGAACGCGGTGGTGACGTATGCCCACGATGTCAAACGGGCGGCGGCAAGCGCATACGGCACTCCCGGCCAGGGGTAGGTACTCGTGCCTCGAAGAGCGCTCAGCGCCAGGCCCAATTGCGCGGCCAGATCGTTGCTCATTTTCATCGACGCCTGCGCCTCGAACATTTTGCTGCGGATATAGAACAGGTCGATGATGACGAACAACGCGACCGCGACCGCCGCGGCGGTGGTGACGAGGCCGAGGATTCTGGTCCCGCGATAAATCGCTTGAATCGCGGCAAACACGGTGACGAAGACCGCGATTGTGGTGAGAATCCCCCAGACGCCGCTGACACTGACACCAGGAGGTTGCTGTTGCGACCAGAGATTCAGGTGAGTGGTCATGGTGTGCGTGGTGCCGAATGCGTCGACGGAATTGGAGCCACTTCGATCCGGGGCTACCATCCAGGTCTTGAACAGTAGGAAGAACACCGCGACGCTGACCACCGCCGCAACGGCATACGGCCAGCCTGCTCGCAGGCGCCCGGCAAGCAGTAGCCGCGGGGCCGATTGCGGGAGCGGAACTGGTTGCGGGAGAGCACGCTTAGCCTGCCATGGTGTTGGTGCTGCCATCAGGGCGGTCTCCAAATGCGGGTCGAAAGTATCGCTACAGCCTGAACGTACAAGTCAACCCGATCCGATCACGCAGCAGTAAACTCGTATTGCGAAAAAGACGATAATTCTCGATTTGTTCGTATTTCGTCGAACAGGCGTAACCATCAGTTCAATTGATGCTCGCCGCCAGCAGTAGCTGCCCGATTGCCGCGAACACCGGCCGTCAGTCCGCTGCGAGGTCCAGGCCCGGGAGCTGAGAGCCGGTGGCGGCGCGCAACTGCACGACCGCACGACGCCAACGGCGTTGCGCGCGTCCGGGATCGGGAGAGATGAAGCCGGCCATCAGGATTCCGCGCAGGACATCCAATGGCGGTGTAAACGAAGCCTCGAACTTCCCTGCGCCGCAATTCATCCGGTACGAATTGCGCGATCGATGTCAGGACCGCGTTATTGACCAGCGGTTCGACCTTCTCCATCTCCGCCGCGAGCAGCGGATCGGTGCGACCAGCCACCCAGAGCTCCATCGCGGCGACGAACAACGGCCCCTGATGCAACGCCCACAGCGAGTCGAGCAGGGCGCCGATCGGATCATCGCCGGTGGCCCCCTGCCGAGTTCCCGCATGGCCGCCTCGGTACGCCGCTGGGCCAGAATGGCTGATCGCGGCCACCTGGCCATTCCGCGACTTCTACGTCACTGCGCGAGGGCTGTTTCGCCGCGGTTTCTACGGTTCAGCCACACCGTCACCATGAACAGCAGCACGCCCGCGAGCGCCAGACCCGCGCCGACCATGGCCGGGGCGGTGTAGCCCAGCCCCGCCGCGATCACACATCCGCCCAGCCACGCCCCGGCCGCGTTGGCGATGTTCAACGCCGCGTGATTGAGCGCGGCGGCGAGGGTCTGCGCATCGTGCGCCACGTCCATCAGCCGGGTCTGCAATCCCGGCGTCAGTGCCGCGCCGGACGCGCCGACCAGAAAGGCGCCCACCGCCGCGGTGAACGGATTGTGGGCCGCGGCAACGAATCCGGCGAGGATGACCATGATCGCGATCAGCGACACGAATACCGACAGGTCCACACCACGGTCGGCGAGGACGCCGCCGAGGATGTTTCCGACGATCATGCCCACGCCGAACAGCGCCAGCACCAGCGGCACCAGATTCAGCGACAGTCCGGCCACCGAGGTGAGCGTGGTGGTGACGTAGGTGTAGACCGCGAACATGCCGCCGAAGCCGACCGCACCCACCAGCAGGGTCAGCAGCACCTGGGAACGGCGCAGCGCACCGAGTTCGGTGCGCGGATCGGTGATCCGCACCCCGGACAGTTCGGGCACGAAGCGCGCGATGGCGACGACCGTCAACAGACCGATCGCCGCTACCACGAGATAGGCGTCCCGCCAGCCCAGGGCCTGGCCCAGCCAGGTGGCAGCGGGAACGCCGACGACATTGGCGGCGCTCAATCCCAGCATAACCGCGGCAATCGCCTTCGCACGCTGCCTTGCCGGGGCCAGGCTGGCCGCCGCGAGCGATGCGACGCCGAAGTACGCGCCGTGCGGAAGTCCGGAGACGAACCGCGCGAGCACGAACGTGCCGAAGGTGGGCGCGACCACCGCGCCGAGATTGCCCAGTGTGAACGCGGCCATCAGCACGATCAGCAGCCGCTTGCGCGGCACCCGCGCGCACAGCGCGGCGATCACCGGCGCGCCGACCACGACGCCGAGCGCATACGCCGACACCCCGTAGCCCGCGGTGGGCTCGGAGACGTGCATGGCGTGCGCGATATTCGGCAGCAAACCCATGGTGACGAACTCGGTCGTGCCGATGCCGAACCCGCCCAGCGCCATCGCCAGCAACGCGGGGACATGCCACCCGCGGTCCGACGACGGGCGAGCCGTCGTCGTCCGATCCATCGGCTGCTGATCCGTCGTGCGGACTGCGGCGGACCCGGGTGTCATCGGCGCCTCCTGGGCATAGGGGTATCGCTCGGGAATCGCGGCGGGTCGCGCGCGCGACGACTCGAGTAAGGAGTTGTGGCTGAACACGATCAAGCGCAACATGCCGGGCAACGGCCCCGATACCCCGGCGAACCGTGATCTCACTCACCGCCCGCAGGTTCGAGAAGATCGACCAGAGGTTCGGGACGCAAAAAGATGGGCACCCGCGTCCACCGTATGCGGTGGGGCGGGTGCCCAACAGACAAATACGCCGCTCAGCGCACCTCGTGCGCCAGGTTGGCGTCCAGCACGCCGAGGAACTCCTCGGTGGTCAGGTAGCCCTGATCGCCGCCGACCAGCGACGCCAGGTCCTTGGTCATCTGGCCCTGCTCGACGGTCTTGATGACGACGTCCTCGAGGGTCTGCGCGAAGCCGATCACCTCGGGGGTGTTGTCCAGCCGACCGCGATGGGCCAGGCCACGGGTCCACGCGAAGATCGAGGCGATCGGATTGGTGGAGGTGGGCTTGCCCTGCTGATGCTGGCGGTAGTGCCGGGTGACGGTGCCGTGCGCGGCCTCGGCCTCACAGATCTTGCCGTCCGGGGTCATCAGCACCGAGGTCATCAGGCCCAGCGAGCCGAAGCCCTGTGCGACGGTGTCGGACTGCACGTCACCGTCGTAGTTCTTACACGCCCAGACGTAGCCGCCCTCCCACTTCAGCGAGGAGGCGACCATGTCGTCGATGAGCCGATGCTCGTAGGTCAGGCCCGCGGCGTCGAACTGCGGCTTGAACTCGGTCTCGTACACCTCCTGGAAGGTGTCCTTGAACATGCCGTCATAGGCCTTCAGGATGGTGTTCTTCGTCGACAGATACACCGGATAGTTCTGCTGCAGACCGTAGTTGAGCGAGGCCCGCGCGAAGTCCTCGATGGACTTCTTGAAGTTGTACATGCCCATGATGACGCCGCCGTCCTCGGGCATCTTCACGACCTCGTGGACGATCGGCTCACTGCCGTCCTCCGGGGTGAAGGTGAGCGTGACGGTACCCGCCTGATGCACCTTGAAGTCGGTGGCGCGGTACTGATCGCCGAAGGCGTGACGGCCGATGATGATCGGCTTGGTCCAGCCCGGCACCAAGCGCGGGACGTTGGAGATGATGATCGGGGCGCGGAAGATCGTGCCGCCGAGGATGTTGCGAATGGTGCCGTTGGGCGACCGGTACATCTTCTTGAGGCCGAATTCCTCGACGCGCGCCTCGTCGGGGGTGATGGTGGCGCATTTGACGCCGACGCCGTGTTCCTTGATGGCGTTGGCGGCGTCGATGGTCACCTGGTCGTCGGTCTTGTCCCGGTATTCGATACCGAGGTCGTAGTACTCGAGGTTCACATCGAGGTACGGATGAATCAGCTTGTCCTTGATGAACTGCCAGATGATCCGGGTCATCTCGTCGCCGTCGAGTTCGACGACGGTGCCTTCAACCTTGATCTTGGACATGGATCTTCGTGTCCTCCTAGGAAAGGTGCTCCCATTACTCGGCCAGGTGAACACGCTTGTGAGCGGACCCAGCTGTTCAACAGACCAACGTATACGTCCCGTACTGGTCACGAGACCCGAGGTGTCAAACAAGACAAGCGTACTGCTTTGCCGAATCACACCCCCAACGGACCTCCCGTTGAGTGATATCCAGATCACATTCCCACAGTCCACGCTGTCACCGATCACAACCCCCCTCCTTACGACCCGGCATTCCGCCCACAGCCGCCCGCCCGCTACCATGGCTGGGAGGTCATGAGTGCCAGCGTCAAGCCCCGGCTCGCTGGTCGGCAACCCTCCTGTTGCGGTGGGGTGCTCCGGGTGATTGACCGGGCTCTCGAAGGCCGAGAGCAAGCGCGACCATCTGGAGAATGACATGAGTGACTCGACCGCGCCCACGCCGACCCACGCACTATCGGTCGGCACGGCGGTGGCATGGTGACCGTGAGCATCGAACGAAGCGCATCCGCCACCCGGGCCGAGGCCCTGCTGCCGCCGCCCGACGGCCGGCTGGGGACCATCCACATCGGCGAGGTCCGCCTGGAGAGCGGCGCGGTGATTCCCGACGTCGAACTGGCCGTGCAACGCTGGGGCGAACTGTCCGCCAATGCGGACAATGTGGTGCTCGTCGAGCACGCGCTGACCGGCGACTCGCACGTGGTCGGCGCCCCTGACGCGCTGCACTCACTGCCGGGCTGGTGGGATGGCGTGGTGGGGCCGGGCGCCCCGCTGGACACCGACGAGTGGTGTGTCATCGCCACCAACGTGCTGGGTGGCTGTAAGGGCACGACCGGCCCGGCCTCCCTCGCCGCGGACGGACGGCCCTGGGGGGCGCGCTTCCCCGAGATCTCCATCCGCGACCAGGTGAGCGCGGAGGTGGCGCTGTTCGATCTGCTCGGCATCGAGCGCTTGGCCTCGGTGGTCGGCGGATCCATGGGCGGCATGCGTGTACTGGAATGGATGGTCGGTCATCCCCAGCGTGTCGGCGCCGCGCTGGTGCTAGCGGTCGGGCCGCGCGCCACGGCCGACCAGATCGGCACTCAGACCACCCAGATCGCCGCGATCAAGGCCGACCCGGACTGGCAGGGCGGCGACTATCACGACACGGGCCGGGCGCCGACGACCGGACTGGGCCTGGCACGCCGCATCGCGCACCTGACCTACCGCACGGATTTCGAACTGGATCACCGGTTCGAGAACCACGCGCAGGGCGACGAGGACCCGCGGCGCGGTGGCCGCTACGCGGTGCAGAGCTATCTGGACTATCAGGCCGCGAAACTCTCCGCCCGCTTCGACGCGGCCAGCTATGTGCTGCTCACCGAGGCCATGAACCGTCACGACATCGGCCGCGGGCGCGGCGGGATCGCGGCGGCGCTGGCCGCCACGCCGGTGGCGTGCGTGGTCGGCGGTGTCGACTCGGACCGTCTGTACCCGCTGCGCACCCAGCAGGAATTGGCCGACTTGCTCCCCGGCTGCACCCGGTTGGAGGTCGTACACTCCCGCGACGGCCACGACGGATTCCTGACCGAGACCGAGGCGATCGGCAAGCTCTTGGCACAGACCATGGACCTGGCGCACCAGGCTCGCTGAGTTGATCCATCCCGCCGGCTCGCCATGCCCGTGAGCCCGGCGGTTCACACCACGCCGAGGCTGCTGATCGTGGCGGCCAGCGCGATGATCGTGCCGCCCAGCACCGCGTAGGCCACGACGTCGAACGGCCTGCTGCGCACCGCCAGCAGGCCTGCCCGGACCTGCGGCAGAAACAGCCGCAGCACCGAGGCCAGCAGCGCGGCGCCGCCTATGAACAGCGACCCGCGCCGCCACCGCTCCTGCATCACGAACACGATCGCCACCACCAGCACCAGCACCACCAGCAACATCGGCACCTGATTGCGCAGTGCGCCGAGCCGACGAGTGGACTGAGGTGTCACAGGAGCATCGGTCACGGGCTCTATTTTGCCTTCGCTTCGCTTCGGCTGCTCTTCGGTGCCCCGCAGGCTCGTCGTCCGCGCGCCGGCGGTTGTTTACCGGTACATCGCACGAGGTTATGCGTGGTGGTCCTCCGAACTTCGCGGGGGCGCGGCGGACAGGGATACTGATGCCGTGTTGCATGTGGTGTTTTTCGAACCTCGGATACCTCCGAATACCGGTAACGCGATTCGGCTGGCGGCGGGCACCGGGTGCGCGCTGCACCTGATCGAGCCGCTGGGCTTCGACATGTCCGCACCGAAGCTGCGGCGGGCCGGGCTGGACTATCACGACCTCGCCTCGGTCACCGTGCACCCGAACCTCGCTGCCGCCTGGAAGGTCCTGCGGCCGGAGCGGGTGTTCGCCTTCACCGCCGCGGGCACCACGCGCAGCACCGATATCGCCTATCGCGAGGGTGATGTGCTGTTGTTCGGTCCGGAACCGACCGGCCTGCCACAGGAGGTGCTCGACGATCCGATCGTCACCGATCGGGTGCGTATTCCGATGCTGCCAGGACGGCGGTCGATGAACCTGTCCAACGCGGCGGCGGTCGCGGTCTACGAGGCGTGGCGTCAGCTGGGGTTCCCGGGCGGGGTCTGAGGTGAGCGACGACCGGCGGTTCAGTCGTCGATTTCGAAGCGTTTGAATCGGGAGGTAGCGCCTGCGGTGAGGCGGACGGCGCCCTTGGGGACGCCGAGGTGCCGGGCCAGTAGTTCGATCGCCGCCCGGTTGGCCTTTCCCTCGACCGCCGGGGCGCGGACGTACAACCGGAGGGCGCCGTCGTCGAGGGTCTCGACGAGAGGCCCCTTGCGGCTGTTGGGTGTGATGGTCGCCCGGATCACCGTCGGCACATGCCACTCCTGGCTGTATGGGGATGCGGCCCATTGTGCCCGGATGAGCGCACCGACCCCGGCTAGACATGGGGGAGCCTGAGGTCCAGGACGTCGTGGGCGAGGACCTGCATCTCGTCGGCGGCGGTCAGGGTCAGATCGCCGGTGCCGGGCTCGTGCCCCCGGGTGTGCTCTGTCCGGCGGATTTCCAAGGCGGCCGAGGGGGCCAGTGCGCCGTAGCGCAGGGTGTCGTCCCCGCCGCGACGTTTCCATTGCGTGGCGGATCTGTCCCATACGGCGGTGATGAGCCGGTCGGGTGCACTGGGCTCCCACGCCACATCGGTGACCGTCAGCGCGGCATCGTCCCACCGCAGATCCGCCAGGAACGAACACGTGAAGGGTGCGGGCAGATCGAGGCTCTCCAAGCGCTGGCGCATCAGGTCGATCTGCAGTAAATGCGCTGCACCGCAAGCGATCGTGTCTCGGGCATAGCCATAGACGGCGGCGATCTGCCCATCGGGCCGCAGCACGGCCCGGTCCATAGCGGTGTTCACACCATCGACCGGGCCCAGCTTCCGCACCGCTCCGGTGCCGACGTCGACGAGGGACAGATGGTTGACGCTCCAGGACGCGCCGGGCGGCGATTCGACCTGATCGAGGATCAGCGTTCGGTTCCCCGCGGCGAGCAGCCGCGGACCCGATACCACAGCACCCGGCTCGATCTGCTCCGGCGGCGGAAGGGAAATCCTGAGAGGCACAGTGGGATTCGTGTCACGCAGATCGGCCTGCACGAAGCCGTCCGGTCCCTGCCACCAGCCGACCACCGAATCGTGCAGCGGGAAGATCCGATCGCAGCGACAGTCGACTCGCCGCGGCATGCCGCCGTCCACCCGCGCGGCGGTGAGCACGCCGGATCCGTCGAGGGCGTAGATATGCGAATTATCCTGCGCGAAACCGGCATCGGCGTAGGTCCCCGCAAATCGCGTGATCACCCGCGCCGGTGTCGCCAGCACCAATTCCGTACGGGTGCGGAATACGAACGGGCGATTGCCCGCCGCGGACAGGGCGCGCGCGCTCATCGACGAGGCCGACCTCGTCGTCGCCCCGGATATCCCACCGGCACAGCCGGAGGCGATCAGCACCCAGAGGATCAGCACCAGCGCGGTCACGCCGCGGGTGTAACAGCCTTCGGCGACGGTGCGCGGTCGCGCCTGGGTCGGTGTCATCCCAGCGCCTCCAGCGCTCGCCGGTAGTACGCCTCGCGAGATTCCAGGCCGTTGTAACCGCCGTTCACCGCCCGGGTGACCGCCGCGAAGTCGCCGGCGTCGGCCAAGGCGTTGATATTGCGAGAGGTCCAGTACCACTGGGCAATTCGAAACCCGACATCCGGCTGGGCCGCCAACTCCGGAGTGCCCTCGAGGTCCAGCCCCAATGCCTGTCCGGCCGTGCGGTAGTTGGCACGGCCGGTCAGTTGAATGGGCCCGCGACCGTGGTAACGCGGGCCGTCGCCGGGTTCGGTATTTCCGGCGGCCGCATTGAGCTGACCAGGGTCGTACTGGTGAAAGTAGTCGTCGTCGCCCAACTCCTCGAAGTAGCGGAACTCACCGCTTTCGTGAGCCAACTGCGCCAGGAATGCGGCCCGCCGCGAGGAGGTGGTTATGTCGCCCTCCCGCATGGCCGCATTGAGGCCGGGCAGATATTGCCGCGCCCGCTCCAGCGGCAGATCCGGCATGATGGCGACGAGTTGTTCGGCGGACACATCACCGGAGGGATCGAGCCTCGTCGGCGCGTTCGCGGTGAACACCCCTGCCGGGGAGGCGGTTTCGATACCGGAATCACGCGCCGCGCCGACGATATCGTCCGTGGTGGTTGCCCCCTCGCCCGCCGGAGTAGTTACCGCATTCTCGGCGGTGGCCGGTGAAGTGCCATGTCCAGCAGACGATTCCGACACCGGGATGGTGCCGCTCCCCTCGGTGGGGGGTAGCGCACCTGCCATCGACAGTTCCGGTGCGTCGGCAGCCTCCGCCGCCGCGCCTCCGGACGTCCGCGGTACCCGGCCGTCCTGTACAGCGGGATACCCGGACGCGGCGGAGTCCTGGAAGGACGGAACCCCGGTGTGCTCGGCCCAGTTGCCTCGAGCCACAGCGGCATCACCACCGCCGAAAGCTCCGGACCGAGTAGGCGTATCGAGGTCCCGGGTAGCGGGCAGACCGAACCCGAGGCCCAGGCTGACGTCGGTGACCAGATCCCGCAGCTCGCGGCCCGCGGCGACGATCGCCTGCCATCCGCGCCGCTCGGCGCGATCCACCGCCGCCGAGGCCTCCGCGATGATCTCCGCCCAGTGGTGAACCAGGGGTGGCTCCCCGGTGACGGTCCAGTCCTCTGCGACCGCGCATCCGTTCGCCTCGGCATCGGCGACGTAGTCCAGCAGCGCCAGGCCGGTGTAGTGCAGATCGGACAGTGCCCGCACACCCGCGTCGCGCAGCCCCTCGGCCCGGTCGCACAGCACCCGATTGTGCCGATGCACCGTCTCGACGGTGGACAGGACCGCGTCGAACGCCGCGCCCTGCCAGCCATCGCCGTCGAGCCGATGGCACTCCGAGCGCACCGTGGCCGACAGCGCCTCCACATCCCCGAGGTGCCGGTCGAATTCGGCACGCACCCGTTCGGCCGCCTCCAAGGCACGCCAGCTCGACAGGACCGAACGCGACGGCGTCATATCCGGACCTCCAGACCGGCGAACAGACGGCTGTGCGTGAGGTCGCTCTCGAGGTAGGCGCCCACCGCACGGTCGGTGTGCTCGGCGAGGCGGCCGAAGCGATCGGCGTTGCGCTGCACGAGGGTGGCTGCGGCGCAGACCGAATCGCACCATGCGTGCACCACGGCGCTGTGCGGAACCAGATCTGTGAGCAGGCCGACCGTCCCGAGCGTGGCGCCCGCGGCATCATCGAGCTCCCGGAACGCCTGCCGCGCCACGTATGCGAACCGTCGCATCGCATCGGCGTCGACAACACATGAATTCGACATCATCTATCCCCCTTGCTCGAATGATTTGCCCCACTGATTCGCCCCGACGCCGTCACCGTATACAGCCCTGGCGACATCTGTCACGGCTCACGCAGCAGCTGCACCCCCTTCCCGTAAACGCACCCCCTGCATCCGCAAACGCACCCTTTACAGGCAGCTCGGACGGGTTGTGAATATCGGGGCGGCGGATGGGAACTCACCCGATGCGCGGGACGCTTTCCAGACCGTACGGTCTTGAATGTCGTGTCCGAGTGACCCGGTAGGCTCGCGTACGAATGGGCGGCAGGGTCCTCGAGCAACCGGAGAGTGCGGGTATGGCCAAGCGATATGCAGTCCTGCTGGCGGCGACAGCAGCGTTACTCCTGACCAGCACGGGGATGGCGGCGGCCGGTCCGGTCACCATCCACGACGCGACGAACGTGCTGGATCACGCGCGCGTGACCACCGCGGGCAACGCGCTGCCCGATCCGGTGGAGGTCTACACCACCACGAAGTACGCCAACGACTCCGCCGCGTTCACCAACGAGACGCGCAAGGACGTCAAGGGCGCCACCGATGTGGTGCTCGCGATCAACACCCAGTCCAAGAACGTCGCGATCGAGACCGGGCCCAATTCTCATATCCGCGACACTTCGGCGGCCGGCCAGGCGTTCATCAGCGCGTTCGGTTCCGGTGACTACACCGGCGCGACGGTGGCCGCGCTGCAGTCGCTGGCGAACACCGCCAAAGAGGCGGGACCCGCTCCACAGGCCGCCCGCTATCACCACAGCAGCGGGCATATCGGCCTGTTCGGCATCCTGTGCCCGTTGATCGTCCTCGGCCTGATCGTGGCGGCCGTGGTAGGCGTGTTCCGGCGCCGCGGCCGCCGCGGCGGGTTCCCCGGCGGCGGTGGGCCCGGTGGATACGGCGGTGGCTACGGGCCCGGCGGCTACGGTCCGGGCGACTACGGTCCCGGTGGCGGCTATGGCCCTGGTGGCGGCTACGGCCCCGGCTACCGGGGTGGCGGCGGCATCAGCCCGGGTATGGCCGGCGGCATCGGCGCGGTGGGCGGCGGCCTGCTCGGCTATGAGCTGGGCAAGATGGAGGGCCGCGAGGAGGACCGCCGCGACTACGACCAGGGCGGATACGACCAGGGCCAGGGCGGATACGACCAGTACGGCGGTGGCGGCGGCGACTACGGCTTCGGCGGCGGCGACAGTGGAGGCGGCGACTACGGCTTCGGCGGCGGCGACAGCGGCGGCGGCGGTGGATTCGACGGCGGAGGCGGCGGAGGCAACGACAGCTTCTAACGGAAGTCGCGCGAGCGGGATGCCACGCGCAAATCCATGCGCTGCAGGTACTCCGCGACCACGCTGACCGCCCCCTCGGCGTTCTGCACCCGCCCACGCACCAGCAGCGCGGACGCGCCCTGGGCGATACGCCGATATCGCTGCCATAGCCCCACCGAACACACCACGTTCACCATGCCGGTCTCGTCCTCCAGGTTGATGAAGGTGACCCCGGCCGCGGTGGCGGGCCGCTGCCGATGCGTGACGGCACCGCCCACCAGCACCTTCGACCCGTCGGGCACCGCGAGCAATCCGGCCGCCGGAACCACGCCGAGCGCATCGAGTCGCGGGCGCAGGAATTCGGTCGGGTAACTACCGGGCGACACCCCGGTAGCCCACACATCGGCGGCCGCCAACTCCAACTCACCCATACCCGGCAGTTGGAGCGCGGGCGCGGCGGTGGTCGCGCCGGTGCCGGGCAGCCGGCCCGGCCGCTCCCCCGCCGCGGCGCCCGCGGCCCACAGCGCCTGCCGCCGGGTGATCCCGAGACTGTCGAGCGCACCCGCGGTGGCCAGCGATTCGGCCTGCGGCACCGTGAGTTCCACCCGCCCGGTCAGATCCAGGAACGAGACGTACGGCCCGTCCACCCGAGCGGCCACGATCCGCTCGGCTAATTCGTCGCCGATGGACCGGACCGCGGCCAACCCCAGCCGCACCTGCACGCCGTATCCATCAGCCATGAACGCGGGGCCTACGTGATTACGCTCAGCTGCCACCTCCGGCCCTGACTCACGCACGCCGGGCCGCTCCAGCGTGGCCGCGGCGAGACTGTGGTTGATATCGGGGCCGTGCACGACGACCCCGTGCCGACGGGCGTCGGCGACCAGCGACTGCGGGGAGTAGAACCCCATCGGCTGGGCATTGAGCAGTCCCGCACAGAACGCCGCAGGATGATGCAGTTTGAACCACGCCGAATAGAAGACCAGCGAGGCGAAGCTCTGCGAATGACTCTCCGGGAAACCGAAATTCGCGAAGGCATAGATCTTCTCGTAGATCCGGTCCGCCAATTCGCCTTCGATACCGTGCAATTCACGCATCCCGCGATAGAACCGCGCACGTAGCCGTTCCATCCGCTGCGGCGATCGTTTGGAACCCATCGCCCGGCGCAGCTGGTCCGCCTCGGCCGCGGTGAATCCGGCCACATCGACGGCCATCTGCATGAGTTGTTCCTGGAACAGCGGCACACCGAGCGTGCGTTCCAGCGAATTCTCCAGGGACGCATGGTCGTACGTCGCCTCTTCGACACCATTGCGACGGCGGATGTAGGGATGCACCGAACCGCCCTGAATGGGACCGGGCCGGATCAGCGCCACCTCGACGACGAGGTCGTAGAACGTCCGCGGCTTCAGCCGGGGCAGGGTCGCCATCTGCGCCCGCGACTCCACCTGGAACACACCCACCGAATCGGCGCGCGAAAGCATCTCGTACACAGCGGATTCGGCGAGATCCAGCCGGTGCAGTTCGACCTCTGCCCCCTCGTGCTCGCGCACCAGGTCGATCATGTAGTGCAGAGCCGAGAGCATGCCGAGCCCGAGCAGGTCGAACTTCACCAACCCCGCTGCGGCGCAGTCGTCCTTATCCCATTGCAGCACGCTGCGACCGGGCATGCGGGCCCACTCCACCGGACACACGTCGGCGATGGGGCGATCACAGATCACCATGCCGCCGGAGTGGATGCCCAGATGCCTTGGTAGGCCCTCGATCTCACCCGCCAGCTCCAGCACTTCGCCGGGGATATCGGAATCCTTTTCCTGCGCCACGCCGCTCCAGCGACTCACCTGCTTACTCCACGCATCCTGCTGCCCGGGGGAAAAGCCCAGCGCCCGTGCGGCATCGCGGACCGCGGATCGCCCGCGATAGGTGATCACATTGGCCACCTGGGCGGCGTACTCCCGGCCATATCGGGCGTAGACGTACTGGATCGCCTCCTCGCGACGATCCGATTCGATATCTATGTCGATATCGGGCGGGCCATCGCGCTCCGGCGACAGAAACCGTTCGAACAGCAGGCGGCCCGCCACCGGATCGACATTGGTGATGCCGATCGCGAAGCAGACCGCGGAATTGGCCGCCGACCCCCTGCCCTGGCACAGGATGTCGTGCTCCCGGCAGAAGGTGACGATATCGTGCACCACCAGGAAATATCCCGGAAAACCCAGATCCGAGATCACCCGCAGCTCATGGTCCAGCTGCCGGTACGCCTCCGGATTCGCCGCGCGCGAACCGTAGCGCCGGCCCGCTCCGGCGTAGGCGAGTTCGCGCAACCACGAATTCTCGTCGTGACCGTCGGGCACATCGAACGGCGGCAACCGCGGCGCGATCAGTTTCAGGTCGAAGGCGCACTCGCGGGCCAGCTCGACGGCATTGGCGATCGCCTGCGGGCGCGCGGAGAACAGTCGCGCCATCTCCGCGCCGGAACGCAGGTGCGCCCCGCCGACGGGCGCGAGCCAGCCGTCCATTCCGTCCAGTCCCTGCCGGGCGCGCACCGCCGCCAGCGCCATCGCCAACCGGCGCTGGCGCGGGGCGGCGAAATGCGCCGCGGTGGTGGCGATGATCGGAAGCCCGACGCGATCGGCCAGGGCGGCCAGCCGGGCGTTGCGCTCGTCGTCCTCGGGGACGGCGTGGTGAGTGAGCTCCACGCTCACCCGGTCCGCGCCGAATCGCTCCGCCAACTCGCGCAGCGTCGCCTCGGCCGCAACATCGCCCGCCGCGCCGGAACCCATCGAAAGCGCCTGCTGCACATGACCTTTGCGACATCCGGTAAGAATCTGCCAATGCCCGCCCGCCGCGGCGGACAGACGATCCAGGTCGTAACGCAGGATTCCCTTCTCCCCACCGGCCATATGCGCGGCCGCGATCTCCCGCGACAGCCTGCGATAGCCCTCCTGCCCGCGTGCCAGCACCAGCAGGTGCGTCCCACCCGGATCGGGACTTCCGGTGCGCGGCTCGGTGTTTCGCCGATCTCCCGCGCCGTTCGCACGGCCCGCCTCGCCATTCCGGCGCGCCTTCGGCCGGAGTCCGTCCGCGCCATCCCGGCCGAGAGCATGCCGGGAAGACGAGAAAGGCAGCGACAACTCCGCACCGAACACCGTCGGCAGCCCCCACTCGGCCGCCGCCTCCGCGAAGCGAACCACCCCGTAGAACCCGTCGTGGTCGGTCAGCGCGAGCGCCTCCAGCCCCAGACGCACCGCTTCCTCGACCAACTCCTCGGGCTGGCAGGCGCCGTCGAGAAAGCTGTACGCCGAGTGCGCGTGCAGTTCGGCATAGGGCACCACCGGTCCGCCGGCCCGTGGCCGCTCCCCGGCCCGATACGCCCCGCGCTTACGCGACCAGGCGGGACTGTCACCGCCGTCACCGGGCGGTTCGGGCGCGCGCCCCGGACGGCCGGAAAGCACCCGCTCCATCTCCGACCAGGTCGGCGGACCGTTACCCCAGCCCATGCACACCTCCGACAGACCGTCCGGTTCTTTACCGTATCGAACATACATTCGATATGAGACACGTCAAGCTTTCGGCGCGAACGATCCGGGACTGTGACGAACCCACGATGGCGCCGAAACTTACCCCGGAGTAAGTTCATGGTGAATCGACCTTGCAAGGGAGCAGCAGCGATGACCCATACCCCCGCGGCCGACCACCTGTCCCGTCGGCGCACTCGCCGAGATCTGACCGGCAGGCACGTGCTCATCACCGGCGCCTCCTCCGGCATCGGCCGGTCCGCCGCGCTCGCGGTCGCGAGCAAGGGGGCGGTGGTGCTGTTACTCGCCCGCCGCGAGGAGGAACTGGCCGCCGTGGTGCAGCAGATCGGCGCCGAGGGCGGGCGGGCATACGCCTACCGCTGCGATGTCACCGACGCCGAATCGGTCGAGCAGACCGTCAAGACCATCCTCGACGAGCACGATCACGTCGACATGCTGGTCAACAACGCCGGACGTTCCATCCGCCGGGCCGTGCACCGCTCCACCGACCGGATGCACGACTTCGAGCGCACCATGGCGGTCAACTACTTCGGCGCGGTGCGGATGACCCTGGCGCTGCTACCGCAGATGCGCGAACGCAAGTTCGGTCACATCGTCAACATCTCCAGCGCCGGCGTGCAGGTCGCCACGCCGCGCTTCGCCGCGTACCTGGCATCCAAGGCCGCGCTGGACAAGTTCGCCGAGGTCACCGCAGCCGAGATGCTCGCGGACAACATCACCTTCACCACCATCCACATGCCGCTGGTGCGCACACCCATGATCGCTCCCAGCGGCAAGCAGGGCCCCTCGGAATCCCCCGAATGGGCCGCCGCGACCATCGTGCGCGCACTGTCCGAGCGCCCCAAGCGCATCGACGTACCGCTGGGCACCCTCGCCGAATACGGCGGCCTGTTCACCCCGCGCACCAAGGACCGGATCATGCACCGCTACTACCGCGCGTTGCCGGACTCACCCGCCGCCCGGGGCGAGACGGCTCCCGCCGATGCGCACGACGTCGTTCCGCACCACGAGCCACGCCGCGACCGGTCACCGGCCGGACGCGTCACCCGGACCGTCCTGCGCCGCGCCGCCCGCCTGGTTCCCGGCACCTATTGGTGAGGCCGGCCTTCCTTCCAAGGAATGCGGGGTGGACGCCGCCGCGCCCGTCCCGATAAGAAGGATTCCGAACATCGTCCGGCACCTCGTAACACACAGAGATTATGCGGGCCAGTCGATTTCGGCGTGATCGAACAACACCTGCACACAGGGCGCATCCATCGCGCCCGGTGCTCACATGCCGGAAACGACTCCTGGCATGTGAGGGAAACCAGTGCACAACGGATTTCGACGGCTCACCGGTATCGGTCTGGGCCTGGCGGCCGTCGTGCTCGGACCAGGCAACGCGCATGCGGACACGGTGGTCCCGCTCCCGGACGGTCATCAGACGGTGACCACCACCATCGGTATCCCGGTGGACCTGAGCCGGACCGGAGAACGCGCGGTGATCTCCCCGTCCCTGGCGCCGAACGGCATGTCGCGTACCGCGACCGTCTCGGCCACCGTCTACGCCACCACGCCCGGCGCCACCTCCGGCACCCTGGAGACCGGATATCTCGTCGGCTGCCAGGTTGATCTGTCCGGCGGTCTGTCCCTCGGCGGGGATGTCTACGTCGAGCCCGATTCCATCTCCCCCGAACTCACGCCGTCCATCAATCTGGTGCCCGGCGGCGTGGCGAAGGTGGCGTTCGACACCAAGAAGCTCGACCCGACGCAGGGGAAGGTCGGCATCCAATACCTCGACCGCGGCATCCAGGTCAGCGGGTGCGGAGGTTACGCACAGGCGCGCGCGTACAGCACGTTGAACGTCACCAACGACCACGGCACCGCCGAGGTCACCCTCTACGGCCAGCCGTTCGGCATCGGCTGAGCCGACACACGACCAGGAGAGCGGTATGCGGCATCATCTCGGCGCGGCACTTGTGGCGGGGCTGTGTCTGCCCGCGCTGCTCGCGGCGGCGGGTCCGGCCCGGGCGGACACCTCGGTGACGCTCCCGGACGGGCACGCCCGGTACACCACCCGCGACGGCGTCGCCGTCACCGTCGCACGCACCGGCGAGCACGCCAGGATCTCCGCGTCGATGGCCTCGAGCCCGCTGTCCCGTAATGCCTGGGCATCCGCGGTCACCTCGGTGTCGACGACCGGACCGGCCGGCGTCAAGATCACCGGTGGGCGCATCGAGACCGGGTATCTGGTCGGCTGTCAGATCGATATCGGACATGCCGAGCACGCCAACGCCAGCGGTGACCAGGCCGATCAGCCGCCGCCCACGAACGCCAACGGCAATTCCAGCAGTGGCGACTCCGGCAATGGCGTCACCGCCGGAAACGGAAATGGCAACAGCGGAGGCGGCGGCAATAGTGCGGGCGGCGGCAACAGCGGTGGCGGCGACAACGGCGGGGGAAGCGACAACGGCGGTCTGAAGCTCGGCGACTACGATGACGGCGTCACCATCGGCCCCGACGGCGTCAGCCCGTACGCGGACCCCGACACGAGCCTGACACTCAAACCCGGCCAGGTCGCCACCAAGAAGATCGCCGTCTACAACTTCACCGGCACGTCGGGCACCAACCAGTACGTCGACCACACGCTCTCGGTCGAGGGCTGTGCGGGATACGCCGAGGCACGCTCGTACACCACGGTCCTGATCCAGGACTCGGTCATGGACAGCACCGAAACGCTGTGGGGCCGCCCCTTCAGCCTCGGATAAGGGCATACTTACAGAAGATTCACAGCCACGCACCAGAAGCCTGGAAGCCGGACGCAGCAAGATCGGGAGCCGTCACGCATGCATTCCGGGAAGGTCACGCGCATATGGCTCGGTACTCCAACGGCGAATCCGTCTTCTCCCGATTTGCCCGCCTCCTGGAGACGGTAGGGCAGGATGGTCCCGCGATCAGCGTCACAGAGTTGTCGGATCGCACCGGGCTTTCGTTACCGGCCGTCTCGCGCATGGTCTCCGAACTGGTCGAACACGGCTGGTTGCAACGCGACGCGCAGCGCCGCGTGTCGATCGGCCTGCCCATGTGGGAGATGGTGAGCCGGGCGGTGCCGACCAGGGAGATCTGTGACACCGTGATGCCCTTCATGGCCGAGTTGCATACCCGCGTGGGGCACACCACCTACCTGTCCGTGCGATACCAGCGGGAGGTGCTGTTCCTGCGTCGGCTGACCCGGCCGGACGCGGTGCGCACCATGGTGGGTTCGGGCAGCCGGCTGCCCCTGCACGCGTCGGCGTCCGGACTGGTGCTGCTGGCCCACGCGCCCAAACAGCTGCAGGAACAGGTCATCGAGGGCCCGCTACCGGCATACACCCCGTATACGCTCAACAATCCACACGCTGTCCGGGCGCGGCTCACCGAGATCCGCCGGGTCGGCATGGCGTACTACCCGGGTGCGATCGACGTCGAAGCCACCGCGATCGCGGTCCCGCTGCGCACGGCCACCGGCCAGGTCACCGCGGCACTGTCGGTCGTGGTCCCCAACGATGATCGAGCCCGCGGAGCGCTGCCCATACTGCAGGCCACCGCGCTGCGGATCAACCATGCCATAGCCGAGCGCAATATCTCGGTGACGTCGATCGGCGAGTATCCAACGGACGCACAACATCTCGTCAATATGGTCACAGCCTGATCCGCTGGATCGATCCGGCTCGTACGAACGATTCAGTGCCCGAGAAACGGCAGTACCGCGGCGGCGAACTCGTGATAGCGGTCGCGGTGGATGCTGTGACCGCAGTCGAAGGATTCGACTCGGCAATCGGGAACGGCGGTGCGGAAATCCGCCAGCTTCTCCGGGTCGACCATGCCACCCGGGCCGCCGCGCAACATCAGGGTGGGCGCGGTGATCTCGCCGAGCCGATCCCACCACCGCGGATTCGGCCGGCGGAACTGTTCCAGCGCGGTCCGGGTCATCGACCGGTCGAAGGCCAGTACCGCCCGCAGATGCCGCAGCAGGCTGGTCGTGGCGTGCCACAGCTCCGGCGGGGTCGGCAGGCGGCGGGTCAGGGTGGGCTGCTCGTCACCCGAGCGCAGCGGCAGCGGCTGCTCCTCGATCACCAGACGTCGCACCAGCCCGGGACGCTCCAGCGCCACACACGACACCGCGTAACCGCCGAGCGAATGCCCGACCAGATCCGCCGAGGTCAGCCCGAGCTGATCGCACAGCTGCACGATATCCGCGCCGAACTCGTCGAACCGGTAGGACTCGGCGTGCGCGCTGCGCCCGTGACCCCGCAGATCGGGGATGATCACCCGTCGCCCCAGCCGCGCCAGATCATGCGCGAACCGATCCCAGGTATGCCCGTCCCCGCCCATCCCGTGCACCAGCACGACCGGGACGTCGGCGACGGACGTCCGAGGCATGCACTCCTCGGGCGCGAGAACGGCGGCACGACGCGCCGCGCCGATATCGCGGTAGGCGATTCGCACACCCGCCAACGGCACCCGGATCACGATCGATTCCACGATCATCGAGAATAAAGGGGTTATCGGCCCGCTATACGCCCTTGTGCCCAGATTCATAACCGTCCGCGCCCGGATAATCACTGGGCACTCTCGAGCCGAACCGTGATACTCACCTCATGCCGAGCTTCGCGGATTTCGACCGCCGCAACTATCGCACCGTCGACGTCGCCACGGGGTATGACGGTTGGGCGCCGACCTACGAGCAGACAGTCATGGACGAGATGGACCTCACGCTGCTGGGGCGGTTGCGCGTACCGCGCTGGGACAAGGTGCGGCGCGCGGCCGACCTGGGCTGTGGCACCGGCCGGACGGCTGGATGGCTGCGCGAACACGGCCTGGGCCATATCGATGGGGTGGATCTGAGTACCGGCATGCTGGCGCTGGCACGATCCCGCGGCGCGCACGCCACACTCACGCACGGCGATGCCTGCGACACCGGATTGACCAGCGGCGCATACGATTTGGTGATCTCATCGCTGATCGATGAGCATGTGCCCGACCTCGTGCCGTTCTATCGCGAGGCGCACCGGCTGGCGACGCCGGGCGCGAGTTTCGTCCTGGTCAGCTACCACCCGCAGTTCGTGATGGTGACCGGAATGCCCACGCACTACACGGATCCGGCGGGTGAGCCGCTGGCGATCAACACCCATCTGCACCTGTTCAGCGATCACGTCACCGCCGGCGTGACGTGCGGATGGCGCCTGGCCGAGGCGGCCGAGGCGGTGGTCGAGGAGCCCTGGCTCGCGGCCAAGCCGAAGTGGCGGCATCTGCTCGGCCACCCGTTCAGCATGGCGCTGGTGTGGACGCTGCCCGGATGACCCGTCCGGGCTACTCGTACAGGCCCTCCACATGCCAGGTATTCGTGTAGCCGAACAGCAGCAGTACCTTGACGTCGGCCGCCAGCAGCACCTGGGCGCGGACGGCGGGACGGGGGCCCGCCCACCAGCGCTCGTCCAGGAGCCAGGGGCCCGCCCAGCCGGTCACCTCCCAGTGCTTGCCGCCCCAGCGCAGACGGGTCGGCTCGGCGGTGAACAGGCCGCGATCGGTGACCCATACCGGCGCGTCGTCGGCGGACTCCAGCACCACCTCGGGACGGTTGACCAGCACCACGGCCGGGGCGGGTTCGGGCAGCCTGCCGGGCCACGGCAGCGTGGGATCCGCGGCGGGGGTCTGCTCGTCACCGAGCGCGATCAGGGTGACCCGTTCGACGGGTCCGCGCCCGCCGCTGAGTACGCCGACCTGGACCGCCTCTCCCCCCAGCAGGCCCTGCACCCGCACCAACGCGCGCCGCGCGGCCTCCTGCTCCTGTCCGGCCCCGCCCCACAGCCCGAGCTGCAACGTCCCGGCGGACACCACTTCGATCGGCTCCAACCGCAGCAGCACGATCGGTGCGGGCTCGTGCTCGTTCGGCCGAAACCTCTTTCGGTCCACAGGGATTCCGAGCTCCGGAGCGCGCCTTTCTCGGCTCCTGCGGATGCTCACTCCCGCCTCATCAGCCGCCACGACACCCGGCCGGGAAGCACGCGCCGGATCCACGCCGGATCCTTCCTGGTCCGTACGGATCACCGCGTCCGCTCGGCCGATCGCCGCGATCCCGGACCACTCGTCCCGGCCCGGTCCACGCAGGGCGCGGCGGGTGAGCCAGCCGTCCAACTGCCAGCGGATTCGGTCCGCGGTGCCGTCCGGGGTCAGCGGTTCGGCGCAGCGCCAGATTCGGGAAAGGCGTTCCCCGGACTCGGTTTCCGCGATCACCTCCAGGCGGGTACAGGCCAGCGATGCGGCGGCCAGACGTTCGTGCAGCCGGGTGGCCAGCAGTCGCCCGGCGAAGGCTGCGGCGTCCACCCGTTCGATCGGCGGATCGCAGGGGTACTGCACCGCCAATTCCGCTGCGGGCGGATGGGGGGCGGGCGGGCGCTCCGGTTCGGCGCGGGCGCAGCGGTGCGCCGCGATCGCGTCGGCGTCGAAGCGCGAGGCGACCTCGGCCGGGGTCAGCGCGGCGAAATCACCGATTCGCCGTAACCCCAAGCGGTGCAACAGGTCCACCAGATCCTCGCGCCCCGGACCGGCCAGGCTGGGCTCGACGGCGAGCTCACCCACCGGCAGTGGCGCCAGGAATTCCGCGCCCCGTCCGGGCGGCACGAGGGCCGCGCGGCGGGCAGCCAGCACCGCGGTGGACATCTCGTCCGCGATTCCGATCCTGCACTCCACCCCGACCGCGGCCACCGCGTCCACCAGGCGCTCGGCCGACGCCTCCTCGGAACCGAAGAACCGCGTCGCGCCCCGCGCCACCAGCACCAGTAGCCCGGCGCGCAGCACCTCCGCCCCGGGCGCCACCTCGTCCACGGCCGCGACCACCGGCTCGAACAACCGCGCGTCCCGGTCCGGATCCGCCTGCGCCACATATAGATCGGGGCACCGAGACTGCGCCTCCCGCCGCCGCGCCCCGCGCCGCACCCCCGCGGCCCGCGCCGTTTCCGAACACGCCACGACCCGATTGGCGTGCAGCACCGCTACCGGCCGCACCGGCGAGACGCCAGCCGCCGCACCGGCCGCGACGGCGGGCCAGTCCGGGCACCACAGCGCCAGCACCCGGGCCCCGCCGCGCCCACTCACCGCCACAACTCGCCGCGCGACATCGCCATCACGCACCACGGCTCCGATCGTTCCCACGCGGTTCGACCGGAACCCCTCGCGCGATCACGACACATATGCCGCGCCCACGGCTCGCCCGCAAGCTCACTCACGATGCCGCATGATTCGCGTCCACTATCGGCGAAACGGTCGAATCTGGCTGTGCGACAGTCCATTCGACACCATCACCGCCGGGCATCAGATCGATCAGGCCGGTGCGGTGCGCACTCGAACGGTCGCGTACCCGCACATCGAGCCGCATGGTGCGCAGGCGGCCGCAGCCTCGCCCGAGGCCGCCGTAGCCGGCGACCCGGGCCTCGATGCGCAGCGCCGGACCGGACCAGGAGCCCCCGGTCACCACGAGCGTGGCGCCCTTGGTGCGGGCGCGCGCGGTGAGCACACGAGTTCTCGCGGACGGCACTGTCGCGCCGCGCAATCCGAGCACGACCAGATCCAAACCATCCAGCAATACCGAAGCTATCTCCAGCGGATCGGGGCCGGGATCGGGCACCACGGCCAATCGATCCAGCCGAGCCCCCATCTCGGCCGCGGCCAGCAGGCCGAGCCGCGGCAGACCGACCGCGACGGCATGTCCGCCATCGCCGGTCACCGCGGCCAGCAACCCGATCAGTAACGAACTCGCACCCGAATACTCGACCACCGAACCCCGAACCAGGCCACCGACCGGCAACAGCCCCGCCAGCGCGGGTGGTACCGGCAACAACTTCCCGCCGCCCGACCACGGCTCGCCCCGCCCCTGCCCCTGGCCCGACGAATCCAGCGCACGCATCCGCATCGGCGACTCCCCGTCCGCCTCGTCCGACGCGTCGCATCGCCGCGGCATCGCCTGCGCACGCGACTGCTCCGACGAATCCCCGGACAGCCGCCCCGACGCCCCTTCGGACGGCGGCGCCGACGACTCCCTCGTCTCCTCCGACCGCGTCTGCGCATGCCGCCACACCGGCGGCATGCGCGCGTCCGCGCCGCGCGCCGGGACCGCGGCGATCAGTCGGCGCAGTTCCGCCAGCCGCATACGTTTCACCTCGTCGGGCGACCCCATCCTCGTTCACCTATCTCCCTCGAATGGACTCCAGCACCGATCCAGCTATCGATGTGTGTCGAATATACGTTCGATAGATTGCCAGCGGAAGCCCGGCCCTGTCCATGTCGGGGTGGCGTGCGAGCCGGACCCATGCTCGGCGAAGCGGGCCAGTCAGGATGGTTTTCCGCTATTCTCGCGCCCGTGACCGAACGCGCCCGTCCTATCGTCGGCCCCGACTATCTGGTCGCCGGCCGGTATCGTCTGCAGTCCAAGCTCGGCGGTGGCGGCATGGGCGCGGTCTGGCTGGCCCACGACCGGCTGCTCGACCGCGACGTCGCCATCAAGCAGGTGCTGACCACGGCCGGGCTCAGCGAAGAGCAGGCCCGCGAGGTCCGCAACCAGATCGTCCACGAGGGCCGGGTCGCCGCCAAGCTGTCGCACGAGCACGCCATCGCCGTCTACGACGTGGTGCTGGAGGCGGGTGAGCCGTGGCTGGTCATGGAGTACCTGCCCTCGCGCAGCGTCGCCAAGGCGCTGGCGCTGGCCGATGCGCTCTCGCCCATCGAGGTGGCGCAGATCGGCGCGCAGGTCGCCGACGCACTGGCCGCCGCGCATGCCGTCGGCATCGTGCACCGCGATATCAAGCCCGGCAACATCCTGGTCGCCGACCGCGGCGCCGAGGTCGGCATGGCGAAGCTCAGCGACTTCGGCATCTCGCGCGGCACGGGTGAGGCGATCGACGAGCTGGAAGAGAGCATCACCGGCACCCCCGCCTATCTGCCGCCGGAGGTCGCGCGCGGCGCGCAGCCCACCGCCGCCAGCGACGTCTACTCGCTCGGCGCGACGCTGTACACCGCGGTGGAGGGGCAGCCGCCGTACGGTCTCGACGATGACAACGACGTCATCGTCCAGCGCGCCGCGATGGCGCAGATCACCCCGCCGAGCCGCAGCGGCCCGCTCACCGAGGCGCTGCTGCACATGATGGAGCCCGCGCCGCAGCGCCGCCCCACCATGGCCGAGGCACGCAACGAGATCCTGACCGCCGTTTTCGGTCCCGGCACCGAGCCCTACATACTCGGCGCGCCGGTCCGCACCGAGGACGGCACCATCCCGGCCTGGGCCGCGCGCAACTCGGCCGCGGGCATGCGCAGCCCGCACTCCACCCCGCTGCCCCGCCCGCAGCGCGTCAATGCCCCGAGCGCCCCTGCGCCGCAACAGAAGAAGCCGGGCTTCAACCTCAACGCCCTGGGGCCCAACGCCGCACCGCTGGCCATCGCGATCGGACTGCTGATCGGCCTGGTCATCCTGGTCGCGATCCTCATCGCGCTCTGAGCGCACGGACAGAGGTTCCACCCGTTATCCCGGCACGCTTGCGGCCGGAACGACGAGGAGCACTTCGACCGGCGTCAGTCGATCCGGCGGCGATGGGCCCAGCGGGTCAAGGCGTTTCGGTTGGACTGCTGGGTCTTGCGCAGCACATTGGAGGCGTGGGTTTCCACGGTCTTCACCGAGATGAACAGGGATTCGGCGATTTCGCGGTAGGTGTAACCGCGGGCGAGCAGCCGCAACACTTCCAGCTCGCGCGGGGTCAGCGAATCCAGTTCCGGATCGAGCGGGGGCTCGGGGGCCGGTGAGCGCCCAGTGAACGAGTCCAGGACGAATCCGGCCAATCGCGGGCTGAACACCGCGTCACCGCCCGCGACCCGCCGGATGCCATCGGCCAGTTCGGATCCGGAGATGGTCTTGGTGACATATCCGCGCGCGCCCGCGCGAATCACCGCGATCACGTCCTCGGCGGCGTCGGATACGCTCAGCGCCAAGCAGACCGGAGCCTTCGAACCGCCGTTCCCGTTCCCCTTCTCAATCCCCTGCAGCACCGCGACCCCGCCGCCATCGGGCATGTGCACATCCAGCAGCACCACATCCGGGCCGGACGTCGCGATTCCGGTGATCGCCTCGCCCACCGCACCGGCCTCGCCCACCACCTCCATATCGGCCTCGCGACTCAGCTCGGCCCGCACACCGGAACGGAACACGGCATGGTCGTCGACCAGAAAGACCCTGATGGACACGGTTCTCCTCACCTGAAGATGGATGCCACGCTACCGGCCGCCGAGCAGATCGCCCATCCATCGGTACCACATCCAGACGTCCGGCTCCGGGCAGAACCACGCCCTCGGCGCCGACTCGCGAACGAAGCCGATCATCTGTTCGCCCAGGGACTTCTCACACCCAACGGCTAGCACCGGAATCGTGAGCGGCTCCGCGGCGACCGCACGCATCTGATCGGCGCTGACCCAGGTGTCGGAGACCATCGACCGGCAACAGCATCTCGATGATCGGCAGAGCGAGACGTCACTCTCCGGTGGCGGCGTTGGCTCGGCCGCGGGATTCCGGTGACATCGCACCATCGGCCTCGGCGTTCTCGGCGGTCGGCGCGCCGTCGGCATCCGTCACATCGCCGCCGTCGACTCCCTCGGAATCCTTGCGGGGCATGGTGATCCGGACCTCCGTGCCGCGGCCGGGGGTGGAATCGATGACGACGGCGCCGCCGCGGCGTTCGATGCGGGCGTGGATGGATTTGGACAGGCCCTGCCGGTCTGCCGGAACGTCGGCGGGATCGAAGCCGGCGCCTCGGTCGCGGACGAAGATGCCGACCTGGTGGGGCTCTACCTCGGCGAACAGGTCGATGGTCGGGACTCCGGCGTGTTTGGCGGCGTTGACCAGGGCCTCGCGGGTGGCGCCCAGGAGGGCGGTGAAATGTTCTCGGGGAAGGCCGAATCCCGTATCGCCCGGATCCATCGAGACGTCGCCGACGGTGACCGGGGCGACCTTCACGCCGTGCTGGTCCTCCACCTCACCGGCGATCGTGCGCAGGGCCGCGGCCAGGCTGGACTGCGGCGGCATGGTGTCCTCGAACAGCCACTTGCGCAGTTCTCGCTCCTGGCTGCGGGCCAGGCGCATCACCTCCTGCGGGTCGTCGGCCTGGCGCTGAATCAGTGCGAGGGTTTGCAGCACCGAATCGTGCAGGTGCGAGGCGATCTCCTCGCGCTCCTCGTTGCGGATGCGCGCGGCGCGTTCGGAATTGAGCGCGCGGACCATGCGCAGCCACAGCGGAACCGTCAGCAGGCCGACCCCGATCAGCGTGACCGCGACCGCGATCATTGCCGACCCCAGCGAACTCAGGTTGATCCGGGCCAGCACCACCACGCCGAGCCCGACCACGATCAGCGTCGCCCCGGCCACGATGCGCGTCCAGGTGAGCACCGAGGGCCGCACCGGCAGCCCGAGGATCGAGCGCGGCCCCTCGGCGTCGAATTCGCGCCACACCAGCGCCGCGCCCACCGCGACAACGATGATCGGCGCCACCACATGCGCTGCTGTGCCGTTGAACAGCCACGCCATCGACACCGCCAGCGTCACGCCCAGCAGCACCAGCCCGGCCGCCTGCCGTCGCTCCGCGGCCGTCGGCGGCGGCCCGTCCCCACCGGAGGAGGTGAAGATCCACAGCATCCCGTACCCGACGATGCCCGCCCCCATCAGCGCCGACAGCAGCACGAACCCGACGCGCACCTTGAACACGTCGACCCCGAGATGATCGGCGATCCCGCCCGCGACCCCACCGACCACCCGCCCCCGTGCACGCCGCGTCATGCGCGGATACGGCGCGGGCGCGACCCCTCGGGCATCGAGATCGGGCATGGACGGATACATACCTCCGATCCTGACACGCCCCACCGACACCAACCATCGGGGAATCACCCCATTTCCCTCGGGGTGACCCCACCACCATCGCCATCGCCCATGTAGCGCGATGCGGGGCTCGGCCAATTCAGGAACTCAATCAGGGTCATCCCCGATGCGCCCCGAACCGCTTCGCGACCACGATGGACGGCATGACCAGAGCGGGGTGGGCCGGGAACACCGGCCGATCGGGATTCAGTGAACAGATGCATCATCTGTGGCAGACGCGGCCCATGCGGCTGCGGCATCATGGCCCGGTCGCGGGGGTGGCGGCCGGGTTCGGACGACGGTACGGGGTCGATCCGGTGCTGGTGCGGGTCGCCTTCGTGGTATCGACGATCTTCGGGGGGTCGGGGATCATCCTGTATCTGCTGGCCTGGCTGTTGTGCCCGGCGGCACAGGATCAGGTGTCCGCGGCCGAGGGGCTGTTCGGGCGGGGGCACAGCACGCAGTCGCCGGCCAAGACGGTGCTGCTGATCATCGTGCTGGTCATCGCGGTCAGCACCGTGGGACCGGTGGGGGCCGGACTCGGCGGCGCCGGGTTGATCAGTTTCGTGCTCATGCTGGCCGGGTGGTGGCTGCTGTACCTGCGCAGCCCGCAGCCGCCCGCCGACGAGTACGACACGTCGCTGCCGGACGGGGGATACGGTGCGACCGGGTATCCGGGGACGATGTTCCCGGACAATTCACCATGGAGTTGGACGAGCTACGGCCCCTACACCAAGCTGCCCGACCACTACGAGCCGGATCCACCGAACAATGCTGCGGCACAGACTGTTTCACCGCAGGACACTGAGGTGATCCCGGACCAGCCCACCGAGACGATCGACACCGTACTGCCCGACGAAACACCACTGTCGGCCGAAGCAGTCGACCATCTCGCGAATTCCACAGTCGCACACAGCGATTCGACCATCACAGGCGCGCCCGAGGGAACATCCGGGGAATCCGAGAACAGCTATACGAGCACCCCGGAGACAGCTCGAACACCCACCGACAGCACCGCGTCACAACGGATCTCCTCCCCACCTCCCCCCTTCCGCACGAC
>NZ_JAGPOX010000095.1 GCF_019038435.1 Nocardia alni
CCAACAAAAAGTATTTGCTGACAAAAATGTCCGACACCCACACGGGGGTGTAAGCGCCGGAACCAAATAAAACATTTGGCACTGACATTCATCGACACACTATTGAGTTCTCAAAGAACACACGCACAAACCATCTCCCGGGCTTGAACCCGCTCGATCGGTGAGGCAACTTTTCCAGCTTAGCCCAGCGGCTGACTCCGAACCAAATCGGGTCCCCATCAAGCTAGTGTGATCACCAGGCGCTCCCCGTCCAACCTCGTGTCCCGCGCCTTTCGGCTCGGGTTGGTGTCCGTGTCGCTCTGACCTGGATTAAGTTACGTGCCAACCGCTTTCAATGTCAAATCGCCTGGTCATACGGCCAAACCTCGGATGTCCAGTGCATCAACATCGTGTGACGATGCGGCACCCTGATGTCATGCATCAAGATCGGTGAATGCAACCATCAACGGGAACGGCTCGCGAAGCGCTAGTGCTTCCTGGTGCGTATGCGTACACCGGTACGTTCCACTCGCCCAGTCGAGCCGATACTCCTGGATTATCTTGATCCGCAAGTCTTCACCGAGGTGCACGACCAGGTACACCGGAATCCCCTCCCCTGCGTACTCGGCCATTTTGTCTACGGTGTCGGTGTACTCCGATCCCGGCGAAACCACCTCGACAACCACTAGTGCGTCGTCACTCCACAGCCTCCCGTCCAGCGGGATGCAGCGATGCACGACGACATCGGGCCGACGGAACGAGAATCCCGGAGTTTGCGGGCGGCGGTTCCGATAGTGCATCTCGAAGTCTGAGACGACATTTGTGCATGGCTCGTCAGGACGAACCGCATCGAATCTCTCCGCCAGCCGACGGGCAACCACATTGTGGGCGATGCTTCCGCTACGGCAGAAGATCACCTGGCCGGAAATCACCTCGATCTGCTTCTGCACCTCTTCGGGCAGCGCCTCATACGTCTCCTCAGTAATGAGGAGCATCTCCGGGTCTGTCGCCCACGCCGGCAGAGCAGTCATAGCCACCTCAATATCGTGAGAACCCGGTTGTTCGAGCACATCCTATGCCGGAACCGCCGCAGGCCGGCTCGCTCGGAAGAGCGGGCCGGCCTGCGGTTGAACAGGGTGCCGGGAGGCGGGACTCAGAAGTCCATGCCGCCCATGCCGCCGCCGGTCGGGTCGCCCATGGGAGCGGCGGACTTCTCCGGCTTGTCGGCGACGACGGCCTCGGTGGTGAGGAACAGGGCCGCGATCGAGGCCGCGTTCTGCAGCGCCGAGCGGGTCACCTTGACCGGGTCGGCCACACCGGCGGCCAGCAGGTCCTCGTACACGCCGCTGTCGGCGTTGAGGCCCTGACCGGCGGGCAGGCCCGAAACCTTCTCGGCCACCACGCCGGGCTCGAGGCCCGCGTTGAACGCGATCTGCTTCAGCGGCGCGGACAGCGCCACCCGCACGATGTTCGCGCCGGTCGCCTCGTCACCGGTCAGCTTCAGGTCGTCCAGGGCCGGAGCCGACTGCAGCAGGGCCACGCCACCACCGGCAACGATGCCCTCTTCGACGGCGGCCTTGGCGTTGCGCACGGCATCTTCGATGCGGTGCTTACGCTCCTTGAGCTCCACCTCGGTGGCGGCGCCGGCCTTGATCACCGCGACACCGCCGGCCAGCTTGGCCAGGCGCTCCTGCAGCTTCTCGCGGTCGTAGTCCGAATCCGAGTTCTCGATCTCGGTGCGGATCTGCGCGACACGGCCCTGGATGGCGTCGGCATCGCCCGCGCCGTCCACGATCGTGGTCTCGTCCTTGGTGATGACGACCTTGCGGGCGGTGCCCAGCAGATCGACGGTCGCGGTCTCCAGCGAGAGGCCAACCTCTTCGCTGATGACCTCGCCACCGGTCAGGATGGCGATATCGGCCAGCTGCGCCTTGCGGCGGTCGCCGAAGCCCGGGGCCTTGACGGCGACGGACTTGAAGGTGCCGCGGATCTTGTTGACCACCAGGGTCGACAGGGCCTCGCCCTCGACGTCCTCGGCGATGATCAGCAGCGGCTTACCGGCCTGGATGACCTTCTCCAGCAGCGGCAGCAGATCCTTGACGGTCGAGATCTTCGAGCCGACCAGCAGGATGTACGGATCCTCGAGGACCGCCTCCTGACGCTCCGGGTCGGTGACGAAGTAACCCGAGACGTAGCCCTTGTCGAAGCGCATGCCCTCGGTGAGCTCCAGCTGGAGACCGAAGGTGTTGCTCTCCTCGACGGTGATGACGCCTTCCTTGCCGACCTTGTCCATGGCCTCGGCGATCAGCTCACCGATGGACGCGTCGCCCGCCGAAATAGCGGCGGTGGCGGCAATCTGCTCCTTGGTCTCGACCTCTTTGGCCGACTCCAGCAGCTTGGCGGTCACAGCGGCGACAGCCTTCTCGATGCCACGCTTGAGACCCAGCGGGTTCGCGCCGGCGGCGACGTTGCGCAGACCCTCGCGCACCAGGGCCTGGGCCAGCACGGTCGCCGTGGTGGTGCCGTCGCCCGCGACATCGTCGGTCTTCTTGGCGACTTCCTTGACCAGCTCGGCGCCGATCTTCTCGTACGGGTCCTCCAGCTCGATCTCCTTGGCGATGGACACACCATCGTTGGTGATCGTGGGGGCGCCCCACTTCTTCTCCAGGACGACGTTGCGGCCCTTGGGGCCCAACGTGACCTTCACGGCGTCGGCGAGGGCGTTCAGGCCCCGCTCGAGGCCGCGGCGGGCCTCTTCGTCATACGCAATTGTCTTGGCCATGGCGTTGTTGAGATCCTCCATGTATATGGCTGACACACAGAACGACCGCAGGTTGGATCGCCCTATTGACGCTGGCCAGGTTCGGTGCCCGCGACGGACGACCGAGGGTGTCATGGCTCCCGATCTCACCGTCCCGACCTGGCACTCACATGTTGGGAGTGCCAGATCCATTTCTAGCACTCGAAGAGGTCGACTGCAAGGTAGGTGAGGTTTGTCGACCCGCCGCTTCGCGGTGGGCGCCATTCGGCGGCGCATGCGTTGCCGACGTGTTGCCGGAATCAGGTGTCGGTGACCCGCAACGCCAAAGCCAGGAACGCGTCGGCGCGGCGCTCTTCCGGGGTGCGCGGCTCGCCGCGGTCGACCGTGACCTGCAAAGCATCGTGTATCAGCAGTTCGGCCTCGATACGCATGATGGCGCGGATGAACGGTGGTGCGACCTCGGGCGGGAGATCCCCATTGACGATATAGCTACCGTCGGGACCCGACTCGGTCTCGACATACGTCAGCGCACGCAGCAGGTCAGCTCGGGGTTCCCCTGCGATCAGGTCGGAATCGGTTTCATCCGCCATAGCCACATCCTATCCGGACAACTCTTGCGCAACCGCATCGTGGCCAATACAGTACGTACGTACGGTTTGGTAAGCGACGTCAGGAGCCGGCCATGTGGGATCCCCAGCAGTATCTGACCTTCGACGACCACCGCTCCCGGCCATTCTTCGAGTTACTCGCACGTATCAGCGCGAAACAACCCCGGCGTGTCGTAGATCTCGGATGCGGTCCGGGCCATCTGACCTCCGCATTGTCGGAACGCTGGCCCGGATCGGTGGTCGAGGCCTCGGACTCCTCCCCCGATATGGTGGCCGCGGCCCGCGCCCGCGGAGTCCACGCCACCCTGCTGGACGTGCGCGACTGGACCCCGGAGCCGGATACCGATGTGGTGATCTCCAACGCGGTGCTGCAATGGGTGCCCGGTCATCCGACGCTACTGGACGAATGGGCGCGCAAAATGCCGCCCGGCGCGTGGCTGGCGATCCAGGTGCCGGGCAACTTCGACGCGCCCTCGCACCGCTGTATTCGAGATCTCGCCGCCCAGGACCAGTGGCGCGAGCAGTTGGAGCCGGTCGGCCTGCTGCAGCCCCGCAACGTCCTGGATCCGACCGGATACGCCACGGTGCTCGCCACCGCCGGATGCGCGGTCGACGCGTGGGAGACAACCTATATACAGCGCCTGACCGGTGAGGATCCGGTGCTGACCTGGGTCAAGGGCACGGCGCTTCGCCCGGTACGCGACGCCCTCGACGACGCCGGATGGGACCGATTCACCGCCCAGCTGGGCGCGATGCTGCGCGAGGCCTATCCGCGCCAGGCCGACGGAACGACATGGCTGCCGTTCCGCCGGGTCTTCGCGGTCGCCCGCACACCGCACTGATCTACTGCGGCGGAGCCGGTGGCTGGGGCGGAACAGGCGGTTGGGGCGGAGCAGGCGGCCGCGGTGGGGCAGGCGGCGTGAGCGACTGCGAGGGGAGCTGCGCCAGCTGCGCGGCGATGTCCTTTTCCAGCTCGGCCTTGTGCAGCCCCAGTCCCGACAGCAAGCCGGCGCCGTCCTCGAACTCCAGCAGGGCGAGCAGAATATGTTCGGTGCCGACGTAGTTGTGTCCCAGGCGAAGCGCTTCCCGGAAGGTCAGCTCCAGCGCCTTGCGAGACTGCGCGTTGAACGGGATGAGCGCGGGCACCTCCGGGGACGCGGGCGGTAGCGCCGCGAGCGCGACCCGCCGCACCGCATCCAGACTCACCCCGCTCGCGACGATCGCGTGCGCCGCGAAGGCCTCCGGCTGACTGATCAATCCGAGCACGAGATGCTCTGGCTGAATCTCGGCGTTGTTCGCGCGCCGGGCTTCCTCTTGGGAGACCACCACGACCTTGCGAGCCCGCTCCGTGTAACGGGCGAATCCGGCACTGGGGTCCATCTCCGATTCACCGGATGCCTTGGGCACGAACCGTTTCTGCGCGGCCTGCTTGGTAACGCCCATGCTCCGGCCGATATCCGTCCACGACGCGCCCGCGCGCCGGGCCTGGTCGACGAAATGCCCGATCAGATGATCGGCCACCTCGCTCATATGCCCGGCGGTCACGACCGCATCCGAGAGTTGTTCCAGTGGATCGTCGGGCCGCGCCCGTTTGATGCCTTCGATCAGATCGTCGAGGCGAATCTTCTCTGCCATGCGTCAACTCTAGGTTGACTAACGCCTTATCGTCAACAGAAAGTTGACGATCTTCCGCACGGCGACCGGCCCGTGGGCGATGTCACGAACGTGTACACGTTCGGCGGCCGGACAGCTACCCTCGCATGAGCGAGCGCAGCGAGCGAACAACAAACACAGCCGAGAATCCGAACAATCTGCGATTGGGTGGCATGTCCGTTTTCCGTAGAACGATTGCGATCAGTGTGGCACTCGCGGCGTCTCTCACGCTGCGGATGCCGGTCACCTCGGCCCAGGCGCCGGCCCTCGACCCGGGACTCGTGCGACGCGCGGTGGCGGCCGACGCCTACGCCAAGACTCGTCCAGGCGTCATCGGAATCGTCGTCTACGACCGCAGGACCGGCGCGATCTGGCAGAACGGGAATGCCAACAGCACGGTGTGGGCCGAATCCACCGAAAAGCTGGAGATGGTCGCATCCCTGTTGTCGCGCAACGAATCCCATGCCATCTCACTCACCGCAGACGACCGCGACCTGATGCACCGGATGCTGAACGTCAGCGACGACAATGCCGCCGACGCGCTGTGGAAGCGTTACGGCGGCGCGAGTTTCGCCCGGGATCTCGGCCGGTTCGGCATGACCTCCTCGACCTTCCGCACCCCGCAGTCACCGTACTGGGGCTGGATGCGGACCACCGCCGCCGATCTCGACCGATTGATCAACTCCGCACTCGCACAGTTGAATCCGGCCGACCGCAACTACCTGATCGGCGAAATGCGCTCGGTGGGAAGCGATCAGCAGTGGGGAGTATGGGGCGCGGGCCCCGCCGCCCAGCCCGGCAACAAGGACGGCTGGTCCCCCGACAATCCCGACGGCTCGTGGCTGGACAACTCCGTCGGCTTCGTCGGCCCGGACGAGCGCTACACCCTGGCGATCACCGACAACACCCAGACCGTCGCGAACGGCGATCAGGTGGGCAGGGCCACGGACACCCAGGTCGCGAACATCCTGTTCAACGGCTATTTCCACTGATCGCGACCCAGCGACCGATCCGCTACTGCTGCACGACCCCGATGGCCACGGCGACCGGCTGATTCTGCTCGGTGTGCGCCAGGCACACCAGCTTCGCCGTGCCGAGCGCCACATCCGGGCTACCGGCGAACTTGGAGCCCGGGTTCTCCGCGAGAATCTTCTCCATCAGCGCCTTTTCGGAGTCGACATCCATGGTCCGGAAGGTGCTGCAGGGCGTGCGCGAGGCGGTGCCCAGCGCGGAATTCGCCGGTGCGCTCGACGGCGCGGCGGTGGTGCTGGACACGGCGCTCGTCGCGGCCGGCGACGCGCTGCTGGTCACGGCGGGCGCGGTGCTCGACGGCGCGGCGGCCGTGCCGGAGGAGTCGCTGTGCCCGCCGCAGGCGGCCAGGCCCGTCGTCATCGCGCCGAGGGCGACGATCGTCGCGCTACGAGCGACGATCACCGAAAATCGTTTCATCTGTGCGTATTCCCCGATGGTCGGAAAACGCCGGATCTCCCCGGCGCGCTCGCAGCGTACCGGGCCGCACCCGGCGAGGCGAACCGACCACCGTCAGTGAACGTGGTTCTGCCAGTCCCGCGGCACCCGCTCGCGCGGACCGGGCACCGTCTGGGAGCGCGGATGATGCAGCGGCGGGGCCAGTTCGGGCCCTTCGGCGAACATCTCCTCGGTGCGGAAGTTCCAGAACCAGTCCTCACCCGGTTCGAAACTGCGGATGAAGGGGTGTCCGGTCTCGGCGAAATGCTTACTGGCGTGCTGCTGCGGTGAGGTATCGCAGCAGCCGACATGCCCGCATTGCGCGCATCGGCGCAGATGCACCCACCACCCCTGGGCCGCTTCACATTCCATACATCCCGGACCGCTGGGTGACACGGCCGGATCGACGCCCTCGATAGCCTCGGACACTATTCACCCTCCAGATTCGATTGTGCCGCTTGGTCGTTCCCTTCCTCGACAGGACGCCCGGCCGGATCCAGCGGCAACCGGACGATGAACCGGGTGTCACCCGGCTCCGACTCCACCCGGATGTCGCCGCCGTGCTTCTTGGCGACGATCCGGAACGAGATATCCAGTCCCAGACCGGTTCCCTCACCCACCGGTTTGGTGGTGAAGAACGGTTCGAAGATCCGGTGCCGCAGCTCGGGCGGTACGCCCGGCCCGGTATCGCCGATCTCGACGACGGCGCAGTCGTTTTCGCGATAGGTGCGCACCGTCAGGGTGCCATGCCCGTTCATCGCCGCCACCGCGTTATCGATCAGGTTCGTCCACACCTGATTCAATTCCGCCGCGTAGCAAGGTACCTGCGGCAGAGTGCGGTCGAAATCCTTGACCACGGTGATGTCGTCGCCGATCTTGCGCGCCAGCATCACCAGGGTGCTCTTGAGCAGCTCGTGGATGTCGACCACCTGGAACGGCGCCCGGTCCATCTGCGAATACTGTTTGGCCGCGTTGACCAGCGAGGACACCCGATTGGTCGAGTCGGTGATCTCGTTCATCAGCAACTCGGTCTCGACCGTGTAGTTCAGCCAGCGGATCGCGCCCTCGAACACACCGGCGTTGCAACCCTCCAGGGTCGCGGCCACCCGCTCGAGCCAGTCGACGTCGAATCCGGCCTGGACGAACGTCGGCGCGATATCCCAGCCGTTGGCGATGCCGTGCTCGTCCAGCCAGTCGCCGAGTTCGTCCTCGCGGTCGGCGGTTTCCATCGGCGTGAGCGTCGGGGCCTTGGCGACCTGCATGGCCGCCTCCTCCTGCAACTGCACCAGCGATTCCAGCGCGGCCGGGGTGAACTTGCCGTGCGCCATCATCTTCAACTTGTTCCGCATACCCGCGACCCGTTCGCGCAGCGCCGAGGTCGCGCGCACCGCGGCCGAGGCCGGGTTGTTCAGCTCGTGGGTGAGCCCGGCGGTCAGTGAACCCAGGGCGAGCAACCGCTCGCGCTGGCCGATGATCTCGTTGCTGTTGCGGTTGCCGAAGAACACCCCCTCGAGCAGATGCAGGGCCATCGGGAACCACTCCTGCATCATCTGCGCGAAAGTGGCGGAGTCGAGCACGAAGAAGCGCGAGGGCTGGGTGACATGGAACGATCCGGAGTAGACCTGATCCACCTTGTCGCCCATATAGGCCGTCCACGCACCGGAATACGAGCCGCGGTGGCTGGTGCGCACCAGCTCGATCTCCTCGCCGCCCGACTGTTTGGTGAGCAGGACCTCACCCTCGATCAGCACGTAGAAGCATGTCGCGGGCTCGCCCTCGCGGAAAATCAGTCCCGGCTCGAAGGTTTCGACGCGACCATCCCGGCACAACCATTCCAGCTGCTCGTCGTTGAGCTTCTCGAACAGGAACAGGGTGCGCAATTCGTCGGGATCGCACACCATCCGGGTGGAGCTCACCCTGTCGGTATCTGACACGACGTTCCTCCTACTGCTTGGCGAGGTATCGGTGAACGAGCATGACCGCCATCGCGCCCTCGCCGACCGCGGAGGCGACCCGCTTGGCCGATTCGGCACGTACGTCACCGGCCACGAAAATGCCCGGGACACTGGTCTCGAGGTGCTGCGGCGGCCGCGGCAGTTCCCAGCCGGGCGGCCTGTTGCCCTCGACCATGAGATCGGGCCCGGCCAGCACGTATCCGGCGGTATCGCGGATCACGACGTCCGGCAGCCATTCGGTTTCCGGTGCGGCGCCGATGAACAGGAACAAACGCTCGGCGTCCACCTTCTCCTCGACACCGGTCGCGTTGTTGCGCAGCACGATCCGCTCCATATGGTCGTCCCCGTCGACGGAGACCACCTCGGTACAGGTATGCACGGTGATGTTCGGAATCTGCAATATCTGCTGGATCAGATAATGCGACATGGATTTCTCCAGCGAATCCGACCGGATCAGGATGTGTACCGTGCAGGCATTACGGGACAGGAATACCGCCGCCTGTCCCGCCGAATTGGCGCCGCCGACGATGTAGACGTCGCGATCCGCGCAATCGGCGGCCTCGGTCATCGCCGAACCGTAATACACACCGCGCCCGGTGAATTCGTCCACACCCGGCGCCTGATGATGCCGGTAGTTCACGCCGGTGGCGATCAGAACCGCGTGCGCCGAAACCGAACTGCCGTCCTCGAAGTTCACCACCCGCGCCGAACCGCAGACATCCACACCGACCACCTCGCGCGCGGTGATCAGCTCGGCGCCGAATTTGACCGCCTGACGGCGTGCCCGATCGGCCAGCTGGGCGCCCGAGAGCCCGTCCGGGAAGCCGAGGTAGTTCTCGATGCGCGAGCTCTGTCCCGCCTGGCCGCCGGTCGCGGTGCGCTCGACCAGCACCGTGCGCAGTCCCTCGGACGCGCCGTACACTGCCGCGCCCAGCCCGGCGGGGCCGCCGCCGACCACGATGAGGTCGTAGAACTCGCCGGTCGGATCGGTGTTCAGCCCGACACTCGCGGCCAGTTCGGCATCCGTGGGCTCGAACAGCGCGTTCCCGGTCGCGTCGATCACCACCGGACAGCGCTCCGGGGTCCCGCCGGCCGCCTCGAGCAGCCGCGCACCCTCCGGTTCATCGGCCAGGTACCAGCGGTACGGCAGCTGATTGCGGGCCAGGAACTCCCGGACCTCCGAGCAGCGGGCCGACCACCGATGCCCGACCACCTTCGTCTCGTACACCGGCCGATGATCGTCGCCGCGCCAGGCCTCGAGCAGCGAGTCCACCACCGGATACAACTTCTCCTCCGGCGGATCCCACGGCTTGAGCAGATAGTGGTCGAGGTCGACGACGTTGATCGCCTCGATGGCGGCATTGGTGTCGGCATAGGCGGTCAGCAGCACACGTCGCGCATGCGGGTGCAGGTCCATCGCCTTTTCCAGGAATTCGATGCCATCCATTCCCGGCATCCGGTAGTCGGCGATCAGCACGGCGACGGGCTGACCACGAAGTTTCATCTCACGAAGCGCGTCGAGCGCCGAGGCTCCCGATTCCGCGCGCAGGATGCGGTAGTCCGCACCGTACCGACGCCGCAGGTCCCGCACGACGGCGCGGGAGACGCCCGGATCGTCGTCGACACTGAGAATCGCCGGTTTGGCGGCAGCTGGTGAAGTCACACCATGAGTATGGGCGGTATGCGCAAGTGGCGGATACAGCGTTCGCTGTGAGCTGCACTCTGCGCCTGTTCGCGGGGGCTCGCGAGGCGCGAGCCCCCGCGAACGGGCACGAATATCACGACAGGCCCGGACGACGGTGTTGGACGATATCGAGCTCGGTGGGTGTGAGTAGCCGTTCCAGCTTCTCTTCCTGGTCGGCTCGGGTAGGGCCCGAAGCTCGAGGGATGTAGAAGTTCTCGGCCTCGGAAACCGGGAGGAGCGGAAGTTCCACTTGCCGGCGGGGAAGGAGAGAACGCAAATTCACGGCGGATCACCTCACATGAGACGGATACGGACTCGAGTTCGGTTGCTTCATTGCCTGCCGTTATGCCTATCTGCCATTGTGCGGTCGGTATTACGGATTCGGACACCCCTCACATCAGAATGTGATCTAGTTGATTTTCAACCATAAGTGACCTCGATCACTCGTCATCGGTCCCGGCGCGTTCCCAGTAGGATTCCTGGTACCGACAGTCACATCTCTTATGTTCCCCGGAGGGCGCGTTGCCGAACATCCTGGAAGCCAGCATCGAGATCGACGCATCGCCGGAGCGGGTCTGGGCGGTCGTCTCGGATCTCGGGAGGATGCCGGAATTCAGCCCGTACACCGTTCGTATGATTCCGCTGGGCGCCCCGCGCACCGGCACGTGGACCGTCAACCTCAATTTCGACAAGTACTACTACCCCACGACCTCGCGGATCGTGCGCTTCGAACCGAACCGCGCCTTCGCCTTCCGGATGAACGAGAGCGGCACGGTCTGGAGCTACACGCTGGAGCCCACCGAATCCGGCACCCGGCTGATCGAGCGCCGCGACATCCCCCACGGTGTACGCAAACCCGTGCGCGTGATGATCAACGCGTTCCTGGGCGGCGAGCAGTCGTTCGAGACGAATCTGGTGGACGGCATGAACGAGACGCTCGGCAAGATCAAGACCGCGGTCGAGAAGTAGCGTTTCGCCCGGCACGGGCGGCCGGTCATGCGTACCTTGCAATGATGCGGCGAATCACAGGTTCAGTTGCCATCTCGGGAGCCGTCCTCGGCGCGGCCATCCTGCTGACCGGCTGCGGTGACTCGTCGAGCCCGAATCCCCACCGCGACGTCACCGTGATCGGGTCCGGGCAGGTACAGGGCGCGCCGGACACGCTGAATTCGGATCTCGGGGTCGAGGTGACCGCCCCCGACGTGTCGACCGCCATCAGTACGGCCGGAACCAAGGCCAAGGCTGTCACCGACGCCATGGTGGCGGCCGGGGCGCGGCGCGAGGACATCCGCACCACCGACGTCTCGGTGCAGCCGCAGTACGGCACCGACCAGACCGTGACCGGCTACACCTCGAGCAATACCGTGCACGTCGTCGTCCGCGATCTGACCAAGGCCTCGGCGATCCTGGGCGCCGCGGCGCAGGCCGGGGGCAACGACACCCGCATCAACTCGGTGTCGTTCGCACTGGACGACAATTCCAAGCTACTGGCCGACGCCCGCGCGCGGGCCTTCGCCGACGCCAAGGCCCGGGCCGAGCAGTACGCGGTCCTGTCCGGCACGAAGCTGGGCACCGTCAAGAAGATCAACGAAACCAGCAGTGGAACGAACCCTCCCCCGCCGATGGCGCGCAATGAGGCCGCCCCGGCAGAGGTTCCCCTCGAACCCGGCACCCAGACGGTGACGTTCACCGTCACCGTCACCTGGGAACTGAGCTGAGAGTCCAACCGCCGATCAGGGCGCCTAGAACCAATTCGGCAGTTTGACTACCTGCGCGGCATAGGACAGCCCCGCGCCGAAGGCGACCAGCAGTGCGTCGGCGCCGGGCTTGCTCTCCCCGGACCGCAGCAGCGCCTCCATGGCCAGCGGGACCGAGGCGGCCGAGGTATTGCCGGTCTCCGCGATATCGTTTGCCACCGCGACCTGCTCGGACAGCTTCAGCTCCCGGGCCATGATCTCGATGATGCGGCCGTTGGCCTGATGCGGAACCATCGCGTCGATATCGGCCGGGGTCAGCCCGGCCCGTTCGATCGCGTCCAGGCAGACCTTCTTCAACGAGTGCGCGGCCCAGCGGAATACCGCCGTGCCCTCCATGGCGAGGTAGGGGCGCACCGCGTCGGTGCCCTTCTCCTCGATCTCGATGAAGAACTCCATCCAGTCCTTGTCCTGGCGGATGGCGTGATGCTGGTCGCCCTCGGAGCCCCAGACGGTGGGGCCGATCGCGGGCTCACCGGACGGGCCGATCACCACCGCGCCCGCGCCGTCGGCGAACAGGAACGCGGTGCCGCGATCGGCCGGATTGATCGCGTCGGTCAGCCGCTCGACGCCGATGACCAGCGCATGCCGGGCGGTACCGCCCTTGACCAGGTCCGAACCCACCGCGACGGCGTGGCAGAACCCCGCGCAGCCGGCGGAGATGTCGAAGGCTGCCGGGTTGTTCATGCCCAGTTCGGTGGCGATCTGCGGGGCCGCGGCCGGGGTCAGCGACAACCAGGTCGAGGTGGCTACGATGACGCAGTCGACCTGACCGGGCTCGATGCCGGCGGCGGCGAGCGCGTCACGGCTCGCCGCGGCGCTCATGGCGATGATGGTTTCGGATTCGTCGGCGAACCGGCGCGTGTGGATGCCCGAGCGGGTGCGAATCCACTCATCGCTGGAATTGATCGGCCCGGCGACCTCCTCGTTGGTGACAACCCGAGCGGGGCGGTACACGCCGAGCCCGAGCATCGCCGTGTGCTCCACCCTTGTGGCCTGGGCGAGTCGTGCAGCCATCGTGCTTCTCCTATGTACCTGCAAGCAGTCCGCCGCCAGAACCGGCCGGTACGGCGACGCCACCCGCCTTCCTCCATCGGGTCCTCCAACGACTACGACACACGTAGACATGAGGCCCCCTCATATTAGCCCGAACTGTAGCGGGGAGTTGGGTAAAGTCACAACTGATTCCGCTATGTCCCGTTCGCCTGCCGGTTGCTGCCGTCATGGCCCGGTGGGTGCACACCGTTCTTCTCCTACGAGTGAATCGAGGACACCATGCTCGGACTCGGCATCATCGGCTGGATCATCATCGGCGGGCTGGCCGGCTGGATCGCCAGCAAATTCATGGGGCGCGACGCCCAGATGGGCATCCTGCTGAACATCGTCGTGGGTATCGTCGGCGGCCTGATCGGCGGGTTCATCCTGCGGCTGTGCGGCGTCGACGTGCACAGCGGCGGCTTCATCTTCAGCTTCCTGACCTGCCTGGCCGGTGCGGTCATCCTGCTGTGGCTGGTGAACCGCTTCAGCGGGCGACGCTCGGTCAGGTAATCAGACCGGGCGGGACGGGTTCAACCGACGCTGGCACGCCACGATTCCCGTAATGTGTGAGCGCAGTAGACGCCTGTCAATGCACGAAAGAGGAGCCTGTGGCCCGCCGCCCCACCCCGCCCGGCACGCCCGAACAAACCGGCCTCGGCCATCTCGCCGACCTGGTTCGCGACGCGGTACCGCCGCTGCATCCCGCCGGACTTCCGTTCGTGGCGGCGCCACTGGCGGTCGCGGTGCTCGCGCGGCGGCGCAAGTGGGTGCGGCGCGCGGCGCTGGGCGCGGCGGCCGCCTCGGCGGCCTTCTTCCGGCATCCACACCGGGTGCCGCCGAACCGGCCCGGTGTCGTGGTCGCCGCGGCCGACGGCCAGGTCGCGCTGGTCGACACGGCCGTCCCCCCGGCCGAGTTGGACCTCGGCGAGGTCGCGGTGCCGCGGGTCAGCATCTTCCTGTCGGTGCTCGACGTCCATGTGCAGCGTGTGCCGGTATCGGGCGCGGTGCGCGAGATCGTCTACCGGCGCGGACAGTTCCGCTCGGCCGACCTGCCCGAGGCCAGCGCGTCGAACGAGCGCAACAGCATGGTCCTCGAGACCGCGTCGGGTCAGCTGGTGACGGTCGTGCAGATCGCCGGGCTGCTGGCCCGCCGGATCGTGTGCGACGCCAAGGTCGGCGACAAGCTCGCCATCGGCGACACCTACGGGCTGATCCGCTTCGGTTCCCGCGTCGACACCTATTTCCCCGCGGGCACCCGGCTGCTCGTCGAGCCGGGACAACGCACGATCGGTGGCGAGACGGTCCTGGCAGAACTGCTGTCATGATCGAAAAAGCCGTGATCGTCCAGGGAAGACGCCGGACGGTCCGTTTGCTGCCCAGCATCGTCACGATCCTGGCGCTGTGCGCGGGGTTGTCGGCGGTGAAATTCGCCCTCGACGGCACGCTCGGTATCGCGCTGGCGATGATCGGCGCGGCCGCGGTGCTGGACACGCTCGACGGCCGCTTGGCCCGGTTGCTCGACGCGACCACCCGGATGGGCGCCGAACTCGATTCGCTGTCCGACGCCATCTCCTTCGGCGTCGCCCCGGCGCTGGTGCTGTACGTGTCGTTTCTGCATCAGTACAGCGCGGGCTGGATCATCGCGCTGATCTACGCGGTCAGTCTGGTCCTGCGGCTGGCCCGGTTCAACACGCTGCTGGACGACGACAATCGCCCGGACTGGGAACGCGAGTATTTCGTCGGCGTTCCCGCCCCCGCGGCCGCGCTCACCGCGCTGCTGCCCGTCGCGATCCACGAGCAGTTCGGCAACGGCTGGTGGAACAGCATCGGCGTAGTCGCGATCTGGACGATCTTCACCGCGCTGCTGGCCGTGAGCACCATCCCGACCCTGGCGATGAAGTCGGTCTCGGTGGCGCCGCAGGCCGCCGCACTACTGCTGGTGCTGGTCGCCCTCGCCGCCGCCGCACTGGTCACCTTCCCGTTGATCCTGCTGATGGTCCTGGTGGCGCTGTACCTCGGGCATATCCCATTCGCATGGCGCTCGCAGCGCTGGGTCGCCGCGCGGCCGGAGACGTGGCATCACAAGCCCTCCGAGCGCCGCGCACAACGCCGCGCGACCCGGGGCCGGCCGGGCCTGCGGGTGTCCTCGGCCCGCCTGCGCCTGCGGCGGCCCAACAGTCGCAACATCCCGAAGAATCGCAATTTCCCGGGTGGTCTGCCGCGCTGAATCCGCCGGCTCACCGTCCCCGTGAGTCAGTCGTCCTCATCACCCAATTCGTTGATCAACAGCAGCCCGTCTCGCCCGCGCTGCTCGCGATACGCCGTGCGGCCGATGAGGTGCGCGATGGCGGGCGCGGTGAGCAGCGTGAACAGCCCGACCAGGATCAGCATCCACACATTGCCGTGGCCGCGCAGCTCGATCGCGGAGCCCACCAGGATCAGGATCAACCCGACGACCTGCGGTTTGGTCGCGGCGTGCATGCGCGAGAGGGTATCGGGGAAACGCACGATGCCCAGGGCCGCGGTCAGCGCCAGCGCCGCGCCGAGCACGATCAGCACGTAGGACACCCAGCGCAGGGTCGCGTCGAACCAGATCATCGGTCGTCCCGGACGCGGAAGCGGGACACCGCGGCCGAGCCGAGGAATCCGACCAGGGCCAGCGCCACGATTCCGGGCAGCACCGTGGTGTCGTCGCTGTACGCCGCCCACACCGCCAATCCGGAGGCGGTGATGGCGACCAGCGAGTCGATGCCGACCACCCGGTCCAGGGTGCTGGGACCGGCCAGCACCCGGTAGCCGGTGAGGATGGCGGCGCTGATCAGCAGCACCGCCGCGATGGTCGCGACGATCGTCATCGCACCGCCTCCTGTGTATTCATCGCTCCTCCGGCGGAGGCGCGTCGGGCCGCATGGACTCGTGCCATTCGGTGGGCCGCTCGAAGGAGCGGATCAGCAGCTGTTCCAGCCGCCTGGTCGTGTAGTAGAACCGCTCGACGGCCGCGTCACTGCCCACATCCAGCACGTGCACCCAGACGGTCCGGGTCTCGCGATCGATCTCCAGCACCATGGTGCCCGGAATCAGGTTCAGCAGGTCCGCGCACAGCACCATCACCAGCGGCGACCGAATGGCCAGGCGCACACGCAACACGCCCGAGACCGGCGACCCGGACCGCCGGATCGCGAACCAGGCGATCTGCACGCTCGACTCGAGCGCGTAGTAGGCGCTGACCACGACCAGTTCGATCAGCGTCAGCGGATGCAGGCGTCCGGAGATCGGCACCCGGGGCAGCGGCAGCGCCACCATGATCAGCACGCCGATCGCCAGGCCCGCCACCATATTTCCGACGCTGAACTCACCCCACAGCGCGGTGTAGACGACCGCCAGCCAGACCACGCCACCGATCCAGACCAGCGTTTCGCGACTCATCGCCCGCCTCCCGCCCGAGCCGAATCCGGCGGGCCCAGCACGGTTTTCAGGTACGTGTTCCGATCGTGCAGGTCACCGGCGGTGCGCGAGGCGATGTTCAGGATGGGGCCGGCGAAGACCGTCAGCGCCAGACCCACCCCGATCAGCGCGACCGTCGGCGCCAGCATCAGCCGGGGGATCCGGCCCGGGTCGGGGCGCTCGTCGAACAGCATGTCCACCGACTCGTCGATCAACGCCGAGGGCGCCGCATCGGCCAGTTCTCCCTCGGGCGCCTGCGCCCGCGCGCGCCAGAACGCCTTGCTCCACACCCGCGCCATCGCGTACAGGGTCAGCAGGCTCGTGAGCACCGATCCGGCGACCAGCACCCAGGCCAGTACGCTGCCGTCCGCGACACCGGCCTCGAGCAGTGTCACCTTGCCCAGGAATCCCGAAAACGGCGGAATACCGGCGAGATTCAGCGCCGGAATGCCGAACAGCACCGCGAGCGCCGGACTTGCCGCGAGCAGTCCGCCGAGCCGATCCAGCGACGCCGAGCCCGCCTGCCGCTCGATCAGCCCCACCACCAGGAACAGCGTGGTCTGCACCAGAATGTGATGCGCCACATAGAAAACCGTTCCGGCCAGGCCCGCGGTGGTGTTGAGCCCGATGCCGAACATCAGATACCCGATGTGACTGACCAGAGTGAACGACAGCAAACGCTTGATATCGCTCTGCGCGATCGCGCCGAAAATGCCGAGGAGCATGGTGAACAGGCCGCAGATCAGCAGCACCCGATCGAAATGCGCGGCCGGGAACAACAGCGTGTGCAGCCGAATGATCGCGTACACACCGACTTTCGTCAGCAAGCCGGCGAACACCGCGGTGACCGGCGCGGGCGCGGTCGGATAGGAGTCGGGCAGCCAGTTCGACAGCGGGAAGACCGCGGCCTTGATTCCGAACGCGATCAGCAGCACCGCGTAGATCGCGCCGCGCACACCGCCCGGAACCCCGCCCATCCGCTCGGCCATCTGCGCCAGGTTCAGCGTTCCGGTCGCCGCGTAGGCCAGCGCGATGCCGATCAGGAAGATCAGCGACGACACCATCGAAACCATCACATAGGACACCCCGGCCCGTACCCGGTCCTCGCTGCCACCCAGGGTCAGCAGCACGAACGACGCGGCCAGCAGCACCTCGAATCCGACGAACAGATTGAACAGGTCCCCGGCCAGGAAGGCGATCGAAACACCGGCGCTCAGAATGAGATACGTCGGCTGGAAGATCGAGGTGGGCTGGCGCTCGGTGCCGTCGCTGATACCCTGCCCGACGGCGAAGACGAGCACCGCGAGCAGCACGATCGAGGAGACCAGCAACATCGCCGCGGACAGCCGGTCCACCACCAGCGTGATCCCGATCGGCGTATGCCAGCCGCCGACCTGCAACGCGGCCATACCGTCATGGTCGGCCAGATACAACAGCATCGCCGCGACCGCCACCACGCAGCTCAGCGCGATCACCGAGATGACCTGCTGCACGCGGGGTTTACGACCGACGATGAGGCACAGCGCTGCGGTGAGCAGCGGAACGAGGACCGGCAGCGGAGCGAGCCGGAGAATCAGATCGTGGGGAAGACTCACCTCTCCGGGTCCTCCCCCTCGCGCCGGGAGGCGACCTTGACGTCCTCGGGATCGTTCTCGACCTGCTCGGTGGCGCGCAAGGCGTAGGCGCGGTAGGCCAGCGCCAGGACGAAGGCGGCCAGGCCCATGGTGATCACGATCGAGGTCAGCACCATCGCCTGTGCCAGCGGATCGGCGGTCTGATGGTGCACCCGATCGGTCTCGCCGAGGATCGGCGGCCGTCCGTCCGGGCCGCCGACCGTCATGATCAGCAGATTGACCGCGTTGCCGAACAGGATCATGCCCAGCAGCATCTTCGACACCGCCCGCTCGAGCACCATGTACACCGCGCAGGCGACGAGTATGCCGATGAGTACCAGCAGCGTGAGGTTCGCCGTCACCGCGTCTCCCCCTCGGATCGGATCACCGGCAATGATCCGGTGGTCATCGGGTCCTCGGTGTCCAGGCGCGCGCCGAGGCTGCGCAGCACGTCCAGCACCAGACCGACCACGATCAGATAGACACCCAGGTCGAACAGCATCGCGGTGACCAGCTTGATATGGCCGAAGATCGGCACCGTCACCTGGATGATCGCCGAGGACAGCGGCGGCGCGCCCAGCAGCAGCGATCCGGTCGCCGTCCCGCCGGCCAGGGCCAGGCCCGCGCCCAGCAGATGTCCGGGGTCAACCGGCAGGGCCTCGGCCAGCTCGTACCGCCCGCCCGCGAGATACCGCAGGACCAGGGCCAATCCGGCGGTCAGCCCGCCGGCGAAGCCGCCGCCGGGCGCGTTGTGGCCGGAGAAGAAGAAGTACGCCGAGAGCATCATGATCGTCGGGAACAGCAGGCGGGTGGTCATCGCCAGCACCATCGACCGATGCCGACTCGCGACCAGGCCCGAGGAGGGCAGCCAATAGGTGCGATTGGGATCGTGGGTGTAGCCGGGGGCGTCGGCCACCCGGGTCAGCGTGCCGAACCGGCGGCTGCGGAACATCAACGAGGCGACGCCCGTCGCGGCGACCACCAGCACCGAGATCTCACCCAGGGTGTCCCAGGCCCGGATGTCGACGAGCAGCACGTTCACCGCATTCTTGCCGCCGCCGAACTGATATGCGGCAGAAGGTATTCGATGCCAGATCGGATCCGTGCCGCGCGCGCAGATCGCGAACGCGGCCAGCACCGACACCGTGGCGCCCACCAGTGCGGCCAGCAGCGCCCGGCGCACCTTGAACGCGGCGGTGCGGCTCGCCTCGATGTCGGCCGGGAATCTGCGCAGCACCAGCACGAAGATCACCAGTGTGAGCGTCTCCACCAGGAACTGGGTCAGCGCCAGATCGGGCGCGCCGTGCAGAGCGAAGATGGCGCCGCAGCCGTAGCCGGTGACGCCGACCAGCAGCACCGCGGCCAGACGGTTGCGCATCATGGTGGCGCCCAGCGCCATCCCGATCATGATCAGCCCGATCACCAGCTGGAGTGGTGAATCCCACAGTCGCAGCGACACTCTGGACCGGGCCTCGATCGTCAACATCGCGATCGGCAGCAGGATCAGGGTGATCAGGATCAACGCCTGGTTCAGCGGGAGCGAACCGCGTTGTGTCGCACCGGTCATACGCAGCGACAGCTGATCCATCGCCCGCAGGGTCGCGTCGTAGACACGGTCGGCGTTACCGAGGCGGGGGTTGGCGGATTCGCCGATGCGGTCGCGGATCTCGAACAGCAGCAGGCCGCAGGCGATCGCCACCATCGACAGCGTCAGCGGGGTGCCCCAGCCGTGCCACAGCGCAAGATGCGAATCGAGCCGTCCCGGAAGCGTTTGCGCATAGGGCCGCAACAGCCGGTCCAGTCCGGGCGCCGCCAGGCCGGCGGCCAGGCTCGCCACCGCCAGCACAGCCGCGGGTGCGACGAACAGCGCACCGGGGGGATGCCAGGTGCGCTGCGGCTCGGGCACCGAGGCCGAATCGGACGCCTGCCCGTTCTTGGAACCGAATGCGCCCCACAGGAATCGGACGCTGTATCCGACGGTGAACATCGAGCCGACCACGACGCCGATACCCACCGCCAGCTTCACCGGACCGGTCAGGTTGTCCGCCTCCAGGATCGAGCCCAGCGCGCTCTCCTTGCCGGCGAATCCGAGCAGCGGCGGAATCCCCGCCATGCTCAGCGCGGCCAGGATCGCCGTGCCGCACAGCACCGGTGCGCGCCGCCCCAGTCCGGACAGCCGTCGCATGTCCCGGGTCCCGGCGCTGTGGTCGATCACACCGACGACCATGAACAGGCACGCCTTGAACAGGGCGTGCGCCACGATCATCGTCACACCGGCCAGGGCGGCGTCCGGGGTGCCGATCGCGAGCAGCACCATCATGAATCCGAGCTGGCTCACCGTGCCGAAGGCCAGCACCAGCTTCAGGTCGTACACCTGCAGTGAGCGCAGACCGGCCAGGATCATCGACAGGACGCCGAGGGTGAGCAGGATCGGATGCCACGGCGCGGACACCGCGAACACCGGCGCGAGGCGGGCCACCAGATACACGCCGGCCTTGACCATCGCCGCGGCGTGCAGATACGCGCTGACGGGAGTGGGCGCGGCCATCGCGCCGGGCAGCCAGAAGTGCAGGGGCACGATGGCCGATTTGCTCAGCGCCCCGATCAGGATCAGCACCACCGCGACACCGATCGACCAGGAGTGCGGGTCGACGCGGACCACCACCTCCGACAGGCGGTAGCTGCCGCATTCCCGGCCCACCATGATGATCCCGACCAGCATCGTCAGACCGCCGGCACCGGTCACCAGGAGCGCCTGCAACGCCGCGCGACGACCCGCGACCTGTTCGGCGTGGTGCCCGACCAGCAGGAACGACAGGACGGTCGTGGCCTCCCAGAAGGTGAACATCAGGATCATGTTGTCGCTGGTCACCAGGCCGAACATGGCTCCGGAGAAGGCGACCATGTACCCGGCGAAGATGCCGAGGCGCTGGCGGTCGTCGTCGTCGAAATAGCCGGCGCAGTAGGCCAGGATCAGCGCGCCGATCCCCAGCACCAGCGTCGCCAGGATGCTGCTCAGCGAATCGAAGCGCAGATCCAGATTCAGGTGGATGCCGGGCGCCCAGTCGATCCGCACGCGCTGCCCATCGTTCCAGTGCGTGATCACCCAGACCAGGCTGCCCAGCGGGACCAGCGCCAGCGCGTAGAACCCGCGTCGACCGGCCATCCGAACGCACGGCGGCGCGACTAGAGCGGCGGCGGCATGTGCGAGCAGGATGGCGAGCAAACAACACTCCGTCGGTCGGCAGCGGTCTTCCGGGATCGTCAGCCGGCGGAGCTTGCGGAGCCGGCGGGGTGGGTAGGCTCTGGCCGATATTACTTGCCGAGAAGTTCGTTCCGCCGACGCAGATGCGGCATAACGGACCCATTGATACGTTTTAGCTATCTTCAGGCAACTCAGGGGGCTGCTGCGCGTCGACGGCTCGAGGCGACCCTCGCAACACCAAGGGCGCACGCCAATGCCGCAGCATCAGCAGGCCGATCGCACAGCAGATCGTGATCGCCAGCGCCATCTCGTACGCTGTCACGGAGCGCACCATCGGCGTCTGGCTGGGGTTCCACTGCCCGGCCTCGATGGTCGCGGTGCTGAAGTTGCCGCTGCTGAGGTGATCTCGCAGCGCCAGCACGACCGAGGAGCCCAGCACGATGGCGACCCCCAGTACCCGGGTCGGGTTGTATCGCGGCGCGGCGCAGCCGAAGCTGTAGCCCGCCGCCAGGGCCAGCACCAGTCCCAGAATGGCGGCGTGCAGCGGTCCCTGCTCGCCCGGGGTGGTCAGCACGCCGAACAGCGCCAGGCACGCGAGTAGGAGCAGCGCCAGGATCGGCGCGGGCCGGCGCATGCCCAGCAGGATGCCCAGCGCCACCACCGCGACGATGATCGGGCCCGTCCACCGGGGCAGCTCCGCCGGGACGACGGCACAGCCCACCGAGGACAGCGCGACCGCGAGCAGCACCAGGGTGCCGTCCCTGCGGGGCAGCAGCAGGGCCGCGATCATCGCGGTGACCACCGTCGTCGCCACGGCCAGCGTGAGGTTGAGGGCGCTCGCGACACGGTGTGCGAGCCATTCCGCGCTGAACAGGGCCACGCTGATGTACAGCATCCCGGCCAGGATCGGCGCCATCGGCAGTTCCACCGTGCGCCGCTCGATCTCGACGCTGTGGCGGTTGATCACGGTGCCGATCACGACCAGCGCCAGCGCGAGCCCGATAAGCCACATCGGCGGCGAGTCCGTCGAGGGCCAGCGCAGCGCCTTGCGCGGATCCATCAGGTCCATCGGATGCGGCACCGGGAGCGCCGCGGCGACGACGACGCTGGCCAGCGCGCCCAGGGTCCACCCGAACACCTGCATCCGCCCGCGCAGCACCGCGGCGGCGATACCACCGAGCAACATGCCCCCGGCGATCGAATCGACGAAGTTCAGGGTGGACAGCGGGGCCGCGGGACTGGCATGGCGACCGGCGAGATGGTTGACGAACATGATCGCGATACCGGCCAGCGCGGAGCCCCAGGCGGCCATCGCATGGTTCATCGTCGTGGCGAACACCGAGATCAGCACCGCGACGACGCCGCCGACGGCGATGGCGCGCGGCACGCTGAAGGCGAGCATATCCAGTTGCAGCGCGGTTGATTCCGACGTCCAACCGAAATCGATCGGCAGTAATAGCGACATTCCAGCAACCAGTGTGCATACGAAGGCCGTGATCGTCTCCACCATCGCATGACGGGTGCTCACCAGGAAAAAGCTACCCGCGAGCGCGGCACCGGGCGCATCGACTTGCCGGTTACGGGCTATTTGCCGCTCGACTGCCTCCCCGCGCCCAGACTCGACAGCCACACCCTTGGCGTTGGCGGCCGGCGGTCGGAAGGTAGCTGAGCGAGCCCGTCCCCGGCAGGTTGGCCGGCCCTCACGAAATCAGCTGTCACCTTGCTGACATGCTGCCTGTTGGCATAGTGAGTACGAGGCGTGGCGATCAGGTGCTGCGCCGATCCGCGTAGGCGCGCAGCGATTCGACCTGCGCGGAGTCCAGCGAAGCCCGCACCGCCGCGCGCGCGGTGGCCATATCGGCGGCGGTGACGTCGGCGGCCTCGACGTCGCGGCGCATCGCGGCCAGCGCCGCCTCACGCAGCAGGGCCGAGCAGTCGGCGGCGGAATATCCGTGCAAGCCCTCGGCCAGTTCGAGCAGGTCGATATCGGGGGCGAGCGGCACGGAGCGGCTCGCGGTGCGCAGGATGTCGGCGCGCCCGCCGGCGTCGGGCGGTGGCACGAAGACCAGGCGCTCGAGTCGTCCGGGGCGCAACAATGCCGGATCGATCAGCTCCGGCCGGTTGGTCGCACCGACCACGACCACCTCGCGCAGCGGTTCTACCCCGTCGAGTTCGGTGAGCAGCGCCGCGACCACCCGGTCGCCCACGCCGGAGTCGGTGCTCTGGCCGCGCCGCGGCGCCAGGGCGTCCACTTCGTCCAGGAAGATCAGCGAGGGCGCGGAGTCCCGGGCACGCTGAAACAATTCGCGCACCGCACGCTCGGAGGAGCCGACCCACTTGTCCATCAGCTCAGCCCCCTTGACCGCGTGCACGCTGAGTTGCCCGCTCCCGGCCAGCGCCCGAACCAGGAAGGTCTTACCGCAGCCCGGCGGGCCGTACAGCAGCACGCCGCGCGGCGGGTCGATACCCAGGCGGGCGAACGAATCCGGATGCCGCAGCGGCCACAGCACCGATTCGGTGAGCGCCTGCTTGGTTTCGCTCATATCGCCGACGTCGTCCAGCGTGAGGCTGCCGATCGCCAATTCCTCCGCGCCCGAGCGGGACAGGGGGCGGATCACCTGGAGCGCGCCCGCCAGGTCCGGCTGGGTCAGCACCGGATCGGTGTGGTCTCGGCTCGCCCGCGACGCCGCGCGCAGCGCCGCCTCCCGGCACAGCGCCGCCAGATCCGATACGACGAAACCCGGTGTCCTGGCGGCGATCTCGTCGAGTTCGAGATCCCCGGTGGGCACTTTGCGCAACAGCCGGCGCAGCAGATCCTTGCGCACGGCCGCGGTCGGCAGGGTCAGCGCCACCTCGCGATCGCAGAGATCCGGTGCGCGCAGCCGACTGTCGATACCGGCGGGGTGAGAGGTGGTCGCCAGGAACGCGACTCCGGGAGTATGCACCGTGCCGCGCAGCTGATCGAGGATCAGCGTGGCGACCGGTTCCCGATCGGCCGGCAGCAGCGCATCGATATCGGTGATCAGTAGCACTCCGCCCGCTCCGGAACAGATTTCCGACACCGCCAGCCCGACCTCGCGCAGCCGCGCGCCGCTCTCGGTCGCACCGACCGAGGGGCCGTCCAGTTCCACCAGGCGACGCGAGCCGACCACCGCGCGCGCCAGCGTGGCCTTGCCCACACCGGCCGGGCCGGTGATCAGTACACCCAGATGCGGTGGCGCACCGAGAGTTTTGAGCAGTTCGGGCTCGTCTAGGGCGAGGCTGAGCCATTCGGACAGTTTCGCCGCCTGTGCCCGCACGCCGGTCAGCTCGGTCATCGCCACCGCGGAGGGCTTGTCCCGCACCATCACTCGCGCACCCGGCCCGGCCGTCTCGGTGGATACGTCGGCGACCGGATCGTGCGATGCCTCGACGGCCGCGGCGCCCGAACCCCACGCCACCGCGCTGTTCGGCTGCACACTCACCGGTCCGCGCACGGGATCGGTCGAGGTGACCGTCAGCAGCTCGGAGGTCCACGCGATGCCGAACGTCCGCGACAGCGCCTGCGACGCGGCGGCCGTACTGGTCCCCGGCCCCAGGTCGCGGGGCAGCAGCGAGACCGCGTCGCCGACCGTGACCACCTTGCCCAGCAGCGCCTGCCGCAGCGTGGCCTCCGCGATCGTGCGCATGGCCTGCGCCGAGCCGGTCACCGAGATCCGCCGCGCCCCGAGCACCGACGCCGGGGTCACCACCACGGTCGCATCCTCGCGCACACCCGCGTTCGACAACGTCACGTCGTCGAGCAGGATCACCCCGGCGGCGGTCCCGGCCGGCGCGAGGCCCGCCACCGCGGCCGTCCGGCGCGACCCGATCAGCGCGATACCGTCCCACTCCCGCAATCCCAGCGCCGCGAGCGCCTCCGGATGCATCCGGACCACACCGCGCCGGGCGTCGGCCGCCGAACGGTTCAGTCTCGCGGTCAGTGACAGTTGCGGCACAGGACCCAAGTTACCGGGCGAGCACGTCTTTCATCTCGGTCGCGTGCGCGTCCGGGAGTCGCGCGAACCAGGTGTTGTAGAACGCTCGGGCGTAGGCCGCGACCAGCGCCAGCACGATGATGCCCGCGGGCACGGGGTGTTCGGCCATCCACAGGGCCAGGAATCGGAAGGACAGCAGCAGGGCGCTGAACAAGGCGGCGCCGGTGGCGACGAGGGCGACGCGGATACCGTCCCAGCCGCGTTCGGGAGCGCGCAGCACGCTTTCGAGGGTCAGGCACAGCACCACGCCGGCGATCAGGTCCGAGCAGTAGTGGTAGCCGAAGCCCAGCGTGGCCACGAGGGTGGCCAGGACCCAGAACGCACCGCCCCAGCGCAGCCAGCGTGGCGCGGGCGAGCCGTCGTTGTCGCGGCGCGAGTGCAGGAATATCGAGGTGGACCACGCGGCGTGCATGGACGGCACGCAGTTGCGCGGGGTGAAGGTGTCGAAGACCATCCGCGCGGGCGCATGGTCCAGCGGCGGCACGTGCCGCGGCCAGTAGTTGCCGATCTGGAAGCCGTGACCGCCGGGAGCGAAGGCGAACATCGGCCCGACCACGGGGAACAGCACATAGATGAGCGGACCGACGATGCCCAGGACCAGGAATGTGCGCACCAGGTAGTGGCTCGGCCAGGGCTCGGGCGCGCGCTTCGAGGCAACCCTGCGCAGCTGCCACACCGCGATCACCATCGCCGCCACCGGGAGTTCGATATAGACCCAGTGCAGCACCGCGGGCACCACCGGCCCCAGCGCGGCTGAACTGGTCAAGGCCCGCGCCACCAGCCAGGACGGTTCACCGAAGGCGTGATCGGACAGCACCACATACCGATCCAGCACCTTCGGCCCGGCCATGACGGTGACGTGCAGCCAGACATCGCCGACCTTGGTGGCCAGGATCAGCAGCGCGCCCAGCGCGGCCGCATGCAGGGCGTTGCGTTTGTCGCGACCCTCCCAACCGAGCCAGGCCACCAGCGCCAGGCCGGTCAGCGTGATCACCGCGCCGTTGCCGAAGGTCAGCGGCCCACCGAGCAGTAACCGCACTCCCGCGATCACCGCGTCGAGGACCACCGCTACCGCGAGCGTGGTGAACCGCCGTCGCCAGGACAGCCCGACCAGGGCCAGTGCCAGACCCGCCCATGGCATCGACATCGACTTGGGCGTACCGGCGTAGTCCTCCCAGATGCTGTGCAGCGGACCCTCGAAATGGTTGTACGAGGCCACAATCTGAAGCACGATCAGCAACAGCGGTACGGCAGCGACCGCGGCGATCGTCATTACTCGTCTCGACGGCCACGCAGTCCAGCGAGCGTCGCCGTCGAGGCCGGAACGCGGGTTGTCGAGAAGCACGGTCATCATAGTAAACAAGCGGTGAACGCAACCCCGCTGGCCGGCTGAACTACCGATATCCGAAGGGCGACATTTTCCTCACCGCATCACAGTCCGATGAACGCCGCATCACCGGCGCGGCTAGGTATCCAGTTCCTTGACCAGGGCGTCGACCACCGCCACGAGATCGCCCTGAGCGGCCGCCGCGGCACGGCGCTGGCGCTGATAGGAGGCGCCGCGCTTGGGTATCTCGGGGATCAGCGACAGCTCGTCCGAGCAGCCCAGTTGCTTGGCGACCGGCTCGAGCCGGGAAAGCATGTCGGACAGGTCGTCGATCATCAGACGCTCGCTGCCGTCCGCGTCTGTGATGATGATCGCGTCCAGGCCGTAGCGCGCCGCGCGCCACTTGTTCTCCTGCACATGCCATGGCGGCAGCGTCGGCGGCCGCTCGCCCTCCTCGACCCGCCGATCGATATCGACGATCAGGCAGTGGATGAGCGCAACCAGCGCGGAAAGCTCTGCGCGACTGGGTACTCCATCGCACACCCGCACCTCGATGGTGCCCCACTTCGGCGCCGGGCGGATATCCCAGTGCATCCCGCCGAGCTGCTCGAACACACCGGTCTTCATCTGGTCGCGCACGAAACCCTCGAATTGCGACCAGTTTTCGAACTGGAACGGCAGTCCCGCGGTGGGCAACTGCTGAAACATCATGGCCCGGTTACTGGCGTACCCGGTGTCCACACCCGCCCACATCGGCGAGGACGCCGAGAGCGCCAGCAAATGCGGATACGACAGCAACAGGGTGTTCAGAATCGGAAAGACCTTCTCCGGGCGCGAAACTCCCACATGGACGTGCACGCCCCAGATCAGCATCTGCCGCCCCCACCACTGGGTGCGATCGATCAGCTCGTCGTAATGCTCCGAACGCGTGAGCAATTGGGCCGACCACTGCGCGAAGGGATGGGTGCCGGCGCAGAACAGGTCGACGCCGAGCGGATCGGCGGCGCGTCGCACCACGTCCATCGTGCCGCGCAGATCGTCGACGACCTCGGCGACGGTGTCGTGCACGCCGCTGATCAGCTCGACGGTATTACGCAGCAACTCCTTGCTGATCCGCGGAATGCCGTCCGGCGCATGCAGATCACCGACCGCGTCGAAGACCGCGGCTGCCTTGTTGGCGAGATTGCGGGTCTGCTTGTCGACCAGCGCGATCTCCCATTCGACGCCGAGCGTGGGCCGGGGCGATCCGTTCCAGGGAACCCTACGAATGCCTGCCCCGCCCATGGCCTACCTGCGCTTACCCGATGACACCGCAGGCCACACGGGCGCCCGCATCGCCGGTCGCCAGTGTCTCGGCGTCCGGGCCCGGGGCACCGCCGGCGGCCTGGGTGTATCGACTCGGAATGTTGCCGAAGTCATCCGCGCCGGCGTGGATGATCAGGGCCTTGCCCTTGACGTCGTCCAAGGTGACGGCGTCGGTGGTGGTCACCAGGTGCGCGGCGCCGTCCTGGCCGACCTCGAGGGAGGTGAGGTCACCGCTGGCCGGCATGGCGTGCGCGTCGCCGACCTGCAGATGTCCGCCCGCGGACAGGAAGGCGCCGGGCGCGCCGCCGGTCGGGGCGACGGAATTCGCCTCGCACTTGCCGACCTGATGAATGTGCAGGCCGTGGAAGCCGGGCTTGAGGCCCTTGGCGTCGACGGTGAGTTCCAGGTGGTTGCCCGACTTGACGATGGTCGCGGTGCCGACATCGCCGCCGTCGGGGTCCTTCAGCTGTACCGAGACCGAATCACCGGGCGTCGCGGCCGCCTGACTGGGCCCACCGGCCTGGGACTGATCTCCGGGACCCGCCGTACCCGTCCACACCGGCGGTGTCGTTCCCTTGACGTCGCTCGACTGCTGACCGTTGGAGCAGGCTGCGAGGCCGATGACCGCGACCGCCAGCACCGGGGTCACAGTCCACCAGGAGGGGCGGCGTGTCGTGAACGGGGCCATCGGGGGAACTCCTTTACGAGTACCGAGTTTACGAGTAAAGCTGGCTGGACAGTTTCCTTACCGGACAAGATGATGCCAGAGCCGTTATCCGGTCCGGGTCCCGGGGACGGTAAGCCGGCGGAGCTTTCGGGGCGGGTGAATACCGGGTTATTCACTCGCCCGTGACGACGACGATGATGCCCGTCCCGTCCCGTGCCAGGGTCGAGCCTCGAGGTTCGGTGATCCCGCCGAGCTGGCCGGCGATAGCCTGCGCCGTCGCCTGCTCGCGCGAATTCTGGTAGAAGACAGTCGTTTTCGAGAGAATGCTGGTGGCGTAGTTGCCCGTCGCGACGACGTTCCAGCCACTCGCGGTCAGTCGGCTGCCGGTCTTGGCCGCCAACCCCGCGATGGTGCTGTTGTTGAGCACCCGCACCGGGATCGACTTGTCGACGCCCGCCGTCGCGGTGGTCGTCGGGGCCGCGGTGGTGGTCGTCGTCGTCGGCTCGGCCGAACTGCTGGCCGAGGTGGTGGTGGTCGTCGTCGTGGTTTCCGAGCTGGACGAGCCCGTACTGGCCGACGAGGTACTCGTGCCGGATTTCGACAGCGACATCGCGCCGAGCCCCGCGAACACGATGGCGAGCGCGATCAGCACCATCGCGAGCGCACGCAGCGGCGGTCCCCCGGAGGACGGATTCGGGTTGCTCACGGCTCCACCTCGCTGGCGCTCGGTTCCGCCGTGCGCAAGGCGCGCTGGGCCCATGGTTCGCTCGCAAGCTCGCTCACGCTTTAAGACCCTAGCCGTCCGACGACTCCGACGCCCATCACACCTGAAAGCCCAGTCGCCGTGCCGCCCTGGCCTTCTGACGACTCGCGCGCAGCCGCCGCAACCGCTTGACCAGCATCGGGTCGGCGGCCAGCGCCTCCGGCTTGTCGACGACGGCGTTGAGCACCTGGTAATACCGTGTCGCGGACATGGCGAACAGCTCGCGGATGGCCTCCTCCTTGGCGCCCGCGTACTTCCACCACTTGCGCTCGAAATCGAGGATGTCCAGCTCGCGCCTCGTCAGCCCTTCGACCTCGCGGTCCTGGGTGGGTGCGGTATCGCCGCCGACGACAGAGCTGTCCGGGCTTGCGGAAAGATTCCGGGCCGCTGCGCTGTCCATAATGCTCCCTCGCCGAGTTACCACCAGACGATACGTCGCCGCCCATTCAACCACGGATGAACGATTTACTAGATGTGTCACACGGCGTGTCGGAACCCCCCGGGACGCCGCGTAAAGTGTGCGATCATGGCGATTCTCCCCATACGCATCGTCGGCGATCCGGTCCTGCACACCCCGACCGAGCAGGTCACCAAGACCCCGGACGAGTTGGCCGAGCTGATCGCGGACATGTACGAAACCCTCGACGTCGCCAACGGCGTCGGCTTGGCCGCCAACCAGGTGGGGGTGCCGCTGCGGCTGTTCGTCTACGACTGCCCCGACGTCGATGCCGAAGGCAAAATGGATCGCCGGCGCGGAGCGGTGATCAATCCGGTGCTGGAGACCTCGGAGATTCCGGAGACGATGCCGGATCCCGACGACGACGAGGAGGGCTGCCTGTCCGTACCGGGCGAGCAGTTCCCCACCGGCCGCGCCGACTGGGCCCGCGTCACCGGCACCGACGAAAAGGGCGCTCCGGTCGATATCGAGGGCAAGGGCTTCTTCGCCCGCATGCTGCAGCACGAGGTCGGCCATCTGGACGGCCACCTCTACGTCGACGTGCTGATCGGCCGCAACGCCCGCGCGGCCAAGAAGGCGATCAAGCGAAATGGCTGGGGCACACCGGGTCTGAGCTGGATGCCGGGTACGGTTCCGGATCCGTTCGGACATGACGACTGATCCGGGCGAGCTGGTACCCGGCCGGCGTGTGGTGGTGCGATACCGCCTGCCCGAGAACGAATCCCACGAGTTCACCGATGTGATCGGCGAACTCGTCACGCTCGAGCCGATGACCGTGCGCACCGCCTCCGGGACGATGACCATCCCGCCCGAGCGCATCGTCGCCGCACGGGCGTTGGGGCCCACGCCCATTCGCACCCGCGACATCCGCGCGCTGGAGACAGCGGCGGCCTACGGCTGGCCCGGCACCGAGCACACCTGGATCGACGGGTGGCTGCTGCGTGCCGGCAACGGCTATTCCAAACGCGCGAATTCGGCCCTGCCGCTCGGCGAGCCCGGCGCCCCGGCCCTGGAGATGCCGGAGACCCTGGAGCGGATCCGCCTCTGGTACGCCGAGCGCGGCCTGCCGGTCCAGATGTCGCTGCCCGATCGGCTGGCCTCGGCGCCGCCGGGCTGGCGGATGTGGGCCGAAACCGTGGTGATGGGCATCGATATCGATGCCTTCGTGCTGCCCCAGGGCCCCTCGATGGTGCGCTTCGACACCGGACCGAACGACGGCTGGCTGGAGCTGCACCGATTCCAGGGTGAGGACACCTCACCGGTGCCGCCGATGTTCCCCGACCGCGCGGTGCTGTCCTCGGTTCATCAGGGCGAATTGGCCTTCGCCACACTGGGTTTGCCCAATCCTCTGGCGATCGGCCGCGCCGCCCTCACCACCGCGCCCGACGGCCGCCGCTGGATCGGCCTGAGCAGCGTCGCCGTCGCGGCCCCGCATCGCAGGCACGGCCTGGGCACCCTGATCTGCGCCGAACTGATCCGCTGGGGACACAGGCGCGGCGCCACACACGCCTATCTCCAGGCGGAGGCGGACAATACCGCGGCCAGAGAGCTGTACCGCCACATGGGCTTCGTGGAACACCATGGCTACCGCTATGCCGCACCGGCCTAGTCTGTAACTCTCATCACAATCCGAAAGAGGCGAACCGGCAGTGCGATTGGCGACGTGGAACGTGAACTCGATTCGGTCCCGGGTGGATCGGGTCGTCGCGTGGCTGGATCGCGCGGATATCGATGTGCTCGCCATCCAGGAAACCAAGTGCCGGGACGATCAGTTTCCGTCGGAGCGATTCGAGGAGGCCGGGTACGAGATCGCGCACGTCGGGTTCAATCAGTGGAACGGTGTGGCGATCGCGTCCCGGATCGGGCTGGAGGATGTCGAGGTCGGATTTCCCGGTCAGCCCGGATTCGACAAGGACGCACAGGATTCGCTGTTGAGCGCGCCGGTGGTCGAGGCCCGCGCGATCGGCGCCACGTGCGGCGGGGTTCGGGTGTGGAGTCTGTACGTGCCCAACGGGCGTGCCCTGGACGATCCGCATTACGAGTACAAGCTGCAGTGGCTTGCCGCACTACGCGATTCGGGCGCTCGATGGTTGACCGAGCGGCCCGAGGCGCGGATCGCGCTGGTGGGCGACTGGAATATCGCGCCCACCGATGACGACGTGTGGTCGATGGACTTCTTCGACGGCAAAACCCATGTCTCCCAGCCCGAACGCGCGGCCTTCACGGCCATGGCCGAAGCCGGGTTCGCCGACGTGATGCGGCCGTTCGCGCCGGGGCCGGGCGTCTACACCTACTGGGACTACACACAATTGCGCTTCCCCCGCAAGGAGGGCATGCGCATCGATTTCATCCTCGCCTCTCCCGCGCTGGCCGCGAACGTCACCGACGCCGGGGTCGATCGGGAGGAGCGAAAGGGTAAGGGCGCCAGTGATCACGCGCCGGTCTTCGCCGAGATCGCCGATCAGGCGACGGCGGGGCTGATGAACTAGTCCGGCCGGGTCTTGATGGCGTCCTGGGAGATGTACACGTCGTAGCTGCCCGGCATGGAGATGACGGCGTTGCCGTAGGCCGAGCGCACGAAGGGGTTGGTGTACCACCTGCGGCTCTGCATCTGCTGGAAGAAGCCCTGATCGCTGCCGTTGACGAAGATCTGGTTCTGCTTCACCGCGGTTCCGTCCAGGCGCTCGCCGAACAGCCTGGTCACCTTGTAGCCGGAGTGGAAGCCCAGCGCGTTCACCCATGGCTCGAGCTCGACGATATTCGCCTGCAGCGCCCACATATCACCCTCGACCAGATAGCTGGCCTGTTTCTGGGCATGATCCTTGTCCCCGTACAGGGTCAGGTCCACCTCGAGCGTATGCGGGCTGTTGGCAACGGTTTTCGCGACCACGTGCGCGGCTTTGACCTCGCCCGTGAGCCCCAGATACGTCTGTAGCAGCGTCGTCACCCACAGGATCAGCACAGCCACGAGTATCAATACCAGTGCGCCTGAACCGCGCCGCGACAGCACTCGCCAGCGAACCTCGCGCTCCTTGATCAGCGCGGTGATGATCAAAATGATCGCGACGACGAACATCAGCCCCAGTAGCACCTGGATCCAGCCGAAATCCACGGGGAAAACCATGCGGTAGTTGTACCCGCTTTACGACATGTCATCCGGTCGAGTGGTCCAGAAAGTCCCATTCTCCCGCGTGTCCCCCCGACACACCGGCTGTTGTCCCGGCGCGGTCACGAGCAGAGCGACCACGCCGGGACGAACTCGGCTCAGAACGCGGCCTCGTCCAGACGCATGATGTCGTTGTCGAGATTCTCGATCACCGAGCGGACGGCGCTCAGCAGCGGCAGCTTGTTCTTCGCGAACCACGAAGCGACGCCGACCTTTCCCGTGTAGAACAGCCGATCGGTGTCCGAGGGACCGCGGTCGAGTGCGTCCAGGGCGACCTTGGCCGCCGCCAGCAGCCGCCACGCGATGATCAGATCACCGGTCGCGTGCAGGAAGCGCACCGAGCCCAGACCGACCTTGTAGATCTCCTCCGGATTCTGCTGCGAGGCCACCAGATATCCGGTCAGGGTGGCCGCCATGGCCTGCACATCCTCGAGCGCGGTGGCCAGCAGCGCCCGCTCGGTCTTCAACTGGGACTCGTCGGCCTCGACGAACTGCTGGATCAAGCCTGCCACGTGGCCCAGCGCCACGCCCTTGTCGCGGATGATCTTGCGGAAGAAGAAATCCTGCGCCTGAATCGCGGTGGTGCCCTCGTAGAGCGAGTCGATCTTGACGTCGCGGATATACTGCTCGATCGGGTAGTCCTGGAGATATCCGGAGCCGCCGAAGGTTTGCAGCGATTCGGTCAGCGTCTCGTACGCCCGCTCGGAGCCGACGCCCTTGACGAGGGGCAGCAGCAGATCGTTCACCCGCGCGGCCACATCGGCGTCGGCGCCGAAGCCGGCCTCGGCGAGATCGGGACTCTGATACGCCGAGCAGTACAGATACAGCGAGCGCAGCCCCTCCGAGTACGCCTTCTGCAGGGCCAGGCTGCGGCGCACATCGGGATGGTGGGTGATGCTCACCCGCGGCGCGGCCTTGTTCGTGTTCTGTGTCAGATCCGCGCCCTGCACGCGAGTCTTGGCGTACTCCAGCGCATTCAGATATCCGGTCGAGAGCGTGCCCGCGGACAGCACGCCCACCATCATGCGGGCGTGCTCGATCACCTTGAACATCTGCGCGATGCCGTTGTGCACATCGCCGACCAGATAGCCGACCGCGGGATGGTCGGCGCCGAAGGTCAATTCGCAGGTGGGCGAGGACTTGATGCCCATCTTGTGCTCGAGGTTGGTGACGTACACGCCATTGCGCTCACCCAATGCCATTGTCTGCGAGTCGAACAGGAACTTCGGCACGACGAACAGCGACAGCCCCTTGGTGCCGGGACCCGCGCCCTCGGGCCGGGCCAGGGTGAGGTGGAAGATGTTGTCGGCGGTGTCGCCGACGTCACCGCCGGAGATGAACCGCTTCACGCCCTCGATATGCCAGGTGCCGTCGGGCTGCTGGATCGCCTTGGTGCGGCCCATGCCCACGTCCGAACCGGCGTCCGGCTCGGTGAGCACCATCGTTCCGCCCCAGCGGTTTTCCCAGGCGTGCGCCGCCCAGCGCCGCTGCTCCTCGGTCCCCTCACGGAACAGCACCTCGTGCATCAGCGGGCCCATGTTGAAGAAGCTCGCCGAATTGTGCGCCGCCACAAGCATTTCCTGGCTCGCCCAGATCAGCGGGGATGGCGCGGAGACGCCGCCCATGGCCTCGGGCATGCCCAGCGCGGACCAGCCCGCGGCGTTCACCGCCGCCACGGTCTTGCGCATCGAGTCGGGCACCGTGATGGAGTGCGTAGCGGGATCGAACGTGACGGGGTTGCGGTCGGCATCCACGAAGGACTCCGAGACCGGGCCTTCCGCGAGCCGCAGCACCTCGCCCAGCATGCCGCGTGCGGTGTCGGCGTCCAGATCGCCGTAGGCGCCGCCGTCCAGCAGTTCCCCGATGCCCAGCACCTCGAACAAGTTGAACTCGATATCCCGAAGGTTCGCCTTGTAGTGCGTCACGGACCGGCCTCCTCGGCTGGGTTACGGCATGCGGACCCGCGTCCCGGAACATTCCGAGTCGGGCCGCACGCAGTGGTCTGTTGGGTTATATCTGGAGGTTGCCGTACGAGCATCAGGCTACGCAACCGTAGGCTCATCATCACTCGGCTCGTTAACACATCCCTATAACGAACTGGTGATTGCGGTAACTCGTCGGGAGTACAACACTTCACATCGCGATATTTGCCAATGGTTGTCCGATTGTTCGTATCCGGGATGCGTCCGCGGCCCGCTGTATCTTGGTCCGCATGAGCTCGGAATCCGCGGTGCGGCCGCGCGCGCAGCATCTCGGACCCGAACGCCGCCGCCCGCACGTGCTCGACACCGCGCTGCGGATCGCGGTCGAGCACGGCATCGCGGCCGTCACCATCGCCGCGGTCGCCGAGGGGATGAACGTCACCCGCCCGGTGATCTACGCCTGCTATGCCGACCGGGTAGAACTCATCGACGCGCTGATCCGGCGCGAGGAGGGTTATCTACTCGAGGGCATCCTCGGTGTGCTGCCCCGCCGCCGCGTCGAGGCAGACGAGGAGGTCTTCGTCGAAGGCTTCCGGGCGTTGCTGGAGACCGTTGCCGCCCGGCCCGATACCTGGAAGTTGTTGTACGGCAATCCCGATCCCGCGGTGGCCGGCTCGTTCGGGCGGGGTCGCCGAGTGGCCGTGGAGCGCTGTACGCGCCGGTTGCGCCCGACGCTGCGGGCATGGGGCACCGTCGAGGCCGACCGCAAACTGCCCGTCCTGGTCGAGTTGTGGGTCTCCACGGGGGAGGGCGCGGTCCGCACGCTGCTGTCCGGGGACGGTGAATGGACGCCGCAGGATCTGGGCGCGTTCACCGGTGCGGCGGTCTACCGCGCACTGCGCTCCGCCTGAGTTCACCTACCTGGCCGATTCCGGTCGCTCATCGGCCACGGCTGGGCATTGAACGGTCGAACCTATCGCCGCTGCTAGCGATGCGGTCCGAACACAGGTTCGGCAATCCGCCTGTCGCGCGGCAGTCTGGGCATGTACTCTCGGCCGAGTACTACAACAGAACATGCGGGGGCTCGCACCAGCGGGCTGAGAGGACGGCTAGCCCATTCGGGCGGATCAGGGCCGTCGACCGTTCGAACCTGACCGGGTAATGCCGGCGTAGGGAGGTTTCAACATGTCGGACAATCACGTCTCGGGCACGGTCGACTCCGTGACCACCGGCCCCATTCAGGGCAGCGTCAAGTACTATGAAAAGGTCGATGACCTGCGGATTCCTGTCCGTCGGATCAATCTGACCAACGGCGAGCAGTTCGACGTCTACGACACCTCGGGTCCGTACACCGACGACACGGCCGCCATCGACCTGGAGGCCGGGCTGCCCAAGCTGCGTGACGGGTGGGCCAAGCCGCAGGTATCCGGCCCGCCCACTCAGCTCGCCTGGGCGCGCGAGGGCATCGTCACCAGCGAGATGCGGTATATCGCCGCGCGCGAAGGGGTTTCGCCCGAGGTGGTGCGCGAGGAGGTCGCCGCGGGCCGTGCGGTGATCCCGGCCAACCACAACCATCCCGAATCCGAGCCGATGATCATCGGCAAGAAGTTCGCGGTGAAAATCAATGCGAACATCGGCAATTCGGCCGTCACCTCCTCCATCGCCGAGGAGGTCGAAAAGATGGTGTGGGCCACCCGCTGGGGCGCCGACACCATCATGGATCTGTCCACAGGCAAGAACATCCACGAGACCCGCGAGTGGATCCTGCGCAATTCGCCGGTACCGGTCGGCACCGTGCCGATCTACCAGGCCCTGGAGAAGGTGAACGGCGATCCCACACAGCTCACGTGGGAGATCTACCGCGACACCGTGATCGAGCAGGCCGAGCAGGGCGTGGACTATATGACCGTGCACGCCGGCGTGCTGCTGCGGTACGTGCCGCTGACCGCCAAGCGGGTCACCGGCATCGTCTCGCGCGGCGGGTCGATCATGGCCGCGTGGTGCCTGGCGCATCATCAGGAGTCGTTCCTGTACACGAATTTCGCCGAGCTGTGCGAGATCCTGGCGAAGTACGACATCACCTTCTCGCTGGGTGACGGCCTGCGTCCGGGCTCGATCGCCGATGCCAACGACGAGGCCCAGTTCTCCGAGCTGCGCACCCTCGGTGAGCTCACGACGATCGCGAAATCCTATGGCGTGCAGGTGATGATCGAGGGCCCGGGCCACGTGCCCATGCACAAGATCGTGGAGAACGTGCGGCTCGAGGAGGAGCTGTGCGAGGAGGCGCCGTTCTATACCCTCGGCCCCCTGGCCACCGATATCGCACCCGCCTACGACCACATCACCTCCGCGATCGGCGCGGCGATCATCGCCCAGGCGGGCACCGCGATGCTGTGCTACGTCACACCCAAGGAACACCTGGGCCTGCCCAACCGCGACGACGTGAAGACAGGCGTCATCACCTACAAGATCGCCGCCCACGCCGCCGACCTGGCCAAGGGACATCCTCGCGCCCAGGACCGTGACAACGAACTGTCCAAGGCTCGCTTCGAATTCCGCTGGCACGACCAGTTCGCCCTGTCCCTGGATCCCGATACTGCCCGCGAATTCCACGACGAGACCCTCCCGGCGGAGCCCGCCAAGACCGCCCACTTCTGCTCCATGTGTGGTCCCAAGTTCTGCTCCATGCGCATCTCCGCCGACGTACGCGAATACGCGGAGAAGCAGGGCCTCACCGACGTTCAGGCGATCGAGGCCGGAATGGCGGAGAAATCGGCCGAATTCGCCGAATCCGGCGGCAAGGTGTACCTCCCGGTCGTCTCGTAATCCCCACTTCCCCAAGGCGAACCCGGGTCCGGCCTCCCAGCGGAGGCCAGGGTCCCGCCTGACCCCGGCCTCCGCTGGGACGACGGACCCGGGGTATCGCGGCTCGACGCCGCGAGAACTCACTCTGGCGGCTGCCAGCGGTATGCGAATTCGCCCGGCTCCGGGGGCGGCCCCGGAAGCTCCGAGTCGACGGTCAGGCCGTCGATGATCATCGCCAAGACGCGGCGACGCAGCTGGCCCGCGCGCGCGGGGTCGGGATGGGTGATGGCGGCACAGGATTCGAGAAGCAATCCCAGATCGGTGGTGCCGATCCCGGGACGCAGACGACCGGAACGGCGGGCGCGTCGGATCACCTCCTCACTCAGCTCGCCGGAGCGGCGGACCTCCGGAACGATCTCGTCGTCGGGGGTGAAGGTGCCGGCGAGGCGGACGGTCAGTGAGTGGACATCGGCGTCGACCACGCGGCGCAGGAAATCCACCAAGACCTGCCAATCATCCGAATTCTCCAGCGCCGCTTCGGCTTCGGCGTTGAAACGACGCAGGCCGTTGTAGCACAGGGTGCGCAGTAGCGCCTCCTTGGACGGGTAGCGACGATACAGAGCGCTGATGCCAACGCCGGCCCGCTCGGCGACCGCGGCGATGGGTGCGCCCGCATCGGCGAGGAACACCGCACGGGCGGCATCCAGGATGATCCCGTCGTTGCGGGCGGCCTGCGCCTTACGGCCCGAGAGGCCCTTGGGAGCTGGGGTTTCGGCTGTTGTGGGCATGAATCGAGACTAGCACTTGAAACGGAATGATCCGTTCTGCTACTCTCTAAACAGAACAAAACATTCCGTTCCGATTCAGGAGATCCAATGAACGCCATCCACCCCTTCCGCATCGATGTCCCCCAGGCCCGCCTCGATGATCTGGCCGAGCGCCTGCGCCGGTCCCTGTGGCCGGACGAGCTGCCGGGCGTCGGCGACGCCTACGGCGTTCCCGGCGATCGGGTGCGGGCGCTCGCACGTTACTGGCTCGACGAATTCGACTGGCGCGCACTGGAGTCGAGGCTCAACGCCTACCCCCAGTTCACGACCGACATCGAGGGTGAGGACATTCATTTCCTGCACATCCGCTCCACCCGCGAGGATGCGATTCCGGTGATCCTCACCCACGGCTGGCCCGGTTCGATCCTGGAGTACCTCGACGTCATCGCGCCGCTGACCGAGCCCGAATCGGTCGAGACGCCCGCCTTCCACGTGGTGATCCCCTCCCTGCCCGGCTTCGGTTTCTCCGGCCCGACCCGCAGCACCGGATGGACCACCCACCGCACCGCGCAGGCCTGGCTGGAGCTGATGGACCGGCTCGGTTACCAGCGCTTCGCCGCGATCGGCAACGACGCGGGTTCGATGATCTCCCCCGAGATCGCCCGCCTCGCGCCCGAGCGCATGATCGGAGTTCATGTGACACAGCTGTTCTCGTTCCCCTCGGGCGATCCGGCCGAGATGGCCGATCTGCCGGACGAGGACATGGCCGCACTGGGTCACCTGCAGTGGTTCCACGAGAACAAGATGGCCTTCAACATCCTGCACAGCCAGCAGCCCCAGACCCTCGCCTACGCACTCACCGACTCACCCCTGGGCCTGCTCGGCTGGAACACCCAACTGTTCGGCGAATCCCTGGACGCGGACTTCATCATCGGCAACGTGGCGATCTACTGGCTGACAGGCACCGCAGCCTCCTCGATCCGCTTCTACTACGAGGACGCCCACGCCCCCCGCACCCC
>NZ_JAGPOX010000096.1 GCF_019038435.1 Nocardia alni
GGGCCAGGATGTGGGCGACCGCGTGGACCGGATCCAGCCGCACGTAATTGGTCTGGCCCCAGTGGTACTCCTCGCCACTGACTTCGTCGTATACCACGGGATGATCGTGCCACTCGCGGCCGATCGCGGGAAGGTCGAGCGAGATCATGCCGTATTCGGGGCCGAAGGGGTTGAGGTTCACCACGATCAGCACCGCGTCACCGGTGGCCGGGTCGACCTTCGAGAAGGCCAGCAGGGCATCGTTGTCGATATGGTGCAGGTTCAGGCAGCGCAGCTGTTGCAGCGCCGGATGGGCGCGGCGGATCTCGTTGAGCCGGGTCAGCCACGGCTCCAACGACTCTCCGCGCGCCACCGCCTCGCCGAAGGGGCGCGGGCGCAGCTCGTACTTCTCCGAATTCAGGTATTCCTCGCTGCCGGGACGCACCGCCTGATGTTCGAACAGCTCGAAGCCCGAGTACACGCCCCAGCTGGGTCCCATCGTCGCGGCCAGGACCGCGCGGATCGCGAACATGCCCGGCCCGCCGTGCTGCAGGCTCTCGTGCAGGATGTCGGGTGTGTTGACGAACAGGTTCGGGCGCGCCTCGTCCGCCTTGGCGGACAGTTCCAGCGCGAACTGCTCGAGTTCGTGTTTGCCGGTGCGCCAGGTGAAATAGGTGTAGGACTGGGTGAATCCACGCCTGGCCAGGCCGTACATCCGAGCCGGTCGGGTGAACGCCTCGGACAGGAACAGCACGTCCGGATCGGTGCGGTGCACCTGCGCGATCAGCCACTCCCAGAAGTCGGCGGGTTTGGTGTGCGGATTGTCGACGCGGAAGATGGTGACGCCCAGGGCGATCCAGTGCCGCACCACCCGCAGCACCTCGGCGTAGAGCCCGTCCGGGTCGATGTCGAAGTTGACCGGGTAGATGTCCTGGTACTTCTTCGGCGGATTCTCGGCGAAGGCGATGGTCCCGTCCGGCAGAGTGGTGAACCACTCCGGATGCTCGGCCACCCAGGGGTGGTCCGGTGCGCACTGCAACGCCAGATCCAGCGCTACTTCGAGGTCGAGTTCCCTCGCCGCGGTGACGAATTCGGTGAATTCGTCGGCGGTGCCCAGCTGTGGGTGGATGGCGTCGTGCCCGCCCTCGGCCGAGCCGATGGCCCACGGCGAGCCGACATCGCCGGGGTCGGCGGTCAGAGAGTTGTTGGGGCCCTTGCGGTTCACCTGTCCGATCGGGTGGATCGGCGGCAGATACACCACGTCGAAGCCCATCGCGGCGATGCGCTGCAACTCCTTCGCGGCGGTGCCGAAGGTGCCGTGCACCGGCGCGCCCTGGGCGTCCCAGCCGCCGGTGGAGCGGGGGAAGAATTCGTACCACGAGCCGAACAACGCGCGGTGGCGTTCGACCAGCACGGTGAATTGCGTTCCCCGCGTGACCAATTCACGCAGCGGGGTTTCGTGCAGGATCTCGCCCACCTCGGTGGAGAACGACGGTGCGACCCGGGCGGGCAGTTGGGCGTCCTCATCGCGCAGCGCGACGGCGGCCGCTCGCAGCCGCTCCCACTGCTTCTTCGGCACCGCCTGCGCCGCCCGGTCGAACAGCCGGGCGCCCAGCTCGAGATCGTTGGCCAGATCCGTCGCGCTCTGTCCGACGGCGAGCTTCGCCTCGACCGCGTGACGCCAGCTCGCGATCGGATCGCTCCATCCCTCGACCCGGTAGGTCCACAGGCCCGGTTCGCCGGGGGTGAATACGGCATTGAATACATCGGGCTCGTAGTCCGGGCTCATGCGGATCCGCTGGGTGCGCGAGGAGCCGGGGGCCCGGACCGTCAGTGTCGCGGCGACCGCATCGTGCCCCTCGCGCCAGACCACGGTCCGGACCGGGAAGACCTCACCCACCACGGCCTTGGCCGGGTAGCGCCCGAGTCCGACGGCTGGGGCGGTGTCGTCGATGGCGATGCGACCCGTCACGGCACCAACCGTACCGTTAATTCGGGCATGATCATGTATGGCGGTATTCGCCCGGGTATTCAATGGGCGAGCGTGGGGTGGCACGAATCGCGGCGGCACGGTAAGACCGAAACGGAGCGGCCGCCTCGTTTTCGTGGGTCGCCGAGAGCAAGACAACCAGGAGAGGACTCCACAATGACCGCAGTGCACGGCGAGTCGGTAGACATCCAGACACCGGACGGAGTCGCCGATGCGTACGTGACCTACCCCGACGATGGCGCCGCGCACCCCGCGGTGCTGGTGTACCAGGACGCCTTCGGCCTGCGCCCGGCCCTGCGCAAGCTGGCCGATCGCATCGCCGAGGGCGGCTACACCGTCCTGGCCCCGAACCTGTTCTACCGGGGAGGCCGGGCACCTGTGTTCGAGCTGCCCGAGTTCATCGATATGCAGTCGCGGCCCGACCTGTTCGGGTCCATCCGCCCGCTCATGGAGCAGTTGACCCCCGAGGTCGTGAAGTCCGACGCGGGCGCCTACCTCGCGTGGCTGGCCGCGTTCGACAAGGCCTCGGACGGTCCGGTCGGCCTGACCGGGTACTGCATGGGTGGTCGCCTGGTGGTGCAGACCGCCGCCGCCTACCCGGACCGGGTCGCCGCCGGCGCCGGCTTCCACACCGGCCGTCTGATCACCGACGGCCCGGACAGCCTGCACAACGCTGTCGACACCATCACCGCCGAACTGTACTTCGGCCACGCCGACAACGACCAGTCCATGACCCCCGAGCAGGCCGAGACCTTCGACAAGGCCCTGGACGCCGCCGGTGTGCGGCACACGACGGAGTTCTACAAGGACGCCGTCCACGGGTACACCCAGTCCGACACCGCCGCCTACAACGAAGAGGCGGCCGAGCGGCACTACCGTGAGCTGCTCGCGCTGTACGACCGCACCCTGCGGGCGTAGGACATCGAATACGGCCGGCGGTCGTCGCGCTCGCGACGGCCGCCGGTCTGCATGCGGGCCGGGGCGCCGAACCGGCCCGTTCGAATTTCCATGATCGTTCGAATCGAAGTGCCTGTTGCGACTGCCCGAAATCGGATCGCCGATGCGACGGTAGATGTCGCCGATCTGGTCGACCCGGTGGAAACGTAGGGGACGGAATGTAGCCGGGGGCCGTCCTCGAGGGTGTCCATAGCTCGGGTGTCGCCGGGCGGAGGGGAACAAGTAAGGTCGGACCGGTGAAGGCCCTGCGTCGATTCACCGTCCGTGCCCATCTGCCCGAGCGGCTGGCCGCCTTGGGCGAGCTGGCCACGAATTTGCGCTGGTCCTGGCATGCGCCTACGCAGGATCTGTTCGCGGAACTCGACCAGCGGCTGTGGGTCGAGCTGCGGCGCGATCCGGTGCGGATGCTGGGTGAGGTGCCCGCGGAGCGGCTGGACGAGATGGCGGCCGACGAGTCGTACGTGCGCGCGGTGGACGCCACGGCGGCGGACCTGCGGGACTATCTGACCCGGCCGCGCTGGTTCGGTCGGCACGACGGCGGGCCGCGCTGCATCGCGTACTTCTCGATGGAGTTCGGCGTGACCGAGGTGCTGCCGAATTATTCGGGCGGCCTGGGCATTCTGGCGGGCGACCATCTGAAGTCGGCCTCGGACTTGGGACTTCCACTCATCGGCGTCGGATTGCTCTACCGATCCGGATACTTCCGGCAGTCGCTGACCGCCGACGGCTGGCAGCGCGAGCACTATCCGGATCTGGATCCGCAGGGGTTGCCGCTGCGCCTGCTGACTTCGGGCCAGGGAGATACCGCGCCGGTGCTGGTGCACGTGCCGATGCCCGAGGGGCGGGTGCTGCGCGCGCGGGTGTGGATCGCGCAGGTCGGCCGGATTCCGTTGCTGCTGTTGGATTCCGATATCGCCGACAACGATCCGGAGCTGCGGGCGGTCACCGACCGGTTGTACGGCGGCGATCAGGACCATCGCATCAAACAGGAGATCCTGGCCGGGATCGGCGGGGTCCGCGCGGTGCGCGCGTTCACCCACGCGCACGGGCTGCCGGATCCGGATGTGTTCCATATGAACGAGGGCCACGCCGGATTCCTCGGCATCGAGCGGATCCGCGAATTCATGGCCTCCGGACTCGATTTCGACGCCGCGCTGACCGCGGTGCGGGCCGGCACGGTGTTCACCACGCATACGCCGGTGCCCGCCGGGATCGACCGTTTCGCCGGCGCGCTGGTGCGGCGCTACTTCGGCGGCGCGCACGGTGAACGCGAATCGCCTTTGCTGCCGGGTGTTTCGGTGGATCGGATACTGGCGCTGGGGCGCGAGGCCGATCCCTCGGTGTTCAACATGGCCCATCTCGGTCTGCGGCTGGCGCAGCGTGCCAACGGTGTCTCGCAGTTGCACGGCGAGGTCAGCCGGGAGATGTTCGCCCCGCTGTGGCCCGGTTTCGACGCGGCGGAGGTGCCGATCGGGTCGATCACCAACGGCGTGCACGCGCCGACCTGGGCCGCGCGCGAATGGATCGACAAGGCACGGGAATTCGTCGGTCCCGAGCTGGTCGAGGAGTCGCGCGGGTGGGAGCGGCTGCGCGATGTGGATCTGCGTGAGCTGTGGTCGACACGGAATGCGTTGCGCGGCATCCTGGTCGCCGAGGTGCGGCGGCGACTGCGGGCGTCGTGGTTGGAGCGCGGTGCCGCGCCGGCCGAATTGGGCTGGGTGGACGAGGCTTTCGATCCGCACGTGCTGACCATCGGCTTCGCCCGGCGGGTCCCGACCTACAAGCGGCTGACCCTGATGCTGCGCGATCCGGATCGGTTGCGCGCCTTGCTGCTGGATCCCGACCGGCCGCTGCAACTGATCGTCGCGGGCAAGTCCCATCCGGCCGACGACGGCGGCAAGGGCCTGATCCAGCAGGTCGTGCGCTTCGCCGACGACGCCGGGGTGCGTCACCGCATCGTGTTCCTGCCGGATTACGACATGTCCATGGCCCGGTACCTGTACTGGGGATGCGATGTGTGGCTGAACAATCCGCTGCGCCCGCTGGAGGCGTGCGGCACCTCCGGCATGAAGGCCGCCCTGAACGGCGGCCTGAACCTGTCCATCCGCGACGGCTGGTGGGATGAGATGTACGACGGCGAGAACGGCTGGGCCATCCCCACCGCCGACGGCGTGCGCGACGATCACCGCCGCGACGACCTCGAGGCCGCCGCCCTCTACGACATGCTCGAACGCGCGGTCCTGCCCCGCTTCTACGAGCGCGATCACGACGACATGCCGGTTCGCTGGATGGAGATGGTCCGCCACACCCTGCAGACCCTGGGCCCCAAGGTCCTGGCCTCTCGCATGGTCCGCGACTACGCCGTCGACTACTACATCCCCGCCGCCGCATCGTATTCCGCCGTCTCCCGCGACGACTTCGCCGGCGCCCGTGCCCTGGCCGAGTACCGCCGTCGCATCGAATCCGCTTGGCCCCAGGTGAAAGTGGTCCAGGTCGACAGCTCCGGCCTGACCGGCACCCCCGAGATCGGCAACGATCTGTCCCTGCGCGCCCGCATAGACCTCGGCGGCCTCACCGCCTCGGATGTCGTCGTCCAGGCCGTCCTCGGCCGGGTGTCGGTGGACGACGACCTGTCCGACATCACCACGATCGAGATGCCGCACACCGCAGCGGATTCCGGCACGGAGCTGTTCGCCGTCGACACCCAGGTCCCATTGTCGGGCGCGGTCGGCTACACGGTCCGTGTCCTGCCGCGGCATCCGCTCCTGGCCGGCAGCGCCGAACCCGGCCTGATCGCGACCCCCACTCCCTGACCAGCGGCGCTCTCACGTCCCGTAGCGAGGAACCGGGGTCAGGATGCGTTTGAGGATATTGCCGGCGGCGTTGCGGGGGAGAGTGTCCAGGAAGACGATGTCGCGGGGGACCGAGAGGCGGCCCAGGCGGTGGCGGATCTGGACGCGGATCGTGTCGGGGTCGGGAGGCGTGTTGTCGCGCGGGACGATGAAGGCGGCCAGGCGCTGGCCGGAATCGCGGTCGGGGACGCCCAGGACGGCGACCTCGCTGATCTGGGGGTGGTAGGACAGGGCCTCTTCGACGGGGCGCGGGAAGACGGTTTCGCCGGCACAGAGGATCGCCTCGGTGTCGCGGCCGGAGATGAACAGGCGGCCGGTGGCGTCCAGATAGCCGTAGTCGCCGGTGTAGAGCATGCCGTCCACCTCGGGGAGCGGTGGCACATCGCCGATGTAGCCCTCGAACAGCATGTTGTGGCCGACGAAGATCCGGCCGGTCGCGCCGACGGGGAGGGGGTGCGACTCCCGGTCCAGGATGGCTATTTTCGTGCCCAGGGGTGGGCGGCCGACGGTGGCGGGGGAGAGGCTCAGATCGGTGGGGGAGGCGATGGTGGCCCACGAGACCTCGGTGGAACCGTACAGGTTGTAGAGGATGTCGCCGTAGGCGTCGATGAAACGCAGCGCCGTCGCCTCGGACAGGGTCGCGCCGCCGCAGACCACCATCCGCAGGCTGGAGGTGTCGTAGCGGGAGCGCACCGCTTCGGGCAGATCCAGGATGCGCTGCAACATGATCGGGACCACGATCAACGTGTTGACCTGGTGTTCGGCGACCAGGCGCAGGCATTCGCGCGCGTCGAAGCGTTCGAGCAGCACCACCGTGGCACGCAGGGGCAGGCTCAGATGCAGGACCGCCAGGCCCCAGGAGTGCGACAGCGGCGCCGGGATCATCATGGTCTCGTGCATATCGAACGGGAGCTTCGAGAGCAGCGCCGCGATCGAGGAGAATCCGCTGGGAATCGGGCGAAGCGTGATTTTCGGTGCGCCGGTGGTGCCCGAGGTGAGCACGAATAGTCGTCCGGGTTGTTCGGGCTTCTCGAATCTTCTTTCCGAGGCCGAACCGATCAGGTCCTCCACCGTGGTCCGGTCCGGCCGGGCGGGGTCGGCGACGGTGTTGTAGCAGGCCACGGAGGGCGGCAGGCGCGATGCCAGGCCCGACAGTGCCGGATCCACGAAAACCGCGGCCATCCGGTGAGTTTCGGCGATAGCGGCGATCCGCTCGGCGGACAACCCGGTGGTGAGCAGGACGTAGTCGGCGCCGAGTTTGCCCAGGGTGGTGGTGATTTCGATCATCTCGGTGTGGTTGCGGGCCAGCACCCCGACCATGTCGCCGACGCCGATGCCGAGGTCGGCCAGTGCAGTGGCCAATGCCTGTGTGCGGGTATGGATCTCGCGGAATGTGCTGGTGCGGTGACTGTCGATCAGCGCCGTGCGGTTCGGGGAATGCCCGGTCGCCGCGGCGTATCCGCCCGCGAGGGTGAAGCCGAAGGCGACCAGGCTGCCGACCTGCCTGATCACCCGGTCGGGTCGCATGCTGCGCAGCACGCCGGTGGACATGATGTGCTTGGCGACGCCGGCCTGCGTGCGCACCGACGAGTCCTCGCCGTTGACCGCGATGGAGGTCTGTGCGCCCCGCACGAGGTCGACGAGGCGGTGCAGCCCCGCGGTGATCCATTCGTGCACCGCGGCGTTGGCCACGACGGCCATGAGCGGATGCACCTGCTCCGGTGCGACACAGGTGATGGTGACGCTCGTGCGGTCGTCCTGGTCGCTGCGCAGATGGATCACGGCGAAGGCGCGCTTCTCGGTGTACTGCAACTCCAGGCTGCCCGTCTCGCGGTGGGCGATCAACCGGATGTCGATAATCCGTATCTCGGTGTCCGCGCCGCCGATGCGCATGCGCCACGTCGGCGTCTCGTCGAGCGTCTCGAGCGCATCGCACGCCCCGATGCCCGGGAAGACCCGGGCGTAGATTCTGGGATCGATGAGCAGATCCCACAGCGCTCGGGGAGCGACTGCGAGGTCGGTACCCACATCGACGATTTCAGTAACCACTGGTTCGCACTTCTGCTCGGCCGGGTCGACTGCTCGGTTCGGCGGATAACGCATTTGTAACGGTGATCATTTGTATGGTCAATAACCTGCAAATTGGAGGTATTTCTTTCGCTAAATTGCTCGATGATTGCAAAGAGTGAAATCCTGTGAATGGGCCGTGATCGGTGGGCATGCTTGTTATTCGCCAACCGGTCGGTTCGGTGTGGGGCTCGCGGCCGGACGGCGTGTCGGACCGGGCTCGGTCGCGGATCGGAGCGGCCTGCGGGGCCCGCGGGGACGACGGGGTTCGCGATCCGGGACGGCGAAGGTGGCCTGTGGTTCGCTGGGACCGGATGCCGTCGGCCGGAACCGGACATATACGCTGCTCAGGGCATTTGTAGTCCCACCGGGCGAGTTTGTGGAGAAATTGCGCATGACAATCGACGTGGAGTCGGGTTCGAAGGGGCGCGTGGACGCCTACTTCGGGATCAGCAGGCTCGGGTCGACCGTGCGTCGCGAGATCATGGCGGGAACCGTCACGTTCCTGGCCATGTCGTATGTACTGGCGGTGAACCCGTCGGTGCTCGGCGACCACGGTGCGCTGGGATCCAAGGGCATTCCGATGCAGGCGGTGTTCACCGCGACGGCCGTGGCCGCGGTGGTCGGCACGCTGGTGATGGGCCTGTGGGCGCGGTATCCGATCGCCCTGGCGCCCGGTATGGGCCTCAACGCGTTCTTCGCCTATTCGGTGGTGCTCGGCATGGGCATCCACTGGCAGGTGGCGCTGTCGGGGACGTTCCTGTCGGGTGTGATCTTCTTCGTGCTCGCGGTCACCAAGATCCGCGAGAAGATCATCGACGCGATCCCGATGCAGCTGAAACTGGCCGTCGGCGCGGGCATCGGCATGTTCGTGGCGTTTCTGGGCCTCAAGAGCGCGGGGCTCGTGGTCGCGGACAAGGACACCTTCGTGCACCTGGGCGACTTCCACACGGGCACGACACTGCTGGCGCTGTTCGGGCTGCTGGTGACGGTGGTCTTCCTGGCGCTCGGCTGGCACGGCGCGGTGCTGTACGGGATCGTCGCCACGACCGTGGTGGGCATCGTGAGCGGGCTGGTGCCGCTGCCGCATTCGGTGGTGGCCCTGCCGCACGGGCTGAACCAGACCTTCGGTCAGGCGATCGTCAACCTGCCGCACGCCTTCACCGGGCAGATGGCGATCGTCGTGCTGACCATGTTGTTCGTCGACTTCTTCGACGCCTCGGGCACCCTGATCGGCATCGCCAACCAGGCCGGACTGCTCAGCCCCGAGGGCAAGTTGCCGCGCGCGGCGAAGGCATTCGCCTCCGACTCGATCGGCACCGCGGCCGGTGCGATCATCGGCACCTCCACCACCACCGCCTATGTCGAATCGACCGCGGGCGTCAGCGCCGGGGGACGTACGGGGCTGACGGCGGTGTCGACGGCGGGCTGGTTCCTGATCGCGATGTTCTTGTTCCCCGTGTTCGCCGTCGTCGCGGACGTGCCCGCGGTGACCGCGCCCGCGTTGATCGTGGTCGGCGTGCTGATGGCCCGGGCGCTCGGCGAGATCGAGTGGGACAAGCTCGAGTACGCCATCCCGGCGTTCATCACCGTGATCATGATGCCGCTGACCTATTCGATCGCGAACGGCATCGCCATGGGACTGTTGTTCTATCCGGTGCTGATGGTGGTCAGGCGCCGCGGCCGCGAGGTGCATCCGGTCGTGTGGGTGTTGATGGTGATCTTCCTGGCCTACTTCTTCTTCCTGGCCAACCGGTAGCGCTCGGGGAGTTGTCCGCGTCGTGCGAAGTCGGGGTGTCACGTGTCGAACCGGTGCGGGAGGTGTCTCGTATCAATAGACAGGCCCGCATCGTCGCTCCCGCTCCAAGCAACTGCAGACAGGACCCCATCATGAGCACGCAGACACCCAGGACCTCCGAGTCCGCCGAGTCGCACGCGGTGGATTCCTCCGACACCGTCGGTATCGATATCGGCCTGCTCGTGTTGCGACTGGGCTGTGGTGGGCTGTTGTTCGTCACCGGCAGCCAGAAGCTGTTCGGCTGGTTCAACGGCTCCGGATGGAGTCACACCACCGCCGGCTTCCAGCACATGGGGTACCACCCGGGCAAGCTGTTCGGAACCCTGGCGGGGCTGTGCGAGTTCGGCGGCGGGGCGTTGCTGATCCTGGGACTGCTGACCCCGCTCGCGGCGGCCATCGTCATCGGAACCATGATCAACGCGGTCAATGTGACCTGGCCGCATGGTCTGGTGGGCTCCTCCTCGGCGCTGCTGCTGGTGGCCGCCGCGGCCGCGCTGGGCTTCGCCGGGCCGGGCAGGATCGCGCTGGATCACGGGCGATCCTGGCAGCGTCAGGGCGTCGTCTGGGGTGTGGCCGCGCTCGTGTTGGGTGTGGTCGCCGCGCTCGTGACGCTCGCCGCCAAGTAGAGCGTAATCAAACCTTACGGTCGTGTGATTGCACCCACAAAGCGTCGTCCGCATTTCTACCCGGAAGTAGCTTGAATAGCGGTACTCGGTGTAACCCCAATTCCCGCATCGGGTACCACAACCCCCGCGCCGTGCCCTGCACGCGGCGCGGGGGTTCAGCGTTCGGGGATTACTTGGCCGCCGCGTCCAGACGCTTCAGCGCCTTGATCACGACCTCCGGGTCCGCGGTCTCCCAGTACGGCGGTAGCGAGGCCCGCAGATAACTTCCGTATCGGGCCGTGGCCAGGCGTGAGTCCAGGATCGCCACCACGCCTCGATCGTCCACGCTGCGCAGCAGGCGGCCGGTGCCCTGGGCGAGCAGCAGTGCCGCGTGGTTGGCCGCGATCGCCATGAAGCCGTTGCCGCCGCGCGATTCCACCGCCTTCTGGCGTGCCACCAGCAGCGGGTCGTCGGGGCGGGGGAACGGGATGCGGTCCAGGATCACCAGGTTCAGTGACGGCCCCGGCACGTCGACGCCCTGCCACAGCGACAGCGTGCCGAACAGCGAGGTCTCCGGATCGTCGGCGAATTTGCGGACCAGCGCGCCGGTCGAGTCGTCGCCCTGGCACAGCACGGGGGTGTCCAGGCGCTCGCGCAGTGCCTCGGTGGCGGCCTTGGCCGCGCGCATCGAGGAGAACAGGCCCAGGGTGCGCCCGCCCGCCGCGCGGATCAGGCGCTCGATCTCGTCCAGGTAGGCCGGGGCCAAGCCGTCGCGGCCTGGGGCGGGCAGATGTTTGGCGACGTAGAGGATGCCGGATTTGGCATGGTCGAAGGGGGAGCCGACATCGAGCGAATTCCACCGCACCGAGCCGGTATCCGAGGGTGCCTCGCCGCCGTTGGCGAGGGCGGCGTCCACCTTGTTCGGTGTCTGCGAGGGCAGGCCCCAGGTGATGGCCAGGCCGTCGAACGATCCGCCCACCTGGAGCGTCGCGGAGGTCAGAACGACCGTGGCGGCGCCGAACAGGCGGCTGCGCAGCAGGCCGCCGACCGACAGCGGGGCCATGTGCAGGGTGCGGCGGGCAACCCCGCGCACCTCGTCGGCGGCCAGCCATATGACGTCGCGGCGGGCCGCGGGATCTTCCTCGTCGAAGGTGGTCAGCGCGCGCACCGCCGCGTCGTGCACGTCCTCCACCGCCGACAGCGCGAGATTACGGGTCGCCGCGGCGTCCGGATCACCTTGCGGCAGAGCCGAACCGCCGCCGGGGGACAGGGCGGTACGCGCGTTCCAGGCCGAGTCGCGGATCAGCGCCAGCACCGGGGCCGCGCCGTCCGGCAGCCTGTCCCAGCGGCCGGGCGGCAGATCCTCCAGCAGTTCGTGCCAGGCCTCGGACGCGCCCTCGAGCCGGTCGGTCTCCTTCTCGTCGACCAGTTTGGCGCAGCGCTTGGCGGCGATGCTGATCGCGGCGGTGGACAGTTCCGCGGTGGCCACGCTGGTGACCCGGTCGACCAGTTCGTGCGCCTCGTCGATGACCACGACATCGTGTTCGGGTAGTACCTGGATGCCGCTGATGGCGTCGATGGCCAGCAGGGCGTGGTTGGTGACCACGACATCGGCCTGGCCCGACTCGGCCCGGGCGCGCTCGGCGAAGCAGTCGGTGCCGAACGGGCAGCGCGACTTGCCCAGACATTCGCGCGCCGACACGCTCACCTGCCGCCAAGCGCGGTCGGTGACGCCTGGGGCCAGTTCGTCCCGGTCGCCGGTCTCGGTATCCGAGGCCCATTCGTTCAGGCGCTGTACCTCGCGGCCCAGGCGCGAGATGGCGAACGCGTCGAACAGTTCGGCCTCGGGCTCGTCGTCCGAGGCCATACTGTTGATCTTGTTCAGGCATAGATAGTTGTTGCGCCCCTTGAGGATCGCGAACTTCGCCCGCCGCCCCAGCGGCCCGGCCAGCGTCTCGGCAAGGCGCGGCAGATCGCGATCGACCAACTGCCGCTGCAACGCGATGGTCGCGGTGGACACCACGACCGTGCGCCCCGACTCCACCGCATGCCGCAGACTCGGCACCAGATACGCCAGCGACTTACCGGTGCCGGTCCCGGCCTGTACGGCCAGATGCTCCTTGGTGTCGATCGAGTGCGCGACCGCGGCAGCCATGGTCTGCTGCCCCTTACGCGCCTTACCGCCGAGGGCCTCGACGGCGGTCGTCAACAGGTTCGGTACGGGCGGAAGTTCGGGCACCCGGCCACATTAGCTCTCCGGTCCGACAGACACGCGGATCGGTCGAAGCGCAATCGATCTCAGCCGTCACGCTCTGCGTCGAACGGCACCGTCGGATCACGGCGCGACCGAGGTGGCGTGCCCGGCTGGCAGATGCTCGTTGATGCTCGGCATGGTGACGAGAACACCACAGACGTCATTCGTCGTGCCTTGCGCCTACTCGACAGAGAGCAGTGGCTACAGCAGTTCCGCGCCGATGCGGCGCGCCTGGCAGACGAGGACCTGAACAGCGAGCCCGACGCGTGGTAAGGCTCATTCGAGGCGGCGTCTACCGGATCGATCTCGGCGACGCCAAACGAGGCCATGAGCAGAACGGGCGGCGACTCGGTGTGTTGATCAGCCCCTCCGACTCTGTTCTGTCGGTCGCGACGTTTGTGCCTACCAGCACGCAGGCTGGAACAGCGATCAATAGACCACGTGTCGAGATCGATGGCCGGGAGACGGTGCTATTGGTCGACCAGGTGCGGACCATCGACCTGGATTATGTAGCTGGGTTTCTGGAGATGTTGGACCGCAACGACATGGCGGCATTGAATCACGCGTTGGGTAGATATCTCGGAATCTGCTGATATGTCCGGGATCTGGCACGAGCGCGGTGGTTCGCGCCGGATCGGATTATGTTCCGTGAATTCGGAACTCGGACGACGTGCCGGTGAACGGGGTGCGTTCGCCGCCGAATTTCGCGGAGGTGCCGAAGTAGCGGATGCGGTAGGTGCCGGAGGGGACGTCGGCCGGGGTGGTCCAGGTGATGGTGATGACCGAGGTCGATGCGGGGCCGCGGGACCAGGTGAAGGTGGTCGACCAGTCGCCGTCGTCGGCGATCGTGCGCCAGCGTTCGCCGGTTTGCTGCTGCACCATGAGGTGTGTTCCGCCGCGGTGCAGGTCGTTCGCGGGGTGCGCGCCGGAGAATTCGACGCTCACCCGGTCTCCGGCGCGATACGACGATTCGGGTTGCACGATCACGTCGCCGAAATTCTTGCCACCCGGCGGAAAGTCCGGTGGGGGTGTGGCTTTCGACGTCGGCAGTTCCGGTGGTTCGGGGATGGAGACGTCGGCCGGTGCGGGCTCGCCCGTGTGCATCGCCGTCGCCAGTCGCGCGGCGACCTGCTGCAACGCCGGAAGCTGCCAACGGCCGAACAGGGTGCTCGCGCCCTCGTAGCGCTGCGCGTCGTATTCCTCGGGCGTGGTGACGTAATGGATGTACGCGTTGCTGCAGCCGGCGATCAGCACATCGGCGATCTCGGCCTCGAGGATCTTCGCGACCGTGCGCCGCAGCCGCAGGCCGGCGGTGATGGTCACCTCACCCGGAATCGCCAGCATGTACAGTTCGCCGATCCGCGCCAGCTGCACCGGGACGACGTTCTGGGCGAACGGCGTGATCCGCGGGAGCAGACCGGATGTCGTCACGATCGCCTTGGGCGCGTGGGCCTCCCGCAGCGCGGGCGCGAACCGGTAGACCAGACGCGAGAGCCGCTCCCAGCCCGGGTTGTCGTCCTCGCGGAAGGCCCGCCAGTTCGTCGGACCGTCGAAACCCGCACCCGCCAGGGCGGATGCGCCCAGGGCGGGTTTGCCGGTGTGGTGTTCGCCCGAGTCCCCGGTGAATTCGGCGGATACGGCGACGTCGGAAAGGTCGACGTACATCATCCGGTAGTCGATGTCGCCGGCCATGCGCGCCACATATCCGGCGGCGAGTTTGGCCGCGGCCTCGTATTGGCGGGTGCCCAGGATCCGGGTGTTCTCGACCGGGTCGTCGGTGGGGCCGTGGCCGGGCGCGCCGTTCAGATTGGGAGACACGTCACCGGAATTGGTCTGCGCGAAGGCCGCGACGAAATGCGGATCCGGATCCGCCAGATAGTCGACGTCCTCGACCACGCGCTCCCAGTGATAGGCCGCGTAGCCCTTGCTGTCGCCGCTGATCAGCGTGTTCGTGTTGGTCAGCGAGGTGTTGTGCACGGCGAACCAGTTGATGGCGCCGACCGGCTCGCCGTCGCGGTCGATGCGCAGCAGCGTGGTCTGCGGGTCGATGGCGTCGGGGAAGAATTCCTTGTCCGCCTGCGGATTCCGGTCGAAGGCCGGGCGGGAGCGGTTGACGCCGGCCTGGCGCAGTTCGCCGTGGATGCGGCGCAGGGTGGCGGGCGCGAGATCCTCGTCCGCCCGCTCGACGGCCTCGACGATGCCGTCGACGATCGCCGAGAAGGTCGCGGGCGCGAGTCCGGCGTTGGGGTTGCCGCGCAGTCCGGGGCGCCCATAGCCGATCGGTGCGCTCGAGGTGCCGGTCGCGGTGAGTATCACGTTGGCCGCGGTGTAGGTGTCACCGAACCGAGCGGTGAGGCGGCGCAGCACCTCTCGGGTCAGGCCGGGCAGGATCACCGGCAGTTCGGCGACGATCAGCAGTACCCGCCGATCGGTGATCGGGTCGGCGAAAATGAATGCCCGGGCGCGCAGGCGCAGGTGCATCCCGGTGGTCACGCGGTCGGCGGGACCGTCGGTGAGCAGCGCAGCCCCGACTGTTTCTCCGGTGATGTCGGCGATGGCACGCCCGACGCGGTGGCGATCGGTCGAGTAGTTCGTGTCCGGCACACGCCCAAACTACAGCGTCTGTCCCATCGACGGGGACCGGAGAGACAGTCCTTCAGTATCCCATCGTTCACCGACAAGGGCGCGATGCTCGTATTCTGCGCGAGGAGCCGCTGACGCTGGGGCACGAGATCGCCGGGACCGTCGAGGCGATCGGCTCGGAGGTAGAGGCGCGCGCGGTCCTGGTGCCCTGAGACTAGCGCTCCAGCTGACCGGCGAATTCGACTCCGGCGCCGCGCATTCGATCCAGGGCCGTCGCGGTCGTGGCCGGCGCCACGCCCGCCGTCAGCCCCAGCAGGACCCGGGTGCGCAGCCCCGCCGCGACGGCGTCCAGCGCGGTGGCCCGCACGCAGTGGTCGGTGGCGATGCCGCAGACGTCCACGGTGTCGATGCCCTTGGCGCGCAGCCAGTTCGCGAGTGTCTCACCGGAGTCGGAACTGCCCTCGAAACCCGAATAGGCCGCGGCGTAGGCGCCCTTGGAGAAGACCGCGTCGATCGGGCCGGTGTTCAGGTTCGGGTGAAAGTCCGCGCCCGGCGTGCCGACACGGCAGTGCGGCGGCCAGCTGTCGACGTAGTCGGGGGTGTCGGAGAAATGCGCGCCCGGATCGATGTGGTAGTCCCTGGTCGCCACGACCGCGGAATAATCGGAGACGCCGAGGTAGTCGGTGATCCGCGAGGCGACCGCGCTGCCGCCGGTGACGGCTAGCGAACCACCTTCGCAGAAGTCGTTCTGCACGTCCACGACGATGAGTGCTCTGGTCATCTCGCACCTCGATCCGCTGAATCATGGTGTGCGGGTGGTCGGTTTCCTCGCCGGGACAACGGTGGCGAGGTTCCGCGCCGCCGCGGGGTCGCCACCTATTGTAGGAACGTGGTGGGGATCGCGGGCTCCCCGGGCGAGAGTTTCAGGCCCTCCCACGGCAGGCTCACCAGTCCGCGCGCCACGAGTTCGCGGCTCTCGCGCAGGGCGGGGCGATCCTCGGAGATCTTGCCGCCGCGCACCATCGGCGTGAGCAGTTCGCGCACCTCGAATCCGCCCGCCTCGGGGGCGGGACCCGCGGCGGGGAACACGATCTCCTCCACGACCGTCCCGGTCGGCCGGGACAACCGCACCGCCTTCTTGGTGCCGCCGCGAGATTCCTTGTGGCTGCTGCGCTTGGCCACCGGAACCCCCTCGACCTCGACCAGCTTGTACACCATCCCGGCCGTCGGCGCGCCCGAGCCGACGACCAGCGCGGTGCCCACGCCGTAGGCGTCGACGGGTTCCGCGCGCAGCGAGGCGATCGCGTACTCGTCCAGATCCCCCGACACCACGATGCGGGTGCGGGTGGCCCCGAGTGCGTCGAGCTGATCGCGCACCTGGCGCGCCAGCACGCCCAGATCACCGGAGTCGATCCGCACACCGCCCAGTTCTGGCCCGGCCACCTCGACCGCGGTGGCCACCCCCTGGGTGATGTCGAAGGTGTCCACCAGCAGGGTGGTGCCGACCCCGAGCCGCTCGACCTGACTGCGGAACGCCGCGGCCTCGTGCGCGCCGTCCGAGCCGCTGTGCAGCAGGGTGAACGCGTGCGCGCTGGTACCCGCCCCGGGCACCCCGTAGCGGCGCACGGCCTCCAGGTTGGAGGTCGCGTCGAATCCGGCCAGATAGGCCGCGCGGGCGCTGGAGGGCGCGGCCAGCTCGTGCGTGCGCCGCGAGCCCATCTCGATCATCCGCCGTCCGCCCGCGGCGCTGACCATGCGTGCGGCGGCCGAGGCGATGGCGCTGTCGTGGTTCATGATCGACAGGATCAGCGTCTCCAGGATCACGCATTCGGCGAAGGTACCGCGCACCGAAAGGATCGGGGAGCCCGGGAAATACAGTTCGCCCTCGCGATAGCCGTCGATATCGCCGCGGAACTGGTATTCGCGCAACCAGTCCATGGTCAGCGAATCCAGGAAACCGTCGGCAACCGTGAGTTCGGAATCCCCGAAACGAAATTCGGCCAGCGCATCGAGCATTCGCCCGGGCCCTGCGGTCACACCATAGCGGCGACCATTCGGCAAGCGCCTGGCGAATACCTCGAAGGTGCACCGCCGATGCGCCGACCCGTCCGCCAGGGCGGCCGCGAGCATGGTGAGCTCGTACTGGTCGGTCAGCAGGGCGGTACTGGGGGAGACTGTGGTGTCCACGCCGTCGACTCTAGCCAGAATGGGACGAATACCGCGTCGCACCGGCCGGTGGGCCGCATTCCACGGCTGCCGCCGAACTCCGCGACCGTCGCCGAATAGCATCGGAGTGGGTGTTGTTTATTCGGAGCCGAGTCGTACTCTGATGGCTATGGGTCTGTGCATTCAGGACACTGTCCGCGTCGCCGACGAGTCGACCGCGATACGGGCAGCGTCGCAGGCGACCCCCGAGGCCGTCGAATACACCGAGATCCTCGAGGCAGAGGACCGTCCATGGGTGACGGTCGTATGGGATGACCCGGTCAACCTGATGCACTACGTCACCTACATCTTCCAGAAGCTTTTCGGGTACAGCAAAGGCAAGGCAACCGAGCTCATGCTGAAGGTCCACAACGACGGAAAGGCGGTAGTGTCGTCCGGCTCGCGGGACAAGATGGAGCATGACGTGCAGCGACTGCACGCCGCCGGGCTCTGGGCGACCATGCAACGTGACGACTGATCGAGGCGACTACCGTAACCTCGTGCGCAAGTGGAGCAGGAAGAACTCGCTGAGCGGGCTCAAGCTGCGGTCCGAGATGGACGCGCGGGAGGCGGAGGTACTGCGTTCGCTGGTCGGGGCAGTGACAGGACTGCTCAGCGACCGGGCCGATGCCGCCCCGCAGGACGATCTCGCGGCGTTGACCGGGTTACGCACCGGCAATACCGCACCGCCCGAGGATCCGCGACTGGCCAGGCTGTTGCCCGAGTTCCACCGGCCCGAACCGGGCTCGCCGGACGCCGATCGCGCCGACCTCAACAGCGCCCTGCGCGGCCTGCACGAGCCGGACATCATCGACGACAAACTGGCCGCCGGATCGGTGCTGCTGGACACCCTGCCCGCACAGGGCGGCAAGGTGGTGCTCACTCCGGAACAGGCCGACGCCTGGCTCAACGCACTCAACGATGTGCGCCTGGCCCTGGGCACGGCGATCGGCATCGACGCCGACACACCCGACCAGTTGCACCCCGGCGATCCGCGCGCCCCGCACCTGGACGTCTACCACTGGCTCACCTGGATGCAGGACTCCCTGCTGCAGGCCCTCGCGCCGTAGAACGGGCCCGGGTAAAAATCTCACTGCGCGAAACTCTTGACACGCAGTGCGACGAGCGGATTTCCCGGACGGTTGCGGGAAATGCCGGGGCCGCGGCTCTCGACCTGGGAATAGCCGAATATTCTTGGCCGTTGACGACAACATTCGGTGCCGCGCGAGCGGCGCCGGTGGGTCGGTGCGATGCGGAAGGAATGCGATAGTGCTGGTGATCAGGGCCGACCTCGTGGACGCGATGGTGGCGCATGCCCGCGCCGATCATCCGGACGAGGCCTGCGGGGTCATCGCCGGACCCGAGGGCACGGACCGCCCGGAACGATTCGTCGCGATGATCAACGCCGAGCGGTCGCCGACCTTCTATCGGTTCGACTCCGGCGAGCAGCTGCGGGTGTGGCGGGAGATGGACGACCGTGACGAGGAGGCGATGGTGGTCTACCACTCGCACACCGCGACCGAGGCATATCCGAGCCGTACCGACATCTCCTACGCCGCCGAGCCGAATGCCCACTACGTGCTGGTCTCCACCCGCGATCCGCAGGAGCACGAGCTGCGTAGCTACCGGATCGTGGATGGCGTGGTCACCGAGGAACCCGTGCGGATCGTGCCCGATTACGCCTGAGCTCGCCCACCCCGCCGGCTCCGCCGGCCTACCGTCCCCCAGGGATAACGTTCGACCAGGAAGAACAAGGAGTACCCCATGTCGGTAACCGTGTCCATCCCGACCATCATGCGGCCCCTCACCGGCGGTGAGAAGCGGGTCCAGGCATCAGGCGCCACCCTCGCCGCGGTGATCGAGGACCTCGAGACCAATCACGCCGGTCTGCGCGAGCGGCTGCTCAAGGATGGCAAGCTGAACCGCTACGTCAACATCTACGTCGACGACGAGGACGTGCGCTTCACCGGCGGGCTCGAGGCCGAGGTGCCCGAGGGCGGGACGGTGACCATCCTTCCGGCCGTGGCCGGAGGCGCATTCGATACCGTCGGCGACTTCCGCTAGCCGTGGCACGCTACGAATCGCTGATCGAGACCCTCGGCAACACCCCGCTGGTGGGTCTGCGCACGCTGTCGCCGCGGTGGGACGGTGACGACCACGTGCGGCTGTGGGCCAAACTCGAGGACCGCAACCCGACCGGATCCATCAAGGACCGCCCAGCGCTGGCGATGATCGAACAGGCCGAGGCCGACGGGACGCTGCGGCCGGGCTGCACGATCCTCGAACCGACCAGCGGCAACACCGGTATCTCCCTGGCCATGGCGGCCAGGCTCAAGGGTTACCGCCTGATCTGCGTGATGCCCGAGAACACCTCGGTGGAGCGGCGTCAGCTGCTGACCATGTACGGCGCCGAGATCATCAGCTCGCCGGCCGCGGGCGGCTCGAACGAGGCAGTGGCGCGGGCCAAGAAACTCGCGGCGGAGAATCCCGACTGGGTGATGCTGTACCAGTACGGCAATGCGGCCAATGCCCTCGCGCACTATCGCGGGACGGGTCCGGAGATTCTCGCCGATCTGCCGGAGATCACGCATTTCGTGGCGGGACTCGGCACCACCGGCACCCTCATGGGCACTGGGCGATATCTGCGCGAACAGGTCGCCGAGATCGATATCGTCGCCGCCGAACCACGCTATGGCGAGTTGGTGTACGGGCTGCGCAATCTGGACGAGGGATTCGTGCCGGAGTTGTACGACGAATCCGTGCTGACCTCGCGCTTTTCCGTCGGTCCCTATGACGCGGTGCGCCGCACCCGCGAATTGGTCTCGCAGGAGGGTATTTTCGCGGGCATCTCGACGGGAGCGATCCTGCACGCGGCGCTCGGTATCGCGGGCAAGGCGCTGAAGGCGGGCAAGCGGGCCGATATCGCGTTCGTCGTCGCGGACGGCGGGTGGAAGTACCTGTCGACCGGGGCATACGACGGGACGCTGGAAGAGGCCGAGGATCGTTTGGACGGGCAGCTCTGGGCCTGAGCTGCTTGTCGTGGGGGCGCAGTACTCTCGTAGGTGCGAGGTCCGGTATCCGGATCCATCAGCTCGGGCCCCGCGAGGAGGTACCGGTTATGACTACCCCGATGGGTTCGTCCTTCGATCCCGATCGTGTCGCGGGTCTGCGCGCGGGGCTGGAACGGTCGTCCGGGGCGCGCTCCTCGGGTGCGCTGAACGTGCTGTGGCGGCGGGCGATCGTGTGGACGGTCGGGTTCGTGGTGCTGCTGTACGCCATTCAGGGCGTGAACAGCGTCACCGGGTACGCCCTCGATCGTGATGCCGGGATCCGGCCGCGCAGTCTCGCCGGGCTGGACGGCGTCGTATTCGCTCCGCTGCTGCACGGGAGTTGGCCGCATCTGCTGGGCAATACGCTGCCGGTGGTCGTGCTCGGGTTGCTGACCCTGCTCACCGGGATCGGGCGGGGGCTGGTCGCGACCGCGATCATCTGGGTGGTGAGCGGGCTGGGGGCCTGGCTGATCAGCGCTGGCAATTCGGTGACAATCGGTGCGTCGGGGCTGGTGTTCGGCTGGCTGATCTATCTGATCCTGCGTGGGGTGTTCACGCGCAACGTCTGGCAGATCGTGCTCGGGGTCGTCGTGGGATTGCTGTACGGCGGAATACTGCTGGGCGTGTTGCCGGGGCAGCCCGGAATCTCGTGGCAGGGCCACCTTTTCGGCGCGGTGGGTGGAGTGATAGCCGCGTGGGTACTCTCCGGTAATGAACGTCGTCTTCGCCGGGGCGGCACCCCCGGCCGCCTGCCCTCGGCCGGGTGAGCGCGCGACCCGTCCGACCAGGGGGACCGTTACTTGACGAGTACTGCAACGTGGCAGCATGAGGGTATGCGCCTAACCGTTCTCGGGTGCTCGGGCAGTGTGTCCGGCCCGGATTCTCCCGCGTCGGGGTATCTGCTCACCGGCCCGGAGATGACTCCGACGGTGATCGACTTCGGTCCTGGCGTACTGGGCGCATTGCAGCGGCACCTGGATCCCGGTGAGGTCGACGTCTTCCTGACCCACCTGCACGCCGACCACTGCCTGGATCTTCCCGGCCTGCTGGTGTGGCGGCGCTTCCACCCGAATCCGCCGAGCGGTCAGGCGATCGTGCGCGGTCCAACGGATACCTCCCTGCGCATCGGCAACGCGTCGGCGGAGGTCGGCGGCGAATCCGATGACTGGTCCGATGTGATCGATATGCACGTGTGGAAAGAAGGCGAGCCCATCGAGTTCGCCCCCGGGCACACGGTGACGGCACGCCGCATGTTCCACCCGCCGGAGGCGTACGGTCTGCGGATCACCACCGCGTCGGGGCGCGTTCTGGTCTACACCGGCGACACCGCGCTGTGCCCGGCGGTTTTCGAACTCGCGCAGGGCGCGGACGTGTTGCTGTCGGAGGCGTCGTGGACGCACGATCCGGCCAATCGTCCCGAGGGCGTGCATCTGTCCGGCGCCGAGGCCGGAATGATCGCCGCGAAGGCCGGAGTGGGTGAGTTGCTGCTCACGCATATCCCGCCGTGGACCTCCCGCGAGGATGTCATCGCCGAAGCGAAGGAGCAGTTCTCCGGGGCCGTGCACGCGGTGTCTCCCGGCGAGGTCATCGATATCGACTGAGTTCCCCACAATGCCGGACCGGCCGAATGTCACTGTCATTCGGTCGAGCCGGGCAAGGGCGGTCTGCGGCCGACGCGGGCTGCGGTGTGCGGGCTGCGGTGTGCGGGACGATGGGGTGAAATCTTCCAGAATGACGGTGCATTAGGCTGCTGGCTGTGTCGAGACGAGCCGATGGCAGGGCGGACGATGAACTCCGCGAGGTCCGGATCACCCGGGGATTCACCACGCACCCAGCGGGATCGGTGCTGGTGGAATTCGGGCAGACGCGGGTGATGTGCACCGCGAGCGTCACCGACGGCGTGCCGCCGTGGCGCCGCGACTCCGGATTGGGCTGGCTGACAGCCGAATACGCGATGCTCCCCGCGGCCACGCACACCCGCAGCGGCCGCGAGTCGGTCAAGGGCAAGGTCGGCGGGCGCACCCAGGAGATCAGCCGGTTGGTCGGCCGTTCGCTGCGCGCCTGCATCGACCTGGCCGCGATCGGCGAGAACACCATCGCCCTGGACTGCGATGTGCTGCAGGCCGACGGCGGCACCCGCACCGCCGCCATCACCGGCGCGTATGTCGCGCTGTCCGATGCGATCACCTACCTCGGCGCGGCCGGCCGCCTGGCCGATCCGCAGCCCATCTCGTGCATGATCGCCGCGGTCAGCGTCGGCGTGGTCGACGGCCGGGTGCGTCTGGACCTCCCGTACGAGGAGGATTCGCGCGCCGAGGTCGATATGAACGTCGTGGCCACCGATACCGGAACCCTGGTCGAGATCCAGGGCACCGGCGAGGGCGCCACCTTCCCGCGCTCCACCCTGGACAAGCTGCTGGACTCCGCGCTGGCGGGCTGTGAACAGCTGTTCGCCATCCAGAAGGAGGTTCTGGCGCAGCCGTATCCGGGCGTGCTGCCCGAGCCGGAGAAGCGTAAGTAATGCGGCGGGTGCTGGTCGCCAGCCGCAACGCCAAGAAGCTCGGCGAGCTGCGGCGGATCCTGGCCGACGCCGGGATCGAGGGCCTCGAGGTGGTGGGCCTGAACGAGGTGCCGCCGTACGAGGAGGCCCCCGAGACCGGCGCGACGTTCGAGGAGAATGCCCTGGCCAAGGCCCGCGACGGGGCCGCGGCCACCGGATTGGCCTGTGTCGCGGACGATTCGGGCATCGCGGTGGACGCCCTGAACGGTATGCCCGGTGTCCTGTCGGCGCGCTGGTCCGGTCGCCACGGCGACGACGCGGCCAACAACGAGTTGCTGTTGGGCCAGCTGTCCGATGTTCCCGACACGCGTCGCGGCGCCCGCTTCGTCTCGGCCTGTGCCCTGGTCGCCGACGGCCGCGAGGTCGTCATGCTGGGCGAATGGGCGGGGCACGTCGCCCGCAAGCCCGCGGGCGATGGCGGATTCGGTTATGACCCGCTGTTCGTTCCCGACGGCGGCACGGTCTCCGCGGCCGAACTCACCCCCGCCGAGAAGGACGCCGCCTCTCACCGCGGCCGTGCCCTGAAGGCACTACTACCCGCATTGGCCGCCCTCGTGAAGTAGCGCCGTCTGTCACTCGCCCATGTACAATATTATGTACATGGAGGTGGAAGATGAAGATCATGACTATGTCGGAGTCTCGCGCTGCGTACGCCGCCACGCTTGATGCGGTGATCAACGATCAGGAGGAGGTCGTGATCACCCGGCCAGGCAGCGAGAATGTGGTGATGATTCCGCAGCGTGAGTACGAATCGCTGCGGGAGACGGCGTATTTGCTGTCCAGTGCAGCCAACGCTCGGATCCTCACACGACGTATCGCCGAGCTGCGCGATGGCGTCGGCGAGCGTCATGAACTGCTCGAGGACGAGGCAGAATGAGGAAGATTACCTTTCACCCCGATGCGTGGGAAGAGTATGTGTATTGGCAGCGTGAGGACCGTCAAATACTCAAACGCATCAACCAGCTTGTGAGCGACACCTGCCGGAACGGCAATGAGGGCATCGGAAAGCCTGAGCCGCTCAGAGGAGATCTGAGTGGGTTCTGGTCGCGGCGAATCACTCAGGAACATCGCCTCGTGTACTCGATCACCGAGGAGGATGTGGTGATCGTCTCCTGCCGGTTCCATTACGGACGCTGAGTCCCGGCGAAAAGAGCGCAGCGATCAGAAGTCGTACTTCTGCTTGAGTTGCTGGGCGTTCTTATGCTCGACGAAGAAGGACAGCAGGGGGATGGTGCCGGCCAGGAGGGTGCCGATCGTGCGGGCGACGGGCCAGCGGACCTTGACCGCGAGGTCGGCTGTGACGATCAGATAGACGAAGTAGACCCAGCCGTGGACGACCGCGATCCAGTTGGGGGTGTGCACGCCGAAGCCGTACTTGACGATCATCTCCGCGCACAGCAGCAGCAGCCAGCAGCCAGTGGCCCAGGCCAGCGCGCGATACCGCAGGAACGCCGGGCGGACCTTCGCCGGGGCCGTCGCGGGGCGCGCAGGGGCGGCGGTGGCGGTTTCGGTGTTGTCGCTGGCGGTCAACCGGCGCTCCTCTCGCTCTCGCGGGCATCGAGCCCGGCGTCGTGCATCTGTTCGTGCAGGTCCCGGGCGTTCAATTCGGCCAGGTAGTGATTGTATTCGGCGAGCACCGGGTCGTCGTCGCGTCGCGCGGTCGGCCGATCGGGCAGGATGCCGTCGGGAATCTCGCGCTGCACAACACGTTTGGGCGCCTTGGGGTGTTCGGGATCTTCCTGCTCGTCGGACTCTGTCTCGAGTCGCACGAACCGGAAGTACGCGAACACCACGAACCCGGCGAACAGCGGCCATTGCAGCGCATAGCCGAGGTTCTGCCCTGTCCCGGTCGACGACTGGAACCGGCCCCACTGCCACCAACCCAGTAACAGACAGGTCAGCGCGGCGAGGATCACCAGGATGATCAGGGCCGGGCGGCGGTGTGGAGCGGACACGCCTACTACGGTACTCGTCTACTACACGATCCGTAGAGGTAGGGCCGACCGGGTCAGAACTTGTAGGTGACGCCGGTCAGGCGTTCGGACTCGTCCCACAGTCGCCGCCACAGATCGCGGTTCTGGGACAGTGCGCTCGAGGGCGAGACCTTGACCGGCCCCTGGCTGCCGAACAGGCGGGTCGGACCCCAGTAGACGGTCGGGTCGGCGTCGGGCGTGGTCGCGGCGAACAGGCTGGAATGCGCGGCGTGGGCGGGCGAGTGGCCGATGATCGCGATGGCGGGCTTGGCGATTTTGTCGACGATGGTTTCGGTGCGGGTGAACAGATCCGTTGCCGAGACCCCTGGATGCACGGCGTACGAACGTTTCGGGGATCCGGCCTCGGACAGCCGGCGCTGCAGTTCGCGGGCGAACATCAGATTCGAGAGCTTGGCCTGCGCGTAGGCGAGATTGCGCTGGTAGCGGCGGTGCTCGTAGTTCAGGTCGTCGATCCACAGCTTGGGGGTCTGGCGGTGCGCGATGCTGGCCAGGGTCACCACGCGGTCGCCGATCCGGTCCAGCAGCAGTCCGGTGAGCGCGTAATGGCCCAGATGGTTGACGCCCCACTGGGTTTCGAAACCGTCCTTGGTGCGCGAATACGGGATGTTCATCAGCCCGGCATTGTTGATCAGCACGTCGAATTCGCCGGAGCGCTCGGCGAACGCGCGGACCGAGGACAGGTCGGCCAGATCCAGGGCCGATACCGACACGTCACCGTCGATGCCGTCGGCGATCTGCTGGGCGGTGGTGGTGTTGCGGCAGGCCATGATCACGCTCGCGCCCTTGGCGGCCAGCACCTTGGTAGTTTGTTTGCCGATTCCCCCGTTGGCCCCGGTGATCACGAACCTGCGCCCGGTGAGGTCGGGAATTTCGCTGGGCTTCCACGCCATTGCTCAGACCTTTGCTGGAGGTGTTCGACAGCGCGTGCTGCCTCGGTGACAACCTTACTTCAGAGTAAGTTGCGGTGGTAGTGCGCGGTGTGTGATGCGCAAAAAACGGATGCCGATAGATAGCCATAACTGCTACGGATGGCGTATTTCCGTGTCTACCGGCCGAAAAGGAGAGTTACCGCACATACTGAGCTAATGACCGGTGCCACGGCAGTTGCCGATTCCCCCGCGCCCGTGAGTTCCGCCCGGGCCAATATCGTCTTCGTCACCATCGTTCTCGGCATGCTCATGGCCGCGCTCGACCAGACCATCGTGGCCACCGCGCTGCCGACCATCGTCGACGACCTCGGCGGCGCCGGGCATATGGCCTGGGTGGTCACCTCCTATCTGCTCGCCGAGGCCATCGCGACCGCGCTGGCCGGAAAACTCGGCGACCTGTTCGGCCGCAAGCTCGTATTCCAGCTCAGCGGCCTGATCTTCATCATCGGCTCGATGGTTTCCGGGCTCGCGAACGGCATGCTGCTGCTGATCATCGCGCGCGCCATCCAGGGCATCGGTGCGGGCGGGCTGATGGTGACGGCGATGGCGCTGATCGCCGATGTCATCCCGCTGCGTGAGCGCGGCAAATATCAGGGCGCGCTGGGTGCGGTCTTCGGCGTCACCACCGTCGTCGGGCCGACACTGGGCGGGCTGTTCACCGACCATGCGAGCTGGCGGTGGTGCTTCTACGTCAACGTGCCGATCGCGATCATCATGATCGTCGTTGCGGCGCGGGCGATTCCGCATCTGGGCGCGGTGGTCCGGCCGATCATCGACTATGCGGGCATCGCACTGGTCGCGCTCGGTGTGGCCTGCCTGATCCTCGGGCTCGAATGGGGCGGCCAGCAGTATCCGTGGGGCTCGGCGACGATCATCGGACTGTTCATCGCGGCGGTGGTCCTGCTGGCGGCCTTCGTCTTCGTCGAATTGCGGGCCGCCGAGCCTATGCTGCCGATGCGTCTGTTCCGCAGCAACGTCTTCACCGTGTGTTCGATCCTGTCGTTCATCGTCGGGTTCGCGATGCTCGGCGCGATGACGTATCTGCCGTCGTATCTCCAGTACGTCGACGGCGTCTCGGCGACCGTCTCCGGACTCCGGACGTTGCCGATGGTCGTCGGCCTGTTCGTCACCTCGATCCTGTCCGGTCAGATAGTCGGAAAGACCGGGCGCTACAAGTATTTTCCGGTCGTGGGCACTGCGGTGATGGCCGTCGGCCTCGGCCTGATGTCGACGATGGGGCGTGGCACCGGCATCTGGCTCGAATCGTTGTACATGCTGATCCTGGGCTTGGGCATCGGTTTGTCCATGCAGGTGCTGACCATCGTCGTGCAGAACACCGTGCCCTATTCGGATCTGGGTACCGCGACCTCCGGGGTGACGTTCTTCCGCACGCTCGGAAGCACATTCGGCACCGCCATATTCGGCACCCTCTACAACAATCAGATCGGGCCGAATCTGCGCGAGGCGCTGGCCAAGGTGCCCGGTGTGCCGGCGGCGGCCGCGCAGAGCCCGCAGGCGCTGCGCAAACTGCCCGAGGCGCAGGCGAATCCGATCATCGACGCGTACGCCACCTCCATCGAGTACGTGTTCCGGTGGGTGGTGCCGGTGGCGGTCGTGGGATTCCTGGTCGCCTGGCTGCTGAAGGAGGTGCCGCTGCGCGACAGCATCCGTGGTGAGGCCACCGATGTGGGCGGCGGGTTCTCGGTGCCGGAGTCGCCGGATCGTGTTGTACTGCTGGAAAGTTCGTTGTCCAGCCTGATGCGCAGGATGCGCGCCAGCGAGAAGGTTCCGGCGCCGCTGGTCCAGGCGGTCGCCGACACCCGGCTGACCCGCGATCAGCTCTGGGCGATAGGACAGGTGCAGTTGCAGCGCCGGGCGCGGGGCGAGGCGACGCTCGAGGCGATCGCACGGTCGCATTGGATGCCGCCGGAGGTGCTGGAACCGGTGTACCACAAGGCTGTTCAGCTCGGTACGATCGAATTCGACGGTACGCAAATATATCTGACCGATTCCGGTCGAGCCGAGGCGGATCGGGTCAAGGCGGCGTGGCGCAGCTGGGTGTGCACCCAGATCGACGACTGGAACTGCTCGAATCCGGACGATCGGGCGCTGTTCGATCAGGCCCTGGACAATATCGCCGCCAAACTGCTGGACGAGTCCGATCGGCCGCAACTGGCGGCCGCGCCGGTCTGACGCCGTTGTTCCCCCGTGCTTTCGGCGGGAATCTACGTGCAGTGCACAGAGTTGCGGTGGATCGCGGCCAAAGCACGCCGGGATGACGGGACTTGCTGGGGTGGCAGGTTCGCCGGGAGAGGGTTCGCCGGGAGAGGGTTCGCCAGGGACGACGGCATGCCGTCGTCCCCGGCGAATCGCGTTTACGCCCTGGTCAGTTCGGCCCGCTCGTTCACCGGAGCGGCCCAGTCGATGGTGTAGCTCTGCTCGCGGACCATGATCTCCTCGAACTTGCTCGTCTTGGCGAACAGGGGCATGACCAGCGGCATCATCCGGCGCATCACCGGCCCGAGGGTCTTGGTGTGGTTGATCTTCGCGCCGCGCGCGGCGATCCGCTCGACCCGAGGCCGCCGGATCCGCTCATAGGCGGCGAAAGCCGTTGCCGGATCGTTGAAATCGCGCAGGCAGCGGGCCAGCTGCACGGCCGATTCGATGGCCTGGGATGCGCCCTGGCCGGTGCTGTTGGACGGGGCGTGCACTGAGTCGCCGACAAGCACCATCCGGCCGCGGTACCAGGTCGGCACCGGCGGCATGATGTGCAAACCACCCACGCAGACCAGGTTTTCGGGCTTGGTGTCGCGGACGAAGTCCCCGCCGGGCGAATCCTCGCCGTAAGTGTCCAGCAGAATCCGCAGCCATTCCTCGTTCGGCACCCTTCGGGCCTCCGCGGTGCTCAAGTACTGCTTGTACGGCAGGTTCACACCCCAGCCGACCCGGCCGTCGGGCATGGCCGAATACAGGTAGTAGGCCTTCTTGCCGAAGGTGAAGTACATCGTTTCCGGGGGTACGTCGAATGCGGATTCGGTGTATGCCCCGAAGCCGAGCATTCCGGTGTAATCGGCGGCGGGCGCGTTCGGGTCGATGAGCGTGCGCACCGTCGATTTGATGCCGTCCGCGCCGATCAGGATGTCGGCCGTGGCGCTGGTCCCGTCGGCGAAGTGCGCGGTCACGCCGTCGGGATGCTCCTCGACGCGGACCAGGCGCTTGCCGTACTCGAACCGAATGCCCGCCGCGACGGCGTGGTCGTGCAGCACCTGGTGCAGATCGCTGCGATCGATGATCTGCAGCGGTTCGATGCCGGTGAGTCCGGGCATCTCGACCGTCTTGTGCCCGAACGCCATCGCCATGGTGGGCATCGGCAGGGCGACCCTGCGCAGTGCGTCGCCCGCGCCGATCACGTCCAGGGCGGCCAGGCCGTTGGCGGCGAAGCCCAGGGTACTGCCGATGTTGTAGGCCGGGCCCGGATAGGCCTCGTAGACGGCGGCCTCGATTCCGGCCATCTGCAGTGCGGTCGCGGCGACAGGTCCGGCGACGCCGCCGCCGATGATGAGTGCGGTCCGTGTTGTGGACATGGCTATTTTCCCTTTGTGAATGGTTGTGGATGCCTCGTCCGATCCATTCGCAGGGAGCCCCGTTATCCTGAAGTCGCTGAACTTGGGCCGGTTCGCCTGTGCGGATGCGGTTCGAGACGGTGATTCGATCGGGTCCGGTCGGGTGTTGCCGCACCTGGCCGGGCCTGGTTTCGTCGCGTACCTGACAGGTGTCAGGTCGGTTTTGTGAATTCCCCCCTCTCCACCATCTTGATGGCTTCTTGTACATCGAGGTTTTCGCTGGTCACTCGGCGCCACATGTCGATGTCGGGGAAGGTGCCCGACGACAGATCGGCACGCAGGGCACGCACCCATTCGATCTCGGCCTCGAGCATCGCTATGCCGAATTCGGCCTCGATGAGGAACAGCCGGGGTACCACGGTGCGATATTTGTCGCTCTCGGCGCGGGCGGCCGTGATTCGTTCGGTCAATCGCTCCAACCGCCGCCCCAGCAGGGCATTCACCTCGTCCGGTGGGAGCGCGGCGGCGATGCCGAGCCCGGCCACGAACGGATTGTGGGTCGGCTGGGGTGTGCTGAGCAGCTCCCTGGTCCAGTCCAGGGCCTCCTCGCGGCCTGCGGGAGTGATGGCGTAGATGGTGCGCTCGGGGCGCGCGCCGTCGCGTTCGCTGCCGGTGATCTCGAGGAAACCGTGCTTTTCCAGGTTCTGCACCACCGTGTAGAGCGAACCCCACTTGATGTCCATATCGCGGTCTTTACCGCGCTCACGCATCACGGCCGCGATCTCGTAGCGATGCATGGGCCGTTCGAACAGTGTGGACAGCACGGCCAGCGCCAACAGGTTGTTGACCTTGCGCTTTGTTGCCATGGTGTCCTCCTCGGTCCGATTGCTCGCTTACGAATATACGTCTACGAGTATTCGTGCACAAGTACCTTTGAACGCCTGACTTGTCGGGGGTTCTTGTTGACCGCTGGCGCTCGGCACCGCGACGGACTGCCGGCTCGTCAGGACCGCAGGCTCCAATACACTCGGGTGCGGGGGTGATCGGTTCGAGCGGCGAGGTGGGCCGGTGGAGCACAGTACCGAGGGCGGGCTGGATCTTGTGCAGTTGCGGACCTTTCTCGCGGTGTATCGCGCCGGGTCGGTGACCGCGGCGGCCCGGCTGGTGGGGTTGTCCCAGCCCACCGTGACCACGCAGTTGCAGACGCTCGAACGGCGGATGGGCAGACAGCTTTTCGAGCGGCTGCCGCGCGGGGTCACGCCGACCCACGCGGCCGACGAGCTGGCCGCGCGGCTGGCCGGGCCGATGGACGCGCTCGAGGCGATCGCCGGTGGGGGAGTGCAGGTTCCGACCACGCAGCCGCCGGTGCAGCTGGGTGGTCCGGCCGAAATGCTGGCCGCGCTGGTGCTGCCCGCGCTCGCGGCGCTGGTGGCTCAGGGGGTGCGGCTGACCGTCACCAGCGGGCTCGCCGAGGATCTGCTGGCCGGGCTGCGCACCGGGCAGTACGACCTGATCGTCTCGGTCGTACGTCCGCGCGGGCGCACGGTGCATACCGAGACGCTGATGGACGAGGAATTCGTGCTGGTCGCCGCGCCGGATGTGGCCAAGGGGCTCGATACCGACCGTCTGCGCCTGGACGGACCCGCGGCCTTGGGCTCGGTGCCGCTGCTGAGCTATGCGGCCGATCTGCCGATTCTGCGGCGGTACTGGCGACACGTGTTCGACACTCGCCTGGACGCCGAGCCCGCGGTGGTCGCGGCCGATCTGCGCGCGCTGGCTGCCCTGGTCGTCGCGGGTGCGGGGGTCAGTGTATTGCCCCGCTATCTCATTGCGGCACAGCTGGATTCGGGTGATCTGGTAGCGCTGCTCGCGCCCGATGACCCGCCGATCAATACCGCGTTCCTGGCCCGGCGGATCGGCGCGCCGGCCCGCCCGCACGTGGATCTGGTGCGCGAGGCACTGCTCGGCGTCGGGCGCAGCTGGTGACCCTAGAGATTCGCGGCACGCTCGCGCAGGATTGCGGCGGTGGCCTCGTCGGCGGGCAGGAATGCCTCCAGGTGCAGCTCGGCCAGGGTGATGTCGGTGGCGGTGGCGAACGAGGTGAGAGTGGTGATGAGCCGCAGTTCGCCGGAGTCGCTGTGTAGGCGCAGCGGGACCGCGAAGCCGAGGTAGCCGGGGCCGAGTTCGGCTGGCGGGAGGTAGCCGTCCAGTTCGGCGATGAGTTCCTCGAGCTCGGGATCGGGGCTGATCCGCACCTTGTTGCGTAGGGCCTCGGTCACGTGGCGACCCCATTCGGGCAGGTTGATCACGCGCCGGGCCAGACCGTCCGGGTGCAGGGTGAGGCGCCGGACGTTCACCGGTGGTCGCAGTAGTTCGGGTGCGCAGCCCTCGATGAACAGTGTGAACGCCGCATTGGCCTCCAGCAGTGTGCCGTGCCGGTCCACGACCAGTGCCGGATAGGGCATGTGGCCGTCCAGGATCGCTCGCAGTGCGGTCCGGATCGGCTCCAATTCCGTTGTTTCGAAACCGGATTCGCCGAAGATCGGCGTGTATCCCGCCGACATCAGCAGTGCGTTGCGCTCGCGCAGCGACAGTTGCAGCGATTCGGCCAGCCGCACCACCATGGCCCGCCCGGGATGGGAGCGGCCCTGTTCGAGATAGCTGAGGTAGCGCTGGGTGGTGTCGGCGCGGATCGCGAGATCGAGCTGGCTCCAGCGCCGCAGTCCGCGCCAGCGCCGCAGCTCACGGGCGAAACCGTGCTCGGTCTGGGCTACCGTCATAGTGCCCATGATCGACGTCGCGGGGCGGCCACGCCATACCCTCGAGGGAATCGCGTGGCCGCGGTCGGATGAGCACACTCGGTGGCATGAATGACAGTGCATACCACCTTGTTCCGGAACGCGGAGTGGACGGACTGACCGTCCGGGAGCAGGCGCCGCCGACGCCCGGACCGGGGCAGGTCGTGGTTCGGGTGCTGGCGGCCTCGCTGAACCGGCGCGATCTGATGTTGATGGAGGGCAGCTATCCGCTGCCCGCGCGGCCGGGTGTGGTCCCGCTGTCCGATGGTGTGGGCGAGGTGATCCTGGTAGGCGACGACGTCACCCGCGTCGCGGTCGGTGATCGGGTCAGTTCGACCTACTTCCTGCACTGGGTCGACGGGCCGCAACGGCTCGCGCGGGTCCGTGAGCAATTCGGCGCCACGTACGACGGCTGGCTCGCCACATATGTTGTGCTGGATGAGGATTCGATTGTCGTGCCACCCGCGCATCTCACCGACGCCGAGGCCGCGAGCCTCACATGTGGCGGCGTCGTCGCATGGAAGGCGCTCACCGGTCCGGTGCCGCTCACGGCCGAGGCGACGGTGCTGACCGTCGGCACGGGCGTGGTCGCGCTGTTCGCGGTGCAGTTCGCCAGGATGCACGGCGCCCGGGTCATCTCCATCACCTCGACGCCGGACAAGGCGAAACGGCTGCGCGAACTCGGCGCGGACCTCGTGGTCGACCGCACCGCGACCCCCGACTGGGAACACGCGGTAGCGGACGCGACCGGGGGCGACGGCGTCGACCATGTGGTCGATGCCGTCGGCATGCCGACCCTGCCGAAATCCGTCGCCTCCGCCGCATTCAACGCGAACATCACGCTCATCGGAGCCTTCCCGGCCACCGAGCCGATCATCGACGTCTTCGGTGGGCGATATCTGTCGATCCGCAGAATCGCCGTCGGCAGCCGCACCGACTACGAGGCGATGAACCGTGCCATCGCCGAACACGGGATGCGCCCGGTCGTAGATCGGATCGTCGATTTCGCGGACGGAGTCGAGGCATACCGGTACTTCCGCGATGACAACCCCTTCGGGAAAGTGGTGATCGCCCAGTCGTGAACGCGGCCGGGTGTTGGTCGTTACAGTGGGCCGGGTGAGGATCTTCGTGGCGGGTGCCAGCGGTGTGCTGGGCATCCGATTGACGCCGATGTTGATTGCCGCCGAATGTGTGGTGGCGGGGATGACTCGTACGCCGGAGAAGGCCGGGATGCTTGCGGAGTTGGGCGCCGAGCCGGTGGTGTGCGACGTATTCGACGCCGCCGCGCTGGAGCGGGCGGTGCGGGAGTTCGGGCCGGACATGGTCATGCATCAGCTCACCGATCTGCCCGATCGCGCCGAGGATTTGCCCGCCGGGCGGAGCGCGAATGCGCGCATGCGCAGGGAGGGCACCGCGAATCTGATCGCCGCGGCGCAGGCGGCGGGTGCGAAACGTTTTCTGGCGCAGAGTATCGCGTGGGAGACGGGCGGCGAGGGACAGGCCGCGCAGGAGTTCCTGGAGCAGGAGGTCCTCGGCATCGGCGGTGTGGTGCTGCGCTACGGGCAGTTCTACGGTCCCGGGACGTACTACCCGGAGGGGGAGAACCAGCCCGAGCCGCCGCGTATCCACGTCGACGAGGCCGCGGCCCGCACGGTGCTGGCGTTGGATTTGGCCAGCGGCATCTATGCGGTGACCGACGACGGGGCCACCGATTTCGAACCGGTGAGATAACAGGGTTGTCGCAACTGAAGAACATGCGCGTCAAACTGTCCAGTTCGTGAATTATTTCGGTAACGTGCCCGGTGAATGGGCTTTCGGATCAGCAGTGCTTCTGGTGAACGAAAGGTTCCGGCTATGGCGTCACCGAATAGCGAGCAGCAGAGCGGGCCGCCGGACGGCGAGGGTTTCGCCGCTCCGCGGATGGCACTCGTCGCGGCCGCGGCGGTCGTTGTCGTGATCGCCGCGGCGATCGGGGTGCTGTTCTACACATCGAGCAAGGACGTCGCGGTCACGAATCCCTCGCCCGTCGCGAGCACCAGGATCGTCGGCCCGGCCGACGTTCCGATCGCGCCGCCCGGTGCGCCGCAGCCGCATACCGAGGGGCAGGACTGCTCTCACGACTACATCGCCATGCGGTGGCAGCAGCGCAACGGCCGATGGGTCTGCGCGGCGCCCGGGCTGGTCAGCAACGACCATCGGGTGGGCGACGACTGCTCGCACGACGACATCGCCGCGCGGTGGGTGATCGGTCCGGGACCGGCCTGGGCGTGCGTGCCGCGGGGCCAAGGGGATGCGGGCGCGCCGACCCCGCCTCCGGCTGCGCTGGGACCTGTTCCGGCACAGCCGCGACCCGGGCAGCCAGGTCCGGCGGGGACTCCGCCGCCCGCGCCCGTGCCGCCCGCGCCGCCTGCGGCCGCGCCGGAACTACCAGCGCCGGAGCCGCCATCTGCGCCTGAACAACAGTTCGTGCCCGAACCCCCGCCTGCGCCCGCGCCGCCACCGCCCGCGCCGGAACCTCCTGCGCCGCCGCCACCGTTCGGGCTGCCGCCGTTCCAATTGCCGGCATTGCCGTTCCCGCCGCCGCCACCGCCGCGTTAGTGATGGGCGGTCCTACTGGTCGGACCCGTCCGAGAACACACAGGGATTGCGGCCCTGCGCCTCGATGCCATCGGCCGCCGTGTCGTCCGGCCGATTGGCTGGTGCGGGGCGGCCGGGTGATCGGATCCGCGGCGCGGATAGGGTGCTGGGGTGCCTCGTGAACTCGCCGATCTGCCGTATGCCCGGTTTCTCGAAGCATTCGACGGTCAACCGCAATCCGACTCGGATTACGAGGGTGTGCACATCGACGGTGTCACCTTCGACGCGCTCGAGGTCAGCGGGGTGCGGTTCACCGAATCCGCGTTGACCGCGGTCGAATTCGCCGGTGGTGTGCTGCGCTACGGCCGGTTCGAGGATGTCTGGTCACGGGGGGTGCGCTGGATCGGATCGAACCTGGGCCAATCCGGCTGGCGGGACGCGGAATTCGTGGAGTGCGCGCTGTCCGGGGTGGAGGCGGTCGGCGCCGAGCTACGGCGGATTCGGTTCGAGGGATGCAAATTCGATTCGGTGAACTTCCGCAACGCCACGCTGCAAGACGTGACCTTCACCGATTGCGTGCTGCGCGACACCGATTTCGCCGAGGCCACACTGCGCCGGATCAGTTTTCCCGGGTCCCGGCTCGACGGAATCACCCTGCACGGCGCGAAGTTGCACGATGTCGATCTGCGCGGCGCCGCCACCCTGGATCTGAACGCGGGTATCGATGCGTTGAGGGGCGCTGTGGTCAACACCCCACAACTCATGGATCTCGCACCGGCATTCGCGCGGGCCGCCGGAATTATCGTGCGCGACAACTGAATCAGGCGGATACCGGCTCGCTGCGCCGGACCGGGACCGGGAATCCGGGCAGCCGGCGGCGCACGAACGGGATCAGCAGGTGGATCAGCGGCCCGATGCCGAAGGCGTAGACGACGGTGCCCACCCCGACGCTGCCGCCCAGCAGCCACCCGGTGAGCAGCACTGTGGCCTCGATCGACGTGCGGATGGGCCAGACGGACCAGCCGGTCCGGGCAACCAGTCCAGTCATCAGTCCATCGCGTGGGCCCGGCCCCATCCCGGCGCCGATGTACAGCACGGTGGCGACGGCGTTGAGCAGCACGGCCGCGATCATCGCCCCGATCTGCAGAATCAGACCGTGCGCATGCGGCAGCCAGCGCAGCCCGTTGTCGACCGACACCGCGATCACCACGACATTGCTCACCGTGCCCAGTCCGGGCCGCTGCCGCAGCGGTATCCACGCCAGCAGCACGGCGACGCCGGTGATCGCCGTGACCGTGCCGAAGCTGACCGGAATATGCCGTGCCACGCCCTGGTGGAAAACGTCCCAGGGATCCAGTCCGAGCCCGGCCCGGATCATGACGGCCATCGAGAACCCGTACATCCACAGTCCGGCATACAGCGCGAGCAGGCGACGAAACAGCATGAGGATAGATTGCAGGATAATTGGACTGTTAATACAGGGCCACTTCTGGATTACTGGACTGTTCGGGGTTCGCCACCGCATCGGCGGAAAACCAGTCGCGTCGCACCGCACATGACCGATACCCTGCCAACTATGCGGACCTCGACGTATTTCGTGTGGTGGCTGCCCTGACGGGCGGCCCATTCCCGCATCTTCCCACCATCGCGGCCGCCCACCGGGCGGCCGTTTCGCATGCGTGCGGGCGGTGGTCCGGCTGGGCGGCCCACCCCGAAAGGACACCCCATGACGCGGCGTATCACCGGCTTCACCCCCTCGGGTGAGCTGCATCTCGGCAACTACTTCGGTGCGATCGAACCTGCCGTACGACGGCAGATCCCCGGCGAGAGCATCGTGTTCGTCTCCGATCTGCACGCCCTGACCATCGACCATGACCCGGCCGAGGTTCGCAGGCGCACACTGGAATTCGTGACCCTGCTGCTGGCTGCCGGGCTGGACGAGCAACGCACCCTGTTCCTGGTGCAGTCCCACGTCCCCGAACATGCCGAGCTGCACTATCTGCTGGAGTGCGTCACCGGATACGGCGAGGTGCACCGGATGATCCAGTTCAAGGAGAAATCCCGGCGACAAGAACAGATCAGGGTGTCGCTGCTGACCTATCCGGTGCTGATGGCCGCCGATATCCTGCTGTACGACGCCGGGGAGATCCCGGTCGGCGACGATCAGCGCCAGCACGTCGAACTCGCCCGCGACATTGCCGAGCGATTCAATGCCGCCTATGGACGGGTGTTCACCGTGCCCCGCATGGTCAATCCGCCGATCGCGGCACGCGTCATGGATCTGGTCCGGCCTGCGGACAAGATGAGCAAGTCGGTGGCGAGCCCGGGATCGGTGCGTCTGCTGGATCCCCCGGATGTGGTGCACCACAAGGTGATGCGTGCGATCACCGATGCCGGCCGCACGGTCGGATACGATCCGGTGACCCGGCCCGGCCTGGCCAATCTGCTGACGATCCTGGCGGCCTGTACGGGTGACGACCCGGGCCGGCTGGCCGAGGAGTTCACCGGTTACCGCGAGCTGAAGCAGGCCGTGACCGACGCCGTTGTCGCCGTGCTGGAGCCGATCCAGCACCGCTACGCCGAGCTGAGCCGGGATCCGGGCATCGTGCGCAAGGTGTTGCGGGACGGTGCGATCGAGGCCAGGATGCTCGCGGGAACGAAGGTGGCCGCGGCGAAGCGAGCGATCGGGCTGCTCCCCGAATGAGGGCCGAGGCTACGGGAGGTGCGGGCCCGGACTGGCGTGTGGAGGATCTATAGGCCGGACACGCCCGCCACCTGGCCGATGCCATAGGTCACCGCCATCGCCAGGGCGCCGCCCACCACGACCCGGAGCACCGCTCGGCGCGGGTTGCTGCGGCCGAGGCGGGCGCTGATCGAGCCGGTCAGGATCAGTGCGATCAGGACCGCGACGAAGGTCACCGGGATCCGCCAGGACACCGGCGGCAGCAGGATCGCCAGTATGGGCAGCAGCGCACCGATGGTGAACGAGATCGCCGAGGACCCCGCGGCCTGCCACGGATTGGTCAGATCGCTCGGGTCCAGCCCCAATTCGGCCTCGGCATGGGCGGTGAACGCGTCGTGGGCGGTGAGTTCGTCGGCGACGAGGCGAGCGGTCGCGGGCGACAGTCCCTTGCCCACGTAGATCTGCGCGAGTTCGGTCAGTTCGAAATCGGGCTCGTCGCGCAGTTCCCGGCGTTCCTTGGCCAGTAGCGCCCGCTCGCTGTCGCGTTGGGTACTGACCGAGACGTATTCGCCCGCCGCCATCGACAGCGCGCCCGCGGCCAGCCCCGAGATGCCGGCGGTCAGGATCGCCGAGGTGGTGGTCGTCGCCGCCGCGACGCCGACCACCAGACCGGCGGTCGACACGATCCCGTCGTTCGCCCCGAGCACCCCGGCCCGCAGCCAGTTCAGCCGCGACGCCAGCCCGTTGCCGTGCGGTTCGTGCGGATGCGCCTGGTTCTCGGAGGTCGCGGCATTCTCGTCGGTCTCGTCCACGAGGAGCACACTAAACCTGAACACATTGCCCGGTTCGTAGGTTCATCCCGTGCCGTCGGCGCTGACTGTGATCACGTACGAGTCTCGATGCTCGTCGAGGAAGCGGCGGAGTTCGGCGACGGAGGTGGCGGGGAAGCGATCATTCTCGCGGGGTTCGGATGCGGCGAGAATCTCCTCGTGCAGTACGCGGTCGAGCAGAGGCAAGTTGTAGACCGGGGTCGTTCCACGAAGGAACAGCAGCGAGTCGACCCGTTCCGCCGGGCCGTCGGGGTGGTCGGAATAGACGTCTGTCCGGCCGAGCGGCAATCGAGGGCATTGGTCGACCAGATCGTCCACGACGGATTCCTTCGAGTTCCACCAGCGACGAGCCTCCTGATCCGACACTGGGTCGCGGACGGCCACGAGAAAGACCTCGACGACGAATTCGTCCGCTGGCAACGGATTCCTGCCTCCTGCCGTCGTCATGGGAGCATCCGGGTGGCACCGACCAAATTCTGGCCGACCGGAGTCCACGGGTTCGGATCCGGGCACACGGGCCGCAGTGGCGGCACTGCGGTCCGGGCGCCGGACACGCGGGCTCGGTAGCATCCGGGTCGTGAATCCTGTCGTCGCGCGTGTGATGTCTACTCTGGCCGATCAGCTCGGGAACCCGCACGGGTTGTTGGGTAAAGGGGTCGGCGCGATTCTCAATCGCGGGAATCGGCCTCTGATTGCGGAGTGTGTCGAAGCGGCGGGGGTTGCGGAGGGGGGTGCAGCGG
>NZ_JAGPOX010000097.1 GCF_019038435.1 Nocardia alni
CCCCGCACCCCTCCCCACCAGTCGATTCGGAGTCTCACCCCCACACCTGCTAAAGTTCTCCAACGTTGGTTCGGAGACGAACCACGGGGCTATAGCGCAGTTGGTAGCGCGTCTCGTTCGCATCGAGAAGGTCAGGGGTTCGATTCCCCTTAGCTCCACAAATACAACCCCTCCGACTGGCTCGAAGTCGGAGGGGTTGATTGTTTTTCGAGGTCAGACACCTGCCGCGTCGATGATCTGCCAGGATATCGGCGTGGAACTCTGCTGAGTATTGCCCGCACCCGCTCGAGGTCACCAGAACGAGTCCACGCAGATATCGACTGTGATCGCTTCCGACCATTTTGACGTTGACCAGGCACGTTTCTTTAAATACACTGTTTCTCATCATGAGAAACGGAGATTCTCGCGAAACAGGGCTGGTGGACGATGCAATCGATCGCATCTCTGTGCTTTTGCCTGCCTCGTGGCGTCTCGACAAGCGTCATGACACGTCGTCCGGTGATCCGCGTGTCGACGCGGTCATCGAACTGGTGGGACCAACCGGGCAGAAAGCCGCTTTTCTCGTGGAGGCCAAGCGCTCCGTATCGGCCCCCTTGCTGCTTCCGGTGCTCCGCGAACTCGAGCGTGCGGGTGGGATACCCGTGCTATTCGTGTCGGACTACATCGGGCCCGCACTTCGTGACGCGCTGGCCTCCGAAGGGTTCGGGTTCGCCGACACCACCGGGTGGGTTCGGGTGACTTCCGCGGATCCCCTGATCCTCCTCACTGGACAGGGTGCCGCGCGTGCGCCGCGAACTCGACAGTCCAGCGCGGTCACCCGACTCAACGGACTCGCCGCGAGCCGGACCATCCGCGCTCTGGCGACCGCGGACCTCCCTGTGGGAGTCCGCAACCTCGCCGGCCTCGCCGATGTCTCACCGGGGTCCGTTTCCAAGCATCTCGCCACCCTGGTCTCGGAGGGCATCGTCGATCGCGACGAGAACGGCAGTGTTATCACTGTCCGTCGGCGAGCGTTGCTGCGGCGGTGGGTGGTCGACTACTCCTTCGCCAAGGCGAACTCGCCGATCGGCTATTACATAGCGCCGAGGGGGCTGGAGCGGACTCTCGTTCGGCTCGCTGATCAAAGAAGCGTCGCCCTTACGGGATCGGCCGCCGCACGCCGACTGCTGCCCGAGTCGACGACTTCCGTGGTTCCCCTGCGGCTGCTAGCGATCTACGCCGCACGTCCAACCGAGTTGGCCAGCAGACTCGGGCTGATAGACGCCGACCCGATGACCGCGAACGTCGTCATCGCACGGCCGCAAGACCCCGACCTACTCACTCCAGCCGACAATGACGAACTCGCAGCGGCGCCGGTTCCGCTCGTCATCGCAGACCTACTCACCCTGCCCGGCCGGTCCGACGCAGAAGCCGAGCAGCTTATGGATGTACTCGCCAACGACAACGAAGCGTGGAAGGAATAAATTATCACCACACCGGATCAGCTGACCTCAACGTGCCCCTCATGACGACGGATGCCGACCTTGCGGTCAACACTTGCGAGCTCGCCAACGCACCGGAGATCGGCGAGATGATGCGGGCCGCAGGTTTCACTCCAGGTCCCAACCCCGGGCATTGGGTGGCAGTCAACAACATTGCCGTTGACCTGATGGTCGTGCCACATCAGGCAGGCACGATCAAAGCCACGGCACGCGCGGCGCGAATCACCCCTCACGAGAAGCTCACCGCCCGGATTGCCCGTGGACTCGAACCCGCCCTGCTGGACAATGAGATCGCCTCCATCATGGCGCTCGAGCCCGGCGACTCCAGGAAGTGCGATCTGCGGGTAGCCGGCCCGGCGGCGTTGTTGACTGCGAAAGCCATCAAGCTCGGCGAGCGGCTGGAGCAGGTAGACCGGCAGCCCGACCGGCTCAAAGAGAAGGATTCACTGGACGTATTCCGTCTCTTGCAGGCTATCGAAGTCCCCGACCTGGTCAGCGGATTCGGCAAACACCGGGAAGACGAGCATGCCACCGCCGCGACCGACGAGGCCCTCAATATCTTCCGGACACACGGGTCCACCCCGGGCGGACAACTCGCCCGCCTGGCCTCCGCCGCAGCCCAGGGCGACCCGGCAATCGCTCCGGCCTTCGCAGCCCTGGTCAACGAACTGCTCGCAGCATTGCGAGGAGGCCCGAGTTCGCGTCGAGAAGGTCAGGGGTTCGATTCCCCTTAGCTCCACAGGACGGCAAGGACACGGGAACCGCTGACCTGGGCCGGTCGAAACCAGCGCCCGACTGTGTCACATCTCGGCGTTACGGTGGTCCAATGTTTGGTGGGCGACATCGCGGGCCGTTGGGCAGGGAACCGAAGCCTGGATCGTCGATCTCTGAGATCGATGTCTTCGCGGCGCTGAACGTGGCGCTCGGAACGGGTTTGCTCGGTCCTCCGGGGTCGGTGCGTCCAGACATGGTGTTCTCGATCGAGGGCGAGTACCAGCGACGCTTCATCGGCGACCCCCACGACGCCGCACCTGCAAGAAGGAGCGGTACGACCTGATTGTCGAGTACGACGGCGAATACTGGCACCGCCGCCACGAGCGCCGTGACATCACCAAATACCTCGACGCCGGGAGCGGTTACGAGGTGATGCGGCTGCGGATACAGCCATTGCGCAGGCTGCGTCCGGCCGATGTCAGCGTCCCGAGCCGCGCCAATGCGACAACGTGTGCGAGGCTCGCCCTGCTTCACCTCACTCACCGTCCGTCCCCCTTTCTCATTTCTGAGCCCCTCTTGCAGAGGATCGGTTTCTACCTGCAATTCTGTGCCGTGCCCCTCGCAAAGGACGACATCTCATGTGGGCTGTGCGCTGAACTCGACCACATCCTGAGAGAGGGCGACGAGCTCTATCCCATGAGCGATTCACCGCTGCAGGTGAGTCATTCGTCGCTACAGGACTTCGTTCGGCTGGCTCGAGCGCTATCGGACAGGAGTCGACACATCGATGGTCTGTGGGTGCCGGACCCAGACGAGCGGCGCTGGGAACAGGCTGAGGCGGAAGCGGTATCTCCGCCATTCATGCAGCGCCATCGGATCGCGGTCGGACATCACAGTGTCCAGAACGTCCGGAGCGTGCCGACCGAGTCGATGCCTCACTGACCGTCGAGTCTATGGCGGTACGACTGCAGGCTGTCCCAGCCGCAGTCGCCTACCGACCCAGCCTCTGCCCGCGGCCACGCCCGCAATTCTGCTCACCTCAAACCAGTTGGGCGACAAGCGCAGACCGATCGATTAGCCTGTCGCACAGTCACCACCGTAGAACGCGGCGGCTCACAAGGGGGAACAACACTGCATCTCGATACTCTACCTCGGTTCGGCAGCGCGGAACTGCTGAAAGCCGGTGTGCAGCAACGCTGGCCGATCGGCGCGGTTTTATTACACGAAGGCGATTCGTCCGATCACGTTCTGGTGATCGAGTCGGGCTGGGTGAAAGTGGGCTCGTCCGCACCGAGCGGAAGACAGGTCGTCCTAGCCATCCGCGGCCCCGGCGATCTGCTCGGAGAACTCTCCGCGATCGATGCGGGTGCTCGCTCGGCGACCGCGACCGCGATCTCGCCGATTGTCGCAACTATTGTGCGGGGCAAGGCTTTTCGCGCCTTGCTGATCAGCGACGGCGCGCTGACGTTCGATCTGTTACGCACCGTGGCGGCCCGGCTACGCGAGGCCGATGTGCAGCGGCTGGACTACGGCGCATACACCGTCACCGAGCGGCTGGCGCGACTGCTGCTCGAATACGCCCAGCGATACGGGCGCACCGACGCGGATCGGGTGGTCATCGCCCTGCCGTTGACTCAGACCGAATTGGCCAACGCGGCCAACGCATCCCGCGAAGCGGTAGCCAAGGCGTTCAAGCACTTGCGTGAGATCGGCGCGATCAGAACAGCTCGCCGTTACGTGGAGCTGCTACGGCCCGACCTACTCGCCGAAGTCGCCGATGGTCCCCCGAGTGTGTATTCGGACGCAGACACGCGCGCCCCCCGCCGATAAACCTGGGGAACCGCCCGATCCACGGGGACGTCACACAAACCAGGAGAGATCATGCCCGAACCCACTCACCGATCGTTTCTTATAGTGGACGTCGAGAATTCCGAGTCATTGACCAATGTGCAGGCCGATGCGATGCGTGCCACGCTCTACCGCATCATCGACGCTGCGTTACCGAACCCCGCAGCCCCCGTGGCTCAGGAGGATCGCGGTGACGGAGCGATGCTGATACTCGGCATTCCGGTTCTGGACGTTCTCGACCAGGTCGTCGGCGCAATGCTGACCGGCGTGCGCGAACACAACAGTACGGCGGGCCCGATGAACTGGCTGCGGGTGCGCATCGCCGTCCACGAAGGCTATGTCGGCAAGGACGACCAGGGATGGTCCAGCGACGCGCTGACCACGACGTTCCGGATGAATTCGGCAGAAGCGGTCAAGAATGCGCTCGAGCGCGCACCCCGCGCGGACGCGGTCGTGGTGGTCTCGGACGTGGTTTTCAGCGGCCTGGTCCGTCACAGTTACCGGGACACGGTTACGCCGGATGAATATGGCAGTTCCACAATGCATTCGAGATCCGGTGACCAGCGCATCTGGATTCGCGTACCGGGATATCCCACACCTCCACTACCGGAATCCGATTCCGCCCCAGAAAGATCCGAGGATCACTCCACCGACGGATGGGGAACGCCCGGCTCCGGCCTGGACGAGGCAGCCATCCGTGCCACGAACTACATCGGCGGTAATGCGATCATCGGCGCTCAGGTCGGCCGCGACAACGTCAACGGGCGATCATGAGCGACACCAATCCCGAAACACCCCAGGATGATCCGGCCGACGGCACGGAAGCCGAGAACTCCAACGTCGAGCCACACGGCGGCGACGCCTCGGAACCCGCCACCGACATCGGCCGGAACCCGGAGGCCACCGAGCAGAACGAGAAACAAACCACCGACGATGAGCTTCTCGGCGATACCCGTACGACAGCCGAAAGTATGTATGCCGCCGTCGGTTCGATGCGCGGCATCCCCACCGGAGCACAGAATGTAACAGTTTACGCCACCAACTACATTGGCGGCGACGCATCGATCGGCACCCAGGTGGGCCGCGACAACCTCGGGAATGCCACGGGCCGCCGTACCGTATGGAGCGGCATGGTGACCACCGAGCGACTCGAGTGGATCCGACGAATCTTTGTGGAACCAAATATGTTTCAGGACATCCGTCGAAGACTCGACGCGCAGTTACTACTGCTGTTGCGCGCACCACAAGGCTGGGGGCGCACAACAGTTGCGCTGCGCGCGCTGGACGAACAGTCCACAACGAGTGTGTACACACTCGAACCCGACGTAGAGCTTCGATCGCTGGAGATCGAATTCACCCGACACACCGGATATCTGATGGAGTCGTTCGGTCCCGATCAGGCCGCTCACCTTCGTCGGTTCCACCTCGAACAGCTGTGTCGGAGACTGAGCGAGCACAACTGCCTGATGATCGTCCTGCTGGACGACGCCACCGCCCTGCCGCCCGACCTCGGCGAATATCTCCTCGACGCAGGCGATCCCGCAGACACGACCGAGTTGGTCCGAAACCACGTGCGGTACCGTCTGGACCGCGATCCGGCCGACTTATTCGACCGGCCCGAGGTTGCCTCACTGCTGGACAGATACACCCGAGATCGCCCGGCCGCACGTGTTCTCGCGCAGCTGGGCGACGAGTTGGCCGATGTCGCCGATGAACGCACCGACATCACCGAGATTCGTGACCGTCATGACGCCGCGATCGGTGAGGGCTTCCGGCGATGGTTCGACGAACAGCCCAGCCCGGAATCTCGCGCCTTCACGATCGCCCTAGCGGTCTTCAACAGAATGCCGCTGTACATCGTGTCCGACGCGGCCCGCACGCTGGCCGAGGTCATCGCCATCGCAGAGCAACCCGACGAAACACCCGCATGGCCAGTGTTCGGATCCCGCAACAGTGAACTCATCACCGCAGCCCGGGCACGATCGTACCGATCGACCGAGAACACCGCCTACGGTGAAATCCCGGTCCATGTAGTCGAATTCACCGATCCAAGCTACCCTCCCAAGGTTCTCGACCGAATATGGCAGGAATATCACACCGCCCACGAACTCGTGCGCGAGTGGCTGCGGACACTCGGGAGCAGCTCCGATCTCAGGGTCTGTGCGCGCGCGGGAGTGGCGGCCGGCCTGCTGTCCACCTTCGAATTCGAGCATGCACGCACCGTGGTCATCGAACCGTGGGCGCGCAGCGGCACACGCTACGACCGGGCTGCCGCGATGGCTGCGTTGCAGATCCCATTCCTGTACTCCGATCTCGCACCGCTCGTTTCACGAATGCTCGGCGCCTGGTTGCATCGTGACCAGCCATTGGCGTTGCGCGTTACCGCCGCGCGGACGCTGGGGAGCGAGATCGGGCAGGCGATCCCGGAAACGGCAATTCCACGGCTGCGCCGTGCGGCGCGAAGCACCCAATTCTCACTCCGGCTGGCCGCGTCGTACTCGATGGCCCAGCTGTTCTGGTCGGGCGGGCTCACCGAACGGATCCTGAGTGAGCTGTTGCGCTGGACCAGGCCTACAGCCCGTCCTCGATTGCGCGACACCGGATTACGGTGCGTGCTGGACCTGAGCCGCTACCAGCGCGTACGCGCCGAGCGAGGCCTGCTCGAGTGGCCGGTGGCGGTATGCCTGACCGGGACACCTCGCGAGGCCATCATCGCCCTGTTCGCCCGCCTGATGGAAACTCCTGGCCACCCACCCGACACCTATGCCGAGATCCAGGACTGGGTCGGCATAGCCGAGAGGGACGCGAACCTGCGCGAACCACTCGCACACTTCCTATTCGCTCTCGGGAATGCCATGCAAGACAACGAGATTCTTCCCTACCACCTGAAGGAATGGGCCGCCGAACCCAAGGGGCCCCGGCGCGCGGTGCAGGACATGCTCACGATTCTGGATTCGATGGGACGAGTCGACTCGAAACAACTCGATCCGAAGGAACAAACGGAATGAATGCGAACAATCCGGAGATGTTGGTCCGCTACCTGGCAATGTCCGGCGAACACTGGCGTCAATTCCGCCCGCAATCGGACGGATATTGGCTGACCGTCTCACTGGACCGGAGCGGCCGCCTCGTGCCGATCGAACGAAAAACGGCCGCCCTGTTCGGCGCCCGGCCCACCGGAGTGTACTGGGTGAATGTCGCGGTCCATCACGCGTCATTCCAGGTCGAGGTGCCCACTGTCGAGAACGCACTGAACTTCGTCGTCCAAACACACCTGTCCTGGCGAATCACCGATCCGGTGCAGGCGATCCGGGCCAATGTGCGGGCCGCGGAGTTGGTCTACCGCCCGATCGTCGAACAACACCTTCGGGCGATGGGCCGCACATTCCAAGTCGACCAGTTCCTCGACGCCGAGCACCATGTGAATTCGTTCTTCGCTTCCCGCCCCATCGAACTGGGCTACGGACTGACCTTGCTGGAGTGCCGGGTTCAGCTGCGGCCGGACTCGGAAACCCTCAGCCACCTCCGGCACCGGACCCTGGACCGACGGGCCGAGGAACGCCGACTCTCCGAGCACAACGTCGTGCTGCGCGATGCGGAACTCAAACACGGGGAGAACGACGCCGGACACGGCCTGAACTTGCAGTCCGCGAAGTTCGAGCACGAGATCGCAAGCTTGAAGGGGCAGAACCACATCGAGCGCGAACAGATCCGCATGGATCACTATCTGCAAGCGCTGCGCGATGGCGATCTCAGCATGTTCGCGCTACAGCTGGCCTCCCGTAGGGATGATGTCGGTAAGGTGATCGAGCAGTTGGCCGTCCAGCACGACATCAACAAGCAGAGCGCGCGGGAGATCATCACCCTATTGCTCGACAAGGGCATGCTGAACAAGCGGGACGGCGACCAGCTTCTGGCGAAAGTCAATGCGCTCATCGACAGCGCCACCAAGCCGACCGCAGTCGGAGATTCTGCCTCGAAGCCGAATATCGAACTGACCGCATCGTCGATCATCACCGACACCGCAACGCTCAGCGCTCTGGACACCGAGCCGGACGACGACGAGGAAGATGACGAGGACGAGGACATCTGACCCATTTCAGCAGCAGGCCCTGTCCCCACCTAGCCGTCATCCACCGATACCGGACAGCGACGACACGATGAACCAGACCACGAACACGATCAGGCTCACCGCACTCCATCGCAAAGCCACCGCGAACCTGCGATATTTGCGGCGGGCGACCTCGGCGAGCACCGCGGCCTCCCGCCACGCGTAATCGGCCAGCACTGCGACACTCGGTCGCCGGTCGATCTCGGTGGGAAAGGTCGGGAAGCTGAACCAGTTCCCGACCCCAGCGCCGCGCAGGTTCGGGCGCAGGGTTGAAGCCATGTACAGTATGCACACCAGCAGCGACACCCCGAGGGTGGCGGCAACTATGCATGTGAGCAGGGTCGTGTGCGTGCGGGAGGCCGCGATCAGCCCCGTCAGCGCGAATCCGTTCGCGGTCAGCAGCAATCCAACCTTCGTATCGGTTGCGGCGATGACTCGATTGGTCTCCGACACCGTTCGAAGTGCTGTGGACAGATCCTCAGCTGGACCGGGCCGCCCTTTTCGGAATCTCCGCCGAGCCGTCTTCACTATCTCAGGTTTCATTTGAACAGAACATCAGCGCGCCACAATGGTTTCCACGTACAAGTGCACACTCGAAGGCATCGGTATCAGCCATTCGGGACGAATGCGGCCCGGCCGTGCGGCGTGACCATCACCGTCGTCCCCGTGCTCGCGCCGAGCCGGCTCGGACACGGGCGCCTCGCACCGGCGCTTCACCGGCCGTGGCGATCATCCCTGGGCTGCCGAGATTATGTTTGTACCGTTGATCGAGGGTATGCAGGGTGAGCCGGATCAGGATTTCGGCGAGGATCCATAGGGCCGACATGAGCAGCACACCATGGGCGAGCACCCAGATCACGACCGCGTTGTTGGTGACATGCGGTGTGAGAGAGAACAGTTCGGCGCTGCCGGAACTTGCCAGCAGGGTCAGAGCAGCGGTCTGACGGCGGCCGAAGAACCGGTCGGTATCGCCGCGGTCGTCGGGCCAGGAGATAAGACTCATGGAGAGCCCTCCGTATTCATGAAATGAGACGCCGACCGAGCCCCCGCTCCTGCCGAGGTCGGGAACCGACGAGCAAACGGATACTTTCGTACGTGCGGGGGCAGATTCGAGGCGGTTTCCGAACGCCAATCCCCTTCAGCCCTACCATGATTCGCGATTATCGCCCTACCACCGCGGCCGGGAGATGCCACAGTGCGTGCAGCGGTCCGGATCTACGCCCCGGACCGCACGTCCGGACACGAAACCGTCGCATGGCTGAGGGTGCAAGCTTCATGGTTGATCCCGAGTTCTCGTCGAGTGCGTGGATCCTGTTGGTTTTCCGTCGAATTCGGACCCCGAGCCGGTCCCATCAATCGCTACGGTACGCCGCAATATTCCATGCTGCAATAACATCCGCATCTGCGTTCGCATCTGCTAATGCAATATCAGTACCGAGTGTTAGGTTTTCAGTTCTCGCGTGGACCGATTCGGCGATACTCGACATCGACGCACCCCTTATCGCACGAAAAGAGGTTGCCACTCACCGCCATGCGACAGATACGACAGTTGAACGATTGGAGCCGAGTCCGGTTGGATGTCAAGCAAATTGGACACGGCGGCGCACAGGTCCGCAAACGACGACGCCGCCGGACCCATGGGTCCGGCGGCGTCGCTGTTTCGGTATCGGGCGCCCGGCAACTCGCCGCCCGCACTCGCGGCGAGGTCCTCTGGAGGTTGCTGGGTAGCGGTGACGGGTTCGGGTCAGACGTAGTTGAGGGGTGGGGAGGAGGGGAAGGTTACCGGGAGGGTGGTCAGGGCTCGGTGGAATGGGCCTGGGCGCCAAGTCAATTCGGACATGGGCTGGGCCAGTTCCAGGTCCGGTAGGGCGTCCAGGAGTTGGTCCAGGGCTTCGTTGGCTATGAGCATGGCCACCGATTGGGCGGGGCAGGCGTGGGGGCCCGCGCCCCAGGCCAGGTGGGAGCGGTTTCCGGTGCGTTCGCCGCGCACCGAGGGGTCGTCGTGGCAGCCGGCCAGGCTGATCACGACGGGCTGGTGCTCGGGTAGCCATACGTCGCCGACGAACTGGGGTTGGCGGGGATAGCTGATGCAGGCGTTGGCCAGGGGCGGGTCGGCGAACAACGCCTCATCGATGGCGTCGCGGGCCGAGAGGGCGCCGCCCAGGAGTTCGCTGCCGAATCGGCTGTCGGTGATCATCAGCAGCAGGGTGTTGACGATCAGGTTCCAGGTCGGTTCGGTTCCCGCGGTGTAGAGCATGGTGATGGCCTGCGCCGTTTCCGCGTCGTCGCGGCCGGCGGATTCGGCCAGCAGCCACGAGGTCAGGTCGTGCCCTGGTGTGGCCCGTTTGGCGGCGATCAGCTTGGTCATCGCGGTGGCGATGACGGTGTCGGCCTGGGCCGCGGCCTCCGGGGCCGGGTCGTCGCGCAGGGTCATCATGGCGTCGAACATGGCGTCGCCGACCTCGGGGGTGAATCCGAGAAGCTGGTCGATGATTTCGACGGTGAGCGGGACGGCGTACTGGTTGAGCAGGTCGACCTCGCCGATCTGGCAAAACTCGTTGATGAGGTTGACCGAAGTGCGTTCGACCATGCGCCGCAAGGGATGTAGTTCGACGCGGTCGATGGCGGAGGTGATCGCGTGACGGTAGTGGATGTGTTCATCCCCCGACGTGCGGGAGGCGGTGGGCTGCCAGCCCATGGCGGCCGTATACGGACATCCGGTGTCCTGGCGGGACTGCCACAGGCGTGGGTCGGCGGGAAACCGCGCGGGGTCGCCGAGGACCTGCAGTGCCTCGCGGTAGCCCAGGACGAGGGTGGCGGAGACGCCGGGCGCGATGTCGACGGGAACCAGCGGCCCGTGCTCACGGCGCATCGCCTGATATGCGCCGTGCGGGTCCGCCGCGAACTCGGGCGAGTACAGCTTCACCCGAGTTCGCCTCCTGTGGTGAGGCGGTGAGCTCTAGCGTGCAACTCCGGGAGAATCATGGCAAAGCTCCTTGAAGAGGTAGCAGAGGGCGAATCCGGGTCGCACGCGCATTCGGTCGAACCGGATCCGTGAGGCGGCTCAGTCGGGTAGTCGCGCGACGACGGCCGCAGGCGGCCGCGGGAACAACCTGACGGAGTGGAGGGCATACGCACGCACGACCGTGTTCGAGTCGGCCACGTCCTACCTCCCCTGCGCGCAGTGCTGCGGCCCGGTTCGTGTCCGGCCTCAGCGATACAATTTCAATTGACATATCAAATGCGCTCGACGGCAGCACATTTGCGTTCGCATGTTTGCGTTTGGGCGCTTCGATGATAGCGATCGTCGCGTGCGACCGCAGGGTAACCATCGAGTAGCAACCACGCCGCACACGCGCAGTGGGGCCTCCGGCCCCCGACTCAGCATGAACATGCTGAGTCGAAATCATCAAAACTGGCCGATACCAACATGTTCCGCGCCGCTCCGGTGTCCAATTTCACTGTTGACGGTGCAGGTTGTGATCAGGCAGGAGCGAACTCGTGTCCAGTGACATTGATTCCGTGGTGTTCCCCCATCTCGAGGCGGACTTGGACCGCGTCCGTGACGTTCTCGGCCCCGCGCGGCTGCCGAGCAGGAACATCCTGACCGGGCTGACGGACGAGGCGCCGGACGGCTCTCGCCGCATGGTCCGCCCCACCCTGACGCTCCAGTCGTATTACCTGCTCACCGATCCCGCGGTTCCGGCGCGAGATCGGGTGGTGCGCGCCGCGGCCGCGGTCGAGTTACTGCACCTGGGCTCGCTGTATCACGACGACGTCATCGACCACGCCTACCAGCGTCGCGGTCGTCCCAGCGCCAACGCGGTGTGGGGATCGCATCTGGCCGTACTGGGCGGCGACTCCGTGACTTTCGCGGGCGCGCGAATACTGGCCGAACTCGGCCAGCGCGAGGTTCTCGCCGCGATGACCGTGGGCGAGCAGATGTGCGAGGGCATGATGATCGAGGCCGCCGACCTCTACGGGGCCTCCCGCACCGAGCAGTCCTACCTGGACGGTATCGACGGGAAGACGGCGGCGCTGCTCTCACTGGCCTGCCGGGTCGGCGCGATGCAGACCGGTCGGGACGAGGCCGACGAACAGGCGCTGGCCATGTTCGGCCGGCAGTTCGGGATGGCCTATCAGCTTTTCGACGACATCCTCGACCTGACCTCGACCGCCGCGGAGATGGGCAAGCCGGTCAATTCGGATCTGCCCGAAGGCATTTACACACTTCCGGTGATCCGCGCCGCAGCCCGCGACGGGGATCTGGCCCGCCTGCTGCGCAGGACCATGACCGGCGAGGAGGCCGCGCGAGCCCGTGAACTCGTCATCGCCTCCGGCGCCGTGGACGAGGCGCGGACACTGGCCGACACGTTCATGGACCGGGCCGACGGTCATCTGGCCGCGCTGCGCGCCCATCCGGGCGCCCGGCGCGCGATGAGCGCGTATACCCGGTCGGTACTGGATCGGCGACCCGCGCTGCTCGTGATTCCCGCACCGGCGAAACAGCCGTCAACCGCCCCTGATTACATAGTCCCGCAAGAGATTACGCACTGGGTGCGGAACTGGATGATGGATACCGGCCTGGTCCTGTCCCCGGACGAGCTCGATCGCGACCACCGGTGGACGGGAGTTCTGCGGTTGCAGTCGAACCGAATCATGCCCGCCGCGAATACCACTCGCGTCCAGACCACCGCCGGCTTGGCCCTGCTGTCCCTGGTGTGGGACGACCTGTTCGACGATCCGCGGCTGACCGACCCGCAGGCGGTCACCGCACTGCGGCACGGCCTGGTGGCGATGCTGCGCCAGGACCCGCAGATCCGTGGCGCGATCCCGGCGGCCTGGGCCGGCCTGTGGCCGCGTGTGCGCGAGGGCCGCAGCGCCCGCTGGCAGGAGCGGTTCCTGGACAACCTCGAGCAGTGGTTCGAGGCGGCCGAACGCGAGGCGCACCACCGCATCACCGGCTATGTACCCAGCACGGCCGACTATGTGCCACTACGGAAGTCGACCTCCGGGATCGAAACCATCATCGCCGGTGTCGAGGTGCACCAGGACCGGGAGCTACCGTCGAGGCTGCGCGACCACCCGGTGATCCGGCGTCTCGAGGAGTTGCTGTTCCTGGTGGGCAGCGTGGAGAACGACCTGGTCGGATTGGCTCGGGATGAGGCGGACCGGGCTCCCTACAACCTGGTCCGGGCGGTCTGTCGGGAGACCGGCTGCACCCGCGAGGAGGCCGTCGAGCAGGTGGGGCGCCAACTGGCCGAGTATCGCGCCCAGCTCGACTCGGTGATTCGTTACGTCCCCGCGCTCCTGCGCATGATTCCGGGCCTGTCGGGCCGGCGCAAGGAGATCGCGGCGATGTACGCGAACATGACCGAGGTGCTCGTCCGGGTGAATCAATCCGAGCGGCACACCCACGACTCGGCCTCCCCCGCACTGGATTTGGAACGACTTCGAAGCGAGATCTACCGCGGGGCAGATGAATCCGCGCCTGCCGCGCCGTAAGTCTCACGCGGGGCGTCGGTTCGGCGCCCCGCCGCATCCCCGGACCTCACCGGTCCGGGGATGCGGAATGCCGAAACACGCGTCCGCAGCGCGGAGCGCGTACGCAGATGGAACGTGACCAGACCGATCACGACGCTCGCGGCGAACCAGACCAGTTGTATGCCGAAGCCCGAAAGCAGTACGGCGCCGGAGAATCCCGCCGCTGTCGCGACCTGCATCGCCCCGAAAGACGGTAGCCAGCGCACGAAATCGCCGTCTGCCCCGATACTGGCGATGGGGTTCTGCACGGCCATGTCGACGCAGCTGATCATCGCGATCGCGAACATCCCCTCCACCTCCCGCCGCAGCAACGTGCCCAGGACCACACCCAGCGCACCGTAGGTCATCGCCGCGCAGAACAGCGCCGCGGCCAGCATGACGGGCTGCCGGGGCGACCAGTAGCAGCACAGGATCGCCGTGGCGTACACGCTGACCACCACCGAGGCCACTACCAGGCAGGCGATCTTGGCCAGCCCCAGCGCGACTCGCGGAAATCCGGCCATCGACAGCCGCCGGTCGAACTCGCCGCTACCGAAAGTCGCCGCGAACATCATGAATCCGATGATCAGCGTGACCGCGGCGATGGCGGCGCTGATCTGAGCCAGCTCGTTTCCGTTGGCGCGCAACACGACACCGGTCCCCCGAAGCCGGAACGACACCTCGATACGCATGACGGCCAGGCGCACCAGGCTGATCACCGCGGGAACGAAGACGGCCACCAGCAGCATGGCGAACCGATTGCGAGCATGCTCGACCAGGCCGTAGCGCGTAGCTGTCAGGAACAGCCGCAGCCCCTGCCTCATGCTTGCCCGCCTTGCAGGACGCCGTCGCGCAACCGCCACACCTGATCCAATTTGTCGATGTCGTGCGCCAGATGCGAGACGACCAGAACCGACCGGCCGGTGTCCCGGAACTGCGCGACCAGATCCCAGAACCGCAGATACGTCTCCCAGTCGAAGCCCTGATACGGCTCGTCGAGCAGCAGAACCTGCGGATCGTGCATCACCGCCAGCGTCAGATTGAGCTTCTGGCGCGTACCGCCGCTCAACGTCGAGGCCCGCTCGCCCGCGTACTCGGAGAATCGCAGGATCTCCATGACCTCCTGCGCCCGTCGCAGATCCTCGATCGCGTACGCCGCCGCGAAGAACTCCAGATGCTGACGGACGGTGAAGGCATTGTTCAGGATCACCTGCTGCGGGCAATACCCGAATCGGCCCCGGTGCCGAACCGTCCCCCGGCTCGGTCGCATCTCCCCGGACAGAATCCTCAATAGCGTCGACTTGCCCACGCCGTTCTCACCCACGATCCCGACCAGCGCACCGCCGGGCAGCGCCATATCGATGCCACGCAGCACCGACCGCCTGCCGTACGAGTGGTGGACGCCCACGACCTCCATCATCGGCCCCTTGCCCGCCGCCTCTGTTCCGACCGGCGATAGTTCGTTATGGTACAGCGAAATCCACTGCTGGAGGCCCTGATTCGCGCCGTGAGCGCTACGCGGGAGTCCGGACCGGGGGCGGCCACGGCTCGAACCCCCCACCGCCGCCCCCGGACGGGAGTGTTCGGGGGATCGACCGCGCCGTGGGTGGGGTAGGTTCAACTCCGGTGATGTGAGTCCGCGCGGTGGAGGTAGACGAAGCGATGAGCGGTGAAGAGTCCACGGACATGCTCGATGTCGAGGTGTACACCCGTGGCACCGTGACGGTTGTCGCGGCTCGCGGGGAGATCGACATCGTCTCGGTGCCGTTGCTGAAGTCGGCGTTCGAACAGGCCGAGAACGTCGGCACGATGGTCGTCGCCGACCTGTCCGGGGTCGGATTCATGGGATCGGCCGGGCTCAGCGCGCTGCTGGTCGCCGTGGAGGGCACCAAGCCACACCAACTGCGGGTGGTCGTGTCCAGCGCCGTGCGCCGGCCGATCGAGGTAACCGGGCTGGACAAGATGCTGGCGCTGTACGACACGCTCGAGGCCGCGCTCGCGTCCGGACAGCCGAGCGCGACCTGATCGTTCGGCTACGGGCGTGGTAACCGCACGACCTGGACGAAGAAATCGTCGATCTGCTTGATGGCCGCGATGAATTGATCGATGTCGACCGGCTTGGTGACGTACGCGTTCGCGTGCAGCTGATAGCTGCGCAGAATGTCTTCCTCGGCGGCCGAGGTGGTGAGCACGACCACCGGAATATGGGCCAGTTCCGGATCGGACTTGATCGTGCCCAGCACCTCGCGCCCGTCGTATCGGGGCAGGTTCAGATCGAGCAGGATCAGATCCGGTCGCGGGGCCTCGGTGTTCGATCCGCGGCGGTAGAGGAAGTCGAGCGCCTCCTCGCCGTCGTGGGCGACGTGCAGGGTGTTGCCGATCTTGTTGTCCTCGAACGCTTCTCGGGTCATCAATTCGTCGGCGGGATCGTCCTCGACGAGCAGGATATCGATCGGCTGACCGCTGCGGGTCATGCGCTGGCTCCTTCGGGTTCGGAGAATTCGACGGGTGTCGTGCCGGTAGTGGACAGGGTGAACCAGAACCGGGCGCCATCGGCGTAATCGGTGTCGATCCAGATTCGACCGCCGTGGTACTCGACGATCTTCTTGCACAGCGCCAAGCCGAGACCGGTGCCGTCGTATTCTTCACGGCTGTGCAGCCGTTGAAAGATGACGAAGACCTTCTCGACGAATTCGGGTGCGATACCGATTCCGTTGTCCGACACCGAAAACAGCCACATGCCGGGCTCCTGGTCGGCTGCGCAGGTCACCCGGACCACCGGCTCGGTGTCCGGACGCCGGAACTTGATCGCATTGCCGATCAGGTTCTGCCACAGCATGGTCAGCAGCACCGGCACGCCGGTGACCTCGGGAAGCTCGTCGGGGCTTTCGACCCGGGCGCCGGTCTCCTCGATCAGCGCCGACAGATTGCCGATCGCCTTGTCCAGCGGCTGATCGAGCGTCGTCGGAGTGCTGTCGTCACTGAGGCGTCCGACCCGCGAGAAGGTGAGCAGGTCGTTGATCAGCACCTGCATACGTTTGGCGCCATCCACGGCGTAGTAGATGTATTGCGCGCCACGCTCGTCGAGCATGTCGCCGTAGCGCTTGTCGAGCAGTTGGCAGAACGACGCGACCTTGCGCAGCGGCTCCTGCAGGTCGTGTGAGGCGACATAGGCGAACTGCTCGAGTTCGGCGTTGGACCGCCGTAACTCCATCGCCTGAGCGTCCAGAGACACCTTCTGCTGTTCCAGGACGACACCGGCTTCGCGGGAGGCGCTCAGTTCGGCCACGATGCGCCGGCGCATCTCCTCCACGGCGGTCGCGACGGCAGCCAGATCGGCCGGACCGTACGCATCGATGCGGCGGCCGAAATCACCGTCGGCGACCTGGCGCGATGCGGTGGCCAGATAGTCGAGCGGACGAACGACAAGGCGCCGCACCAGCACGGTCAGCACGAGGACGGCCAGCACGAAGATGACGATCATGCCGATCAGTGCGCTGTTGCGCACCGTGTTGGCGTGGTCGAGTTCGGCGGTGTCGCGCGTGCGCATGTGCGCCAGGTCGGCATTCTGCGTGTCCAATGCGGTACGCAGCTGGTCGAAGATCGCCTTTCCCCGGTCGATGGATGCCGGACCGAGTCCGCGTACGGCATCGGGCGTGCTTGCCGTGGCGAGAGGTTCGGCGTAGCCGCGATACCACTGATCGGCCAGGCGCACGACGGCGTCCAGATCCGCCAGGAGTCTCGGCTGGCCGGCGAACAGGTTCCGCAGCCGGGTGGTCGCGCGGTCCTGCTGTTGGCGCCCCGAATCATAGGGTTGCAGGAACTGCGGGTCGGCGGTGAGCGCGTAGCCGCGCAAACCGGTCTCCTGATCGATCAACGCGGTCTCCAGCCGGAAGGCGTCGGTGATCGCGGGCACCGTGTGGTCGAGCAGCCGGTTGCCGGCCTCGTTGGCCTGCCTGACAACCTGGGCGCCGACGACCGTGCCGATGATCACCAGCAGGATCATGCAGGCGATCACGGTTTGGAACCAGCTCAGCACTGTCAAGCGCCGTACCAGGCCGGAATCGCGTCGTGCGGAGGATGTCATCGCCCGACCGTCTCCGATCGCCAGCGCAGATGCAGGACGGCCAGATCGTCGTCGAGACCACCGGCCGCTTCCGCCAGGCCCTCGACCCGGCCGATGAGGTCGTCGACGAACCGTTCCGGAACTGGGTCGAACACCTCCCGGGCGAGGTCGAGCAGACCATCTTCGCCGAGCCGGTCCCTGGCCGCGTTGACGCAGCCCTCGAACAGGCCGTCGGTGAGCAGCAGCAGGCTCGCGCCGACCGGCAGCGACAGTTCGTACACCGGCCACTCGGCCCTGCCCGGGACGAAGCCCAGCGCGGGACCGCCCGGCAGCTCCAGCCACCGTAATTCGTCGCCCGAATACAGCAGCGGACCCGGATGTCCGGCACGCCGGGCCTGGACCGTGTGCGAGTGCGGATCCAGCACCACGACGGTGGCCGTCGCGAAGGTCTGCCGATCGGCTCGTTCGGCCAGCAGCAACTGTTCGAGCAACCGCAGCTGCCGGGAACCGAACACGCCACTGAGAATCAGTGTGCGCCAAGCCAATCGCAACGCCACGCCGGCGGCGGCGGCGTCCGGGCCGTGGCCGGACACATCACCGATGATCGCGTGCACGAGTCCGTCGGAGTCCTGTACGACATCGTAGAAATCCCCGCCAAGCAGCGCGTGATCGCGACCGGGACGATATCGGGCGATCACCTCGACCGCGCCCTCGGCCGGCAGCAGCGGCGTGGGCAGCAGACCGCGCTCCAAGCGGGCGTTCTCCTGCGCGCGCATCTGACTGGCGTGCAGCGCCACCGTCGCGCGCTCGGCCTGTTTACGCTGGATGGCATAGCGCACCGAGCGGCCGAACAGCTGCGGTTCGACCCGGCCTTTGATCAGGTAGTCCTGGGCGCCGGCGGCGACGGCGGCCAAGCCGGTCCGTTCCTCGTCGAGCCCCGTCATGACGACGACGGCGACATCGGTGTGACGATGGATGCGTGCCAGCGCCTCCAGGCCCTGCGCATCGGAAAGATGCAGGTCCAAGAGCACACAATCCGGAACCTTGGTGCTCAGATACTCGCCGGCCTCGGCGATCGATCGCACCCAGTGCATTCCCAGCCCAGCCCCTTCGCCGATCAATTCCTCCACCAGGAGGGCATCGCCGGGGTCATCCTCGACCAGCAGAATTATCACATTCTGCAGCGGAGCGACAATTCCAGCGTTCTCGTCGGTCAACACCGGCACCCTGGCCTCCGATCACCATGCCCCGGCGGCTCGAGGCACGCCGAACTACTCACCGGCCGGTTGCTGGACCGTGAAGAACGCGCTGATCTTAGCCGATGTTATCCCGTCGCTGCCTCTTCGCCGACGACCAAGGCCTCTCACACGGGCACTCCGGCCGACCGGTGTCGGCCGGAGTGCCCGTTGTGATTATACGAACCCGGCATGGCATACCCGACCAGCTGGAACTTATCGGTGACAATATTTGCCCGGAACCGGTCGGCCGGTATTTCGTGGATATCGTCAGGATTTCTTCCGCGGTATGACGATCACTACGATCAAGGTCAGGATGCTGAAAAATAGGCCGAGTATCCCCCAACCCAACGGGTTTCTTCCTTTCGCCGCCGCTATTCCGCCGCAGATGAGAGCCGCCAGAATACTGCCGATGGCAACGAAGATTCCCTTGACTCCCCGCAAAATGAAGCCCGCGGCTTCCGGGTGCGATTGCATCGCCAATAACAACGTGGTCATCGCCATTCCTTTCACTCACATCGCATCGGCGTGATCTCGCCGGTGGGACGGACCGGGCAATACCCGAGGGTCCGGACGTCAAACACCCGGGAAAGTTGGGCGGGGCACGGTGGCGCAGAACACGAATGGGCACGATTGGACGCCGAATACTCGGGTATGGCCACAGTGCGGGTTCAGGCCGAGATGCCCGTCGAAGTACCCCACCACTGGAGATAATTGTGTCTCAACATGCTGACAGTCCGCGCGATGCGGTCGAGGGTGTCGTCGATGATGTGAAAGGCAAGGCCAAGGAGGTCGCCGGGGTCATCACCGAAGACGAGGACCTCAAAGCCGCAGGACACGCGCAACAGGACAAGGCCCAGGCCCAGCGCACCGCCGCGCAGAAGGACGCCGAAGCCGAAAAGGCCCGTCTGGAGGCGGAAATCGCCCGGGCGCGCCAAGCCGGTCACGAGCACGACCAATAACGCGACGCACGCATTGTCGATCGAACAGGAGGTATACGAGATGGCGGAGCCGATCACGAGCACCCTCGACGAGGAACAACAGCGGATCGCGGGGGACGCCCTGCGCGGCACCGTGGTGGATCTCATCGATCTGTCACTGATCGCCAAGCAGGCGCACTGGAACGTCATCGGGCCGAATTTCCGGTCCGTTCACTTGGCGCTCGACGAGCTCGTCACCGCCGCAAGGGAATTCACCGACAGTGTCGCCGAGCGAGCCACCGCGATCGGGGTCAGTCCGGACGGCCGCGCGTCGACGGTGGCCCAGCAGTCGTCAGCGGCCGGTTTCGGGGACGGCTGGCAGGCCGATTCGGCCGTCATCGAGGCGATCGTCAAGAACCTGGCCGCGGTGATCGCACGACTGCGCAGCCGGATCGACGCTACCGAGAAGGCCGATCTCGTCACGCAGGACATGCTCATCGAGATCGCCGCGCGACTCGAGCAATTGCACTGGATGTGGCAGGCGCAGGTGGCGACCGTGCCGAAGTGACCGCACACCGCGGTCCGCGGGATCCGGGGCCGGGCGGTGAAACCGTCCGGCCCCGACGGTTTTGTTTCGTCGACGCGAAACAGGGATATGCAAGATCAAGCGGGCTGCCGAGCAGGAGGTAATACGTGTGGTGTCGTTGATCGCGTGCTCGAGATGAATCGGCCGGCGAGGCACCCGACCACACTGGAATTGAACTTTCCGGCTGTGGCCGATCAACTTGCCGACATCCGCCATGCGCTGGACGCATGGCTCGAGCAGTGCGCGATGGACGACACCCGAGCCTCCGATGTACTGCTGGCCGTCAACGAGGCTTGCACCAACGCCGTCGAGCACGGGCACCGCGGCGATGGCCGCCTCATCTCGCTGACCGCACGCGTCGAGAGCGACGAGCTGCGCGGTGACGAGTTGCATATCGTCATCACCGACCACGGCCGGTGGAAGCCGCCGGAAACCGAACCGGATTCGACACGGGGACGCGGGATAGCGATCATCCGGGCCCTGTTCCCCGACACCACCATGACGACCGGAGACGCGGGCACGGTCGTGACGATGCGAGCGCGTATCCGGACGTAGGCCGGCTAGCCTTCCGCCGGCGAGATTCGTTCGTGCGCGGTCAGCAGCACGTGATCGAATCTCGTGCGCAAACCGACGCCGTTGGAATCCAGTTGTTTCGCGTCATCGAGCAACTGCGCGGCCAGATCGCGCAGCTTGGTGTTGGTGTGCTGGGAACGCCATTTCAGTACCGCGAAGGCCTGTTCGGAGTTCAGGTTGTAGACCAGCACGAGCATGCCCTTGGCCTGCTCGATCGCCGCCCGGGTGGCGATCACCTCGGGTAACGCGTCGTTGAGGGCCTCGTTGCGCTCTTGTTCGAGGGCGTCGGTGAGGTCGACGTAGTATCCGGACGTGCCGGTGACGGCGCCCTCGTCGTTGGTCTCGTAATCGCCGATGACGATCACCTCGCGCACCGTCCCGGCGGTATCGATGATCCGATGCCTGCTGCAGAACGGCTCGCCGGACTCCACGAGCCTGTTGAGCAGCGCCTCGATATCGGGCCGGTCGTCAGGATGCTGATGGGACACGAGCAGTTCGGTGGTCGGCTCGACGGCGCCGGGCTCGTAACCGAACATCCGCGCCAATTCGTCGGACCACGTCCACCGCCGGTCGGCAAGTGAGTACCAGAACTCGCCCGCGTTGGAGCACGAATCGTTCCCGATCACGCTGCCGAGCGCCGTCGCGAAGTGCGGGTCGAGCTGTTTACCACCGATCATCACACCAGTATCCGCCCCCGGCCTCGCATCGGTATGCCGCCGGTCGACCCGATCAGTCCTCGAGGGCCTGCTGACGCAGCATTCGCAAGGTCTTGGTCAGCATTCGCGATACCTGCATCTGCGAGCACCCGAGTTGTTGGGCGATCTGCTGCTGGGACATCGAACCGTAGAACCGCATGATGAGCACCTGCCGCTCCCGCTCGGGTAACGCGGCCAGCAGCGGCGCGACGGCCAGATAGTCGTCGATGAGATTGAACTGCGGTTCCTCGGCGCCCAGGGTGTTCAGCACGGCGAACGTGTCGCTCGAACCGTCCTCGGTCTCGGCGCCGCCGTCTAGCGAGGAGGCCTGGTAGCCGTTGCGGGCGATCAGCGCCTGCGTCACCTCCGCGAGATCGACCTCGAGTTCCTCGGCGATCTCCCGGGCCTTGGGCACACGGCCCAGACGCTGGGTCAGCGCCTCGGTCGCCGGGCCCAGCTTGATGTGAATCTCCTTGAGCCGCCGTGGAACTCGCACCGACCAGCTGTGATCGCGGAAGTACCGCCGCACCTCGCCCATGATGGTCGGCACCGCATAGCCGAGGAAGGTGGCGCCGTAGTCGGGATCGAACCGGTCCACCGCGGCGACCAGGCCGACCCTGGCGATCTGTACCAGGTCCTCGAAATTCTCGCCGCGACCGGTGAACTTGCGCGCGATGTGCTCGGCCACGGGCAGACAGCGGGAGATGATCTCCTCGCGCAGTCGCTGCCGCCTCGGATCATCCGGAGCAAGCGCCGCCAGTTCGGCGAACAGCGGCTCGATGTTGTCGTATCCACCGTCGGCGTCACCCGGTGTACGGGACACCCCACCGGTCACCGATCGCTGCCTGTCCATCGGAATTCGACGGTCGTGCGGCAGCCGCCGAGCGCGGCGTCGTGGGGATCCACCGTGATGGTGAGCGAATCGGTCAGTGTGGACACGATGTGCCAGCCGATGCCGCGCTGATCGGGCCCCTCGCCGGACACGGTCAGGACCGATACCCGGATCTGGACCCCCGTGCCGTTGTAGCCGATCGTGCAGTCCAGTTCGGTATCCGGCACCGCGTCCTGGATCAGGGCGGTCGCGACCTCCTCCAGCGCGAGCCGGATATCGGTCACCTCGTCGATACCGAAATCCGCCAGCAGCGCGACGGTTTCGGCGACGGCGCGCAACATCGCCAGATCCTCGAAGTCGGCACGCACCTGGATACCGATCGTGCGGGTACGCGTCGACGACATCGATGCCTTCTCGCCCAAAGCCATTCGCAACTCCCGAATCTCGGCCACGTCCATGCGCTACTCCCGGACCCCGAACTCTACCGCGACGCGGACTCTGCCATATATCAAGCGGCCCTGATGCGCAGCGGGCTTACCGCGTGCGGTCCGACGACTCGGGCGCCGACGTCGCCGGTGCTGTGATCGTCGACTGTTCGTTCGGCGAAGCCGCGTGGTGCGAGCTATATTGAAGGTGCCTTCATTAGCTAAGGTAGCTTCAATAACAAAGGCGGCTTCAACCACCGCCGAGAGGCAGGGACCGACATGCGACAAACATGGTTCATCACGGGTTCTTCACGCGGCCTCGGTCGCGCGCTGGTCCGGGCCGCGCTCGAGGCGGGTGATCGCGTCGTCGCGACGGCACGCCGTCCCGAGCAGCTCGCGGAATTCGTCGAATCCCATGGTGAACGGGTGCTCGCGTGCGCTCTCGACGTGACGGATCCAGCGGCGGTCCGTGCTGCGGTGCAGGAGGCCATCGCGCACTTCGGCAGGCTGGACGTCGTGGTCAACAACGCCGGGTACCTGAACGTCGCGCCGATCGAAACGGGCGACGATCTGGACTTCCGCAGCCAGTTCGAGACCAACTTCTGGGGCGTCTACAACGTCTCCAAGGCGGTGATCCCGCAGTTGCGCGCCCAGGGCGGCGGCGTCATAGTGCAGTTCTCGTCCGCGCGCGGACGGGTCGGCGGGATCCCGGGTATCGCGAGCTATCAGGCCGCCAAGTTCGCCATCGACGGTTTCAGCCGGGCGCTCGCGGCCGAGACCGCCCCCTTCGGCATCTCGGTCCTCACGGTCGAACCGAGCTACTTCACCACCGACGCCACCGGCGCCTCGATGACGATCCACGACATTCCCGCACAGTACGAGGCCACGGTCGGCGCGATGCTAACCCGCGGCGGCGGCCCGGCCCCAGCCGGCGATCCGGCACGGGCTGCGGCGATCGTCGTCCAGGCCGTTCAGCGCGGCACGCTGCCCACTCACCTGCTGCTGGGCGTGAACGCCGTCGAAATGTCACTCGACTACTCGCGGCGGCAGATCCAGGAGGCGACCGACTGGGCGGAGGTCAGCCGCTCCGCCGCCTTCGGCGAGCCGTACCCGGCGACCTTCCCTGCGGGGACAGCGCGAGAAACCGTCGAGTTCAGTCCCTCGGAACACGCGCGTGACCAGACGAAGCGGATCCTGGAGACCGGCACGACGGCGGGCATCGAGATACTCGGCTCGCCGATCGTGCTGTTGACGCTGCGCGGCGCGAAAAGTGGCGCGCTTCGGTATACCCCGGTGATGCGGGTGGAGCACGAGGGCCGGTACGCGGTCATCGCCTCCAAGCAGGGCGCTCCCGGGCACCCCACGTGGTACTACAACATCAAGGCGCACCCGGAGTTCTCACTGCAGGACGGGACGGTGAGCAAGGTCTACCGCGCGCGGGAGGTCGAGGGCGCCGAGCGGGCACAGTGGTGGGAGCGTGCGGTGCGGGCGTACCCGTCGTACACCGAATACCGGGAGAAGACCGACAGGCAGATCCCGTTGTTCGTGCTCGACCCGCAGTGGTGATCGCGCGGAACCCCTGCCTAGCATGACGCCGTGGCGATGAACAGCGACCGGAATCTGTCCTCGGCGGTCGACTTCGGCCTGACGCTCAAACGCGCGCAGCACGTGCTCGCGCAGCGCATCGACGAGGTTTTGCGCCCGCACGACCTCAATCTGGGCCTGTGGGCGGTACTGCGCGAGGTGGCGGACCAGCCGGGCGCCTCGGCCTCCGAGCTGGCCAGAGCCACCTTCCACACCCCGCAGACACTCAGCGGACTGTTACAGCGACTGCAGGATCGGGGGCTGGTCGACCGCAGCACGGGTCGCGGCCGCATCGTGGACAACCACGTGACCGCGGCGGGCCATCGCACGCTCGCCGCGGTCACGCCGCAGGCCGAGGCCGTCATCGACAACGCCCTGGCAGCGCTCGAACCGGCGAAGCGCGAGACCTTCCATCGATTGCTGGCCGAGTTCGCGGACGGCCTCACCGGCCGGTAACGCCGTCGTCCTTGTACCGTCCGCCGGGATGACGGTCGCGCCACACCCAGAACACCACGCACGCCACCAGCGCCCAGGCCGCCAGCACCAGGTAGGGGAACACGTGCTGGTGACCGCCGAAGTACACCGCCGTGTGCTGGGCGTTCACCGACGCACCGGGCGGCAGCCACCGGCCGATGATTCCCAGTGGGGAGGGCAGCAGCGGCCACGACACCGCCCCGCCGGAGGACGGATTGCCCAGCAGCACCAGCAGGGCCCAGGTCGGGATCATCGCCCAGCGCCCGAACAGGGTGTTGAACATCGTGAAGATCATCCCGGTGGTGAACATCGTCAACGCCAGGATCAGCCAGGAGTGCACGAACGGCAGTCGCAGCGCGCCCAGCCACCAATCGACCACGGCCGCGATGACGAAGGACCCGGTCAGCGCGCTCGCGGCGATGAACGCGATCCGTTCGGCCGGATTCAGCGCTCGCGCGTGCACGCTGAGCTGGATCGCGCCGACCATGCCGATGATCACCGCCGCCAGCGTGATGTAGAAAAGCGTCAGACCGCGTGGATCACCCTTCTGCAGCGGCTTGATGTCGGTCACCACGACCGGCGTCCCGATCTTGTGTCCCACTGCCGTCGCCGACTCCGTAAGTACCTGCGCCACGGTGGAGCCGGAGGCGCCGGACACGTCGAAAACGATCCGGTCGGGCCTGGTCACATCCACGATGCCGAACACCTGTTGCGCCTCGACAGCGTCGAGTGCGGCCCCTCGATCGGCGTACCGGTCGACGTGTAAGGCCCCGTTCAGCGCCGTATCGAGCCCGGCCAGGAACGCCGCGCCGGGCGCGGCGTCGCCCGAGCCGATGAGCGCCACCGGAATTCGGTGCGGTGTGGGATTGGCCATGCTGTAGGTGTACGAGCCGGCGAACAGCCCGGCGGCGATGGCCAGGATGAACACCAGCACAGTGGCGGGCAGGAACGGAGACTTCCGCATCCGCGCCCACACCAGACGCCACCTGGCAACCTTTTCGTGTTTTCCGGCGCCGGGGCGCGTATCCGGCTGCTCTACCCGCACTTCGGACATGGGCTCAAGCTTAGGGGCACAGATACGGCGAGACGGCAATCTTTCAGCATCCATACCGCATCGAGGGTGAGCTCCGCCCATGCGGGTTATTTGCCCGAATCAGCATTTCGGTCGAATCCCGTTGCCGCGCACTTTCGCCGATCCGGCACCGCCACACCGAACACAATTCCACCAAAGGCGACATTTCACGCAGGCGATCACGAACGGAAGGGGGACAAAACAAACCTACAGTTCGTAAACTTTGACATTCTCAGGGATTTACAGCGTCAGGAAGCAATAAAGAAGTCCGATGACCGGGTAATCTGACGCTGTGACCTCATCATGGTCTCGCGGGGACGATAAATTGCGTTCTGCACGTGAGCAATTCGCTGATCGACTGGTAGAGCTGTTCAAGGCCGCCGGATATCCCACCCTCAGCCAGGTGGTGTCGGCCACCGAGACGCGGATGCGCGCTGCGCGGGGCAATGGTGTGCAGGGGCGAATGTCGTTGCAGCGCCTCTGCGATTGGCGCTCAGGGCGCAACGTGCCGGGGAAGTTCGAAGCGTTCGAGCCGGTACTGATCACCCTGCTGTCGATGGCGGACGGGACCGCGTCGATGCGGGCCGTCCTGCGGGATCGGTCCGCGTGGCACCGTTTGTGGCGGGCGGCCCGGGTCGAAGGCAGCATCCCGGCCGTGACGAAGCCCGCGCCGAGTCGATATGCAACGGAACATCCACGGCCACGGGTGGGTTCGAGTCTGTGGCGAGATCTTCCCACCTTCGTCGGCCGTGCCGCCGAAGTGCGGCGAATCGTCGAGGCGGCCGACTCCGGGCGGATCGTCTCGGTCCACGCCATCGACGGCATGGCCGGTGTCGGCAAAACCGCCCTGGTCACGCGGGCCGCGCATCTGCTGGCCGATCGGTTTCCCGACGGCCGGTACTTCGTGGAGCTCAACGCGCACGCGCCGGATCTGGTACCCGCCGATCCGTTCGACGTGCTGGCCACACTACTTACCGATATCGGTATCGATCCCGGCCATATCCCTGTCACCCTGGACGGTCGGCGTGATCTGTGGCGCGATCGTGTCAACGGCAGACGCATCCTGCTGGTTCTCGACGACGCGCTCGACCGTGCCCAGATCGAGCCGCTGCTGCCGGGCGGATCCGGTTGTCTGACCCTGATCACCGGACGGCGTCGCCTGGCGGATCTCGACGGCGCCGTGCCGCTGGAACTGGCCACGCTGGACCCCGCCGGTGCGGCGGAACTCTTCTGCAGGGTGGGGCGGTTGTCCCCGACCGGCGACGATGTGGCGGCGGTGGCGAAAATCGTACGGCTGTGCGGAAATCTGCCGCTGGCGATCGTGCTGCTCGCGGCCCGGCTCGTACATCACCCCACGTGGACGGTCACGGGATTCGCCGAGGAGCTGGCGAGCACCCACGACCGCCTCGCGGAGTTGGAGGCCGGGCAGCGTGCGGTGCGTGCGGCATTCATGACCTCGTACCTCTCCCTGCCGCCCGACCGGCAGCAACTGTTCCGGAGACTGGGACTGCACCCTGGATCGGAGGTGGACGCGCACGCCGCCGCGGCGCTGGACGCGATCCCGGTCGCCGAGGCGCGGCGTGGTCTGGAGGCGCTGTACCTGGATCATCTGATCGAGGAAACCGCACCGGGTCGGTACCGTTCGCACGACTTGGTACGGGAATTCGCCGGATCGCTTGCCGCGCAAGACTCCGTCGATGATCGGGATCGTGCGCTGGACCGGCTGCTCGATTATTACGCGCACGCCTCACACAGCGCGCTGTACTCCGGTTCTGCCGTGCGTCAGGAACCCGATACCAGCGGACCTGCCGTGCCGATCCATTCCACGCAGGCCGAAGCGCTGGCCTGGATGGGCAGGGAACGACCTAATATCTTGGCCTGCTTGGACTATGCGGCGTCCCGGAATCAGGTGCGCCACGTGATCGCGCTGACCGCGGCACTCACCGTCGAACTCCGGCTCAACGGGCCTTGGCAGCTGGGCATCTTCGCCCGGCGCGATCGTGTCGCCGCCCACGCCGTCCAAACCGTCACCGAGGCAATGACATTCAAGGATTTCAGTCCGGCCGGCTACTTGCCGGATGGACATGCCGTCGCCGCCGGTCTGCTACAGCGGCAACTGGACCGCGACCCCGATATGGCGCCGCCGATGCGGCTTGCCGCTCTGCGCACCCTGGTGTTCGCCTATCTCATGGCTGGCGAGGACTCGGCGGCATTGGCGACACAGCGGCAGATACTCGCGTGGTACCGGGATACGGGAGATCGAGCGCGGGAGGGCGCCACCCTCAGCATTCTGGGCTGGATTCATCACGCGGTCGGTGAGGAACTCACGGCAATCGATCTGCTGCGCCAAGCGTTGGCTATCCATCAATTGCACGACAATCGTCGCGGGGAGGCCTCCGCCAGGGTCAATCTGGCCTGGGTGTACTGCACTCGAGGCGATTGGGCGACCGCGACCGACCAGATACGACGAGCGAGGGCGTACTACAACGGCTGCGGCCGCCGATCCGACGAAGCGTTCGCTCTGGCCGCCGAAGGCTGGATGGCATTTCTGGCGGGGTGCTGGAGCAGGGCCAGGACACTCGGGCTTCGAGCGCAGCACATCTGGATGGAACTCGGCAACCGATCCGGCGAGGCATTGAGTCGCAACAGTGTTGGCCTGATCAATTTACTGACCGGAGAATATTCTGCTGCCACAGCGGAGTTCCAGGAGGCGCTCACCCTGTACGAGAGCATCGGCAATAGATCCGGGATCCCTTCCGCACTGAACAATCTCGGAAGGGCGCAAATGTGCCTGGGCGACTATTCGGCCGCCGACTCGTCGATTCGTTAAGCAATGGCGATCTACGAGGATATCGGCATCGAAACCGGCCGAGCCGAGGCATTGGGACACCTGGGCTGGATGCGGCACCTGCAGGGACGACAGGATGCGGCGATGGATCTGCTACGCGAGGCCCTGACGATCTTTCAGAACATTCATTCCAGTCCAGGGGAAACCGAGACGTACAACCGCATAGCCGCGGTAACCGCCGAGATCGGCGACTGGGAGCAGGCGCTGTCGATCTTCGAACGGGCGCTGGGGTCGGCGCGGCGGATTCGCAACCGCATAGAAGAGGCCCGGGCGCTGGAGGGCATCGCTCGCTGCTGTGCGCGATTCGACCACGGGCCCGCGGCGGAAACCCTGCTGCGCCAGGCGATGGACATCTACTCCGAACTCGGCGCCGCCGAGGCGCGCACCATGCCCAGAGAACTCCGCGCACAACCGCAACTCAGCTGAATCGCCGACTCGAGGCCGTATCGGGCACGGGTAGATCTCGCCACACCCGGCGTTTCTTCCACCGAATATGGATATCGCGGATCAGCCGGAGCGCGTCGATGTAGGCGACCACAGCATTGTGCGGCTCGACCGACGACTCCTCCCACAGCTCATTGATCCGGTCGATCATCTCGGCCCGGCCGGGCTGATCGCCGAGCTCACGAAACAGCGCGAGCCCCGCACTCGCCAGATCGGCGGCGCCGGAATAGTCGCCGGTCTTGTAGTGCGCCAGCCCGAGACCGACGAAAGCGTATGCCTCACCGAGACGTTCACCGATATCACGGAAGATCGCCGGCGCTCGCTCGACCATCTCGATCGCGCCCGGATAATCACCGGCCCGATAGCGCAGCAATCCCAGCAGGACAAAACTGCAGGCTTCGCCCAGACGGTCACCGATATCGCTGAATATCGTCGTGGCCTCCTGCGCGTGGACCGTGGCTTGCGCGTAATCGCCCTCGGTGTACCGGAGCATTGCCAGTCCGCCGAGACTGAATGCACACCCCAAACGGTCACCGGTCTCCTGGAAGATATCCATCGCCCGTCGCACCAGGCTGTCGGCGCCCGCCGCATCGCCCGCGACGAATCGAAGCCGCCCCAGGCTGCCGAGCGTGTAGGCCTCCCCGATTCGGTCACCGGTCTCCCGAAAGATATCCAGTGCCCGTTCCAGATCCGCGATTCCGTCGGACATGGCGTCGGTGGCGTAGCGCAGCCTGCCGAGCCCGCTGAGCGCATACGCCTGCCCCACCCGGTCACCGATCTCCTGGAATACCACCAGCGCCTGGCACATGAGATCGTCCGCCACCGGATATTCACCGGACGCGTATCGCACCAGGCCGACCATGAGCAGTGTGTATCCCTGCCCGACCCGGTCGCCGATCTCTTGAAATATCGCCAGTTCCCGTCGCATCTCCCCCGCCGCGGCGCCATAGTCCCCGGTGGAATACCGCACCAGGCCGAGGCCGCCGTGCATATACGCCTGACCGACGCGGTCGCCGATCTCCTGGAATATCGCCAGCGCGTGTTCCAACTGCCCGGCGGCGCCCGCGGTATTCCCGGTCGCGTAGCGCACCGAACCGAGAGTGTTGAGCGCGTAGGCCTCGTTCACTCGGTCACCGACGTCCTGGTAGATCGCCAACGCCCGCCGCGTCAGATCGCCGGCGCCCGCGTAGTCGCCGGTGGCGAACCGCACGGACGCAAGATCGTTGAGCGCGTATGCTTCTCCGAAACGGTCACCGTCCCGGCGGTAGATCTCCAGTGCCTGTTCCTCGGCCGCGGTCGCACCCGGATAGTCGCCCATCGCATAGCGCACCACGCCCAGCTCATCCAGTGCGTAGGCCTCACCGAGCCGATCACCGGTCTGCCGGAAGATCGCCAGCGCCTCCCGGACCAACGCGTCGGTGCCCGGATAGTCCCCGGTCGCGTAGCGCACCACGCTCAGACCGCTCAGGGCGTAGGCTTCGCCGAGCCGATCGCCGCTGTCGCGGTAGATCGCCAATGCCTGCCGGACCAGATCGGCAGCGGCCGGATAATCTCCCGTCGCGAAACCCAAGCGCCCCAGGTTGCTCAGTGCGTGTGCCTGTCCGCCCCGGTCACCGATCGCCCGGTATGTCATCAGCGCCTGCCGGACCAGGTCGGCGGTGCCCGGATAGTCCCCGGCCGCATATCGCACCATGGCCAGATCGTCGAGTGCGTCGGCGGCGGCGAGCGGATCACCGGTGTGTTCGGCGACGGAGGCCGCGCGGCGATGCAGCCGGATCGCCAACGGCCACGGACCATCCAGACGAAGCAGCCCCGACAGGATGCTGGTCAGGCCGACCATCCGCGCCGGACGACGGTGGGCCGCAGCATATTCTAGGCAGGCCAGGAGGTTGGCGCGCTCGGACCGTAACCAGGCCATCGCACCCGCGCGATCCGAAAAGTACGGTGCGACAGCAGGTTCCGGATCATCATCCGGTGTGTGCGGGCGTGGCCCCACGGTCACGAACCGGTCGGCGGCGCCCGCGATCTGCTGATAGTGCTCCAGCAACCGATCGACCGCATCGCGGAGATCCTCGGCCGGGTCCTCGGCGACCAGGTCCAGGCCGTATTCGCGCAGCAGGTCATGCATTCGATAGCGGCCACCGACGGGTTCGTCGAGCAGGTGGTCCAGGAACAGAGCCTCGAGGTCGCGCCGAGCCCGGGCCGGGGTGACGTCGCCCAGCACCGCGGCCGCATATCGGTCGATTTCGGGGCCCGGGTGCAGGCTGATGCGCCGGAACAACCGCTGCCGGTCCGGCGGTAAGTCGTTGTAGGACATGGTGAATGCGGCCCGCACGGCCCGTTCGCCGGCCTCCAGCTCGCCCAGCCGGTCCTGTGTCGTGGCCAGCTCGGCGCCCATCTCCGCGATGGTCCATCTGGTGTGGTGCGCCAGCCGGCCGGCGAGCAACACGATCGCCAGCGGCAGATACCCGCACAACCGGACGATGTCCTGTATCGCCGGGCGTTCGCCGTCGCCGGGCGCCCGGCGGGCCAGCGTGCAGAACAACTCGGCGGCCTTGTCCCCGTCCAGGGTGTCCAGCGGGAAGGGCTGGGATCCGTCGAGGGCGAGCAGGCGCCGGCGACTGGTGATCAGCGTGAGACACCGCGGCCCGTTCGGCAGCAGCGGCTCGACCTGGGCATGGTCGGCGGCATCGTCGAGTATGAGCAGAATTCGCTTGTCCGCCAGACGATCTCGCCACATATTGCGCCGATTCTCCAGGCTGTCCGGAATATTGCGAGGATCAACCCCCAGATCGGTGAGCAGTCCTGCCAGTACGTCGGTGGGCCTTGCGGCGGGATGGCCGGCGGTGTGGGCATGCAGGCTGACGAACAGACGCCCGTCCGGAAACTGATCGGCGAACCGATGGGCGGCACGGATGGCCAGCGCGGTTTTGCCGATTCCGGGCATTCCGTCGATGGTGTGGATGGATATCTCCCGCGTCGGACCAGCGACGTCGAGGATGCGCCGCAGTTCGTCGTCGCGGCCGATCAAGGTATCCACATCGCGGGGCAGCGTATCGGTGACCAGGGGGCGATCGGTGTCCTGCGGCGCGCGGCCGACGACGGGATCGGAACCCGACTCGTTCACGGCCTTCCGCCAAAGCCTTTGCCACATCGCCGTATTCAGCAGACCGGCCGGAACGGTGGCCTTCCTCTGACGGGTGAGGGAAATCAGCGTCGCCAGCACCGGTTCCAGCGACGCGAACCGTGCGGGCACATTGCGCCCGGACCGCCAATCGCTGACCCGCTGGATCGTGGGCAGCCTGCGCGCGCTGCGCCACCGCGCTCGGGTGGTGCGCACCACCTGTTCGAGGGTCGGGTTGCCCGCCGCCTCGAACAGCTCGGACAGCTTGTCCGCGAATTCACTTCGCGCCGTGCCATTGACGTCGTCCCCATCATCGGCAAATTCGGTTGCCACGCAAACAGGTTAGTCGTCCCGGAACACGCCACAGGTGAAATTCGCGGAGTGAGACACACAGCCGCGCTTCATATTCGGCATTGCTCGGCCGGCTCTATCGCATGCCAGGTCAGGCCCGGAAACAGTGAATGGACCGGATCGTCGCCGGGCAGCGGGCGCACGCCGTCGCGGCCGATCCGCACAGCCTCGGCGAGCAGGTCGGCGTCTCCGGATCGCTCGAATACGGCCAGCAGGGTGTCGACGAGGTCGGCCAGTGCCGCCGGACGGTCGGGGTCGTCGAGCGCGAGCGCCGCCACCGCCTGACGGGCGATCTCGGCGACCTCGTTCACCAGTTCGGTTTCGTCCACACGCCCGGCGAGCTGGGCCAGATCGGACCACGAAAGACACAGGAGCTCCGCACGATTCGGGTTGTCGCTCGCGACGGCCGCGATCATGGCCCGGTCGGCCCGTGTCAATTCCGTCAGATCACCGGTGTCGTCGGTGCATTCGAACAACAACGCCAGCGCATAGCGATGGTTGATCCGCGCGCTCAGATGCATTCGATGGTCCTCGGGCAGGTCGCCGGCGGCGGCCAGTGCGTCCCGATCGACCAGTATCGATTCCCGCAGCATCCCGATATCGCCGGTGCGGCAGGCCAGGACGGACAGCAGGTAGCCCAGGTCGTGCAGGCAGAGCGCACGCTCCGGATCCTCCGCCGGCGCACCGGCTATGACCGAGCGCAATCCGTTCACCACCGCCCGCAGTTCCTCGATCTCGGCCGGATCACCACTCGCGATCAGCTCGTCAGACACGATGTTCACCCTCTCCCCAAGGTTGATTCCCGGTACACCGGCGACTCCCATGGGCACCATGAGATTTCACATCCGAACCGGACAACAACGAACTACCGGATATCCGGGGACGAACATGCTGATCAGAAGCTCGGCGACAGGTTTCCGGTCCGGAATTCCGGTTCTCCGCGGTTCCGGCCTGTCATGTACGGCCCGCAGCGGTGTTCCGGGAGATCGACATGGTCGACTCCTGCTGTGGCACAGCAGGAGTCGACCGTCGTGCGGTGCTAGCGGACGGGCAGGGGGGTCACCTCGTCATAGCCGAGGTTCACATCGTGGACAACCTCACCGCCGATGACCCGAACTCGGCTGCTCACCGAGGGGTAGCCGCGGGTGACGACCGCGTAGCGGCCCTCGGGCAGGTCGGACACGAGGTAGTGGCCCTGGTCGTCGGTGCGGGCGGTGGCGATGTGGTCGCCGGTCTCGTCCAGGACCGTCACCTGGGCGTCGGGGACCACGCGGCCCGCGGCGTGCACCGCGCCGACGAGGGTGGCCGAGGGGTCCAGCTCGATGTCGTGGCGCAGTACGCCGCCGTCGGGGACGGTCACGGTGTTCGCGGACGGGCGCATGCGCTCGGCCACGGCGACGATGGTGTGGGTGCCGGGAGCGACTCCGCGGCAGACGAATTCGCCGTCGGGGTTGGTGACCGCCGCGTCGACGACATCACCGCGCATGGTCGTCACGGTGACGGTCGCCCCGTCGACCGGTGTTCCGTCGGTGCGCCGCACGGTGCCCGACAGCTCGCCGGAACTCGGCAATGTCAGTTCCAGCCGCTGCGCCCGGGCGCCGACGATCACGGTGACCGCGACCGGCTCGTGCGCGGGGGCCGAGGCGATCAGCACATAGCTGCCCGGCGCCGGGACATCGATCCGGAAGGCGCCGTCCACACCGCCACGCGAGCGGGAAACCTGGTGTCCGCGTGGGTCGATCAGCGTGAGCGCGGCATCGGCCACCGGCAGGCCGCTCTCGCGGCGCACCAGCCCCTCGATCGCGTCCGGGACCGACGAGGAGGACGATTTCGACACCGACGCAACCGATTCGGTGGACCGCACCGCAGCCGAATCCGAACCGTTCGACCGTCCGGTGCCCCCGGCGAGACCGCCGGCCGCGTACCGGCCCGATCCATTGCTCCCGACCAGCGCGAGTTCCCGCTCCGGCAGTGGATTCGCCGTGATCGGCACGTATTCCTCGGCTATGACCTCCATGATCGGCTGCTTGCGTCCCCGACCGGACGGGATGAACACCGACGCGAGCGCGGTCAGTGCGGCGACACCGGTGAGGAACCAGAACACGTTGGTATAGCCCGAATTCGACGGGAATCCGTGTGCGGTATGCGTACCCGAGGTCAGGATCACCGAGGAAATCGCGCTGCCGATCGCGCCGCCGACGGTACGCACATTGGCGTTCATTCCGGTGGCCGCGCCGGTCTGTGCGGGCGGCACGGCCCCGACGATGATCGCGGGCATCGCCGAGAACGCCATGCCGATGCCGATGCCCAGCAGCCCGGCCGCGATGTAGATCTCCCAGCCGTGATCGTGGCCGGCCGCCAGTAGGGCGAAGGCGGGGACCGACAGCACGCCGCCGATCAGCACGATCCACTTGGGGCCGATCCGCGCGGCCAGCGGGCCGATCAGGAAGCCGATCGCGAACATCGCCACCGCCAGCGGCAGCATGTACAGACCGGACCGGGTGATGCTGGCGCTCAGTCCGTATCCGGCCAGGGCCCTGGGTGTTTGGAGCAGCTGCGGCAGGAAGGTCATCATCGCGTACATGCTCATGCCCATGAGCACGGCGGCCACATTTGTCGTCCACACCGCCGGGATGCGCATGGTGCGCATATCGATCAGCGGTGTCTTCGAACGCAATTCGACCACCACCCAGGCGATCGCGCACACCACCGCCGCCGCGAACAGGCCCAGCGTGCGGCCCGAGGCCCAGCCCCAGGACGGACCCTGGCTCACCGCCAGCAGCAGCGCAACCAGCCACGCGGACAGCAGAAACGCTGCGACCCAATTGATTCGGCCCGGACTGCGCACCGGTGACTCGGGCACGAACAGCACCGCGGCCACCGCGGTGATCGCGGTCATGATCATCGGCACCCAGAACAGCCAGTGCAGGTTCAGGTGCTGGACGATCGGACCGGCCAGCACCAGCCCGATTCCGGAGCCGACGGCCAGCAGCGAGGACGCGATGCCCACCGCGCCGTTCAGCTTCTTGGCGGGGAACTCGTCGCGGATGATGCCGAACGCCAGCGGGATCACGCCGCCGCCGAGGCCCTGGATCACGCGGGCCAGGATCATCACGCCGACCGATTCGGTCAGCGCCGCGATCAGCGAGCCGACCGTCAGCGCGACGAGCGTGAGGACCAGCATGCGCTCCTTGCCGACCTTGTCCCCGATCCGGCCCAGGATCGGCGTGGCCACCGAGGCGGACAGCAGATAGGCGGTCATCAGCCAGGTGGCGGTGGCCTGCGTGGTGTGCAGCGCCGGGATCAGCAGGGTGAACACCGGCACGATCAGCGACTGGAGCAGCGCGTATGCGGCGATTCCGAGCAGCAGCACGGCGAATACGACGTTGTAATGAGGGCGAGTTTTCATACGCGCCATGGGGTGCGTTTCCTCCCCGGAAGTAGAAACGGAGTTAATCTCCGTTTAGAACCCTAACAGAAGCGGAGAGTTCCTCCCATTCGAGCGATGTGATCTCGGACTCACCGAACGGCCGCTACGCGACCAACGTCTACGTCCCCTAACGGAAAACCGATCGTTACCCGGACAAATTCCCCGCGATGAAACCGACGATCGAGATCACGCACGACTGACGCTCATCCATACCCTCGCATGGCAGGCAGCGCGAAGGACCACTGCGATACCGGCAGTGATCTACCCGTTCGATACATGGAAGAACCTGCGAGAATTCACCAGGTGATCGGCCGGCAACGTGCTCTACGGGACGTAGGGTTCACCGTCGGCGCGGGGCGGACGGACCTGGCCGACCGCGCCGGCGACTGCGATTACGGTCAGCAGGTACGGCGTCATTTGCAGTACCTCGGTGGGGATTGGTGTCGCCAGTACCTGCAACTGGCCCTCGAGGGCCTTGGTGAATCCGAAAAACAGCGCCGCGCAGGTGGCTCCGATCGGGTGCCAGCGGCCCATGATCACCGCCGCGAGGGCGATGAATCCGTTTCCGGCCGACATTTCCTTGACGAATCCGCCGGTCGATCCGATCGTGAAATAGGCGCCGCCGAGCCCGGCGACGGCGCCCCCGAGCAGCACTGCCTCGTAGCGGATGCGCAGGACGCCGATGCCGACCGTCGCCGCGGCGCGGGGATGTTCGCCGACCGCCCGCATCCGCAGACCCCAGCGCGTGCGGTACAGCGCCACGGTGATCACCGCGACCAGCACCACCATCGTGTACACCAGCGCGGTCTGATCGAAGACGGTCGGGCCGAGGATCGGAATCGAGGACAGCACCGGCACCGCGATCGGCTGCAGAACGCCCGGATTGTTGAACCGCGCCGAGCCGTCGGGCAGGGCGATCAACTGATCGAACAGGTATCCCGTGATGCCCGTAGCGAAGACGACGAGTACCACGCCGAGCACGATCTGGTTCACCAGATAGCGGATCGAGAACACCGCCAGCAGCCAGGCGACGAATATCCCCGCCACGATCGCGGCCACCGCGCCGACCAGGAAGCTGCCGCTGACGGTCGCCACGACGGCCGCGGCGAACGCCCCGGCGAGCAGCTGACCCTCGATCGCGATATTGATCACGCCCGCGCGTTCGCACAGCACACCGGCCAGGGCGCCCAGGATCAGGGGCGTCGAGAGTGCGAGGGTCCCCTGGATCTGATTGGTGAGCGGGAACGTCTTTCCCGCAGCCGCCCAGCAGATGAATGTCACCACGAACGCGATGCCGAATACGGTGAACAGCAGGCCGGACCACCGCCCCAGCCCGCGCCGAAGATGCACTGCCGCAATGATTACCGCGATGATCGCCAGCACCACCGCGGTCGGCGCTGCGGGCAAACGCACCGGGCCCGGCCCGGATCCGCCCGGTGCCGCCAAGCCGAACGCCACGTCCCCATGCCCGGTAATCGAAGCCAACGCGACCGCTATGATCGCCAGCACCGCGAGCAAGGCCCCCAACCGTAGTCGCCGACGTCGCAGTTCGGGCGATTCCAGCCCGCGAGCGGCCGCCACCGGGGTTCCGCTCGAGATCACCGCGGCACTCCCCGCGCGCAGGCCATTCTCGGTAGCAGCTCGCTCCGAATGTCCGGCATGGTCCTGGCCCGTACTATCTCCGGCTCGGCCGGGGCCCACGATGTCCTCGGAATCGCCTGCACGCCCGATACTTCCCCGGCGCTCAGGATCCGCGGCCCCTCCGCGAGCGCCGACCGGCCCGGATTCTCCGCCGCGCGGCGAATTCGTTCCGTCTCCGGCAGCTCGCGCCCGCTCGGCATCGCCGACGCCGCCCGATTCCGCCGTCATCAGTTCCACCCCTTCGCCAGTACGGCCTCGGCGCGCTCGGCGCGGATTCGGAATACCGTGCGCACCAGCGCGGGCGCCGCCACCAGGATGACGATGACGGCTTGGAGCACCGTCACCAGTGTGAGCGGAGTTCCTGTGGCGGCCTGCATCTCGTTACCTCCCGCGTTCAGCGCGCCGAACAGCAGTGCGGCGCAGACGGTTCCGAGTGGATTACCGCGACCGAGCAGGGCGACGGTGATGCCGTCGAAGCCGAGCGATCCCGCGATCCCGTTGGTCAACGGCAGATCCGTGCCGAGTACCTGTTGGGCCCCTGCCAATCCGGCCAGCGCTCCGGCGATCACCATGGCCAGCACATAGGCGCGGCCGACCCCGATTCCGGCAGTGCGCGCGGCGTCCGGGTTCGCGCCCACGGCCCGCAACGAGAATCCCAATGTCGAGCGGGACAGCAACCACCACACCAGGATCGCCGCGAGGATCGCTACCAGCAGACCGAGATGCAGTCGGGTGCCGCCGAACCGGGGCAGTTGGGCGCTCGCGTCGACCACCGGACTGATCGGCTCGTGCCTACCCGGGCGCTGCAGTGGCTTGGTCGTCAACAGCCAGGTCAATGCGTACAAGGCAACGTAATTACCCATGATCGTCGAGATGACCTCGTGGGCCCCGGTGCGCGCCTTGAGAATTCCCGCGATTCCACCCCACACCGCACCACCGGCCAACCCC
>NZ_JAGPOX010000098.1 GCF_019038435.1 Nocardia alni
GGGCTGGGCTGGGTTGGCTGTTGCCCTGGCGAATACGCTCCGCTGTGTGGTGGTGGTCCGAGTATCCGTTCGCCGCCTCCGGTACCTGTGCGCCAGCTGTTGTGGCGGTCGGCTGAGGTGACTTGGCCCCTCTACCTGTCTCCCGCTGTTGTGGTGTTGGGCCTTGGGCCGACCCGGCTGCGGCTCCGGTGCCTGTGCTGCGATGTGTGGTGGTCGGCTGAGTGGGTCCGGTCGCCGTTTCCGGTGGCGGCTCGGTGCTCGAGTCTGGTCGTTGTGATGGTCGGTTGGGCTGGCCCGGCTGTTGCTGTGGTGCTTTGTGTTGCGATGTGTGGTAGTCGATCGACGGGATTCGGTCGCTGCCTCCGGTGTCTGTGCCTCGCTGTTGTGATGGTGGGACGCCGAATGCCGCGTCGGCGCGGGCCACCGACCTGTCTGGTCTGCCGCCGCTGGGATGTCGGCTGTCGCCTTGGCGTTCGTGTTCCATTGTTGCGATGGCAGCGGGACTGGCCTGCATGTCGGCTCGATGCTTGCGTCTCGCTCTCGTGGTGGTCGGCCGGGCCGACCTGGCGTCTGTGCTGCGTTGTGTAGAGGTATCAGTGCGCACGGTGCGGAATCCCTCAGCGCGACGGGCATCCCGGTCCACGCGCCCCGGACGCCCCTCAGCGCGGGCTCGGGGCGAGGGGAGCGGATGTGGACGTGGGCCCGCCATGTGGCGGGCCGGGGGATCCCACGTCGCCGTACCGCTGCCGGCGTCTGCTGTTGTGTGCGTTTCGTACTGGCGCGTACCACCCAATTGTGGTTGATCACGTGTGCCGCCGCTGCCGGTCGTCTGGCGTGTCCGGGAGTCGCGGTGTTCGTCTACAGGGCCGCCCGAGCTCCCGGCGTGTCTACGGCAGAGAGCCAGCTCTGCGTGGGTAATCGCATCCAAGTAACAGCGCCGCGATCACTGTGACATTACAGCGTACTAACGTGTTCTCTGTGCCGAGGAATCCATTACCTGCCGTCGGTCGTCTGATCGGTCGTAGTCCACTGGTCATGCGGGCCGCGCCCGCCATCATCCGGCTCGAGCGCGGCGTGCGCCGCCTCACCAAGGGCCGCCACGGTGTGTTGGATGTGGCGGGTCTTCCGTCGCTCGAATTGACCGTCGCCGGGCGAAAATCCGGTGAGCCGCGCACGGTGTCGCTGATGTACGTTCCGGAGGGGCCGGACGCCTTCCTGCTCGTCGGCTCCAATTGGGGCCGCCCGCAGCACCCTTCGTGGTCGGCCAACCTCAACGCCGCCGAATACGCCGAACTGCACATGCGCGGGGAACATTTCAAGGTCCGCGTCGAACGCCTGACCGGTCCGGACCGCTACCGCGCCTGGCAGCGCGCGATCGCGGTGTGGCCCGGCTACGCCATGGAGCAGCGCCTGGCCCCCGGCCGGCCGTTTCGGCTGTTCGAGCTCACCAGGATGTGAGCGCCGAGGGCATACCAGCCGACATTTTCATGGCACGACAGTTACCGGCCAGCGCCCGGCTTTGACCAATCTCACCGCCACCGATCCGATCAGCCGGTGACCTGCCTTCTCCGACGCGCCGACGATGACGGCATCGGCCTTCAGCTCATCGGCGGTCTCGGCCAGTCCGGTATAGGCATCGCCGCGGCGGGTCAGGAATTTCCAGCGAACGGCGTAGACATCCCGGACCTTCTCGCTGTGCTCGGACAGCGTGCGGGCGATGTCGTCGGCCACCTCCGCGGTGGTGCTCTGCACATCCGCGCCGTACACGGTGGACATCGTCATCAACGGCTGCACGTACACGATGGCCAGCAGCGCTCCCTGGCGGCGGGCCAGGCCCCCGGCATAGGCCACCGCCCGCCACGAGGCATCGGATCCGTCCACCCCGGCCATCACCACCCGCGGTCCGTCGGTGCCCAATTCGAACCCGGACCGCGCGTCCGTCGACCATTCCGGACTTTTCTCCTGCGCCACCGTGCCCATTTTGCCGCTGTGCCGAATGCGAGGTTCGAGCGCCCCTGCGACACGAGCTGCCCTGGGCCGTCGAGCCACGACCGGTGAATGCCGTGCGGTCGCGCATCGGAAATTGGTCACCAGCCCAGAGGGCGGAAGCGCACATCGCCACCCGGGCTACAGTCGGTCAATGGCGAAATATCAGCTACCGGTCGCCGTGATGGGCGTGTCCGGGGTGGGCAAATCCACCGTCGGTCGTCGGCTCGCGATCACACTCGGCGTAGCGTATGCCGACGGTGACGATCTGCATCCGGCCGCCAATGTGGCGAAGATGTCCGCGGGGATCCCGCTCGACGACGCGGACCGGGCTCCCTGGCTGGACGCGGTGGGCGCGTGGCTGGCCGAGTACGGCGGCGTGGTGAGCTGCTCGGCGCTCAAGCGCACCTATCGGGATCGCCTGCGCGCCACCGCCCCCGGTCTGTACTTTATAGAACTGGATGCCTCGCATGAGGAGCTGATGCGCCGAATGACCACGCGCAGCGGCCATTTCATGCCCGCGTTGATGCTCGAATCCCAGCTCGCCACCCTCGAACGGCTTGCACCGGACGAGCCCGGGGCCGTCATCGACGCCACCCAGGACATCGAAGTCGTTGTGCGACAGGCGCTCGCGGTGCTGGAGATCCCGGAGAAGTAACGCCCGGCATGCTTGTGCGCCCGTGCCCCTTTCTCATGGAGGGATGCAATCGGCACGATTCGATAGCCGGTGACGTCGGTCGACAGCATGCCGAGACGACAATCCGCTCGAGCGACCCGGATGCCAACGGTCGACGCTGGGACGTATCCGGCACACCGACAGCCGGAATCCACCGTCACCGATTGCAGAACAGGTGGATTCCTGCCAACGTCCGCGAGATTGACGGAGCCGCTCCAGCGCTCAGCCGAGATATTTTGCGTACCAAGCTGTTACGCGCTTCCATGCCTCCGCGGCATCGGTCGCGTTGTACCGAGCTCCGGTGTCGTTGAAGAAGGCGTGGTCGGCCCCGGGAGCGATGTAGACCTCGTGCGTCAGCCCGGCCTGCCGCATGGCCGCCTCCGCCGCGGGTCGGGTCGCTCCGACACGCGCATCCTGACCGCCATAGATCGCCAGGACCGCGGCCTTGGTCCCGGACAGGTTGCCGCCCTGCGGGAACGGCCCGTAGAACGGCGTGGCCGCGGCGACATTCGGCGTGCCCGCGGTGAGCATCATCCAGGTGAGTCCGCCGCCGAAGCAGAATCCGGTGACGCCCAGCTTCTTGTCCGGCACGCGCCGCCCCAGCTCCGTGAACCCGGCCTGCAGATCCGCGACGAAACGGTCCTGCGGGATCTTGGCCAGCGCCGCAGTCGCCGCCGCGGGCTCGGAAAACGTTGCGGTGCCGCCCTCCTCGGAAAGCAGGTCGACCGCGAGGGCGCTGTAGCCGATCCCGGCGAAGCGTCCGGTGACCGAGCGGATGAAGTCGGTGAGCCCGGTGTTCTCATGGATCACCAGCACGCCGCCACGCGGCGAGGGTGCGGCCGACCAGGCTGCCCGCAGCGTGCGCCCCTGCGGTCCGGGAAAGGTGATCGGGGTGGACGCCAGCGCGCCGGCCGTGCCGGGCGGGCCGGCGGCCGGGGCCGCGGACGACGCGGTGGCCGTGGTCGAATGTGCCTGGCTGGAACTCTGATTCGACGAACAGGCGGCCAGCAGCGCCGACGCCGCGGCGGCGCCCAGTCCCACCATGCCCAGCCGGCGCAGGGCCTCACGCCGATCGAGGATGCCGTCAGCGTGGTCGGTCGCGATCTCCTCGGCGATGTACTGCTGCAAAGGCGTCATGTGCACACACCCTAGCGGTGTCGGTAGGCGGCGGGCAGGCCTCCGATCGGCCATTGAAACACGAGTGTCGGGCGGGTCGATTGCACGCCGAGCAAGCGTGCTCGGGCGACCGATACGGACGGTCGGCCCCGGCGCTGTCGGCAGTGGTGATTCCCGGCGCCGGGGAAGCCGGAGATGCCGGCACTCCGGAGAGGGGAATCGTTGTGAATGGGGTCGTCGGCGGGACGAAAGCCGCTTGTGTACTATTGCGCGGACTGGCATAGGCGATCTTGAAATACCGTGGATGATCTTGAAACACAGCGTTTTTCGCGTCGCCACGCGGGGAGACATCCAGTTTTTACTTGGCATAACCTCACCGAAACGTGATCTAGCGAGACTTTTCTCACCGTTTGTGACGCGGCACACGTGCGGCATCCAGGCGTGAGAAAGATCCAGGGTCGGCCCCATCGCGAGCCTGCCCCAGCTTCGGCAGAGAGGGCGCCGAACATGATTCCCTATCATGATTGGCTCAACCCCGGCGATAACGCGTGGCAGCTGGTGGCCGCCACGCTCGTCGGATTGATGAGTATCCCAGGTATCGCAATCCTGTACGGCGGTCTGGTCCAGAAGAAATGGGCCGTCAATACCATGCTGATGGCCTTCACCGGGTTTTCCCTGGTACTGGTGGTGTGGGTGCTGTGGGTGTTCAAGATGGGCTTCGGCGAGCCGCTGAAGCTGGGGCCGGGCATTCTGCGGGCGGCCGTCGGCGTACCGCACACCATCCTGGGCAGTAACAATCAGAATCAGGCGTTGATCCCGTTGGTCGACGGGGCCATGCCGAAGTTCCGGTTCAGCGAAACCACCTTGGCCTACTTCCAATTCGTGTTCGCCGGCATCACGCCGCTGCTGTTCCTGGGCAGCGTGATCGGGCGGATCAACTTCAAGGTGTGGCTGCTGTTCGTGCCGCTGTGGTCGACATTCGCGTACGGCGTCAACGCCTTTCTGCTGTGGGGCGGTGGCTGGTGGTCGCAGATGGGTGCGCTGGACTACTCCGGTGGTTACGTGATCCATTTGGCCGCAGGAACTTCCGGCTTCGTGGCGGCAGCGGTGATCGGCCCTCGGCTGGCCCGCGACCGAGAACGCGCGGTACCCAACAACCTGCCCATGGCCGCGGCCGGTGCGGGGATCCTGTGGCTGGGCTGGAACGGCTTCAACGGTGGCGATATGTACTTCTCCGGGGCGAACGCCTCGGAGGCGGTGATCAACACCAACCTCGCCACGGCGGTCGCCCTGCTCACCTGGGTGATCTGGGATCTGCTCGGTGGACCCCAGCGCAAGCCGACGTTCCTCGGCGCGATCAACGGCATGATCGTCGGCCTGGTCGCGATCACCCCGGCAGCCGGTTTCGTGAACAGCTTCAGCGCCATGGTGATCGGCGCGATCGCCTCGTCGCTGGTGTGGCTGTCGTGGAACAAGCTGGGCCGCACCCGGTTGTTCAAGAAGGTCGACGACACGCTGGGTGTGTTCCACACCCACGGCGTGGCAGGCCTGGTGGGCGGTCTGCTGGTCGGTGTGCTGGCCGACCCGAAAATCCTTGTGTACCTGGGTAATGGCAAGGACGTATCGGATGTGTCATACGGTGGCTGGCTCTACGGCCATCACCCGAAGTTGCTCCTGTGGCAGCTCGGGGCCGCGGCAACGATCATCGTGTGGGATGCGTTCGTCACGTTCGTGCTGCTGAGGTTCTTGGGTCTGTTCATGAAACTGCGAATGGACGACGCCGCGCTCGAAATCGGTGATATCGCAGCTCATGACGAGGAGGCATATCCGGACGAGGGTCTGATCGCCACTCACGCCATGGCCGCGCGATCAACCGACAACGGCAGTGCGCCGGTGCCGAAACCCGGCAAAACCGAAGAACCTGAGCCGTTGGGTAGTGCTGAATAGAGCGGCTGGGTTCGCGGCGTTGGCGGTTGGTATGCCGGGGTGCTCGAGCGGGGTGTTGCTGAATAGCGGCGGGCTCTCCGGTGTGGGTGGTTGGTATGCCGGGGTGCTCGAGTGGGTTGTCGGCGAATAGCGGCTGGGTTCCCGGTGCGGGTGGTTGGCACGCCGGGTTGTTCGAGCGGGGTGTTGCTGAATAGCGGCGGGCTCTCCGGTGTGGGTGGTTGGTAAGCCGGGGAGCTCGAGCGGGTGGGTGGTATGCCGGGGTGCTCGAGTGGGTTGTTGGGTGAACAGCGGCTGGGTTCTCGGTGCGGGTGGTTGGTATGCCCGGTTGTTCGAGCGGGTTGTGGCTGAATAGCGGCCGGCTCTCCGGTGTGACAGCGGTCGGCTCTCCGGCGTGGGTGATTAGCACGCCGGGGTGCTCGAGCGGCTTGTGGCTGAATAGAGCGGCTGAGTCCCTGGCGTCGGCCGTCGGCATCCCGGGTGGGTTCAACCCGGGGTGTCACCTCGGCAAGCTGCCGGCCGGAGTCCTCGATAGCGGACTGCCCTTCGGCGCAGTGGATTTCAGCGGTCCAGCTTGCGCAACAACTCCCGCAGCGTCATCAGCTCTGTGTCAGCCAGCGCCGCAAAGGGTTCCGGCGCGGGGTCGTGGGTTGCCAGCGCATCCGTGAGGGTCTCCAGCCCGAGCGCCGTGATACTCACCATCTTCGAGCGCCGGTTCTCCGGATCCACTGTGCGCAAAACGAACCCGCGCTCCTCGAGATCGTTCACCGCGACCGTCGCGGCGGGCGGGTCCATCGCGGCGGCGGCGGCGAGTTCCTTGAGCGGCAGCGCGCCCGACCGCAGCGTCCGCAGGATCTTCACCCGGCTGAACGGCAGCCCGGTGCGCTCGGTGATCCGGCGTTTCCACAGATCGCGGGTGCCGACGACGTGCAGCATCAGCTGCCACACCTCGTCGGGCGTCGGGATCTCATCGGGCATGCTGGGGAACCTTTTCGTCGAACAGATGCGCGACGCTGTCCCGGGACCGTTCGGCCCACGGGGTGTTGGCGGCGATGCCGAGCACGATCACGCCGACCGAGAAGACGCACAGTAACGACCACAGATTCGCACCGCTCAGCAGTCCGCACAAGGCCACGCCGAGACTTATCCCTAGTTGCCTGCTGGTGGAGGCCACCGCGGAGGCCGCGCCCGCTCGATCCAGCGGCATTCCGCTGACCGCGGCGGTGGTGATCGGCGTGTTCACGGTGCCGAAGCCGATGCCGAACGCGGCGAAGATCACCGCCACCACCCAGATCGGGGTATCGGCCCGCAGGAAGGTCATCCCGATCGTGGCGAGCGCCTCCATCGTGCCCGCGACGATCAGCGGCAGGCGGGTGCCGTATCGCCCGACGAGCCGCCCCGAGATCGGTGAGCAGATCAGCATGCCCAGCGCCATCGGCAGATACAGCAGACCGGTGTGCACGGCCGTGTAGTGCCGCGTCCCTTGCAGATAGATCGAGGCGCTGAACAGGAACGCGCCCAGCACCGCACAGCTGAACACCGCGACGAGCGTGCCGGAGGCGAAAGGCACGCTACGGAAGAAGCGCAGGTCGATGAACGGCGAGCGGTGTCGCAACTCGACGTAGCAGAACGCCGCGAGCGCGAGCGCGGTTACCACGAACACCGCCGGCTTGTGCTCGATCAGGCCGAAGACCAGGGTGAACATCACCGCGATGGCCAGCACCTGGCCGACCGGGTCGATGCCGCGCGCCCGCCCGGACTTGGATTCGGGCACGAAGATCGTCGTGAGGACCAGCGCCGCCGCGCAGATCGGCAGATTGATCCAGAACACCGACTTCCAGCCGAGCGAGTCGATGAGCAGCCCGCCGACCATCGGTCCCAGGGCCGTGGAGATGCCGACCACCGCACCCCACACGCCGACCGCGCGGGCGCGTTCCATGCGGTTGGTGAATACGGTGGTGATGATCGACATGGCGATCGGGTTGAGCATCGATCCGCCGATCGCCTGCACGAACCGCGCGCCGATCAGGACGTCCACCGACGGCGCGAGGCTGCACAGCAGCGAGCCGGCGGCGAAGATGATGAGCCCGATGCGGAACATGCGCTTGCGCCCGAACCGATCGGCGGTGGCGCCCGAGAGCATCAGCAGGCTGGCCAGTGTGAGGGTGTAGATATCGATGATCCACTGCATCCGGGCCAGCGGCGCGTGCATCTCGAGACGAATCGACGGGATCGCGACGTTCACGATCGTCGAGTCCATCGAGGAGATCAGCAGGCTGAGACAGCAGGTGACCAGAATGATCGTCTTCCTGCGCGCGCTCATACCCTCGACAGTTGTATCCATACAACGATTGTGAAACTACAACAGTTCCATTTTCAAGAGTAGTTGCACTGAATCACACCCATCGCACGTCGTGGGGCCTCCTTCCCACCGCATCACACTGCGGTCGGCGGTGAGACTGCTCACGCGGTAGCGTGGCGAGCCATGACGGACCGCAGTACGGAAGCGCCGAGCGCGCAGTCCACCCGATCCCAGAGTGAAGAAGAAGGTTACAAGCGCGGACTGAATCCGCGCACCATCCAGATGATCGCGATCGGCGGCGCCATCGGCACCGGCCTGTTCTACGGCTCGGGTGGCGCCATCGAGCAGGCCGGCCCCGCGCTGATCCTGTGCTATTTGGTCGCCGGCGTGGCGATTTTCGTCATCATGCGGGCACTGGGTGAACTGCTCACCTACCGCCCGGTCTCCGGTTCGTTCGCCGAGTACGCGCACGAATTCCTGGGCCGGTTCGCCGGGTTCGTCACCGGCTGGACGTACTGGGCGGTCTGGATCTCCACCTGCATGGCGGAGATCACGGTCGCCGGGAAGTACGTCAAATACTGGTTCGCGGTGCCGGAGTGGGCGACCGCGCTGGTCGTGCTCGGTGTGCTGTTCGCGGCGAATCTGATCTCGGTGAAGATGTTCGGGGAGGGCGAGTTCTGGTTCTCCGCGATCAAGGTGACCGCGATCCTGGCGATGATCGTCATCGGCATCGGCGTGCTGGTCATCGGGTTCGGGCATGCGCAGCATCCGACGGTGACCAACCTATGGGCCGACGGCGGGGTGTTCCCGAAGGGCTTCGGGCAGGCGTTGCTGGCATTGCAGATCGTGGTGTTCGCCTACGTCGGCGTGGAGCTGGTCGGCGTGACCGCCGGCGAGGCCCGTGACCCGCGCACCACGCTGCGCAAGGCGATCAACTCGCTGCCGATCCGGATCGGCCTGTTCTACGTGGGCGCGCTGATCGTGATCATGTCGGTGGTGAGCTGGACGAACTTCCATTCCGGGATGAGCCCGTTCGTGGAGGTGTTCCAGAAGATCGGCATCCCCGGTGCGGCCGGAATCATCAACTTCGTGCTGCTGACCGCGGCGCTCTCGTCGTGCAACTCCGGCATCTACTCCACCGGCCGCATGCTGCGCAGCCTGGCGCTGCGCGGGGAGGCCCCGGCCGGACTCGGCGCGCTGAGCCGGCGGCAGGTGCCCTACACCGGCATCATCGTCTCGGCGGCGGTGATGGTGATCGGCGTGATCGTCAATATCATCTCCCCGGACAAGGCGTTCAACTACATCACCTCGGTCAGCACCATCGGCATCATCGTGGTGTGGGGCATGATCCTGGTGTGCCACATGGTCTATCGCGCCAAGGTCCGGCGCGGTGAACTGCCGGCCAGCGACTACCGCCTGCCCGGCGCGCCGGTGAGCACCGTGCTCGCCCTGGCGTTCCTGGTCTTGGTGGTGGTGCTGCTGTTCTTCACCGACAGTGGGCGCACGGCTGTCGTCGTCGGCGTGGTGTGGACCGTGCTGGTCTGCGCCGGGTATCCGATCGTGAACGCTCTGGTGAAGCGCCGGGAAGCTATGTCTGCCTGATTATTTCGCACCGGGCTGCGGATTCGGCCCGGTGTGATTGGATTCTCTGGACCGAGAACCGGCCTCCTGCTGCATTTTCCGGCCTAGAAACTCCGGTTTCCGACGATTACACCCGAAAAATGCAGCGGGAGGCCGGTTCTCCAGCCGCTCGCCGCGATGCCGACCCGACACCGCGCCGATGACGTCAGTGCGGGGCCGCCACCACACTGCACATTGCGAGCCGACTGCGCATCACCACGCGCAGGACAACCCGGCCTTTCGCTGCATTTTCCGGCCTCGAAACTCCGGTTCCCGAGAATTCCGCCCGAAGAATGCAGCCGGAGGCCGGTTCTCCCGGACCGACCCGACACCACACCCACGACCCACCAGGCATCAGCGCACGACCACCACACCGAACAGCCCCTGGATGCCGACTCCACACCACCATGCGACAACCCGGCCTATCGCTACATTTTGGTGGCTCGAGACGCCGCTTTCGGACAAACCGAACCGCAAAATGTAGCTGCAGGCCGGTCCTCCCAGCCACTCGCCGCGATGCCGACCCGACACCCGCACCCAAAACCGGTCTCGGTGCACCGCCGCCACCACACCGCACTCTACGAGCCGCCTGCACACCACCGCGCGCAGGACAGCCCGGTCTATCGCTGCATTTTCCCGCTCCGAGACTCTGGTTTTCGACGAATCCACCCGAAAAATGCAGCCGGAGGCCGGTTCTCCCCGGCACGGCGGGTGGATGGCCCACACAGCGACCAGCCGTCAGCGTACCCACGTCGAACAGCACGTGCCGACTACGCACCACCGCGGGACAACCCGGCCTATCGCTGCATTTTTCCGCCTCGAAACTTCGGTTTCCGACAATTCGACCCGGAAAATGCAGCGGGAGGCCGGTTCTCCGAGCCGCTGGCCGTGAGGCCGACCCGCCACCGCACCCACGACCCACCGGGCGTCAGCGCACGGCCCCCGCACCGAACCGTGCTCTGCGGGCCGATCCCACACCACCACGGGAATGGCAACCTGGCCTATGGCTACATTCTCCCGACGAATTCGTCGGAAACCGGACCGCAAGGCCCACACAATGTAGCGGGAGGCCGGGCTCCGGCCTTTCTCAGCAACAGTGGTCTGTTGTGGAAGTCCCATAGGCTTGTCGGTCGAGTCCTATATTGATCCGCCTGGTGTGGCGAGGAGCACCCGGCATGCTCCGGTCGGTCCTCAAATAAATACAGCTCGGTGTTCGCGTGCCCAATCGTGGAAGCTGCGAGGCGCGCGGCCGGTGATCTGCTCGACGTCGGGATGGACCACCGAGGTGAACGCCTCCAGTGCGGTCGCTCGCAGCGCCATGATCGCGTTGGCCATCGTGTCGTCGACTCCGAAGCGCAGCAACGCATCCCGGGCCTCGGCTGGGGAGGTCTCGGCATAACGCAGTGACCGGCCGAGCACGTCGCTGAGGATCTCGGTCTGCTCGGCGGGGGAGAGCGGCTCGGGGCCGCTGAGCAGATAGGTGCGATCGCGGTGACCAGATTCGGCGAGCCGGGGCTCGGTCAGGATCGTCGTCGCCACGGCGGCGATGTCGGCGGGGTCGATGGCGGCGATGCGGCCGTGGCCGAACGGCGCGTAGACGGTGTCCTGGGTGCGCACGGTGTGCGACCAATGCAGGGCGTTGGACATGAAACCCAAGGGGCGCACCATCGTCCACGGAATCCCGCTGCCGCGGATCGCGCGTTCCCCGGCGCGATGCCAGGTGGGGATAGGGTCCGTCGCGGCGGGGTCGTCGACCCGGCCCGAGGACAGCTTCACGATATGCGTGACGCCCGCGTCGGCGGCCGCCTCGGCCAGGTTGGCGTCGTACGCGGCGAGGTACGGGCCGGCGGTCAGCAGGAACATGCGGTCCACCCCCTTCAGGGCGGCAGGCAGGGTCTCCGGCTCTCCGGGGTCCGCCCGGACGACATCGACGGCCGCGGGCAGCGCGGCGGTATCGGGCCGGCGTGTCAGCGCGCGGACCGGCGCGCCGGCGGCCAGCAGGTGATCGACCACGGCACGTCCGACGATGCCGGTTGCTCCGGTCACGAGAATCATTGCGAACTCCTGTTTCGACTGGTCGTGGGCGTGTCCCACGTGGACCAGAGTGCGATTTGTGGCCGGAGAAGATCCATCCAGTCGTACGGATATGCCGATATTTTCCAGAATCCCGATATATGCGAGGATTTGTTCCATGCTCGATGAGACCGATTACGGGCTGATCCACGCCCTGCATCTCGACGGTCGTGCCCCGTTCAGCCGCATCGGCGCGGTCCTGGGGGTATCCACCCAGACCGTGGCGCGTCGATATCGGCGCCTGCATGCCGAGGCCGGGCTACGAGTGACGGGCCTACCGGTACCCGATCGCACGGGGACAACCCAGTGGCTGGTCCGTCTCACCGCCACGCCGGCGGCCGCCCAGCGCCTGGCACACGCCTTGGCCCGCCGCCCCGACACCTCCTGGGTGATGCTGACCTCCGGGGGCACCGAGGTGTTCCTGCTGGTAGACGGCCCCGGCCCGAACACCCCATCGTTACTCCTGCACGATCTGCCGCGCACCTCCGCGATCACCGGCATTTCGGCGCAGTACGTCCTGCACACCTATGTCGGCGGGCCGACCGTATGGCCGGGGCATCTCACGGCCTTGAACGCCGAGCAACAGCACGCGCTGACGTCGACCGGTAAGACTCGGTACGTACCGGAGTCGCCGGCGGGCGGCGTCTCGGCGCCGCGGCTGGGCGCCGTGAGAGCGGAGCAGTCGGGTGACGATGGAGCGGCGTCTCCCGGTAGCACCGTCGACCAGCTGCACCCCGCCGGGCGTTGGCCGGCCACAGCTGGATCACGCCGGTACAGCCCCAGCCGTCGCGGTCGGCGACCCAGTCCGGATAGCACACGGCACGGCGTATGCGATTCGGACGCGACGCTGTTCACCGCGTTACGTGCAGATGGGCGTGCGTCGGTCAACGATCTGTCCGCTGCCACCGGTTGGTCCACGACCACGGTCGCTCGCCGTATCGCCGAGTTACTCGACTGCGGCGCATTGTATTTCGATGTGGATGTTGAAGGCAGTCTCTTCGGCATCACCACCCGTGCCCTGCTGTGGGCGACGATCGCGCCCGGACGGCTCGACGAGGTGGCCGAATCCCTGTCCGGGCATGCGGAACTCGCGTTCGTCGCCGCGACGACGGGCCGCACCAACCTGGTCGCCGAGGTGCTGTGTCCGGATCCTGCGGCGCTGCATGCCTACCTGACCGGAAAACTCGGCCACTTCGAGGCGATCCAGACGCTGGAGACCACTCCGGTCCTGACCACCGTCAAATCCACTGCGCCGGTGCGCCCGTCGTCGAGCTGAAAGAGTTCTACGAAGGGATTCCGGCGATCACATCGATCTCCACCGCCGCGCCGACCGCCAGCGCGGTGACGCCGACGCAGGTCCGGCTGGGCAGCGGGCCGTTGAACCAGGTGCTGTAGGCGGCGTTGAATGCCTCGTAGTCGTCCTCGAACGAGGTCAGATAGACGCGGACCATCAGCGCGTCGTCGAGGGTGAGGTCGAACTGTTCGAGCACCGCCTCGAGATTTCGCCGCACCTGTTCGGCCTGTGCCACAACGTCACCCGGCACCGGCAGCCCGGTCGCCGGATCGGTGGGCATCTGCCCGGTGACGAATACCAGTGAGCCGAACCGCGTCGCATGCGAGAACGGGGCGACCTTCGGCGGTACCCCATGGTCCGGGGTGAACGAGAACGCCTCCCGGCGCAAGGGTTCGCCGTGCGGATGCATGATGTCTCCCATCGGTTTTCGGTCAGCGCCGCCCGAGGGCCAGATCGACGCCGAAGCCGACCAGCACTGCACCGGTGATCGTGTCCATTGCCCGGCGCACCGCATCCCGGTTCAGCCAGGTGCGGGCGAGGCCCGCGGCGCAGATGATCGCGGTGAACCAGATCATGCCCTCGACGTTGTGCACAGCCGCCATCGCCGTCCCCGCGAGCAGGTGCGACGTCCCGGACGGGATGAACTGCGGCAACATCGCCATGTAGAACACGCCGACCTTGGGATTGAGCAGATTGGTGCCCAGTCCGCGCGCCCACGCCCGGATCAGTCCGCGCGGCTGGCTCTCGACAGTCATGGCCACCGGAGACAACTTGCGGTGCAACGCATTTCGTAACATTTTCACACCGAGCCAGATCAGATACGCCGCACCCGCGATCCGCAATCCGGTGTAGGCCAGCTCCGAGGCCGTGAGCAGCACCGATACCCCTGCCGCCGCAGCGATTCCCCATACCAGTGTCCCGCTACCCACCCCGAACGCCGTCGCGAACGCGTGCCGCCGATCGCGCCCTACCGCCGCACGCAGCACCATCGCTGTGTCGAGTCCGGGAACGATGGTGAGCAGACCGGCTACGACGGAGAACGACAATAGAGCGTGGGCCACCGGGCCACCCTAAACGAGCAGACCGTGTTGTGTCGCAGAGCCGCGACCGCGCGACCCACGCGACCGCGCGACGATTGTCAGTTCCCGAGCACCCAGGGTCGCGATCGTCAGTGTCACAGCACCTCCTACGGTCGCGATCCTCGGTGTCACAGCACCTACGGTCCCGGTCGTCAGCCCGGGCACCGAGGCGCGATCAGTGCCTGCACCCCCAAGGGGCGATTGCCGGTGTCCGGGCACCGAGGGGCGCGGTTGTCAGTGCCCGAGCACCCAGGGTCGCGATCAGTGCCTGAGCGCCCAGGGCCGATTGCCGGTGCTCCAGCACTCATGGTCGCGACGATCAGCGGCCCCCTGCGTGTCAGGGTGAGTTGGGACCACTGGTTCACAGCAAATCGGCCTGACGCGGGGCGAGATCGGATCTATCCACAATGACGACGGCGATGCCGGTGCGCGAGACTGGGCGCATGGCTTCCACTGCCCACCGCCGCATGGATCAACCAACCCGAACAGGAGGAACAACCACTCCAAGCGGCATAACACACTGAATGGTCTCACTCACCTTGAAAAATTCCGGCCGGGCACCGAGGCGCGATCAATGCCTGAACGCCCAGGGGTGATTGCCAGTGCTCCAGCACTCATGGTCGCGACGCTCAGCGTCCTTGGCCCGCACCGGCAGCAGGGCCACGACGGCGAAATTCACCAAGCCTCGTCCCGGTCGGACCGGTTCTCCGCCCCCGGGGCTTGTCCTCGGCATCTCCGGCTTCAGAGCAGCCTGCACCACCGTCACCCCGGCATCGACCAACCGGGCCCGACGGTAAGCGAACTGAGCCGCCTGCTCGGGAAAAGACGGTCGCCGCAACCTCTTTCGAGAGTATTGCGACGACCGCGTGAACCCGAGATTGCCTCGGCCCTCGGGGTACCGCTCGAGTATCGGACCGTCGTATTACAGCTCCGCGAGCTGGTGGTCGCCGACGTGGGCAGCCAGGGTGCGCAGATTGTCGGTGGTGTCGCCGAGGGTGTGATTGATGGCGGTGAGGCGGGCCAGGTAGTGGCCCACCGGATATTCGGCGGTCATGCCGATGCCGCCGTGCAATTGCACTGCCTCCTGGCCGATGTGGCGCCCGGAGCGGCCGATGCGGAGTTTGGCGCGCGCGGCGATCGTCGGGTCGGGGACGCCGTCGGCCAGGGACATGGTGACGTAGTAGCTCATGCTGCGGGCCAGCTCGAGCGAGACGTACATGTCGGCGGCGCGCTGGGTCAGCGTCTGGAAGGTGCGCAGGGCGACGCCGAACTGCTTGCGGGTCTTGAGATATTCGGTGGTCAGGCGCAGCGCCTCTTCCATCGCGCCGACGGCCTCGGCGCACAGCAGGGCCTGGGCGCGCACGGTGGTCGAGTCGATGAGAGCCGCGGCGTCACCGGCCGACCCGAGGGGTTCGGCGACAACGGACGCGAATTCGATGTCCGCGCCGCGTGATCCGTCGTGCGCCCGGTACGGGCGTCGGGTGACGCCCGCCGCCTTGGGATCGATCAGGAACAGCCCGGCCCCGGATTCGGTGGCCGCGCTGACGATCAGCAGATCCGCGCCGTCGCCACCCTCCACCGGATGTTTGCGGCCGGTGACCACCCACGAATCACCTTGACGCACAGCGGTCGTCGCCGAAGCGGGTGCGGGGAAACGATGGCCGGGTTCGGTATGCGCGAAAGCCAGGCGCAGCGCGCCCTCGGCGACCTTCGGGAGAATCTCCTTGCGCTGCAACTCGGTTCCGGCCTCGGCGACCAATCCACCCGGGATCAGCGCCGCGGTCAGCACCGGTTCGGGCGCCAGGCGACGGCCGATCTCGGTGGCGATCAGCATCGCCTCGACCGGGCCCGCGCCCATACCGCCGTCGTCCTCGGCGAAAGTCAGCCCCAGCACGCCGACTTCGGCCAAAGTGCGCCAGATCGCCGGGTCGAAACCGGGATCGGTGTCTATTACGGTATTGCGCCGCTCGGGGTCGTACCCGCGAGCGAGCAGGTCGCGCACAGTGTCCTGCAACATGCGCTGTTCATCGGTGAGCTCGAAATCCATGAACGGCCCTTTCATTCAGCCGGTTCTGTTGTGTCCGAAGCGGGCTCTCGATCGGGGCGAACCCGGCTCCTGACCGTAGGTCTTGTGGGGACGCGGCCCCGGCCGGGCTTACAGCCCGAGGATCGTGGAGGCGATGATCGTGCGTTGCACCTCGTTCGATCCGCCGTAGATGGAGGTCTTGCGGAAGTTCAGGTAGGTGGCGGTGGAATGCCGCTCCCAGCTCGGCGTGTCGCCATCGGCAGGCAGCGCCTGCGGACCGGCGATGTCCACCAGGAGTTCCGTGACCGCCTGCTGCAGTTCGGTGCCGCGCAGCTTCAGGATCGAGGAGACCGGGTTGGGCTTGCCGTCGGCCGAGCCCGCCGCGACGCGCAACTGCACCAATTCCAGTGCCAGCAGCTCGTTTTCGAGTTCGGCGATGCGTGCGGTGTAGAGCGGATCGGTCAGTAGGCCCGCCTCGCGCGCGTATTCCTTTGCCCGCCACAGCTTGACCTTCGTCGCGCCCACCCCGGCGATGCCGGTGCGCTCGTTGCCGAGCAGGAACTTCGCGTAGGTCCAGCCCTGATTCTCCTGCCCGACAAGGTTTTCCGCGGGCACTCGGACGTCCTCGAAGAACACCTCGTTCACCTCGTAGCCGCCGTCGATCAGCTTGATCGGGCGCACGGTGACCCCGGGGGTGTCTATCGGGAACAGCAGCATCGAGATCCCGGCCTGCTTCTTGGGCGCGTTCGGGTCGGTACGCACCAGGCAGAACATCCAGTCCGCGAACTGGGCCAGCGTGGTCCAAGTCTTCTGGCCGTTGACGATGTAGGAGTCGCCGTCGCGCACCGCGGTGGTGCGCAGCGAGGCCAGGTCGGATCCGGCGTCGGGCTCGGAGAAGCCCTGGCACCACCAGATGTCCAGATTCGCGGTCGCCGGGAGGAAGCGCTCCTTCATCTCCTGCGAACCGAAGTGCGCGATGACCGGGCCGATCATGCTGGCATTGAAGGTCAGCGGCTCGGGGACCGAGGCCAGCTGCATCTCGTCATGCCACAGGTGGCGCTGGATCGGTGTCCAGTCCCGGCCGCCCCATTCGATCGGCCAGTTCGGGACGGCGTAGCCGTGCGCGTTGAGAATCCGCTGGGCCGTGACGAAACCCTCCTTGCCGATCTCGCGCCCCTGTCGGTAGGTGTTGCGGATCTCGGCGGGGATTTCACGGCGGAAGAAGGCACGCAGTTCGTCGCGGAAGGCGAGCTCGTCCTCGGTGAGCGCCAGTTGCATAAGACCTCCATATCGCGGTCGCGCCGGTCGCTGCGACACGGCTGACCATTCGTACGCTGTAAATGGTACACATGATGATCTGTGTATCAAATGTGCAGTCGAGAGAAGGGTGCGCCCCAGTGCGCTCGCCGTGCGACGGCAGCCCTATGGGGGCAGCGCGCTGCCGGGGCGTGGCAGTCTGCCCACGCCGCCGCGGATGCTGGTCGCCGCGGATGCTGGTCTACGGGTGTGCGGATACGCGGTGGGTTTCGTCGCTACGGCTTTGGCGGCAGTGGGGGGTGCGTGGTGGGTTTCGTCGCTACGGCTTCGGTGGCAGTGGGGGTGGGTGCGCGGTGAGTTCCGTCGCTACCACCTCGGCGGCAACCGGGGGCGGATGTGGGGGAGCCGCTCGTTGCCTCGACGAGGGCGGTGTCGCGGGACGGAGGGCACCTATGCTGAGCGAATGGCACGCGGGGAGACGACGCGCAGGGAGCCTGCAAGGCCGCGCGGTGAGACAACCCGGCCGCGCGGACGGCCGGCGATGGCCAGTCCGGATGCGGTGCTGGAGGTGACCCTGGCCGCGTTCCGCGCCGGTGAGCGGGTGGACGTGTACGCGATCGCCGCCGGTCTGGGGGTGAGCCGAGCCAGTGTCTACCGGTGGTTCGGCTCCCGCGACGGGCTGCTGGGCGCGGCACTGGCTCGTCAGCTCGAGCGGATGGTGCAGGCCGCGGACCGGCGCTGCCGGGCTCGGGGGGCCGAACGCGTATCCCAGGTTCTGGACCGCACGGTCCGGTGGCTGGCCGAGGACAGCTCGCTGCGCACGTATTTCGACAACGAATCCACCGCGGCGCTGCGCCTGATCACCCGCAGCGACGGCCTCGTGCACCAGGCGACCGTCGCCGCGCTGGACAAGCTGATTCAGCGTGCCGAGGAGCAGGACGGCTACCGCCCGCCGATCGACCGGGGCACCCTGGCCTACGCGCTGGTGCGGCTGGTGGAGGCTTTTCTCTACAACGACGCGGTAGCGGGATTCCGCGGCGAGGTGGACCGGCTGCGCGAGGTGCAGGAGGCGCTGCTCGGGGTGCACGCGCAGGAGTAGGCGCCGGAGCTCACGTCATCACCGTGCCAGCACCGATCGCCAGATATCCCAACGTCACCGTCATCATGAACCACGCCGCGCCCTGCCAGATCGGCCAGGCTTGCTGCCGCTTCCAGGTCCGGTAGGTGGCGACGAACGCCCCGACCGTGCCGATGATCAACACGAGTCCCGGGCCGAGCAGAATCGAGATCTGCGAGGCCGTGTCGCAGTAGGTATGCCCCGTCCGCGCGCACGGCTCGCGCCGCCCGGCCCACACCTGGATCGCCACGAACACCAGCACGGTGACCACGAGCACGCCGATGCAGTACTCCACCGCACGCCGATACATACCCGGATCGCGCCAGTGCTTCTCGACGTCGTTACGCGCGGCTGAGTCGCCGGCTGATTCATCGGGGGAGTCTCCGCCCTCAGCCTCGTCCCCGGCATCCTGCGCCACAGTGGGCCTCCTTCGCTCCGATCAGCCGTGTCCCGCCAGTGTCCCGCACGACACCGACAAGTGACTCCCCACCGAGGCAGTGCCCCCGTCTGTGCCGAATGAGCAACGTGCCTCGCGCTCGAGCGATTGCTCTGCGTAGGCACGTTTGGACGTATGTGCTGGGGTGGTTCGGCTCGCTGGTTTCGGCAGAGGCGGTGCGCCTGGCGTTGCTCGAATGAGCAACGTACCTCGCGCTCGAGCGATTGCCCTGAGTGGGCACGTTTGGACTGTAAGTGCTGGGGCGGTTCGGCTCGCTGGTTTCGGCAGAGGCGGTGCGCCTGGCGTTGCTCGAATGAGCAACGTGCGCGATTGGCTCGGGCAGGCGCCCGCCGCGAGTATTGGGTGGTTCGGCTCGTCGGCTTCATCATTCGCAGGTAGTGGCAGGCGTCGGAACTGGCGGGCTCGAGCCGCCACGGCACTCGATCGACCGAGCAGATCATATCGGGCTGTCCGTCGCGGCCGTGCGCCGCCAGCACGCCGTATGCGGCGTCCACGATTCGCCCGCGCGGCCTTCCCGAGTCGCCCGTCCCAAGGTTCTCGCCATCGAGGATCTGGTCGAACGGCAGCTGACCGCCTGGCGGCAACGGTGGTCGCCCAGCTCTCCGACACCACAGGGCCGGTGCGCCTCGAATCCGTCGGCAATTCCGAGCAGGCGCTCGCGGTGGCGGCCGGGTGTCAGTGCGTCCTGGTCGATATCAGCCTGCCGGAGGCGGCGACGGCGAGGGGTATGCCGCGAGATCCGGACCGTGTCGCCGGAGGGGCCGTACCATCTGCCCGGCTGGTTACTCGCGGCACCGTCGCTCACTCGACGGCGGCACGCTTGCGGGTGATCCCTCCTGCAGGTGGCGGTTAGGTTGGAGCGGGGATCGGCATTCTCGCTCTGCTCGATTCCGCAGTCGGTACAGGGGCCGATACCGCCGAAACCTATACCGCCGGTGAGATCGTGCACGGTCCGAGCGCGGTATCCGCATTGAGGACGTTCCCTCCGACGGGACGGCCCAGGAGGCAGCCGGCCCAGGAGGCAGCCGGATCAGCGCGAAGAATCGCGGTCGGAGGCAGCGCAGGATTGCAGCCTGGCCGAAGCCCTCAATTACTATTCCGCGCATGTCTGTTCAGCGGCTGCACGTCGTACCCTCCCGGTTCGCGGTCGAGCATTTCGCCGAGTCCACCTTCCCCGAGGACGACGAGTGGATCGCGCTCGTTCGCGCGCCGGAGGGGCTGACCGTGGTGCGTGACGCACCGCCGTGGGCGGAGGGGGAGATCTGGATCGGTCTGTACGGTGATCCGGCCAGGCACGGGCGGAACGCCGAGATGCCCGCAGCGATCCTGGGTCCGCTGGCCGGCGCGGGCATCCCCGTGTTCGTCCTGTCCACGTACCACGCTGACCTGGTCTTGGTGCCCGAACACCGCCTGATCGATGCCAAGGCGACATTGCGCGAGGCTGGGCTGAAGGTCGACGAGTAGGTCGAGCCCTGTCTGAGCCCGGCCTATCGCTGCATTCTTCGCGATGATTCGCCGGTTTCCAGACAGCTGGGAGCGAAAAATGCAGCGCTAAGCCGGGTTGTCCGCGCAGTGTGCGGTTCGGTGTGGCGGTCGTGCTCTGACACCCGGCGGCCCGCGGCGGCACATCACCGGCCGCTGGAGCTTCGACGCGGCAAAAGGCAACGGTAGGCCGGGTTGTCCCGCGGTGGTGCGTAGTCGGCACGTGCTATTCGACGTGGGTGCGCTGACAGTTGGTCGCTGTGTCGGCCATCACTCGCCGTGCTGCCGGGGAGAACCGGCCTCCGGCTGCATTTTTCGGGCGGATTCGTCGGAAACCAGAGTCTCGGAGCGGAAAAATGCAGCGTTAGGCCGGGATACCCTGCGCATCACACAGTCGAATCCTGCCGGTGCGACGTGCGTGAATTCCGTGAAGGCGTTCGGCCGCAGCTCGCAGCAGGCCGACAGGTTCGGGATGATCGCCGGGGGACGGTGACTGTGGTCGCAGTGCAACGGAACTGCACATCGTCGCCATCCGGCCAGTGGTCGTGCCCCGGCAGCAGGACTCGGCGGGGTGCCCCGATGGTGTGGTCGCTTCAGCTCCGGCTCGGTGGCTGCACGGTATCGATGACGTCGACCTGCACCGGGACGACCCCCGTGTCGATCATGTCGATCTGCCGGGCGGCGCCCTCGATGAGATCGATGATCCGGCCATCCACGAACGGGCCCCGGTCGTTGATTCGCACCTCGACGGTCGATCCGTTGTCGCGGTTGGTGACTCGGACCATGGTGCCGAAGGGCAGGTTAGGGTGTGCGGCGGTCAGACCGGTCGGGTCGCACACCTCACCGGAGGCAGTCCGCGGCCCTTGCGTCTCGCAGGTATACCAACTCGCCAAACCGGTTTCGGTCGTATCCATTCGATCGAAGGTACCCGTATCACCCAGCATGTCGAAGCGGGCGAGCGCCGGATTCACGACTGCTGATTGATCAGATCGGCGAGACGATCGAGGTAGCCGCCGTCGATGTAGGCGGTGGTATGTTCGCCGCCGAACAAATATCCGTAGATCAGCGTTCCGGCCTCGGCGAGTTGCTCGGGGGTGTAGTCGGCGGTGGGCCACTGGCCGTCGATCAGGCTCTGCGCGAGTTCGGGAGTCCAGTCCAGCGTCGCGAAGGTGAACGGCGCGACCGCCGTTGCCAGGTCACGCAAGGGGGACTTGTCCGGGCAGCTGGTGATGCCGTCCTGCGGGTTGGCGGCGGTGAATACGGGAAGGCCTGCGGGCCAGGGAGAGTGCGCCCCGTTTATGCCGGATCCGGTCGAGTCCGAGTCGATCGATTCGCTGGGCGCGCGGTTGGGATTCGCGACGACACCGGCCCAGGCCAGCTCGCAATCCTGGTACTGCCCTTGCGCTTTCAGCTCGAGGAACCGGCTCACCAGCTCCGCGCCCAGACTGTACCCCAGCAGCCCGACCAGATTCGGGGTCGCGCGGATCGCCGCGGCCAGCAACGGCAGCCCCGTCGCGATCGACTCCTCCTCCGAGGGCCCTAGCGGATTGTCGTCACCGTTGAACGGACCGACGGACGCTGGATACGGAATTTCCTGTCCGATAACGTATTTCGAGGGATCCAGCTGTTCGGTGACATTCGACAGCATATTGCCGCCGGTGAGCGGTTCGGCCGCTCCGCGACAGGTCAGGACGGTGATCACGCTATCACCGGCTCGTCGGTCCACATGGTCTCACCATTGAGAGAGGTTCTGTACAACCCATTGTATTCGCCGTGTCGTACCACCGGGTCTCGATTCCGCGGCGAATCTCGCCGAGGCTGTGCCGAATCCGTTCCGAGGATCGCGAGCTCGAGGACTGCAGCCGGCACGGCCAGTGGTCACCATCGCCAGCCGGCTCCCCGGTCGAGATTCCCCGCGACCACCTCGTAAAATCCGCCGCTGGACGGATACGCCTGCACGAGCTGCCGATACGACGGCACCAGGCCGGCAGCACCTCTACCGGCGCGGCCACCCATCAGGTCGCATACAGATGGGCCGCACCGCGTCGAGTCAGGACGAGCAAGATCTCCAGTGTCGCGTATGCGCCTGAGTGCAGCGGGTCGCCAGCGAAAATCGGCAGGGCTATCGGCTTCGGCAGGAGCGTCTCGCTGAGTCGATCGCTCCGGCTGCCTGAGAACCAGTCGCGTGGCGACGCCGGTCGGTGAAACGACGAGGAGCCCGCCTGAGCGTGGGAGATTACTGCTGCGAAACCGATAGGGACGGAACGTGGTAGAAGTCGTAGCCAGGGAGCCTTCTTCTGGGTGCACTTTCGTCACTGTCACGTAATGGTGGTGGAGGCTCTCGCGTCGGCTGTCGGGTGCAATCCCGGAAACCCCTACCGGCAGGGTATACGTATAAATATAATGCAAATATGTTCGATCCCATCAGTCTTACCGTTGGCGCGGCACTTGTGGGCGCCGGATGGGTGGCCGGGCGCTTCGGTCGGCTCAGGACCCGGCGGACGACTGCCGAGTCCGCGCTGTGCGGGTGCGGTCACGACCTGGCGCTACATGACCGGGAGAACGGTCGCTGCCATGCCGAGATTTTCCGCAAGACCGGCCACGGTCTGCGCGAGTGGGCCGGGTGCAACTGTCGCCGGTACACCGGCCCGACGCCGTTGGAGGAGTTGTTCACCCCGACGCCGTTGCCGCCGGTACAGTAACGCGGTCTGCGTGGGGTAAGTGCCGGCGCGGCGGGTCGAGTCCGCAGGATTGTGTACGACCGGATCCCAGCGAAGTCTGGGCGTGTCGTCGCCTGGTCGGCGCGGTCTTGGCCGAGCAGCATGACGAATGGATCGAAGGCCGCCGCTACCTCGGCTCGGACGCCGCCGCTACCTCGGCTTGGACGTCCTGGCCCGCTCCGCGACCTCGCCGACCAGGAGGACACCACCTCAGCACTGACCGCCTGACCAAACAGGATCACGCGGCAATCACCCGATACGCCACCCGCTTGGACTTGACCGCGCGGCGTTCCCGCACCCTGTCGGATGGAGGCCGTGCGGATGGGCGCTGTCGGGATGGGCGCTGTGTGGATGGGCGCTGTGTGGATGAGCATGGGCAGATGTAGTCCTGGCCTGCTCTCCGTGCACAAGACGTTCGGGCACCGTGCAGGTTCGACTGCCGTGTTGTTGGACCCACAGCCGAATCGTGCAGCGTGGCAGCAAGGTCCCGGTCACCGGCGAGCTGGCTAGGGCGGCGCTGCTCGCTCGATAGCCTCCGCGGCCCAGCACCAGCTGTTCGAGGCACTCGTCACGCTCAGCGGCACCGGGTAGTCGCGGCGGCGTCGAGCAGATGGACGAACTGTCGCCGCAGGCGCCGGGGTTCGCTGGCACGCCCCCGAATTACACGGGCGCCATGGAGAAGTGGGTTTCGCTGATCTACAACGAACCCCGCGACGAGGTGGCAGCCTGACTGAACGCCCGTGGCTGGCACGCCGAGCGTGTCTACCTCGCCGACTACAGCCGACCCGCAGGGTGGACTCCAGCAAAGACTGCTCAGTCTGGTGACCGCGATGCTGGAGTGATCCACTACTTCCCGCTGGGATGACCGACGACCGACAGTGCCGTGGTCCAGTTGGCGGCGATGGCGTCCTGCGCGTCCGCCAGCGGGACCTTGCCCGAGCACACCAGGGAGTGCAGCTGATTCTCGACGGTGTCCTTCGGGTTGTTGGGGCCCGCACCGGGTTTGTGGCCGGGGGAAGGCGGTTCCACCCACAGGTTGCGCGGATCGTCCGGGTCGCCCCCGAGTTCGAGGGAGATCAGATGGTCGTACTCGGCATCGTGCAGGGATGCGGTGTAGCCGTACGACTTCGCGTTGGCGATCTTCTCTCGGTTGGTGATCGAGGCGGTCGGACGGATCGAGGAGGTGTATCCGCCGGCGCAGATGGTCTGCTTCTCGTCGGCGGAGGTGACCTTCGGGTTGGTGGCCCCCGGCGTGCAATTCGGATCGGGCAGCGGTTGCTTGTCAGCGGTGTACTGGTAATGGCAGGTGCCCGCGGCGGGTTGGGCTTGCACCGTGTAGTTGCCCGAGGGGCCGGGCCCTACCACGACGGACTCGCTCGCCGATCGCGATGCGACGGCCTGACCGGCCGATTTCACTGCGTGGGATGAGCATCCGGCGGCGAGCAGCGCCGCACAGAGCAATGGAACATACAGAGACTTCATGGACTTCCCTCTAGCCGACGAACTTTCGGCCCTCATTGTCCGGCAGGGACCGCGACACGCGGGGGATAGACACGCGACCAGTTAGCTGATCGGCGGGAATCCGGTGTTCAGCAGCGAATTCGGCCGTTGCCTGCTACGTGGAACTCAGTGCCCGAGTACCGAATTCATGATCGTTCCGGCGCTGGTGGCCACGGTGCCGCCGATCAGCGCGCCCGCGACCATCTTCGGGGATTGCAGACCGCTGCCGCTCCACTTCTCCCAGGCGAAGCGGCCGCCGGCGTAGATGATCGCGGCCGTCCCGGACAGTAGTGCGAACCAGGTCAGATAGTGCACGAGCTGCATGATCTTGTTCGCCAGGGGAGGACTCTCCGGCGTCGGATTCGTCAACTGGGCGAGGATCAGCTCGTGTACGGCGGTGATTACCATGATGCGCTCGTTCCGCGAGGTGAGTATGCGGCCATATCCATGGTAGGCCGCATAGCTGTGAGGGAACGAGGGAAGGGAAGTGGTTGTGGCCCTGCGGCGCCGACTACTCGTCGTCCAGTCCGGCGGACAAATACGCTGCGGCGGCGACCCATTGACGACATCCGAAGTGGCGGTCGTGCGTGCGCATGATCGCGCGGGCGCGGGAGTAGGTGAGATCCGGTGGATCGATGCCGCAATCGCCCGATTGCACGGTGCTGCCGGCCGGATCACCGATGCCGGAGTGCTGAATCACATGAGTCATGGACGCCTCTAGCCGTTCGCTGGGGAATTGCGGTGGCGATGCTCGGCGCGGAGGCCTGAACCATCCGGCGTTGTCCGGCCGTGTCGTCGTATTCGAGTCTATGGGGCGAGATCGTGCAAATGCAAGTACATCTGCACGGTCGGATGTACTTGTCGAGAGCCTTATTGCCCTAGGGCTGTCGCGTTTTGGACATAAAACCGACTGGCCGGTTGAAATTTACTGCGGATTCACGGCGGCTGGCGCCTTGACATATCAAGATCGAACCCTTTGCTGCCCTTACGGTTTCGATTCGTCGAGCTATCGATCTCCGGCAACCGGCGTGCTATCGTCGGAGTGTCGGTTCAAATGCAAGAACATCTGCGCGAACATCTGCAAGAACCGATGCAGCCGCATCAGGCGGTGGGTTTGTATCGTTCGAGCGAGGAGATGGAAATGATCGAGAACGCAGCAGCTGGTTTTGGTCGTACGTCCGACTTGCCATGGCGGAAGAGCACCTTCAGCAATCCGAGCGGAAACTGCGTGGAAGTGGCCCCCATGTCCAACGGCCTGGTCGCGGTCCGTAATTCCCGTGACCCGGAGGGGGCGGTACTGGTGTACACCCGTCCGGAGATCGACGCATTCCTGCGCGGAGCGAAGAGTGGGGAATTCGACGATCTCGCCGGGTGAGCGGTACCATTAGCGACAACGCGGTGTCGGTTCGCTACTGGTGGCGGGGTGCGGTGACCTCGGGCGGTGTCGTTACCCTCACTGCCGATGATCATCGAGCATCGGAGTGGATTTCATGATCGCAGAACCCGTTCGGATCGGCCGCGTGGAATCGCTTGTCGCCGAACGCGGTCCGACAGCCCTTCGGATCGCGGTCGGTGGTCAGCTCCGCAAACTTCGGGAACAGGCCAATATCACGCGCGAAAAAGCGGGTGAGGCGATCCGTGGTTCGCACGCCAAGATCAGCCGACTGGAGTTGGGGCGCACCGGTTTCAAGGAGCGGGATATCCGAGACCTGTTGACTCTCTACGGGGTCACCAAGGTCGAGGAGCGTGAGACGCTGCTGGATCTGGTTCGCAAGGCCAATCAGCCAGGGTGGTGGCATCGCTACAGCGACCTGCTACCGCCCTGGTTCGAGACCTATCTGGGCCTCGAACACGCCACGAAGTCGATCAGAACCTTCGAGGGGCAGTTGGTCCCCGGGCTCTTGCAGACCGAGGAGTACGCGCGTGCCGTCGTGACGCTCGGCCACGAGAACAAAGAGGCCGCGCGCCGCGTCGAGCTGCGTCAGAAGCGCCAGGAGATCCTCGAGCGAAACGGTGGCCCGACGCTGTGGGCGGTGATCGACGAGTCCGTGCTGCACCGGCCGATCGGCGGCCCCGGTGTGTTGCGGGACCAGTTGCTGTATCTCGCCCGCGCGGCGGCGTTGCAGAATGTGACCATTCAGATCCTGCCGTATTCCGCGGGAGGTAATGCGGCGGCGGGCAGTTCGTTCACGATGCTGCGTTTCGCCGAGCCGGAACTGCCCGATATCGTGTATCTGGAGCAATTGACCAGCGCACTGTATCTGGACCGCGAGCAGGATTTGGAAATGTACCGGCAGGTCATGGATCGCCTGAGCGTTCAAGCGGAAACGCCGGATCGTTCGCGCCGGATGCTGGAAGAAGAGGCCGAGAAGCTGCGCTGAGGGGAAGGCGCACGCTTCGGGTCGGCCTCGGGTATTGCGGAAATACTACCCGGGCGACCTGGAAACCCAAGGGGCCGAACGAATGCGGCATTCATCCAATTGGTATGGATGAATGTGGTATTCGGTCGGGTGAATGTGGTATTCGGCCAGCCCGGCGAGGCGCTGGCCCGATGCACTGAGTTCGCTGATCTGCGGCGCTCTCTGGTGTGCAGCCGTGAGAAGCAGGGGAAGGGCCGCCGACATTCACCGGCGGCCCCCTGGTCTACGCCAACTTCCTGACTACCGGCGCATGTGCGTCTGCCGAGCTACTGCTTGATGTAGGTAGAAGCAATGCGCCAAAAGGCGTCTGGCTGCAACGAGGTGAAATTCCAATCATTCACCATCGCGTGTGCGGTGGTGACGATTCGTTCCACATCGAAATCGTCGCGAGTGGCCGCCCCGGTGGACTCGACCGCGTCGATTACGAAACGTGTTGCGGTTTCCCGCGAGTAGATATTGGGCTCGGTTCGGTTTCTATCGAGAATTCCGAGCCGACCGAGATCCAATGGCTGGTTCATCCGAACGCCCCTGACGCCACGCCGCAGACTCACCGAAGGCCGAAAATGTGGTCTCGGGTTCACCCAACGGCTGTCTGGTAGTCCCCTGTACTGCCTTGCCGTTCGAGTCTAGGACCGTGTAGCGCGCATATGCAAGTACATCTGCAACATCGATTACGCACTCGCAGAGGGTATTTCGGCTGCTGAGATGTTGCTATCATAAAAATCGGCCGGGGTCTGGGGCTTTTGCTACCGCTTTGTCGGGTTGCTATCTGGACGCCGGTTCAGTCCGGCGATCCCGCCGGTTGCGTTCGCAATCTTGAAACTCTGTGGAGAGCATTGCCGGAGGGCCCGGATTACAAACCTCGTCGGTGCTGTGCCCAGCATCGCGCCGCGTCGCGCAGGCCATGTGTCCACACATTGGGGCGCCGGTGCGCGGTGTCCGCCCATTCTCCCGCCAGCGCCGCCGAGAACGCCCGGAGCCGGCTTCCGCTCGCTGTGTGCCAGGCGGGAACTCGAGCCGCCCAGTGCTCCGCCTCGGTGGGATTGCGGCCGGCGAAGATGAGCCAGACGATCCAGCACGCCGGGTCGATCCAGGCCGCGCCGCGGGTGGCCCACGGCCAATCGACCAACTGGGCCGCGCCGGTGTCGGTGATGATGACGTTGCTGTAATTCCAATCGGTGTGCAGCAGCGACGTTCCGGAGAACATGTCCTGCTCGCCCGGTGCGGCGTACCTGCCCCAACGCCGCACCGCATCGTTGAGCTCGATCTCCGGTGGGCAGCGCAGTCGTGCGAGCGAGGCCATCGCGACGGCCGTCGCCGCCAGGTCCGCATCGATCCGGTAGTCGGCGAAATCCCCTGCGATGTAGTCGAATCCGAGCAGATCCCACCCGTCCGCGGCGATCTGCCAGCGCAGCGCCGGGCCCAGGGGGCGTACGTGCGGTCCGAGGGCTGCCTCGCGGCGCTGCGTCCACACCTCCCGATCGTCCACGGGGATGCCCTTGACGAATGTGCGCCCGGCCACGGTGTCGATCACCGTGGCGAGGTGGGAGCTGAATCCGGCGTCCACGGGTTCGGCGCGCAGGACGCGTCCGGCCACGGCCTCGACCGCTGCGCGGGTGGCCTCCGGGAGTTGCTGCCAGGTGCGGCGCAGCGCCGAAGACTGCACCCGATCGACGTTCACTCTGCACATCTACCGCGAATTGCCGACGCAGGCAAGCCAACTCGAAAGGTGTGCTTGCGTCTGCGAGAGACGGATGTACGTGCAGTCGTGCGGTTGCCGGAAACAGCCTGGTGATGGGTGATGTGGTGCGGTGTGGGTGGTGCGGCGCGGGTTGTTGATGGCAGCGGTGGGACAGCACTGCCGTTATGAAAGACAGCACTGCCCGTTATCAACATGGCCCGCGCTCGGCGTGGCCGTCACGATCCGAATACGTGTGGAACACGATGCCGGTCCGGAAGATTCAGCCGCAGTAGTCTCGAAAGACCTGGTGACGCGGGTCGGCCGGACGGTCGGCCCCCACATCGGGCGACTCCGTCGTGGGGACCGACAGGAGGGCCGGCATGCGCAGTGTTGGACGAATTGTGTTGGTGTCGATCATGATCGCGTGCGGTCCGATCGGGTTTCTCGCGCAGGCACACGCGGCCCCGCCCAGAGTGCCGAATTCCCCTGTGCCGCCGCCGGTTCCGGGCCTGCCGGTGATACCGGGCCTGCCTGGTCTACCGTTCGATCTGCCCGCACCACCGCCTGTCCGGCCGGTGCGGCCGCCACTGCCGGGGACGGTGAGCTCACCCCCGCCGCCTCCCGGCACAGTCGCGCCGAGTGTTCAGCAATTGCTCGACACGGTCGTTCCAGCACCGGCGGTTCCACGCCCGGCCGATGAGATACCGCCCACCCCTGGGATATCGCCGGCCCTGGCGCGGCTGCAGCAGGCGGTGATGCCCGAAGACGTCGGGGATCCGATGTTCGATCAGTGGCCCGCCGATCTGGCCGGGCGCGTGCCGGGCGATGTCATCCAGACCCGCGATGTGACCGCGACCGCCGCTCCCATAGTGCTGGCGCCGGTGCGGCGGGTCGTGCTGCTGAAGTTCCGGAGCACCGATGCCGTCGGCGCACCCTCGTTCGCCACCGCCACGTTCGTGATTCCAGCGGCCGCCTGGACGGGCGCGGGACAGCGCCCGGTGGTGGTGAACAACCTGCCGATCGACGCACTGGCACGTCGCTGCACCGCGGGCTACACGATGGCGCACGGATTCTCCGGCACCTCCAGCGTCACCGATCTGGTACCGCCCACCACGGAGCTGGCGGTGGCGCGCGGGTACGCGGTGCTCATCCCGGACCACGAGGGTCCGCGCATGGCCTATGCCGAACCGTATGTCGCCGGGCACGCGGTGCTGGATTCGATTCGCGCGGTTCGGCGGCTGCTGCCGGGGGAGTTCGGGGACAGTCGCTTCGCCATGCACGGATATTCCGGCGGTGCGATCGCCACCCGGGGTGCGGTCGGGCTGATCGACAGCTACGCACCGGAATTGGCCCGGGTGATCGTCGGGGCGGCGCTGGGCGGGGTGCCCGCGGACTATCGGATCCTGTCGCACAGTATGGACGCGAACCTGGCCTCGGGCTTCTTGATGGCCGCGGCGTTCGGCATCGCGCGGGAACGGCCGGAGTTGCTGGCGCAGATGAACAACCTCGCGCGCTGGGCCGCGATCTCGCCGATCAAGGACAGTTGCGACACCGTGTTCGCGCTGGCCGGCGCGGGCATGCTGCCGATCGAGATCGCCGCGCGCACTCCTGACGTACTGCACGGTCCGCTGGCTGAGCGGATCTTCGCGATCACCCGCATGGACGGGATGAAATCGCCTGCGCCGCTGTATGTGTACAACGGTGCGCAGGACTTCTGGATCCCGGCCCAGGGGCCTCGCGAGTATTACGCACGGCAGTGTGCGCTCGGCGCGCGGGCGGTGTACCGCGACGTGGTGGGCGAGCACATCATCGGCATGGCGGCCGGATATCCCGGGGCGGCCATCTGGGTGGATCAACGGCTGCAGGGTATTCCGGCGCCGAACGAGTGCTGACCATCCTCACTCCGGACACGAGTATAGCGGAGCCGCTGCACAATTCGTGTGATGAAATTGCGTTCGTGCAGTGCGGATTCGGCCGGTTTTGTATCCGGAACCTAGGGCTCCCGGGCTGTAGTCGTGAGTTGTCCCCGAAATTCCGCCGTGTTGTAGCCGTGTCGGTTCCGTAGCCGTATCGTGATATGTGTGGCGCCGGTGTTATTGCGCGGTCGGTGCCGCACCGGTGTCGGCGTCGCATCCTTCAGGAAGGAGGCAGTTCCTTCGGCCGCCACACCAGCCACCGCCGGGCAGTGCCCCGAAATCATTGGCCTGGCAAACGCACTCCCGCACCTGGCTGCCGGACTTCCAACCCCTCCCTTCGCCCGGTGTGCGTGCGTCGTGGTGCATTACCCCCCGGGCGCAAACCCTCACCCCAGCGTCCGGAGGGGCTCCGCGCAACGCTCATGCGCCCGATGCCGTCGTCGTCATCGGGGGACGCCTTACCCGTACCGTGCTCCGACCGCGGTGCACCCGAAAACGGTGCTGTCACAGCGCCGTTTTCGGTGAGTGGAAGTCCTCGCCCGTCCGGGACCGTCGGTCGTACCGTCCTCGTCGGCCGGACGGGAGTCGTGGCCCGAATGTGGGTACCCCGGCTCGAGAGGCGAAGAAAGGAGGGCTGTTCGTGGTGACTGCTGCCATGACAGACCGGCATCTGTTGCAAGAGTTGGAACCCACCGCGACGACCCTGGACCTGGTCCCCGACGACGCGCTGTGCGCCATCGCCGATGTCGTGATCCGGTTCCAGATGCCCGGCCTGACCCAGCCCAACTTCCGGCGCCACGCGGTACTGCCGGTCACCCACGGAATCTACGATCCGCGCCGGCGTCTGGACGTGGTGCTGCGTCCGGTCCTGCGCAACCGGCGCGTCTTCGACCGCGCCGATCTCGCCGACCGTGCCGATCTCGCCGACCGTGCCGATCTCGCCGACCCTGCCGATCTCCCCGACCGTGCCGATCTCACCGGTCCGGGGGAGCGAGCCCGTAACGAATTGCCGCGGTACCTGCAGACTTTGGCGGTCGAGGTCGAACGCTTCGAACAGCAGCGCGATCGACTCCGGGCACAGCGACAGGAAGCCGCCGCAGGGGCGACGGCCACTCCCGACGACGATCGCGCCGTGCCGTGACACCGCCCCCGACCACGATGGTGAGCCCGTCCGGGGGCCTGGCGTGGAATTCGACCGGTGGTGTGGCATGGAGTGCCCCCGGTGGTGTGGCGTGGAGTTCGACCGGCGGCTTCGCCTGGAGTTCATCGGGCCGGGTGGCGTGGAATTCGACGGATGTGCCGGGGAATTCCGCGGATTCACCCGAACCCACGACGTGGAGTTCGCCCAGCGTTCGGGCCGCTGATTCGCCGGGCGGTACCGGTGCGGGGTTGCTGCGTAATGCGGTAGCGGACACGCCCGGTGACCCGGCGTCGGGTTCGTCTCCGGCCCGTAATGCTTCCGGTGGTGTGCTGCCGAATTCCTCCGATCGCACCGCATCTCATTCATCTGGACGCATACCTGGCAAACATCGTGCGGCGCCGCGGCGCTCACTGCGCGGTGTGGCCTCACGCTCGTCGCTCGGTGTGTTCGCCGCGTTCGCCGTGGCCTCGACGTCGGTGCTGGCCGCACCCGTGTCGGCTGCCCCGGTGCACGCCGAGCCGCCGGCGGTGAACCCCGACACGGCCCGGAGTCACCTGGTGCGCGTGGAACCCCGCGGGCCGCACTGGGAGCGGCTGTATGTCGAATCGGGGTCGATGCGGCGGGTGATCGCGGTGGACGTGCTGCACGGCGGCGGGCCGGGGCCGCGTCCGACGTTGTATCTGCTCGACGGCGTCGACGGCGCGCCGACCTCGGACTGGCTGACCAAGGGCGGTGCGGCGCAGTTCTTCTCGAACAAGCCGGTGGATGTGGTGCTGCCCGGCGACGGCGTGGGCAGCATGTACAGCGACTGGGACCATTACGACAACGCCCTGGGGATGAACCGCTGGGAGACCTTCCTGATCAATGAGCTGCCCCCGATCGTCGAGGGTTACCTGCACTCCGACGGCCGCCGCGCGATCGCGGGTGTGTCGATGGGCGCGCAGGGCGCGATGATGCTGGCACAGCGGCATCCCGGTTTCTTCCGCGCCGTCGCCGGGATGAGCGGGTGCTATTCCACCGCGGACGATGTCGGGCAGGCCGTCACCGCCCTGACCGTCGCTTCGCGCGGCGGCAATCCGGAAAATCTCTGGGGCCCACCGGGTTCCCGGCAGTGGCGGGCCCACGACAGCTACCTCGGCGCGGAATCGTTGCGCGGCACCGCGATCTACCTCTCGGCGGCCACCGGCGTGCCCAGCGTGCAGGATCTGCTGGCGGCCGCCGCGGCGCCCGATATGTCCGCCGCGCTGCAACGGGCGGGCGGCGGCTCTGCCCTGGAGGCGGGCGCACTGACGTGCACCGACCGCTTCGCCCACCGCCTGGCGCAGCTGAACATCCCGGCCACCGTCGAATACCGCCCAGCGGGCACACACTCCTGGTCGGATTTCGCCGATGCGCTGCCGCCGGCCTGGAATGCCATCGCACGGGCCTTCCACGGTGAGGCGGCCAAGCTCGATCCGGAATCGGCTCTGTCCTGAGCCGGAACGCAGTTGGTCACACTCCGCGAGATTCACGTCCGTGCTGAGGTGCGGCCGGGACAACGCGGTGTAGTCATCGCGCGTTCTTCTGTGTCTTCGAGCTACTTTGTGATTGTATCGTGATTGGCCGAGTGGGTGCTCGCGCCTGGCGAATTGAGGGCGAACGAGTGGCCGCGCACAAATTCCACCCCCCGGCGATTGTGTCGCGGACGAGCGAGTTCGCGCGTGCCTCGGATTGTGTCAACTCACCGGAGCCGGCCAGAGCGCTCGTGAGATTTCGAAGAGCTTACCCGGATCATATCTGCCGCGCCGCGTCCACCCTTAGCGTGATCCGCGATCTGGATCCGACATCTCCTCCAGGACAACACATTCGAGCATATAGAAGTCGAGAACCGTCGCGATCACCGCGCGGTTCCGCAGGAAGGTCTGGCATGGGACGAACAATCCGCCGTCGGTCGCGTGCGGCCATGGTCGTCATGGGGGTCGCGATGCTGCTCGTCGGTCTCGGCGGGGTCGGGGCGAACGCCGAGCCGGCCGCGCCGCCCCGGCATCCCGCCCCGGCGGCGCCGCCGACCGAGCAGCAACTCGCCGACTACATCGCGGCGGGCCTGAAAAACAAGTCCGCCAAGCCGATCGTGGAGCGCCCGATCGCCGACAGCGGCAGTTCGGGTTCCGCGTGCACCTCGGGCAGCGGTGCGGGCTCGGGCAACGGATCCGGTGACTGCTACGGCGGATCCGGATCGAGTTCGGGTCTGCAGGGCGGCGCGTCCACGGACACCCTCGGTTACGGTCCGGCGCAGACGGCCTTCCTCGCGGCGTTCGGCTATTCGCTGTTCCATCCGGACGCCGCGCCGCCGGGAACCAACGACTGGAACTGCAAGCCGACCGCGCAGCATCCCGAACCGATCGTGTTGGTCCACGGCACGTGGGAGAACGCCTACGACAACTTCGCCTACATCAGCCAGCCGATAAAGAACGCGGGCTACTGCGTCTTCACGTTCAACTACGGCCGGTCCAACCTGCTCGAGGGCGGCGGGCTCGGTTCGGTGCTGCCGGGTGCGAACGGGACCGAGAACATGCCGGACTCCGCGGAGCAGTTGGGGCAGTTCGTGGACCGGGTGCTGGCCGCGACCGGTGCGCAGAAGGTGAATATCGTCGGGCATTCGCAGGGTGGGCCGACGTCCCGCTGGTACCTGAAGTTCGACGGGGGCGCGTCCAAGGTCGACCACGAGATGACCTTCGGCGGCACCAACCACGGGACCACGCTGATCGGGATCGGCGCACTGGGCCGGGCGATCAACAACTTCGGCATCGACGTGCTCGGCCCGATCGAGATCTTCGTGGGCCATTCCGGAATCGAGCAGACGGTGGGTTCGGATGTCATGAATCGGCTCAACGCCGGGGGAGATACGGTGCCGGGCGTGAACTACACGGTCGTGGGAACCCGCTACGACGAGATCACCACGCCGTACGATTCGACCTTCCTGCGGCCGGGGCCGGGTGCGACCGTGCGCAACATCACCCTGCAGGACGGATGTGAGCAGGATCTGTCCGATCACCTGACGCTGATGTATTCCCCGCGGGTGCTCTCGATCATCCTGAACACACTCGACCCGACCCAGCCTGTTCGCTGCACGTTCAACCCCTGGTTGCTGGGCGGCGGCGGCAAGCTGTGAGAGATACCGACCGACACGCCGGGAGCCATCGCTCCAGCACTCGGCCTTTCGTCGCACACGGGCATCCCGGGTGTCGCGTCGTAGACTCTGTTCCGTACACCTGGATACCGCTGTTCTCCTGCGGTAGTAGCTGAACCAAACACACTACGGACAAGGTGGTCGGAAGCGATGCGGATGGTGGGTGACGAGGTGAGCCGGGGTGGTTCGGCGGGCATTACTCGAGGGGGCCGAGGCGCCCGATGACCGCCGGATCCGTGACCGACGCCCCGACGGACCGTGAGGTCCCTCGTCCCCCCCTCGAAAAATTCGGCTTCTCCGAGTTCAAGCGCACCGTGACCATCGGCTCGGTGCTCGGCGGACACGTGACGGGCCGGGTGCTGCGCGGCGGTCTGCGCCGGGCCGCGCGCCGCCGCGCGATGGCCCGGGGCACCGTCGACGGCTTCGAGGTGCTCGGCCCGATGTTCGTCAAACTCGGCCAGTTGATCGCCTCCTCGCCCAACGCGTTTCCGGCCGAACTCGCCGACGAGTGCCTGCGCTGCCTCGACGACGTGCCACCGTTTCCGGCCGTGGACGCGCGCAGGATCATCGAGGCCGATCTGGGCCGCCCGATCGACGAGCTGTTCCTCGAATTCGACGACACCCCACTGTCGGCGGCCTCGGTGGCCCAGGTGCACGGCTGCGTGCTGGCCGACGGCCGTCCCGCGGTGGTAAAGGTGCAGCGGCCCGATATCGCGCGGCGGATGATGGTGGACCTGCGCGCGGCGTACCGGCTGGCCGGCCTGATGCAGCGGCGTTCGGAGAACGCGCGTGTGGCCAACGCCGAGGGCGTGGTTCGCGACCTGTACGAGACCACCGTGGCCGAACTGGATTTCCGCAACGAGGCAGACAATCAGACCCGCGCCCGGGCCAATCTGCGCGCCTTCGGTGACAATGCCGGTGTCGTTGTGCCAGAGGTGTTCTGGGAATATTCCGGCCCCCGGGTGCTGTGCATGGAGCGGATGAGCGGGCTGCCGCTGGATCGCTTCGACGATATCCGCGCCGTCCATCCGGATCCGGAGCTGCTGATCCGCAGTCTGGTCAAGGCGTGGCTGGAAAGCGTTGTGGTGCACGGACTTTTCCACGGTGATGTGCACGCGGGCAATCTGTGGCTGCTGGACGACGGCCGCGCCGCGATGCTCGATTTCGGCATCGTCGGCAAGATGAGCGAGCCGTGGCGCGATTTCGTGCGCGCGCTGTTCCACGCCAGTGCCATCGATGGCGACTTCCGGCCTGTCGCACGGGCTTTGCGGGAACTGGACCTGGTGGAGGGCGACGCCGGTGACGACGCCACCATCGGCCGCCAGCTCGCCACCGCGCTGGCCCCGGTGCTCTCGGGCAAGCTCGCACAGCTGGATATGGGGAAGGTGGCCGCGCGGCTGGTCGAATTCGGCAAGCGGCGCGGAGCATTCGGGCCCGAACAGCTGATCCTGATGGGCAAGCAGCTCGGCTACTTCGAGCGCTACGCCGTGGCATTGGCTCCGGGGTGGCGTCTGGGGCAGGATTTATATCTGTTCCGGAATATCTTCCCGGACGAGGTCGCGGCCAAGGCGGCCGCGGAAGGCATCGAACTACCCACGGACTGAATGGCTTTCGGCCATGGCCGTCGCGCTGTGGCTGTGCGTCGGGACCTGTGGCCGCTCGCACGCCGCCGTCGAAAAGGATGATCGAGACAAAAGCGGCCGTGTGGCGGCGAACTGTGTGCATCCGGTCGTGCAAGTGGGCCCGGTGGGTTAACGTGCCTGTACCGGATCTGCTCGGCTCTTTTCGCATCGGCGCGGTGGGCGAGCGTATGACGATCTATGGGTGCTCGGCGCGTCGTGGCAGGGTATCAGCACAGTCGATGGCTGGGAGGACGCGATGGACGACTCAACCTCCGTGGAGGGCTCGGCCGCGATGGACGATTCGGCCGCGATGGATGGCTCGGATACGTACCGCTGGGAGATCATTTACACCGGATTCGACGACAGCACCCGGGTGGACGTCGGTGACGGGCGATTCGGCTCGCCCGAGGAGATCACCGGGCGGGTGTGCCGCAACTACGTCGAGGTCGGCACCGCGGTGTTCGACACCCTGTGTGAGGACATCACCGATCAGCACTATCACGATGTGCTCGACGCCCGGGTGGAGGATTCGGCCGAGCCCGAGCGGCCGACGCGGGCGGTGTCCGCGACGGTATTCGATCATCAGGGTGCCCGAAAGGTAAGTTTCGCAGCGGAATTGGTCTATCGCGAGATATCCGAGAACGATGTGCGCGGGTATCGCGCGGAGCTGGCCGAGTGGGAGCACAAGGAGGAGTTGCGGCGTGCCAGGCGTGCCAAGGCGGCCGCCGCCGCGGGCCGCCCGACGCCGCAGGCGCTGAATCCCGCGCTGCGCGGCCTGGTCAGCACGCTGCGGATCGAGGCCGACACAGTGCGCGAGGAGATCTTCACTCCCGATCACTGCCGCGAGCAACTGGCCCTGGCGGAGAACACCGTCGCCGCCGCGTTGGCCGCGAAGACCGCGGCGGAGAAGGGCGGAAACGTGACCGAGGCCGCCCACGCCCACGCCTACATCCAGCGGTGGCAGCCCCGGGTCATGCGCTGGGCCAGCATGCTGGAGCTGACGACCGAGGCATACATGGATGCCGCCGCGGTCGACGCCGAGGCCGAGCGCATCGCGAACATCCCGGAGACCGAGCCGCCGCCGAACGGGACGATCTAGCGCCACGGCATGCCGGAGCGACTGAGATCCACCGCCCCGGGTCCCCGGTTGGCAGCAGGTGACGACCCGCTCGGGTAATTCGGGACGGCGACAGAGCGACACTTGGGATCTGCCGGTCCCGTCGAGGTGACGGCTTGTGCAAGTAACCAGGGGTGCCGGCTGAGCGGGGCTGGGGTCTGCCGGTCACCGCAAGGAAGAACTTGCGCGAGCGGCTCGGGGTGTCGGCCGGGCGAGGTTGGATCTGCCGGGCCCGTCGAGGTGGGAGTAGCTCGGGGTGTTGGCTGGCGAGCCTGGGTCTGCCGGTCAGGCCAGGGGAGGACGTGCGCTGTATCTTATACACATCTGACGCTGCCGACGACGGAGAGAGTGTAGATCTTGGTGTTAGACGTATAGGAAAAAA
>NZ_JAGPOX010000099.1 GCF_019038435.1 Nocardia alni
ATGGTGCCCAGGGCTGGTGGGGTGAGGGTGGCGGCGGGAAGCGGGGCTCGGCCTACGAGGCTTTCGCCCAATTCGTCGAACCAGAGGGCCAGCTGGGCGGATTGGGCGTGCAGGGCCTGGCTCACCGGGTCTGGTTCGGCGTCGGGGTGGGGGAGTCCGGCGAGGGATTGAGCGGTCAGGCGGAGGCGGGTGGTGCCGGTGACCAGGCGCCAGAGGTGTTCGCGGGGCATGCGTTTGGTGCCGCGCTCGGCCAGGTAGCCACGGATCGCCTCGTCCAGGCGCATGTCGGCGGTGAGGGTGCGGGCCGGGTCGGGTGCGGTGGTGCGCAGGCCCAGTGCCCATTCGACCGCGCCGGCCAGATAGTGGCCGCCGTGGTGGAAGGCATCGGCGAGATCGTCGCGCACCACCTTGCCCGCGCCGCGCGGCCAGAACAGCGCCCCAACGACGAGGCTGACCAAACAGCCGATGGCCACGTCCTGTACCCGCAGCACACCCACCTTCCAGCCCACCGGCACCAGCAGGTTGTAGAGCACCGAGATGGTGACGGTGAACGCGGCCTGGCCGACCGCGAAGGGCGCGATGCCGGGCGCGTAGCCCGCGATGAGCGCCACGATCGGCAGTGCGGTCCACATCGCCGCCGGGCCGGTACCGATCGCGAGGATCAACGCCGCGCCGATGATGAATCCGGCGACGGTGCCGGCCAAGGCCCGTACGGCGGTCGCGCCCGTGGACGCGGCGCTGGTGCGCAGCACCGACAGCGTGCCGAGGACCACCCAGAATCCGTGCTGCACACCGCTCAGATCGGCCACGGCCGTCGCGGCGGCCAAGCCCACCGCGCCACGCATGCTGTTCAAGAACCACACCGAGCGCAGGCTCGCATGTCCGAGGGTGATGCCGCCGACCGCGGCCAGGATGCCGAGGCCACGCCTGGCAGGTGGTAATGCCGTTGTGGCATAAGATGATTCGTCGACCTCGGTCCGGCCGACCACCGCCATCGCCTGCAATATGGCCGTTCTCGCGCCGAAACCGATCGTGCGGGCGTGGAACGACACGTCCACCGCGTCGGCATAGTCCGACGTGCCGGTATCCATATGGCGCAGCGCGGTGACGCTCTGTTCGAGTGCCCGCTCCAGCCGATCCAGATCCGCCTCCGACCGGGAACAATCCACCGAGCCCTCTACCATTCCCGCCACATCCCGCAGCGCGATGGTGGCGGCGACGAACAGCTCCTTCTCCACATCGATCTGAGCGCTGAGGTCGGCGTGTTCGGCCAGGCAGTCGTCCATGACACCGGCGATCCACTCCAGGATCCCGACCAGGCCCGCCAATGCCTGATCGGCGGCGGTGAGGCCGGTCGGCCGGTTGGGGCCCGTGTTGAAGGTGTTGATCAGCCGATGTTTCGCCTCGACGGCCGCGGCCTGCGCGACCTCGGTGACAGACGCGGACGATCCACCGCCGCTCCCACCCCGGACATCACCGGCCGGTACAGCGTCGATTCGCGCGCCCTGTGCCGCTATCCCCGCAGGTACGGCCTCGCTCAGCCCCACGTCCAGTCGAGCGGCCAACGCCCGAGCGAGATCCGCTGCGGCAGTACGCACCCCGTCCACCCCCGGCCGAGCGCTCACCAACAACACCGCCGCGGTGCCCACCACCGAGGCCAGCCACCAACCCGCCAGCCGCGACGGGATCGCCTCCACCGTCCCGGGCGAGGCGGCAGGCAGTACGTATGCCAGCAGCGCGGCCGTCCCGCCGCCCGCCACGTTCGGACCTATCACGCCCGCGAACAGCACCGCGAAGCCGACGACCAACGTCACCACGACGGCCAGCCATACCGTGGAGTGCACCGTGGTGCCGATCGTCAGCAGCACACTGCCGACGACGGCCAGCCCGATATGAGCCACCAGCTTGTCCCGGCGAGTCCCGCCGAACGACGCCATCACCAGCGTGGCGAATCCGCCGAACCCGGCGAACGTCGCCATCTCCAGATTGCCGATTCCCTTGGCGGTCAGCGCGAACAGCCCCGGCACCACCACAGCCGCGCGGATCGCTCGCAGTGCTGCGGGCACCGACCACAGAGCCGCCAACCGTGAGCGGAGCGCAGCGGAGTAAACCGTCATGACAGCGCGCCTCGCGCACGGTGGAGCCGGGCGTCAGCGAGGTGGAGTCGTGAGCGGAGCGCAGCGGAGTGAACCGTCATGACAGCGCGCCTCGCGCACGGTGGAGCCGGGCGTCAGCGAGGTGGAGTCGTGAGCGGAGCGCAGCGGAGTGAACCGTCATGACAGCGCGCCTCGCGCACGACGGAGCCGAGCTCCAGCGAGGTGGAGTCGTGAGCGGAGTTCGATCATGCGGATACAGTACGGTCGACCACCGACGAATTTCTCATTTCGGTCTTACAGCCGTTGGAAATACCGGGCGACCGGAAGGCGGGTGAACCCGGCCCGCTCGTAGGTCCGGCGGGCCGGTGCGTGCCCCGGATCGCCGCCGGTCTCAATCATGGCCACTGTCGCCCCCTCCGCCCGAAACCACCGCAGCGTCATCGAGAGCAGCAACGAGGCGACGCCGGATCACTGGTGATCGGGATCGATGACGATCCTGTGAACCTCGCCGATGCCGTCGTCGTGATGCAGGTGCGCCGCGACGAAACCCACTACTGCCGAGTCGATTTCGGCAACTTGGACACGCATGCCCACGCCCTCGTGTGCCTGCCGTACCGCATCGGCCTGTTGCGAGCGCCAATCACGATACAACACGGCGAACACGCCAGATTCCCCCAGGACCTGCTGGAGCGAGGCGAAAACGGGCTCCCAGGCCCGAATCGACAACGCGACCACGGCGTCCTGGTCACGGGCGTCGAACGTCCGGATGGTCGGATCCATGCTGGCATCGTGTCACCGGGTTCGATGTGCGGCAATGGAATTGGGGAGCCCTGCCGTCCGATCGATTACACGATGTAACCCATTGTCTACCAACAGGATTACGCGATAACGCCGCAAGGAATGTCGAGCGTGCCGGTTGCGTTGGCAACGGCAACGTGCTGACGGGCTTCGGCCCGTGCACGGGACTCGGACACACCGGCAGATTCCGGCGCGCCGTGCGGACTTCGGTCCGTTTCGCCGAACATCGGGAAGGATGGACGATATGAGCGACTGGAATACGAACATCATCGAGGAGTTTCGCGCCAATGAGGGGCGGGTCGGCGGCCCGTTCGAGGGTGCGCCGATGCTGGTGCTTCATCATCGTGGGCGCAAGACCGGGCGGGATTTGGTGACTCCGCTGGTCTACCTGCCCGACGAGAAGGATGCGGACCTGATCTACATTTTCGCGTCCAAGGCGGGCGCGCCGGAGAATCCGGCCTGGTACCACAACCTGGTGGCGGCCGGGAACACCAAGGTCGAGCGCGGCACCGAGACCTACCCCGTCACCGTCACCGAGGTCACCGGCGCGGACCGGGACCGCATCTACGCCGAGCAGGTCGGCCGGATGCCCGGCTTCGGCGAATACGAGGACAAGACGCGCGGCATCCGCACCATCCCGGTCCTGGCGCTTCGCCGCGCCTGAGCTGCCGCCACTCCCGATGTCGGGATCGCCGACGGCCTCGGTGCCGCCCGATCCCGACACCGGGAGTGCGTCGAATTACCGCCCTACTGTCCCAATCGCATAGCCGCGCTGAGGATTTCGTGATCGATCGGAGTCCCTGGGAGGGGATGCGCGGCATCGGCGCGCAGGCCGTCCAGTAGCACGCCGAGATGTCGTCGCCAGGCATCGGGCGCTTGGACGCGGACTGCCTCGGTGGCCCGCACGATCGCCCAGAGCAGCAGGCCGATATCGGCGACGTCCACATCGGACCGTAACGCGCCGGATTCCTGCACGCGGGCGATCAGTTCGTGAAATAGAGTGTGCCCCCGAAGCTTCGTTATCTCGATGGGGCTTTCGGGCGGCAGCGAGCGCACGCAGATATCGGTGAATCCGCGATCGCGGGACTGCGACTCGGCCAGCATCGTCAGATGCTCGACCAGGCCCGCCCATGGATCGGGGTTCCGCAGCGCGGCCTCGGCGCTGCGCACCGACTCCTCGACCCGTTCCAGCAGCGCCTCGCCGATCAGCGTCTCGCGGGTGGGGAAGTGGTTGTACAGGGTGCCGATGCTGACCTCCGCGTCCCGCGCGATCGCGTTGAGCGAGGCGTCCAGCCCCTCGGCGACGAACCGGACCCGGGCCGCGGCGATGACCTTGTCTCGATTGTCACGTGCGTCGCGGCGCCGCGGGCGCTGCTGGATATCGGTATTTCCCGCCTGCTCGTCGCCACCTCTCGCCGCACCCATCCACCCAGCTTACCGAGTTGAGTACCCTCTCGACTTCTGGCTCGATCGAGGTTAAATTGAGCGGGTACTCAACTTGAGTACCCGCTCAATTTACAGAAGGAGATGACCATGCCCCATCTGGCAGTGTTCGGCGCGGGTCCCGCCCTCGGTCTGTCGGCCGCCCGCCGCTTCGGCCGCGCCGGATATTCGGTCACGCTGGTCGCCCGTAAGCCGGACAGGCTCGACCACATGCGAGAGGGTCTCGCGGCCGACGGCATAGCGGCGGACGTCCTGCTGGCCGACCTCGTCGATGACGCACAGGTCGACGCCGCACTCGCGGATCTGCAAGCGCGCCACGGCCTTCCGGATGTCCTGCTCTACAGCCCGGATGGCCTGGATCGCTTTCCGGTGGACGCGCTGGCGCTGGATGCGGACATTCTGCGGTCCTGGATTCCGGTCAACCTGACGACCCCGGTGCGCATTCTGCACGCTCTGCTTCCCGGGATGGCCGACCGTGGATCCGGCGCTGTCCTTGTGGCACAGGGCAGTTCGGTTCGGACTCCGCGCGCGGCCCTGGCCAGCGTGAGCGTTCCGCAATCCGGTCTGCTCAACTATCTGCGCTCGGTGGATCAGCAGGTACGCCCGCGCGGCGTGCGCGTGGGCAGTCTGCAGATCGATCGCCTCATCGAGACCAGCGCAGCGCAAACCCTGTTCGACTCCGGACATTTCGGCACGGTCGAGATGGACGAGGTCGTGCGCGTGCACCCGGATGCGCTCGCGGAGGACCTGTTCGAGATGGCGACGAACGACCGGGACGTGGAACGCGCGGCGTGAGGCGAAACCTGCGCTGTCGGAGCGCGACCACATGACCAGGCCCCTCCGGCGTGCGCCGGAGGGGCCTGGAGAAATCTATCTGCGCTATGCCGCTCGCTGCTCCTGCATCGGTGGCGTAGCCTTGGCCTGCTTCTCCATCTCGGTGAAGCCGGGGCGGCCGGTACCGATGAAGGCCACCAGCCACGACATCACCGCGACGAACCGGTTGCGGAACCCGACCAGGTAGAACAGGTGCACCGCGAGCCATGCCGTCCAGGCGATCACGCCGATGAACTTGATCTTGTCGCTCACCTTGGTGACGGCGCTGAACCGGCTGATCACCGCCATGGAACCCTTGTCCAAGTAGACGAACGGCGTGCCGGCCGCCTTCTTGCGACGGATGATGTCGGCGACGTGCCGCCCCTCCTGCATCGCGGTCGGCGACTGACCCGGGTAGCCGTTGAGCGAGGTCATATCGCCGATGGCGTAGATATCGGCGTGCCCGCCGACGGTGCAGTCCTGGTTGATGAGCAGTCGTCCGGCGCGGTCGGTCTCGCAGCCGGTCGCCTCGGCCAGCAGTCCGGCGAAACCACCGGCCGCCACGCCCGCCGACCACACCACGGTCTCGGCGGCGATGCCCCGCTCCACACCGTCCTTGCTCTTGACGGTCACCTTGCCATCCTCGATGTCGGTGACGAACGTGTCGACCAGCACATCGACACCGCTGCGCGTCAACGACTCTCGCGCGTACTGCGACAGGCTCCCGCCGAACGGGGGAAGCACTACCGGCGCGCCCTCGACCAGTGCGACCGAAATCTCCTGGTGGTAGTGCCTTTTCGCGAGTTCCTTCAGCTGACCGGCGACCTCGACGCCGGTCGGCCCCGCGCCGACGACCACGAAGCTCAGCAGCCGCTCGCGGGTCTTCGCGTCCGCACCGGCGGCCTCGCGGAAGACGCGCTCGATCTGCGCGCGCAGGCGAGTGGCGTCGTCGATGGTCTTGAGCGAATAGGTCTTCTCGGCGAAATCGTCACGGCCGAAATAAGACTGGTTGGCGCCGGTGGCCGCGATGAGCGAACCGTAGCGGATCTTGCGCGTCCCCTCGGCGGTCTCATAGGTGAGTACGGCGGCGTCGGAGTCGATTCCGACGACCTTGCCCAGGCGCACATCCGCGCCCTTGTTCCGGCGCAGCACCTGAGCGATCGGCGGTGCGATATCTGTGGCGGGGAGCACACCCGTCGCAACTTGGTACAGCAGCGGCTGGAAGAGATGTTCGGGTGTGGCCGAGATGAGGACGTAGCCGACCCCCGACTTACTCAGCTGCTTCGCGGCGGCGAGCCCGCCGAAGCCCGATCCGACAATGACAACCTCTGCGGCTTCGATTCCCGCGTCCACGTTCTGCATGAGATCCTCCTTCTGTCATTAGTAAACGCGATCCCGGGCAAGACTGTTTCGCGGGCCAGGCGCATACTTCAGATGACTCTTATCTGTTTCGCTCATGAATGGAGATCGCGATGGAACTGCGGCAGCTCTCGTACTTCGTCGCGGTGTGCGAGGAGCTCAGCTTCAGCCGGGCCGCCATGCGGTGCTACATATCGCAGTCTGCTATCAGTCATCAGATCGCCAGATTGGAACATGATCTTGGCGTGCAGCTCTTCGAGCGTTCCACGAGATCGGTCATTCCGACCGACGCAACCGCTCGGCTACTTCCGCTTGCGAAGCAGATGCTGAGTCTGGAATCCGCCATTCGCGCAGCTGTTCGGGCATCCGGACCACGAATTCGCCTGGCGGCGAACATGTCCTTCGCAACAAGATCACTGTCGGCCATCGCCGGCGCGCGCGAGGCGCATCCGGGCGCCGAGATCGAGTTCGTCATCAAGCCGTTCCGGCAGCGCATTGCCGCTGTCGCAGACGGTGATTGTGATCTTGCTCTCATACGCGGCAGCGTCGATCAGCCGGGTTTGACGGTCGAGCAATTGTGGGTAGAGGACCTCATGCTGTCCGTCTCCACGGCCCACCCGTTGGCGGGTAGGGAGAATGTCACACTCGCCGAATTGGGTAGCTATCCGCTATTACTTCCCCCGGAGTCCGAACAGGTGCTCCTTCATAATGTAGTGCGTGCCGCCTTCGCGGACCTCCCGATCCGCCCCACCTTCGGGCCGCCGGTCCCGCCCGATCACACCGCCACCATGGAGCTGATCAACCGCCCGGACGCCTGGACCATTCTCTACGCGGACAGTTCCGTGGAAGGGATCGCGCGGCTGAATCTGGCGGGGCGGCCGCTGCGGATCCCGGTCTCCTCGGTCGTGCGCAGCGACGTGCGGCCCTCGCCCATCCTGATCACGCTCCTGAATGCCCTGCGTAGCTCCTGAGTCACGAAAAAGGTTGCGCCGCATCAGTGTTGAAACCGATGCGGCGCAATCGTACGTCAGTGGCCTACTCGCTCAGGAATACCGGTAACCGCCGGTGCCCGTTGGAGATGAAGCTCGCGACCGTGCCCAGCTCCGACGTCTCCGCGGCCAGTCGCATATTCGGGAAGCGGGCGAAGATCGCGGGCAGCGCGACCGCGGCCTCGAGCCGGGCCAGCGGCGCGCCCAGGCAGTGATGCGCACCGTACCCGAAGGACAAGTGGTCCTTGTTCTTTCGGGTCACATCGAACTCGGCGGCCGTATCGCCGTGCACCAGGGGATCGCGGTTCGCCCCGGCATAGGACGCCAGGATCGGCTCACCCTTGGCGATATGGATCCCGTCGACCTGGATGTCCTCGACCGCGTAGCGCAGCGGCAGATTGGCCACCGGCGCCTCGAACCGCAGCGCCTCCTCGATCAGGTCGTCCCAGTCGGCCTCGTCCGCTCGGACCTTCGCCAGCTGGCCGGGCTGGGACAGCAACAGGTAGATCGCCTGGTCGAGCAGGTTGACCGTGGTCTCGTGCCCGGCGCTGATCACCAGCAGCAGGGTATCGATGAGCTCCTGCTCGGTCAGCTGCGAGCCGTCGTCCTCGTCCCGGTGGGTGATCAGGAGGCTGGTCATGTCGTCGCCGGGATGTTCGCGGCGGAATGCGACCAGCTCACCCAGGATGCGATACATCTCCGCGTAGTTGGCCTGCGACTGCTCCGGGGTGAGGGAGGTGTCGAAGATGCCGTCCACGCAGGTGCGCAGTCCCGGGTGCAGATTCTCGGGCACGCCCATCAGCGCGGAGATGACCTGAATCGGCAGCGGATAGGCGAATCCCTCACGCAGATCGGTGGATTCGCCCGCCGGGACGGCCGCCAAGGCGTCCAGCAGGGAGGTCGTGATCGACTCGATCATCGGGCGCATCGCCTGGGTGCGCCGGTGTGTGAACGCGGGCGACACCAATTTGCGCAGCCGCCGGTGGTCGGTGCCATACGCGGTGAACATGTTGGTCACCGCCACCCACGGGAGCAACGGCCAATCCGCGGGGATCTCACCGTCGACGAAGGCGGGCCAGTGCTGGCGGGCATCCTTCGACACCCGGGGATCGGCCAGTAGCGAGCGCAGCAGGGTCCCGTCGGTCACCGACCAGACCTGCACCTTTCCGGGAAGCTCGACCCGTGTCAGCGGCCCCCGCGCGCGGATGCGCGATGCCTCGCCCTGGATGTCGGTCCCGAGGGGGTCCAGCACCAAAGGTTGTTGCTCCATCAAGACTCCTCACTACACGTGCAACGGTGGAGACTTGGGGAACATTACCGGTAGTGAGACCAATGCGCGATGGAAAGGCCCTGGGCGCCAAGACAATTGATCGGCAGGCGCGGCAAGTCGCATATCCGGCAACGCATCCAGCAACTGATCGATCGCACCCTGCGCGATCAGATAGGCCAACGACTTGGCAGGGCAGGTGTGCGGACCGGCACTCCACGCCAGATGTGAACGGTTGTCGGTGAATTCGCGCGTGCCGACCGCCGGATCGTTGTTGCACGCGGACATGCTGATCATGACCGGCTGATGTGCGGGCAGCCATACATCATCGATCAGGATCGGTTGACGGGGATAGGTGACGCAGTAGTTCGCCATCGGCGGGTCGGTGAACAGCACCTCGTCCAGCGCGTCCCTGGTGGACAGGGCGCCGCCGAGGAAGTCACCGGCGAAGCGGTCGTCGGTGAGCATCAGCAACAGCGTATTGACGATGAGGTTCTGCTGCGGCTCGATTCCCGCGCCGTAGAGGGTGACCAGCTGGTGCACCATCTCCAGATCGTCCAACCCCACGGGGTGGGAGATCAGGTGCGAGGTGATGTCGTCGCCCGGATCGGCCCGCTTGAGCGCGGTCAGCTCGAGCAGCGCCTCGCCGAGCATGGCGTTGCCCTTGTCGGCGTTGACACCACCCTCGAAGATCATCGCCATCCCGGCGGCGACGTCCTGCCCGATCTCCGGTGGGCAGCCCAGCATCGTGTTGAGCACCGCGAAGGTGAGCGGGAAGGCGTACTCGCTGATCAGCTCGGCCGCACCGGATTCACAGAACGTGTTGACCAGCGGCATGGCCAAGCGCTCGACCGTGGTGTGCAGCCCATGCAGGTCCACCGCGTTGATCGCGGCGACATTGGCCTGCCGGTATCGCGTGTGAGCGTTACCCGCGCTGCGTATCGCGTTCGGTCGCCATTCGAGCATCGGCAGGACCGGGGTCTCGCCGGGGATGGTCTTCTGCCACTGGCGCGGATCGGCGGGAAAGTGCTCCGGGTCGTTGAGGATTCGTAGCGCGGTGCGGTAGCCGATCACCAATGTGGCAGGTACGCCGGGATCCAGCTCCACGGGTGCCAGGGAACCGAAGCGGCGGCGCAGATCCCGATAGGCCCCGTGCGGGTCGGCGGCGAATTCGGGAGTGTTGATGAGCATCCGTGGACCATCGTTGCCGACCGGTGAGCCGTGCACGACCGGCCAGCCGCCTGGTAGTAGAGGCTCATTCACGAAGAGCCTCCCTGACGCTGAAACAGGTACTCGACCAGAGTGATCAGCGAACGCAGGCAGGTACCCCTGTCACGGGCGTCGAGCGCGGTGAGCGGCGTGCCCGGCTCCAGGTCCAGGGCATCGCGGATCTCGGTGAGCGGAAACCGCTGCGAACCCTCGAACTCGTTCACCGCGACCGAATACGGCACACCGCGCTCCTCGAGCACCGCCAGCACCTCGTCGGCCTTGTCGATCCGCCGGGTGTCGATCAGTACGAGCGCGCCGAGGGCGCCACGCGAGAGTTCCTCCCACAACGGGATGAACCGCCGCTGGCCCGGTGTACCGAACAAGTACAGCGCCAGTTGGGGATTCAGGGTGATGCGGCCGAAATCCATTGCCACCGTGGTGGTCACCTTGCCCGGCAGACCGGCCATATCGTCCACGCCGACACTGGCCTCGGTGATGGTTTCCTCTGTACGCAGCGGCTTGATCTCCGACACGCTGCCCACGAACGTGGTCTTGCCGACACCGAAGTTGCCGGCCACCAATAGCTTCACCGACCGGGTCACGGTCTCGGGCACGTAGTCGACGGTGCGGGACAGGGTCGCAGTCTCAGACGGCGAGAGCGCGGAGCCCATTCAGTACCTCCTCGAGCAGAGCACGTTCCGGCACAGCTGACGCCGGGACCGGTGTGGCCAGATGACCGCTGTCCAGCAGGTCCGCTGCCACGATCTTCACCACCGGGTACGGCAGGTCCAGGTACGCGGCGATCTCGGCGAGCGAGAGTACGCGACTCCGGCTGCACAGGCCCAGCACTCGGCGTTGGTCCGGACTGGCACCCTGTTCCGGGTCCCGGTTCGACACAACGAGAGTCACCAGGTCCAGCTCACGACTGGGTCGCGAACGTCCACCGGTGCGGACGTAGGACCGCACCAGATCGGGGTCGCGCCGGTGCTGAGTCATCCGTGTTACCGCTGCTGGCGCGGCAGGCTGCCGAGTTCACGGCCGACCCGGCCCGCGAGCTCGTTCATCCGATGGGCCACCAGGGTGACGTCCACCGCGGTCGTGGTGGACACACCCAGCAGGGCCCCTTCGCCGGCGGCGGTGATGAAGATCATCCCGTCGTCGTACTCGGTCATGTTCTGCCGCACCGTATTCGCCGCGCCGCAGAATTCACCGAGGGCCTTGCCGAGTGACCGTAGCCCGGAGGAGGCTGCGGCGAAACGTTCGGCGTCGTCGAGGCTGATCTCTCCGACGTGGGCCATTCGTAGACCGTCGTCGGACAGCAGCACCGCGAAGCGGACGCCGGGAACATTTAAATCGTCGAGCATCCAGGCCAGCTTGTTGCCGTCGGTCACGGCCCCGGGTGTGCTCATCAGGATGTCATCCCTTCGGTGTATTCGTCGTTGTGGTTCTCGTCCAATGCGGCGCGGCCGCTCTGAGAACCGAGGTGCCAGGCGGCGGCGATTTCGGGGCGCGGCAGCTCGGTCTCGGTATGTTCGGTCGTTTCCGTATCATCGGCGGTGGATAGCCGCGGCACGCCGGCGACGGAGACGGTTCGGCGGCGTCGGCGCGGTAATCCGCCGGGGGTGATGTCGTGCACTGTTGATGTGTCGCCCGGCTCCAATATCGGCTCGTCGTCTCGAAGTGGTTCGATGGCCCGAATCGGCTCTGCCGCACGGATCGGCTCGGCGACTCGGATGGGCTCCGCCACTCGGACCGACTCTCCGACCCGGACCGGCTCCGCGACCTGAACCTGTTCGCTCAGGACAACCGGCTGGCTCGATTCGAGCGCCGGTGCGGAGGAAACCGGTTGAGGCGCACCGAGTTCGGCGGGAGCAGCGTCGGCGGGAGCGCGCTCTGTCAGCAGGGATTCCGGGACGAAGACCATCGCGCGCATGCCGCCGAAGGCGTTGGGGCCGTCGACATAGATGCTGAATCCGTAGCGGCGCGCCAAGGCGGCGATACCGGGCAGGCCGACGCGGGGCGCGGGCCCGAGCTGGTGGATGTCGATGGCACGCTCACCGGCCAGAATCTGGCGGGCCTCCTCCATCTGTTCGGCGTTCATACGCACGCCCGCGTCGTCGACGATGATGGTGACGCCGTGGTGGCCCTCCTGGAAGGAGACATCCACGAACGAGGTCGGCGGGGAGTAGCGCAGTGCGTTGTCCAGCAGCGTCGCCAGGGTGTGTACCAGCGGTTCGACCGCACGGCTGATGACGACCCGCTCGAGCTGGCTGGGCCGCACTCGGGTGTAGTCGCGCACACGGCCGGTGGCGCCGCCGACGATATCGGTCAGCGACTGCTGGGGCCAGCGTCGTCCCGGCAGGCCGCCACAGACGATGACGTAGGACTGCGCCTGACGGATCATCTGCTGCACGTTGTGGTCGATGCGGGTGAGCGTCTCGTAGACGTCGTCACCGCGGTGGCGCCGCAGCGCCTCGCTCACCACCTGGCCCACGTCGGCGCCGAGGCTCACCACCGAGGTGCCGAACGAGCGCACCGCCGAGCTGGTCACTTCGCGTGAGGTGGTCTCCACGTCGCCGTGGACCTTGTCCAGTTCCGCCCGGGCGGACTCGGCCTCGGCGCGGTAGCTGGCCTCGGCCTGCGTAATCGCCATCTTGGCCTCGTATTCGGCCTCCTGGCGGACGCGTTCGCGGGTCTCGGTCCGCGTCACCTGCAGATCGCCCAGGTAGCGCTCGGCCAAGCCGCGTAGCAACCGCTGGAACCGCTCGTTCCCAGGGGGCAACTCCGGCACGCCATCATGCCGTGCGGTCTCGACCGCGTAAGGCATTGTGGTCGTGACGAAGTATTCGAGCTCGTCCTCTCGGGCACGTAGCTCGCGGGTGGCGGCCTCAGCCTGGGTGTGTTGCTGTGCCGCATAGTACGCCGCGATGACCGCCGCCACGAGGACGACCAGCAGCGCGACAACCAGGATCCACGAAATCGTCATGGCAGTAGATTCGTTCATCAGGTTCCCTCGTCGCCGGATGCCCCGGCCGCCTCGCCTTCCTTCAATTCTTCGACCGCGATTCATCGCGACCGGATTTACACATCTCACCGTCGCCATTGGCGAAGTTTCGAACGGGGACAGGAGGTTTCGCAACGTACACCGATCGACACCGACTCGGTGCATTATTGCGATCGCTCTGTCACCCAACGAGCGCCAACAGTAGCAGCAATTCAGGGTGGCAGCGACCGAACCGTTATGCAGACTTTCGCCGAATCTGTCAGCGCCCCTGACGTTCCCGCAGGTGTAGCTGAAGAGTTGCTCTGTAAAAAAACAAACCGCCCGGTGTTTGACTGATCATCAATACAGCGGCGACAGAACAGCGGCGGTGCGTCCCCGGCACTCGCGGCGAGGCGTCGATCGTGCCGATACCGCTGGTCGCGGACCGGAGCGGTGCGCGTGACGGTGCTCCGGGGCGTGCCCGGGCGGGATAGCGGTAACGGTACGGAACAGACGATATCGCCGACCCCGGACTGCCTGTGCGGCAGCGGGATCGGCGATATCGGTAAGGAAATCGTGACCGGATCTCGTCCGGTCGGGCGTCAGCCCTTGTGCGTTTTGACCGCTTCGGTCAGCTGCGGGGCGACGTTGAACAGGTCGCCCACGATGCCGTAGTCGCTGATCTCGAAGATCGGCGCTTCCTCGTCCTTGTTGACCGCGACGATGGTCTTCGAGGTCTGCATGCCCGCGCGGTGCTGGATCGCGCCCGAGATTCCCAGGGCGACGTACAGCTGCGGGGAGACCGTCTTACCGGTCTGACCGACCTGGAACTGACCGGGGTAGTAGCCGGAGTCGACCGCGGCGCGCGAGGCGCCGACAGCGGCCCCGAAGGCGTCGGCCAATGGCTCGATCACCTTGTGGAAGTTGTCCTCGCTGCCGACACCGCGGCCGCCGGAGACCACGATCGTGGCCTCGGTGAGCTCGGGACGGTCGCCGCCGGCGACAGCCTCGCGAGAGGTCACCTTGGTGACGCCCTCCTCCTGCGCGGGGACCTCGACGACCACCTTCTCGCCCGCGGCCTGCTGCGGAGCGGCCTCGATCGCGCCCGGGCGCACCGAGATCACCGAGACATCGCCGGTGGCCTTGGCGTCCACGGTGAACGCGCCACCGAAGATGGAGTGGGTGACCAGGCCCTCGGCCTTGACGTCGATCACGTCGACCAGCAGGCCCGCGCCGATGCGCGCGGCCAGGCGTCCGGACACCTCCTTGCCCTCGGCGGAGGCGGCGACCAGGACGGCGGACGGGCTGGCCGACTCGGTCAGTCCGGCCAGCACGTCGACCTTCGGGGTGACCAGGAAGCCATCGATGTCGTCGGACTCGGCGATATAGATCTTCTCCGCGCCGGCGGTGGCCAGCGCGTCGGCGAGCTTGTCGCCGGTGCCGGCCGGGCCGACCACGACCGCGGCGGGGGTGCCCAGGGCGCGGGCGGCGGTGAGCAGTTCGGTGCTGACCTTCTTGACCGCACCGTCGGCGTGCTCCACGAGCACTAGTACTTCTGCCATTGTTTCATCTCCTTGTGAGACTCTCGCCCGGCTGCCAGAGCCGGCGCTGCGACGGATGCGGAATCAGATGATCTTCTGACCGACCAGGTAGGCGGAGATCTGGTTGCCGCCCTCGCCCTCGTCGACGATCTTCTCGCCCGCCGTGCGCGGCGGCTTCGGGGTGACAGCGGTGACCGCGCTGCCCGCGTTGCCCACACCCACGGTGGAGGCGTCCACGCCCAGGTCGGCCAGGGTGAAGGTCTGTACTTCCTTCTTCTTGGCGGCCATGATGCCCTTGAAGGAGGGGAAGCGCGGCTCGTTGATCTTCTCGGTGACCGAGACGATGGCCGGGAGAGTGGCCTCGAGCTTGAAAACGCCCTCGTCGGTCTCGCGCTCGCCGGTGATCTTGTCACCGTCGACGGCGAGCTTGCGCAGGTGCGTCAACTGCGGAATGCCCAGGTACTCCGCGATGACGGCGGGCACCGCGCCGCCGCGGCCGTCGGTGGCCTCGTTACCCGCGATGACCAGTTCCACGCCCTCGACCTGGCCCAGTGCGGCGGCCAGCACCCAGCCGGTCTGCACGACGTCGGAGCCGTGGATGGCGTCGTCCTTGACGTGGATGGCCTTGTCCGCGCCCATGGACAGCGCCTTGCGAATGGCCTCGGTGGTGCGCTCGGGGCCCATGGCGAGGACCGTGACCTCGCCGCCCTGTGCCTCCTTGAGCAGCAGCGCCTCTTCGACGGCGCGCTCGTTGATCTCATCCAGGATGGCGTCGGCGGCTTCGCGGTCGAGGGTGTAGTCACCGCTGGTCAGCTTGCGCTCGGACCAGGTGTCCGGAACCTGCTTGATCAGTACGACGATGTTCGGCATGGGTCTTCGTCGACCTCCTGTTCTGATGGCACGTGAGGTGGGGTCGCACGAGGGGCCGTACGTCCACGAGGTAGCTCGTTTCGCGACATTACCCTACGTTAAGTTACTCGCGAGTAACTTAGGGTGTGATGTTCCGCATGACCACCTCCGAGCGTGGGTGTGATACGGACAACCGCTAACGTCGGGTGAATGAGTGAGGCCGTATCCGCCCCCGTCACCACAGATTCACCCGCGGTCGATCCGCTGCCGTTGACCGGTGAGCGGACGGTCCCGGGCATCGCGGAGGAGAATTACTGGTTCCGCCGTCACGAGATCGCCTATGCGCGGCTGCTTTCGCGCTGCGCGGGCAAGACCGTGCTCGAGGCCGGATCCGGAGAGGGCTACGGCGCCAACATGATCGCCGGGGTGGCCGCCCGGGTGATCGGCCTCGACTACGACGCGAGCGCGGTCGAGCACGTGCGCGCGGTATACCCACGGGTGGAAATGCTTCAGGGAAACCTGGCCGAACTGCCCCTGGAGGACGGTTCGGTCGACGTCGTGGTGAATTTCCAGGTGATCGAACACCTATGGGATCAGGGCCAGTTCGTGCGCGAATGCCTGCGGGTGCTACGGCCCGGCGGTGAACTGCTGATCAGCACGCCCAACCGGATCACCTTCTCACCCGGTCGCGATACTCCGTTGAACCCCTTCCACACCCGCGAGCTCAACGCGGACGAGCTGTCGGAGCTGTTGGTCGAGGCCGGTTTCCGGGTCGCGGTGATGACGGGGGTGCACCACGGCCCGGAACTGGTCGCGCTGGACGCGAAGTGGGGCGGATCGATCATCGACGCCCAGATCGAGCGGGCGCTGGCCGGCGAGCCCTGGCCGCGCGAGCTTGCCGCCGATGTCGCGGCCGTGCGCACGGACGACTTCGGGCTGGATATCGCACCCGGGGGCGACGGCTGGGATCGGGCCATCGATACCAGCCTCGACCTCGTGGCGATCGCGGTGCGGCCGTGACGACGCAGGAGAAGGTGCCCGGCCGGTTCACGCTGGTCCTGCATTCGCATCTGCCGTGGCTGGCGCACCACGGCCGCTGGCCGGTGGGGGAGGAGTGGCTGTATCAATCCTGGGCCGCCTCCTATCTGCCCGTCGCACGAGTACTGAGAAAACTTGCCGCACAGGGCCGTTCGAACCTGATCAGCCTGGGCATCACCCCGGTGCTCGCCGCCCAGCTGGACGACCCGCACTGCCTGGCGGGTATGCACCACTGGCTCGGCAATTGGCAGCTGCGCGCCGACGAGGCCGCGATGAAGGGCAAACTCGCCCTGGGCGCGCACGAGCACGCCCTCGCGGCCGAGGCGCTGGCCGATTTCGAGCGGCGCTGGCGGCACGGCGGCTCCCCGGTGTGGCGCGAGCTGATCGACGCCGGGACGATCGAACTGCTCGGCGGCCCGCTCGCGCATCCGTTCCAGCCGCTGCTGGATCCGCGGCTGCGCGAATTCGAACTGGTCGAGGGCCTGGCCGACGCCCGGCATCGCTGGGGGCATACCCCGACGGGTCTCTGGGCGCCCGAATGCGGTTTCACCCCCGGAATGGAGCGCGGATACGCCGCGGCGGGTGTGACGCATTTCATGGTCGACGGTCCGTCGCTGCGCGGCGACACCACCCTCGGGCGGCCGGTGCGGGAGTCGGATGTGGTCGCGTTCGGGCGGGACCTGCAGGTCAGCTACCGGGTGTGGTCGCCCAAATCCGGATATCCGGGGCACGGCGCCTACCGCGACTTCCATCATTACGACCACGACACCGGTCTCAAGCCCTTCCGGGTGACCGGAAAGCAGGTCGACGGGCCGGACAAGGCCCCCTACGACCCGGAGCTGGCCGCGGCGGCCGTGGGTCGCGACGTGGCCGACTTCGTCGAGACGGTGCGCAAGCGCCTGATCTCCGAATCCGCGCGCATCGGCCGCCCCGCGCTGGTGGTGGCCGCATTCGACACCGAACTGTTCGGGCACTGGTGGCACGAGGGCCCACAGTGGCTCGAGCAGGTGCTGTGCGCGCTGCCCGAGGCCGGGATCACCATCGGCACACTGGCCGACGCCAGGGCCGACGGCTATGTGGGACAGCCGGTTCCGCTGGCCGACTCGTCGTGGGGCTCGGGCAAGGACTGGCGGGTGTGGGCCGGGGACCAGGTGCGCGACCTGGTCGATCTGAACGCCGAGATCGTGAGCCAGGCGCTGGACGCGCTCGACAAGATGCGCGCCGAAGCCGGACGTTACGGCGGGCTCACTCGAGCGCCGTCATCGAATACGGGCGTGCGTGATCCGATCGCGGACCAGATTCTGCGCGAGGCCATTCTGGCGGTCTCCAGCGACTGGGCCTTCATGGTCAGCAAGGATTCCGCGGCCGGGTACGCCCGCGACCGGGCACATCGGCACGCCCACGCCGCGCGGGAAATCATCGCCGCGGTATCCGGCGGACAACTCGCCAAAGCACGGCAGTTGGCGGCAGGATGGTACGCGGCCGACGGGCTGTTCCCCGCGCTGGACGCGCGGCGGTTGGGCTCCGCCGTTTCCCTGGTCCCCGGCCGCACCGAGCACGAAGGACCCGTATGAAGATCTTGATGGTGTCGTGGGAGTACCCCCCGGTAGTGGTCGGCGGGCTGGGGCGGCACGTGCATCATCTGGCCACCGAGCTGGCCGTCGCCGGGCACGAGGTCGTCGTGCTGGCTCGCCGCCCGATGGGCACCAACGCGGCCACGCACCCCACGCACACCTTCATCGAGGATCGGGTCCTGGTCGTCGCGGTCGCCGAGGATCCGCCGTCGTTCGACTTCGGCGAGGACATGCTCGCCTGGACCCTGGCCATGGGCCATGCCATGGTGCGCGCGGGGGTGGCGCTGAGCAAACCGGGCATCGCCGAGGGCTGGACCCCCGACGTGGTCCACGCGCACGACTGGCTGGTCGCGCATCCGGCCGTCGCGCTGGCCGAATACTTCGACGTGCCGCTGGTGTCGACGATCCACGCCACCGAGGCCGGGCGGCACAGCGGCTGGGTATCGGGCCGGGTCAACAAGCAGGTCCATTCGGTCGAATGGTGGCTGGCCAACGACTCCGATGCGCTGATCACGTGTTCGGCCTCGATGCAGGACGAGGTGGAACGGCTGTACGGTCCGGAGCGCGTGCCGCTGCGGGTGATCCGCAACGGCATCGATGTGGGCGCCTGGCCTTTCCGGGCGCGCGCACCCCGTTCGGGCCCGCCGCGGCTGTTGTATATCGGGCGGCTGGAGTACGAGAAGGGTGTGCAGGACGCGATCGCGGCGCTGCCCCGGATCCGCCGCGCCCATCCGGGGACAACGCTGACCGTCGCGGGGGTCGGCACCCAATTCGATTGGCTGCGCGAGCGCGCCCGCACGCATCGGGTCGCGCGGGCGGTGAACTTCGTGGGCCGCCTGGATCACGAGGAGCTGCTGGGCTGGCTGCACGGCGCCGACGCGATCGTGCTGCCGAGCCGTTACGAGCCGTTCGGGATCGTCGCGCTCGAGGCGGCGGCGGCCGGAATTCCGCTGGTCACCTCCACCGCGGGTGGACTGGGCGAGCTGGTGGTGGACGGGGTGACGGGTGCGGCGTTCGAACCGGCCGACGTCAACGGCCTGGTCGAGGCGGCGTGCGCGGTGCTGGACGATCCGCCGGCCGCCCAGGAGCGCGCTTATGCCGCGCGCGAGCGCCTGACCGCCGACTTCGCCTGGGATGTGGTGGCGGCCGAGACGATTCAGGTCTATCAGGCCGCCAAGCGCCGGGTGCGCAACCCACTGGGGCGTCCGATCGTGGTGGAACGCCCGCTGCCCGAACGGGATCCGAGTTCGGACTGACACTTCGTAGGCCGTCGCTTCGTCTCGGGTGCTACCTTTCTACTCGTTTACGGGTATAGATAGTGCTGCGCGCGGGGAGGATTCGGCGGTGGACAAGCTGCAATGCGACTGGTGTGGGGTGCAGACGCCGCCCGGCACCGGTCGGACCTGCCCCAGTTGCGGTGCGCCGCTGGACGAGGCGAACAAGGTCAGCGATTCGGGCTGGCGGGAGGCCCCGCGGCTGCGGGACATGACCGAATTCCGGTTCGGCAACAGCGTCTGCCAGGTCGAGGGCGAATTGGTGCCGGTGGCCGAGATCGCCTTGGGCCAGGGTGATCAGGTGTACTTCGAACATCACGTGATGTTGTGGAAGGACGAGCCGGTCCCGATCTTCGCGCTCAACACCGGCGGCGGGATGAAGCGTTCGCTGGCGGGTATGCCGCACGTGGTCACCGTGTCGCAGGGCCCCGGGCGCATCGCGTTCTCCCGGGACGCCCCCGGTGAGCTGGTGGTGCTGCCGATGCATCCGGGTATGGAACTCGACGTGCGCGAACACGCGTTCCTGCTGGCGTCGGGGACCATCAACTACTCGTTCGTGCGGATCAAGGGCCTGGCCAATGTGCTGCACGGCGGCAACGGCATGTATATGGACCGGTTCATCACGCAGGGATATCCCGGGCTGCTGATGCTGCACGGTTTCGGCAACGTCTTCGAGCGGATGCTGCGGCCGGGGGAGAAGATCCTGGTCGAGCCGGGCGGATTCCTGTACAAGGACGCCACGGTGCAGATGCAGGCGGTGCCGCAGAACATCAAGGTCGGCATGTTCGGCCGGATGTATCTGGCCGAGATGACCGGCCCCGGCCGAGTCGGCATCCAGTCCATGTACGTCCACCATCATTCCGGGTAGGCGCGCGGTGAACGAGCGCAGCGAGCGAACAATGGACACAGCCGCCCGAGTGGTCATGCCGGAGCCGAGCGTCAGCGAGGCGGAGGTATGAACGCTCCTGCCTACACCTGTCTGTTCTGCCGCCAGCCCAGCGATCCCGATGCCCGCACCTGCCCGCATTGCGGTGCGCCCGTGGATGTCCGGGCCGCGGTGAGCGCCTCGGGCTGGACCAAGCAGCCCGCCATCCGGGATATGGCCCACATCCAGTTCGGCCAATCGCGGTGCCAGATCGAGGGAACGCTGGTTCCGGCCGCGGATTTCGCGCTGGCACAGGGTGATTGGGTCTACTTCTCGCATCACAACCTGCTGTGGAGCGATCCCACCGCGCAGCTGGAGCGGATGAGCCTGCGCGGCGCGTGGAAGCGCATGATGGGCGGGCTGCCGCTGTTCATGCTGACCGGCCGTGGGCCCGGTCATATCGCGCTGTCCGGCACGCACGCCGGGGATCTCGTCGTGCTGCCGCTGGCGCACAACCAGAGCATGTGGGTGCACGAGCACCGATTCCTGGTGGCCACCGGCAACGTCGCCTACGACTGGACCGACAACGGCGTCTGGTTCGTCACGGGCACCGGCGACGACCGCAAGACGCACTACCCGCTGGGCATGTTCGGCGATGTGTTCACCGCGCAGGCGGGCCCCGGGCTGCTCCTGCTGCACTCGCCCGGCAACACCTTCATCCGCGATCTGGGTCCGGGCCAGAGCCTGCTGGTCAAGCCCTCGGCGCTGCTGTACCGCGACCTGTCGGTGACAGCGCACCTGCACCTGGAGTATCCGGCGACGCGCGGCCTGGGTTGGTGGCGCAGCTTCAGCTACCGCAGCATCTGGCTACGGCTGGTCGGCCCGGGACGTGTCGCGGTGCAGTCGGTGTACGCACCGGAGGAGGAGTCCGAAATGATCCGCTCGCATTCCCGGGCGACAGTGCGCCGCTGGTAGGGGTGATCGCCGCACCGCGCGGGTGGATTCCGCGATTCGGCGTCACGGCCGGCGTCGCCGTTCTTACCGTGGTGGCATGGAAAACATGGCCGCGGTTCGCGGCCGCACTGATACCTCGGTGATCCGGGTCCAGGGGCTCGCGCGCACCTTCCGGACCAAGACGGGACCGGTCGAGGCGGTCACCGGCATCGACTTCGAGGTGCTGCGGGGGGAGATCGTCGGGCTGCTCGGACCCAACGGCGCGGGTAAGACCACGACGTTGCGGATGATCGCCACCCTGCTCGCGCCGACCGCGGGCGAGGCGACGGTGGCCGGGGCGGACCTGCGCACCGACCCGCGTACCGTTCGCTCGCGTATCGGTTACGTCGCGCAGGGCGGCATGACCAACGACGAGGAACTCGTCATCGACCAATTGATCTTGCAGGCAAGACTTTTCGGGCTGAGCAAGGCGACGGCGCGGCGCAACTCCGACGAACTGCTCGACACCCTGGAGCTGACGGGCCTGGGCAGGCGACGCTGCCGGGAGCTGTCCGGCGGGCAGCGTCGCCGGGTGGATATCGCACTCGGCTTGGTGCACCGGCCCGAATTGATCTATCTGGACGAGCCCACGACCGGACTGGATCCGCAGAGCCGAGCGAACCTCTGGGAGCATATCCGCCGCCTGCGCGACGAGGGCACCACGATGGTGCTCACCACCCACTATCTGGAGGAGGCCGACGTGCTGTGCGATCGGATCCTGGTGATGGACCACGGCGGCATCGTCGCCGCCGGGACGCCCGAGGAGTTGAAGCAGCGCATCGCGGGCGATGTGATCAGCCTCGAGATCGCCGACGAACAGGCCGATCTGGCGATCCGGATCGCCGATAAGGTACTGGAGTTGCGCTCGAAGATGCGTGCGGACGGTCTGGTGCATCTGACCGTGGAACGCGGCGACGCGGCGGTGGTGCCGCTGTTACGCGCACTCGACGAGCAGGGTGTGGTCCCGGGCTCGCTGACCGTCAAACGTCCCAGCCTCGACGACGTATTCCTCACCGTCACCGGGCGCACCCTGCGGGAGGGCAAATGAATTTCTTGCGTGAGACCGGGCTGATCTTCTGGTCGCAGCTGCGCATGCAACTGCGAAATCCGGTGTGGGTCATGATCGGACTCAGCCAGCCGGTGCTGTATCTGGTGTTGTTCGGGCCGCTGGTGAAGTCGATCGCGCCGGCGCTGGGGCCGGGGACCGATCCGTGGAAGGTGCTCACGCCCGCGCTGGTGATCCAGATCGGCCTGTTCGGGTCGATGTTCGCCGGGTTCGTGATGGTGTCCGAACTGCGGGCCGGCGTGATCGAGCGCCAACGGGTCACGCCCGCAAGGCGTTCCGCGCTGCTGGTGGGGCGGGTGCTCAAGGACATGGTCGTGCTGATCGTGCAGGCGTTGGTACTGGTCGTGGTCGCGATGGTCGCGTTCTCCTTGCGCCCCAACGTACTCGGGCTGGCCGCCGCGGTACTGCTCATCGCGGTGATGGCGGCCGGGCTGGCCTCGGCCTCGTATGCCCTTGCGCTGTGGGCGCGTTCGGAGGACACCCTCGCCTCGGTACTCAACAGTCTGTCGGTGCCGATCATGCTGCTGTCCGGAATTCTGCTGCCGATGAGCCTGGCGCCGCACTGGTTGCGGATCATCGCCGATATCAACCCGTTCGAGCATACGGTGGAGGCCGCGCGGGCGCTGTTCCGCGGGGATTTCGGCAACGTTCAGGTGTACTGGGGTACCGGCCTGACCGCCGCGGTCGCGTTGGTGCTCATCGTGATCGGCGCGCGCAGCTTCGCCCGGGAGAATGCCTGACGGACGCCCCGCGCCCCGCCCGGAACGTCACCGGGCGGGCGCGAAGACTACGGCGCGAAACAGCTCTCGCCGTCGACGTTGCCGGGCAGGAGAGAATGTTCAGTAGTTCTCGACAGTGGCGCCCGATGCTGCCTTCTGCCGAGCACACCCGCGGTTTCTCCGCACTGGATTTCGCGGTCACGATCCGGGACTGAAGATCACGGCTGAGAGTCCTGAAAAGGTACTGTTCGCAAACTGAGCGAACCGGGTGTATCGACGCGGTGAACAGCCGGTGTGACGTTCGTCTCGTTCATCCGACTGGCACCGCCGCGACACCCACAGGTAGCCCCGGGGCCGATTCGGACTGGCTTCATCAGAGCATGGCCACACAGGCAGAGTCACAAGCCCTGTTCTCTCCGGCGGCGGGTACGCCCCGGCCACAGTACTCCTTGGTGGTTTCCTCGGATACTGAGCACCGCATCGCCGCACAGCGGTTGCGTTATCAGGTCTTTGCGAACGAACCCGGATTCCAGATCCCCGAGAGTGCCGACCAGCTCGACGCCGACACGTTCGATGAGCACTGCGACCATATGCTCGTGCGCGACGAGCTCACCGACCAGTTCGTCGGCTGCTATCGGATGCTGCCGCCGCACAAGGTCGCCGCCGCGGGCGGGTATTACTCGGCCACCGAATTCGACCTCACCGCAATGGATCCCGAGGGCGACCGCATCGTCGAGATGGGCCGGGCCTGCGTGGTGCCGGATCACCGCAACGGGTCGGTGCTGACGCTGATGTGGGCGGGAATCCTGCACTACATCCAGCTCACCGGTTACGACTGGGTGATGGGCTGTGCCTCGGTTCCCATGCAGGACAGCCCGCAGGACCCGGCCGGGGTGAACGTGCGCGGCGTGCGGGATCTGTTGCTGACCAAGCATTCGGGCGATCCGCAGCGGCGGGTGCGCCCGCTGAACCCGGTCGTCGTCGACGGCCGCAGTCTCGACGAGATCGAGCCCCCGGCACGGCCGAAACTGCCGCCGCTGCTGCGCGGGTATCTGCGACTGGGCGCGTCGATCTGCGGTGAGCCCGCGCATGATCCCGACTTCGGGGTCGCCGATTTCGTTGTCCTGCTCGGGCTGGAGACGATCAACCGCCGCTATCTGGAACGCCTGCAATCGGCCGCGACCGCCATGGATGGACGGTAGATCTCATGTCCGCGTTGTTATCCCCGAGCTCGGCCTTATCCTGTCCGCCCGCCGCACCCGTGCACGCGTGGATGCCCACGAGCCCGTGTGTACCCACCTGCGTCGACCAACCCGCTGAGGCAGGGGTATTGCGCGCTACCGCACGGGCTTTGGGCGTTCTCGGCCTGCTCGTCTCCTTCCCGGCGGTCAATATCCTCACACCGCGCCGCCGCCGTCGCGGCCTGCATCGCCGGTACGCGCGGGCCGTATTGCGGTGCTGCGGAATCCGATTGCGCATCATCGACGAGCGCGGCGCCGAATCGGAGGCCGCTGCCGACGAGAACACGGGCGTCCTCGTGGTCGCTCCGCACGTCGGCTGGTCCGACGTGGTCGCGCTGGCCGCCGTGGAGCCCATGGGGTTCGTCGCCCGCGCCGACATGGTCGAGTGGCCGCTGCTGGGTGATCTGGCCCGCCTGATGCGCGTGATCCCGATCGAACGCGAGAGCCTGCGGCAACTGCCCGGGGTGATCGCCACGATCGCCGAGCGGCTGTCCGCCGGTGACACGGTCTGCATGTTCCCCGAGGGCACCACGTGGTGCGGCCGTGCCCACGGCCGCCCGCGCCCGGCCCTGTTCCAGGCCGCCGTCGACTCCGGCACGCCGGTGCAGCCGATCCGCGTGCGCTACCTCGACCGCGACGGTGAGCTGTCCACCATCCCCGGATTCGTCGGCGTGGACACCTTCCAGGACTCCGCCCGCCGCGTGCTGCGCTCCAAGGGCGTGACCGCCGAGCTGACCCTGCTGCCGCGCGAACTCCCCGGCTCCGATCGTCACGATCTGGCCCGCCGCTGCGAGCGAGCCCTGCGTGTGGAGCAAACCCCCACCATCGACGCCCACGCCACCGCCCTGGGATCAGGCCCGACCCGCCTGATCGTCCGGGAGACCGCGGCCGTGCCGGAGACCTCCCCGCACCCGGCCGCGGCCGTCTCCTGATGGCCCGGGGGACGGCGGGAATAACCCCGTATCCCGGGTCGCTATCCTTACACAGTCATGAAGTCGGTCTTCCCGGGTCCTGTCGGTGCGGTGCCCAAGACGGTTTATCTCGATCACGCGGCAACGACACCCATGTTTCCTGCCGCCGTCGAGGCGATGACCGCTGCGCTGAGCACGTCGGGTAACGCCTCCTCGCTGCACGGATCGGGGCGCGCGGCCCGGCGCCTGCTGGAGGAGGCGCGCGAGTCCATCGCCGCCGATCTGGGCGCGCGGCCCTCGGAGGTGATCTTCACCTCGGGCGGTACCGAGAGCGACAATCTCGCGGTCAAGGGCATCTACTGGGCGCGGCGCGACGCCGACCCGGCACGCACCCGTGTCTTGGTGAGCGCGGTCGAGCATCACGCGGTGCTGGACGCGGTCGAATGGCTCGAACAGCATGAGGGTGCGCGGGTGAGCCTGCTCGAGGTGGATCGCGACGGCGTGCTCTCGCCGCAGACCCTGCGCGCGGCGCTGGAGCAGTGCGGCGACCAGGTCGCGCTCGTCTCCGTCATGTGGGCCAACAACGAGGTCGGCACGATCCAGCCGATCGCCGAACTGGCTTCCGTGGCACAGGAATTCGATGTGCCGATGCATACCGACGCGGTGCAGGCCGCGGCCCAGCTGCCCATTGATTTCGCCGCGAGCGGCGTATCCGCGGCCAGTTTCGCCGCGCACAAGCTCGGCGGACCGCACGGCGCGGGCGTGCTGCTGCTGGGGCGGCAGGTTGCCTGCGCGCCGTTGTTGCACGGTGGCGGGCACGAGCGCGATCTGCGCTCGGGCAGCTCCGATGTGCCCGCCGCGGTCGGACTGGCTACCGCGCTGAGCGAGACGGTGCGGGAGTTGCCTTCCCGCACAGCGGAATTGACCCGCCTGCGAGACGTCCTGATCGACGGCGTACTGGCCACGGTGCCCGACGCGATGCTCAACGGGCCCGCACGCGAGCGGTTGCCGGGTATCGCGCACTTCACCTTCCCGGGCTGCGAGGGCGATTCGCTGCTGATGCTGCTGGATGCGGCGGGTATCGAATGTTCGACCGGCTCGGCCTGCAACGCCGGGGTATCCGCGCCCAGTCACGTGCTGCTGGCCATGGGCGCACAGGCGTCCGAGGCCCGGGGGTCGCTGCGCTTCTCGTTGGGGCACACCACGACCCGGGCCGACATAGACAGGGTGCTCGAGGCGCTGCCACCGGTGGTGGAGCGTGCTCGGGCAGCGGGACTCGCCAGCGTGAGAGGAGGTACGTGATGAGAGTGCTCGCGGCAATGAGCGGCGGCGTGGATTCGGCCGTGGCGGCCGCCCGCGCGGTCGATGCGGGACACGAGGTGGTCGGGGTGCATCTGGCGCTGTCCGCCGCGCCGGGGACGTTGCGCACCGGCTCGCGCGGCTGCTGTTCCAAGGAGGACGCCGGGGACGCCCGCCGCGCCGCGGATGTGCTCGGAATCCCGTTCTACGTCTGGGATTTCGCCGACCGTTTCAAGGAAGACGTGATCGACGACTTCGTCGCGGCGTATGCGGCGGGGGAGACGCCGAACCCGTGCCTGCGCTGCAACGAGAAGATCAAGTTCTCCGCCCTGGCCGACCGCGCGGTGGCGCTGGGCTTCGATGCGGTGGCCACCGGCCATTACGCGCGCCTCGAGGACGGCGTACTGCGCCGCGCGGTCGACGCCGACAAGGACCAGTCCTATGTGCTCGCGGTGCTGACAGCCGAGCAGCTCTCGCGCGCGATGTTCCCGATCGGTGACACGCCCAAGCCGCAGATCCGGGCCGAGGCCGCGGAGCGCGGGCTGGCGGTGGCGAACAAGCCCGATTCGCACGACATCTGCTTCATCCCGTCCGGTGACACCCGGGCGTTCCTGGGGGCGAAGATCGGCATCCGGCCGGGCGCGATCGTCGACGCGGACGGGCACAAGCTCGCCGATCACGACGGCGTGCACGGGTTCACCATCGGCCAGCGCAAGGGCCTGGGTCTGCGCGGCCCCGCCGCGGATGGTCTGCCCCGCTACGTCACCGATATCGACCCCGGCTCCGGCACCGTCCGGGTGGGCGGCGTGCAGGATCTGGACGTGTGGACAGTGCGGGCGGATCGGGCGATCTGGACCTCCGGCGAGCGGCCGAGCGAGCCGGTCGAGTGCATCGCGCAGGTGCGCGCGCACGGCGGCATCGCGCCCGCGGTCGCCGAGGCCACAGGAGGCGCCGAGGATGGGCTGATCGTCCGCCTGCGTGCGCCGCTGACCGGCGTCGCCCGTGGTCAGGCCGTGGTGCTGTACCGGCCGGACGGGCTGGGCGACGAGGTGATCGGCAGCGGCACCATCAGCGGGACCGGGCGTGATCGGGACGAGGCGAGCATGTCGGCCGCCGCCGATACCGGACGGTGAATTTCGCGCCCGATGTGGGCGAACGAATACGGTGCGCGGCGGATGCGGTGCGCGCCCGGTTGGGCGGAGTCCAGAGTGTGCAGCGAAGCGATGACGAGGGATGTACACGGTGAGTGCTGATACGGCCAACCCGTTCGCGGGCGGCATCGCGACCGGGGTCGGGTCCTGGCCGGGTGCCGATCCCCGCGAGGCGGCGGCTACTGTCGTCGGTGAGCTGACAGATCTGCCGCACCTGGTCGAATTACCCGGGCGCGGAGCGGGTTCCGATATGATCGGCCGGGCCTCGGCGCTGCTGGTCGACATGCCGTTCGATATCACCACGCGTGGTTACCGGCTCGCGGCCCGGCCCGGATCGCTCTCCCGGCGCGCTCGCGATCTGGTGCGCACCGATCTGGACGCACTCGAAGAGGCATGGGAGAACGGGGGTCTCGCCGGCTCGGGCCGCGCGCTCAAGGTGCAGTCCCCGGGGCCGCTGACGCTGGCCGCCCAGGTGGAACTGGCGAGCGGACACCGTGTGCTCACCGATCCCGGTGCGCTGCGCGATCTTTCCGAATCCCTCACCGAGGGGCTGACACGGCACGCCGCCGAGGTCGCCGCGCGCCTGGGTGCGAACGTCGTTGTGCAACTGGACGAACCGTCGCTGACGCAGGTGCTGGAGGGATCACTGAAGGGGACCAGCCTGCTCGATTCGGTGCGCGCGGTGCCCGAACCCGAGGCGCTCGCGGTGCTGGAGGCGGTCATCGACGGTCTCGGCTCCCCGGTCCTGGTGCACTCCTGTGCGTCTCGCCCGGCCCTCGGGTTCCTGCGTGGAAGTTCCGCCGCCGCAATCGGTTTCGATATGGCCACCATCGGTACCGCCGATCTGGACGATATCGGTGAGCTGCTGGAGGCCGGAAAACAACTGGCACTGGGCCTGATCCCCACCTCCGCGCCGGCCGCCTCGATCGATTGGCGCGAGATTGTCGAACCCGCCGTCCGACTGTTCGACCGCCTGGGTTTCCCTCGCCGCGCCCTGGCCGAGCGGATACTCGTTGCCCCTGCGTGCGGTCTGGCGGGAGCCACGCTGTCCTGGGCGCGCCGGTCTCTGACGCTGGCCACCGAGGCCGCCCATGCCCTCGCCGACGAGCCCGAGGCGTTGACCTTCGCCTGAGCGTGAACTGCCCTGTCTACGGCGGTCCTGTGTTCGTCATCGTCATCCTGGCGTGTTTTGGCCGGATCCAGCATGCGATACCAGCCGAAAGCATGCCGGGATGTCGGTCGGTTTCCCGGGGTGACGGTTGGTCTGCCGGGTGGCGGTTTGCGTGCCCGGGGGTGACCGTCGGTATGCCGGGGTGACGGTTGGTTTCCCGGGGTGCGGTTGGCGTGCCGGGGTGGAGGTCGGTGTGGCGGGTGACGGTGGATCTCCGGGGTGGCCGTTGGTATGCCGGGGTGGCGGTTGGCGCGCCGGGATGACGATTGGGGTGCCGGGGCAATGGGTTGGCGTGCCAGGATGACGATCGGACGGCAGAGCGCCGATGTGGCACTAATCGGTGGGTTCGGGCGGATTGCCTCGCGAACCGAGGTATGGGCGGGCGCCGGGATGGGCCAGGCTCCAGTGCTGGGGTTTGCCGGGCGGGTAGCCGACCGGGATCGCGTCGCCCGGGCTGGGCCACTGGTTCACATCCCAGGCGTAGCGGCCGTACACCGTCTCGCCCGCGACCGAGGGGCCCGAGATGGTGCCGGTGATGGTCACGTACTGCTCGCCCTGTGCGGCCGGACGCGGGCTCACGCCGGTCACGTACAGGGTGCCGGACTCGGTGTTGGCCGGGCCGAAGCTGAATCGGCCGCGTCCGCGCCGGTACATCATCAGCATGGACACCAGCGCACCGGCGATGACCACGATGAATACAACCTGTAGCAGCATGTCTCCATGCTACGGGCGTGGTGAGTGGGCGGAGCTTGCGTAGCCGGGCGGGGGAGACGCGGCGTCGCGTATCCGGCCGGGGCGGTGAGTGTGGACGCTGTCCGTATCGCCGGGTTCAGTGTGCGGTGAGTTCGCTGGTTCCGTGCGAGGTGCGCCGCAGTTGCCAGACCGTAGTACGGCGGGACTGCGAGCGGCCGTTGCCCCGGTCGACCAGTGTGCGATTACGGGTGGTGAAGATCAGCTGCGCTCCCCGGGAGTTGGTCTCCGGATTCTGGAACAGCTGGATCAAGCGGTCGGCGGTGTCGCCGGTCAGGTCGGTGTCGATATCGTCCACGGCCAGCACCCGGCCGGTGTCCAGCGCGTCCAGCACGGTGGGCAGCAGCCGCAGCAGGGCCAGGGTGGCGGTGGATTCGTCGGTGATGTCGAAGCCGGCGGAGCAGCCGTCGTGCACCAGGCGCAGGCCCACCCCGCGCCGGGCCACCATGCGGGCGTAGAGGGTGTCGCGGGCGGCCCGCAGGTTGCTCACCTCGCGGTCGAGTTCGACCGGGGACAGGCCGTGCGCGCGCTCGAACTGCGCGGCATGCGCGGGCGAGGCCAGGCAGGCATCGAGTTCGGTTGCCGCCCCGGCGATCTCGGAGTCCAGATCGCGCAGGTAGTCGGCATACAGCGGGTCGTGCTCGGCGAGCAGCAGGTCACCGATGCCCAGTTCGGCCGAGCGCAGCAGGGTCAGCAGCCGCGCGGCGTTATCGGGCGAGCGGGAGATATGGCTGCCCAGCCGGTGCGCGATCGTCGCTGGATCCTGGTGTCCGCGTTGCACATCCAGCTGTCCGGCGAACCAGCGGTATGCGGGGATCAGAGCCTCGGCATGCATCTGCCCGGCGAGGCTGAGCAGCAACGCATTCGGGCGCATCAGCGGGACGAGCGCGCCGATGCCGTAGCGGACCGGCTCGAACATCGGCCCGATACGGACCTGCTCACCCTCGCGCTCGAACACGATTCGCTTGCGATTGTGCGGATGGCTGTGCAGCCATTCGGCGCAGACGTCGGCGTTGCCGAGGCTGAAACCGTAGGTGTACCCGATGTCCTCGGCGACGAACGTGGCGACGAATTCCGAAGGGCGTTCGGCGAATCCGAGATGCGGTGCGCGGGTCGGCCCGGCATACGGATCCCAGCCGGTGACCGAGTTCAGCACGGCGGCGCGCATCTGCCCCAGCGCGTCCACCAGGCTGGATTTGCCCGCCGCGGCCGGGCCGTGCACGGCGGTCACCGGTGCGGGCAGGGCCGAGCGGTTGCCGACCAGGCGCAGCTCCTGCGGTTCGGCCAGCGATCTGTGATTGGTCACCTGAAAACTGCGCAGCACGGGTGCCATCCTGCCGTCCGGGACAGTGCGGTAAGACACCGGGTCAGCGTTGACAGGCAACTATCCGGATGCCTATCATGCAAATATGCAACTTTATGGTTGCATATGGAGGATGGTGATGTGGACGAGGTGTTCAAGGCGTTGGCCGATCCGAGCCGCCGCCGCCTGCTGGACAGTCTGAACGCGGACAACGGTCAGACGCTGCGAGAATTGTGTACTGGCCTGGCGATGTCGCGGCAAGCCGTCAGTAAGCATCTCGCCGTGCTGGAGGCCGCCAACCTGGTGAGCACGCGCCGTCGTGGCCGGGAAAAACTGCACTATGTGAACGCCGAACCCATCAACGCCATCGCCGATCGCTGGATCAACCACTACGACCGCGGGCGGGTACACCTGCTCGCCGGACTCAAATCCGCATTGGAGGGCACGAGCATGACCGCGGACAACTCCGCCGGGGCGAGCGAATTCGTCTACACCACATACATCAAGACCACGCCCGAGCGGTTGTGGCGGGCGCTCACCGAACCGGAGTTCACCCGGCTCTACTGGGGCGCCACATTCGAGAGCGACTGGCGCGCAGGCTCATCGATGGTCTGGCTGCAGCGCGGCTGGTCCAGGCGCGATCCCGAGCAGGTCGTGCTGATCTCCGAACCGTACCGGCGCCTGTCCTACACTTGGCACACCTTCGACGACGCCTTCGGTAAGGAATTCGGTTTCAGCACAGCGCAATTGGCGGCGTTCGCCGCCGAACCGCGCTCGACGGTGACCTTCGAGGTCGAACCGGAGGGCGATATCGTGAAGTTGACCGTCGTGCACGGTGGTTTTCCGCACGACAGCACCGTGCGCAATTCGATCAGCCAGGGCTGGCCGAGCATCTTGGCGAGCCTCAAGACCCTGCTCGAGACCGGGAACCCGCTCCTGGACCCGGCAGCCGCCGATCCGGTCGCGGTACGCCGGTGATGCGCACAGGGGTATCCGACGCCTAGACTCGGGCGAAACGGAAGGATGCGCGAATGAAGAAGCGGCTGAACTGCCCCTGCGGCGAGTCCATCGTCGGTACCGACGAGGACGACCTGGTCACCAAGACCCAGGCCCACCTCAAGGAGAACCACCCGGGGCACGACTACTCTCGCGAGGAAATCCTGTTCATCGCTTACTGATTCACCGGGCGTAGCGGTGGGGCCCACGCAGCGGGCGGGATCGTGAGCTCAGGCGAGCCCCACCGAATCCGGCATGATCCTCTGGACCCGCTCGATGAAGCCGTCCAGGGCCGCTAGAGAACTCTCGTCCCGGTGTGTCAGCCCGGGGAACTGATCCGAACTGGCGGTGAACGCGCAGTGCTGACCAGACCAGTGGACCTGGATCGCGGAAAGCCGGATCCGTCGATCGATGTTGCTCATCGGTAACCTCAACGGTGGGGTGCGGCCGAACTTTCTCTACTGTCTCGCGAAATACGCACCCGAACGAGGGCCGAAGGTCCCGAGAGGAGGCGGTGATGGACGAGCGAACGTTCCTGGATACCACCGCCGAGACCCTGTTCGCGCTCCCGGGCGTGACCGCCGTGGCGTTGGGCGGATCGCGGGCGCAGGGGACGGCGCGGCCCGATAGTGACTGGGATCTGTCGATCTACTACCGCGGCGAGTTCCAGCCCGGTGATCTGTCGGCCGTCGGCTGGGACGGGTACGTGTCGGCACTGGGCGAGTGGGGTGGTGGCGTCTTCAACGGAGGCGCCTGGCTGACCATCGACGGCAGACGGGTCGATGTGCATTACCGCGACCGCGACGTGGTGGATATTCAACTACGCGCGGCTGAGAAGGGCGAGTTCCACATCGAGCCGCTGGCCTTTCATCTGGCGGGCATACCCACTTATCTCCTGGTCGCCGAACTGGCGTTCAACCGCGTGCTGCGCGGGGCGCTGCCGCACCCGGCATATCCCGATGCGCTGCGGTGTAAAGCCCCGCACACCTGGGCCGATCACGCGCGCCTGACTCTGGGATATGCGCGATACAATCATGCCGCGCACGGCCGGCTCACTCAGTGTGCCGGTCAGGTCGCCGTCGCCGCGTCCTGTTATGCGCATGCCATTCTGGCGGCGCGGGGCGAGTGGATCACCAACGACAAGGCGCTGCTCGTCCGTGCGGGGCTGAGCGGGGTCGATGCGGTGATCGAATCGATGACGCCGAATCCGGCGGTTCTGGAGGACGCGGTGGAGCGGGTGCGCGCGTTGTGCGAAGACATCCTGGACAAGGCCTGCGAATAGCCGCTCGACAGGCGGGGTTCCGAGCAGCTGACCGACCACCCGTGACATTCACTCGCCACCTGAGCGGCGGCGACGGTCCATCGGAGAGATATACGAAATCTGTCGCGGGAATCCAGTCACGGCCTGGATGTGTCGTGCAACACTTCCGAACAGTGGAAGATATGTTCCGCATGTAGAGAGGAAGTGCCATGGGGCGTTTGACCTGGCGACGCTTTTCCGGGCGGCGCGACACCGAACCACGCGCCGCGGCGACACAGAGCAGGCCCGAGGACGCGCGATATCCGGCCGGACAACTCGTCGCCTACGGGGCTCAGCACATCCTGACCATGTATGGCGGCGTGATCGCGCCGCCGCTGATCGTGGGCGGCGCGGCGGGGCTCTCGGCGGCGGAGATGGGCCTGCTGGTCACCGCCGGACTGTTCGTGTCGGGGCTGGCGACACTGCTGCAGACGCTCGGCATCGGGCCCTTCGGTAGCAGATTGCCCATCGTGCAGGGGGTTTCATTCGCGAGCGTGTCGACGATGGTGTCGATCGCGAGCAAGGGCGGTCTGCGCGAGATCTTCGGCTCGGTGATCGTCGCGGGCGTGATCGGGCTGCTGCTCTCGTCGTACTTCGCGCAGTTGGTGCGCCTGTTCCCGGCGGTGGTGACCGGCACGATCATCACCGTGATCGGGCTGTCGCTCATGCCGGTGGCCTTCGGGTGGGCGCTGGGCAACGACCCGGGCAAACCGGGATACGGCTCGATGGCGGATATCGGTTTCGCCGGGTTGACACTGCTGATCATCCTGGTGATCAGCCGGCTGTTCCAGGGGGCGATCTCGCGGCTGGCGATTCTGATCGGTCTGGTCGTCGGCACCCTCGTCGCCACACTGGCGGGCCGGACCGACTTCTCCGCGGTGCGCACCGCGCGCCTGATCGCGCCACCGCAGCTGTTTCATTTCGGCGCACCGCGTTTCGACGTGGGCGCGATCGTGGCGATGACGATCGTGATCGTGGTGATCATGACCGAGACCACCGCGGACATCCTCGCGATCGGCGAGGTCGTCGGTACCGAGGTCGACGCCCGGCGGGTCGCCGAGGGGCTGCGCGCGGATATGGTATCCACCACTGTCGCACCGGTTTTCGGGTCGTTCCCCTGTAGTGCTTTCGCGCAGAACGTCGGCCTGGTGGCGTTGACCGGGATCAAGAGCAGGTTCGTGGTGGCCATGGGCGGACTGATCCTGCTGCTGTTGGGGTTGCTTCCGGTGGTCGGGGCCGTCGTCGCGGGAATTCCGTATCCGGTGCTCGGCGGCGCCGGGCTGGTCCTGTTCGGGTCTGTTGCCGCGAGCGGGATTCGCACGCTGTCGCGGGTGGACTACGAGGGCAATCTCAATCTGGTGATCGTGGGGGTGGCGATCGGGGTAGGCATGATTCCCATTGCGGCGCCGAAGTTCTGGGATGCGTTTCCGGCGCCGGTCGGGGTGGTGCTGAACTCCGGGATCAGCGCGACCGCCGTCGTCGCGGTCGCGCTCAACCTGCTGTTCAACGAGTGGAAGTTCGGGAGGCGTTCGGACGCTTCGGTTCTCGCCACGACACCGGACGGCCGTGAACGGCTAGGGTCGTGAAATACCCTGCGGTACCGGGCATTCGCAGGATCAGGGCAGCATGCCGTAGGCGTGCGTGGGCTTGATCCGCACGATCAGCCGGCGGTCGGCGACCATGGCGCGGCGGTAGTCGTCCCAGTCCGGGTGCTCGCCGGACAGACTTCGGTAGTAGGAGATGAGTTCTTCGACCGTGGCGTCGTCGCGGTCGGCGGCGACCGGCGTCAGCTCGACATCACCCTCGATCACCGTGTAGGCCCAGAAATCGGGCCGGGTGATGTGCAGCGCGGCCCACGGCTCACGACGCAGGTTGAAGTATTTGGCGCGGTCCGCGGTGATCGAAATCCGGAACAGTCCGTCGTCGCCGAGCTTGTAGGAGATGTTGGACAGTTGCGGGCGGCCGTTCTTGCGCAGCGTGGTGAGCACCGAGTGGGTGTGCAGGCGGGCGAAGGCCAGGGCGGCGTCGAGTTCCATACGCTGTGCAACTCGCCTCGTGTGGCCTGTGTTCCCTGCCACACCAGCGGTCTGACAGGGGGCCTCGAGGGCGAGTACACCGAGGTCACGGCGAATTGTCGGCTGGCTCGGATAGGGTTCCAGTCGTGAGTGGAGGGAAGCGGAGCGAACCATTGACACAGCGCGCTTCGCTCACGGCGGAGCCGAGCGCCAGCGAGGTGCGGTCGTGAGCGAGCGGGCGAGTGAATCGACGGCACCGGGTACATCCGGTGGTGAGGTCGGTGCGGCCACCGCAGACGCGCGGGTGCGGTGGCAGCGGCTGGCCGAGGAGGTCAGCGAGCACCAATTCCGCTACTACGTGCGCGACGCGCCGATCATCAGCGACGGCGAGTTCGACGTGCTGTTCCAGCAGCTGCTGGAGCTCGAGCGGGAATATCCGGATCTGCGTACCCCCGATTCGCCGACCCAGCTGGTCGGCGGCGGATTCGCGACCGATTTCACCGCGGTCGACCACCTCGAGCGCATGATGTCGCTGGACAACGTCTTCGACGCCGAGGAGATGCGCACCTGGATCTCCCGGGTGGAGGCCGAGACCGGCCCGGACATCCACTACCTCTGCGAGGTCAAGATCGACGGCGTCGCGCTCAACCTCGTCTACGAACAGGGTCGCCTGGTGCGCGGGGCCACCCGAGGCGACGGGCGCACTGGCGAGGATGTCACCCTCAACGCCCGCACCATCGAGGACATACCCACCGAACTCACCCCCACCGCCGAATTCCCGATTCCCACGCTGCTCGAGGTGCGCGGCGAGGTGTACTTCCGGCTGGAGGATTTCGAGAATCTGAACGTCGCCATGGTCGCCGAGGGCAAGCCGCCATACGCGAATCCGCGCAACACCGCCGCCGGATCGCTGCGGCAGAAGGATCCCGCGGTCACCGCGCAGCGGCGGCTGCGGATGATCTGCCACGGCTTCGGCCGGATGGAGGGTTTCAGCCCGGCCTCCCAGTACGAGGCGTACCGCGCGCTGGACGCATGGGGGCTGCCGGTCTCCGCGCACACCGTGCGGGTGCGGGGCGCCGACGCGGTGGTCGCGCGGATCGAGTACTGGGGCGAGCATCGACACGATATCGAGCACGAGATCGACGGTCAGGTCGTCAAGGTCGACGAGATCGCCCTGCAGCGTCGTCTCGGCGCCACCTCCCGTGCCCCCCGTTGGGCCATCGCCTACAAATATCCGCCCGAGGAGGCGACGACCAAACTCCTGGACATCCAGGTCAACGTCGGCCGCACGGGCCGGGTCACCCCGTTCGCGGTGATGGAGCCGGTCAGCATCGCGGGCTCGACGGTCGCCATGGCCACCCTGCACAACGCCGGTGAGGTCGTTCGCAAAGGCGTGCTGATCGGCGATACGGTCACCATCCGCAAGGCAGGCGATGTCATCCCCGAGGTCCTGGGGCCCGTGGTGGACGTGCGCGACGGCACCGAGCGGGCGTTCGTCATGCCCACGCGCTGCCCCGAATGCGGTACCGAACTCGCTCCCGCCAAGGAGAGCGATATCGATATCCGCTGCCCCAATCAGCGGCACTGTCCGGCGCAGCTGCGCGAGCGAGTGTTCCATATGGCCGGGCGGGGCGCGTTCGATATCGAGGCCCTGGGCTACGAGGCCGCGATCGACCTGCTGAAGTCGGGCGCGATCGCCGACGAGGGCGACCTGTTCGACCTGTCCGAGGAAAAGCTGCTCACCACAACGCTCTTCGTCAACAAGGACGGCAGCCTGTCGGCCAACGGCCGCCGCCTGCTGAACAATCTCGACACCGCCAAGGATCGTCCGCTGTGGCGCGTGCTGGTGGCGCTGTCCATCCGGCACGTCGGGCCCACCGCCGCCCGCGCGCTGGCCTCGGAATTCGGCAGTATGGAGCGCATCGAGGAGGTCTCGGTCGAGGAGCTGGCCGAGGTCGACGGCGTCGGCCCGACCATCGCGGCCGCGTTGATCGAGTGGTTCACCGTCGACTGGCATCGCGCCATCGTCGAGAAGTGGCGCGCGGCGGGCGTGCGGATGCGCGACGAGCGCGACGCCTCCATCGAACGCAACCTCGAGGGGTTATCGATCGTGGTCACCGGTTCGCTGGAGGGCTTCTCGCGCGACGAGGCGAAGGAGGCGATCCTGGTGCGCGGTGGTAAGGCGGCCGGATCGGTGTCGAAGAAGACGGCCTTCGTGGTCATCGGCGACGCACCCGGCACGAAGGCGGCCAAGGCCGAGGAGCTGGGTGTGCCGATCCTGGACGAGGAGGGGTTCCGGCGATTGCTGGCGGAGGGGCCGGAGGCGGTGGGGGAGGGC
>NZ_JAGPOX010000009.1 GCF_019038435.1 Nocardia alni
GGCACAGTCTGGGTCAACGGCTGGGGTGTCCCCGACCCAGCCCTCCCCTGGGGCGGCCGCGCCGGCAGCGGCACAGGCCGCGAACTCGGCCGCACCGGAATCGAAGCTGACACCGAAGAAAAAACGGTCCACATCGGCCTCTAGAACGATTCCAGGCCACTTCGGACCTGCGGCTCCTGATACTGGAGTATCGCGACGTTATTGTTCGACTCGTGCCCGGAGCAGGTCGCCGCTCTCGGTGCCGAGAATCAAGGTCCCGGGGTGGTGCGGGTCTATGGCGACAGACGTCATCGGCTCGCCCGACAGCAAGGTGCAGACCTGCCCGGTGGCCGGATCTACCTGTACCAGGCGGCCGGTTCCCGTGGCGAGGTACAGGACACCGTCCGGGCCGACGGTCATGTCGTCGGGTAGTGGTGGGACGCCTCCTGAGCCGAGATCGGCGACGACCCGGGGGCGTGCCGGTGTGGCGATCGGGATTCGCAGGATGCGGCCGGTGGGGCTGAATATCTGTGTGGCGTAGACGGAGTCGCCGGTGATGGCCAGTCCGTCGAGGCCGGGAATGCGCGCTTGGGCGCTCCACTGGGTGTCGACCGAGCCGTCGGGCCGGATTCGGACGACGCCGGTCGAGGTGTCGGCCACGTAGAGGTTGCCTGCCGAGTCGAATGAGAGACCGTTGGCCATGCCCAGGCCGGATACGACAACGTGTGGTCCGGATGTCGGGCGATCGGGATCGAAACGGACGACGCCGCCGCCGTGGGAGCCGGGCGGCAGGTTGGTCGTGGAATCACCGAAATCGGCGTACACGAGGTTGTCGCGGGCCGCACGTACGGCGCCGGGGGAGTCGACCGCGACGCTCGCGGTGACGTGTCCGTTCTCGTCCACGCGCTCGACTACATTGCGTGAAAGCCGCGAAACCCACAGTGCACCATGCCGATCGGTGCCGACATTCTCCGACCAGTCCAGACCGGGCGTCGTCGCGGCCGAGAGCGTACTCACCGTGGCATGCGGGCAGGACGGCTGGGCCCCGGCGGACATCGCCGGCATCGTCAACGTGGTTGCCGCCGCAACCACCGCTGTCACCGCACCGGCGATGCTCCGAATCTCCACCACGCGTCTCCTCGTCCATGGTCGTGAGCCACCACGATCGCAGATCGTGTGCGTCACGGGAAGTACACATAGGCCGCACCCCTATGCGTGGAATCGGCGGCATGCGTGCTGGGTAGCCACGTGCTACCGGGCAGCCGGGTCGAACAGTGCCAACTGCCCCTGGTGCTCCCGGCCGGCGCCCAGGCTGCGCAGGCATCGGGCGCACGTGACTGCCGCGCGGGTGGGTTCCAGCGCCGACGGGGACCATCCGGCGACTCCTGTGTGGCACACCAGCTCTGGTGCGTACTCGTCGCCGATCCATTGGCCCAGGTGTACGGCGTGCACGGTGCGCCCTCGGCGTACCAGGGCGTGGACGCCCGGATCCCCGAATCGTGCGCGCGCGACCGCGGCGAACGGCGCGATATCGGTCATATGACCAACGATACGAGCGACCACCGACAGGTTTCGGTGTCGTCGCGGATATCAGTTCGCCGTCAGCGCGGCCGCGAGCATCTTGGCCGTCACCGCCACCATCCTGTCGCGATCCGAGCCGGGGGGTCGTTGCAACGCGATCCGCAGGCACGCACTCGATGTGACGCCCATCGTGAGGAACACCAGATCGTCCAGTTCGTTCTGCGACAGGTCCGGCCGGGCCCGGCGCGGTATGGCGCTACCGAGCGGCAGCAGACTGCGTTCCACCTCCTGCACCGTCATGCGGTTGAGGTACGGCGGTATATCGAAAGATGAGGGTCCGGCTCCGGCCGCGAGGATCCGGGCGTGTTTCTCGCAGGCGGCGGTCAGCGCCTCGACGACGATCAGCGCCGCGGATTCGACATCGTGGCGCATCGCCCGGCCGACCGCCTCGACGAGTTCGTAGGAGATCTCCCGCGCTGCCTCGTCGGCCAGTTCGGCGAGGATGGCCGAACGATCGGGGAAATACCGATATACAGTGCCGATACTGACGTGCGCGGCATCGGCGATCGCCTGCGTGGTCACCCACTCGACACCATGTTTGGACAGCAGCTTCCCGGCGCTGTCGAGCAGGCGGCGTCGCATCTCCACGGCCCGCCGCTGCTGCGGGCGGGAGCGGCCCCGAGGCGGCATCCGGCGTCTCCCAAAAGTGAATAGAAGATGAGGAATTCTCATGTTTGCATAGTGGTGTGACAGAAGCAATCCCGAGGGTGCCCAACGCCTATGCCGCGATCCGCCGATACGGCGAGCGCGGTCGCTTATGGCTCGAGGGGATCACGCACGCGGACCCGCCCGCCGACGCGGTCGTGGCGGACTTCGCCGGACTGCGGCCGGGACACGGCATGGGAATGCTGCGGCACGCGCTGGAGCACGGCATCGACACGGTCGCCGATGCCCCGGCCTCGCTGCGGGCGCTGTTCGCCGCGGTCGACGCCGAACCGCTCTGGCTGGAGCACGCCCGCCTGGATCGCGCCGCGGGCCACCTGACGCGCCACACCTCCTCCTTCGCGATCGTGCTCGGGGCCGCGTCGCTGACCTCGGGAGCGATGAATTCGACCGCGGGCCTGCCGCTGGTGCTGACCGGCCGCTACACGACTCAGGCCGCGGTCCGATCATTGGAGGTCGGCTCCTGGCTCGAGGCGATCCTCACGCCCGGGGGGCTGTCCCGCGACGGCGCCGGATTCGCACAGACGTTGCGGGTGCGCATAATTCACGCGTTCGTGCGCAGACACCTACTGACCGAGGGCAATTGGGACTCCGGCGCGGTGGGCGCGCCGATTCCGCAGAGCTTCATGGCCTTCACCCTCGCCGAGTTCGGCCATATCGCGCTGGCGGCCATGCACAAGCTCGGAGTGCGGTACACCCCAGGCGAACTCGATGACATCTACCATCTGTGGCGCTATGTCGGGCATCTGAGCGGCGTCGGCCCCGAACTGAATCCGGCCGACGAGGCCGACCACATTCGCATCGAGGAGCTCTACACACTCACCGCGACCGAGCCGAGCGCCGACGACCGAATCTTCGTCCGCGCGCTGACCCACGATTACCTCGCTCGCGAAGTGGCGCACCTGATCCCGTGGGGCGGCCGGGCCAAGCAGCGCCTCGCGGTCGACGTCGTGAACGGCCTGACCCGGGCGTTCATCGGCGACGGCCCGGCGACCATGCTGGCCGTCCCCGACACCCGGCTGAAGTACGCGCCCACGGTGCTGGGTCCGTTCCTGGGCGGCGTCAACCGCACCCTCGCCGCGATCCCGGGCGTCAACCAGCTGCGCACCAGACGCGCCTTCGCCCAGCGCGCCGCCCTCATGAACGAGCAGCGACAGCGTTACGGTGTCACCCACGACATGGTCGACACCGCTCCGCACTAGGAGTGCAGGACCGCATGTCCAGTGCCCTTCCGCGGCGGCAGGCCACCGCATGTTGACATCGGATGCTGTTGACATCATGTGATGTCGATAATAATCTTGATGGAGTTATAGCACGACCAGGGCGAATTCGCCGTTGTGCCTGGTTCTTTCGGGCAAATAGGGCGTTTCGAGGAGTATGCATGCGGTGCGGGCAGGCGGCACGAACAGTGGTGCCGAATATCCTTCATCCGGGCACGGCGCCGGGCTATGGCAGGTGAATCGTGGCGACCCTACGGCCACTGATGCTGGGCTACCTGTGCGACGAGTTGGTGGATGACCCCTTGCGGTGGGAGGCGCTGCTCGCCGAGGTGGCAGCCGTCGAGGGCTTCGACCTGGGCGAGGTCTTCCACGAGCAGAAAATGGATTCGGGCCTGCTGCCTCCGCAGTTCCTCGCGCTGATCGATGCACTGCGCCGGGCCGACGCCCACGTCGTTGCGATACCGGCGGGCCATCTCAACGGTCACCGTGTACCGGAGGCCTCCCTCGTGGGCCGCCTGAGGGTCGGCGCCGACACCCGCATCCACGAGGTGTGCATCAGCCAGCTCACACGCTGAAACCCTCTCTCGCAGCGGACTCCGCCGGTCGAGTCGGCTGGTCATCGACGCCACGGCATGCATCGGTCAGCAGGCATCGCCTTGATTCGCAGCGGATTTCGTCATGTGTGACGGTTCATCGCGACCGATCGCCGTCCGTAGTGGTCTGGGCCAGTAGGGAGCCCAGCGCCTCGCGCTGGCTGGGGCCCAAGGTGCGGGTGACGGCCTCGCTGACGGCCTGGGCGAGGGCGGGGGAGTTCTCGGCGAGCAGGCGGCGGGCCTTGTCGGTGAGGGTGAGGGCGATGCCGCGTTTGTCGCCGCGGACGGAACTGCGGGTGACCAGGCCGAAGTGGTGCAGGCAGCTGACCTGGTAGGTCATCCGGGTCTTCGGGCGGCCGAGCAGTTCGGCGATCCGGGTCATGCGCAGCGTGTGGCCGGGCTGGTCGGCCAGCAGGCACAGGATCAGGAAATCGTCGTGGGAGACCCCGAATGCCAGTTTGACGTGGGTGCGTAGCTGCTGTTCGACAGCGCCGGCGGCGGCCAGTATGCGCATCCAGGTTCGTACTTCGGCGGGCAGGAGTTCGCTGTCGCCGGACGGTTCGGATTGATCTGCCACGTCACCAAGAATAGCAATGGTCCAAATTTGGATGACCTGCTAGCGTGACAGCAATGTCCAAATTTGGACCATATCCGAGGAGTTCTCGTGAACGTGCTGTTGTGGGTCGTGCAGGCCCTGCTCGCGGCCACCTTGATAGCGGTCGGCGCCTTGAAGATCCTGCGGCCCAAGGACAAGCTCGCGGCCACCTTCGGCTGGGTCGAGCAGTTCTCCGTACCGGCCGTGAAAACCATCGGTGTCCTGGACGCGCTGGCAGGTCTCGGCCTGATTCTGCCCGCCGCCGTGAATATCGCGCCGATCCTCGTCCCCATCGCCGCCCTGGGCGGCCTGGCCCTGGTCATCGGTGGTTCGATCGTTCACCTTCGCCGCTCCGAAACCTCGCTCGCGGCAATGAATGTCATCTACCTCCTACTACTGGCCTTGGTCGCGTGGGGCCGATTCGGTCCGTACCACTTCTGACCGTGCGTTGATCAGCGCCGGTGCACCATTCGCATGCAGTGCGAGTCCGGCGCCCAGCTGACTCTGGCTGTGCTTTGTCTGTGCGTGTTACCGTCAGCGGAAGGGGATCCATCGCTTGGGGGAGGGCATCAGCGCCGCCGATGTAGCCGTGTGCCGCTGCCGTCGATGTCGGTGGGCTGCCGACGGCCTCCGATCCCGCTGACGCCGTGTCCGGCATCTCTCGTCGCCCGACGACCGCGCCGGACATGGTACCGAGTAGGCATTATGGTGTGCCGGATGATCACTGTCCGAGCGAAGATCTGCGGGATCAGGAGCGAGTCCGATCTGCGGGCCGCGCTGGCCGCCGACGCCGATGCGGTCGGCTTCATTTCGGGTGTCACCCACTTCAGCGAGGACGTCGTGGACGCGGCGCATGCCCGGCGACTGTCGCGCCTGGTCCCGGCGACTGTCGATCGTGTTCTGGTCACTCATCTCACCTCCGCCGCGCAGATCCTCGACCTGGCCGACCGTATCAGCGTGGACTGCATCCAGCTGCACGGTTTGATCACGCTGGAGACCGTGCGCGCGGTCAAGGACAGAGCGGACGGGCGGCGGGTCATCCGCGCGGTGCATGTGACGGGGCCGGAGGCGATCGGGGCGGCGGTCGCGGTGGCTCCGGATTGCGATGGGATCGTGCTGGATTCGCGGTCGGCCAACCGGCTCGGCGGCACCGGGCGCACTCATGACTGGACGATCAGCGCCCGGATCGTGGACAAACTCGCCGGCCTCGGGTTTCCGGTGATGCTCGCCGGCGGGCTGAACCCGCACAATGTCGCGGCGGCGATCGAGGCGGTGCGGCCGTCCTGGGTCGACGTCAACTCCGGCCTCGACGATCCCCACGGCGACAAGGATCCGCTGGCCTGCGCCGAATTCGTCAGGGCGGCGCATCACGCCCCGAGGCCGACCACTGTTCCAGACCGACCGCCCCGAGTACGAGAGCGCCTGCCCCGACCGTCGCCACGGTGAGCCGGGTACCTGTGCACAGCGCCCCCACCAGCGCGGCCACGACCGCCTCGTTGAGCCCGATGATGCTCGCCGTCGTCGCGTCCAGCCGCCGCAGAGCCCGCCAGTAGAGCGCGAATCCGGGACCCAGCAACAGCGCACCGACGGCGAGCAGTTCGGCCGCCGAGCGCGGTGTCGGCGGGTCGATCGCGAGCAGCGGGGTGCCCGCGATCGCGGCCAGCAGGATCTGCAGACCCGCGGAGGTGACGGTCGAGCGCGCCTCCGCCTCCCGGGCGATCAGGCTGACCAGTATGGCCACGCAGGCCGCACTGGCCAGTGCGAGAAGACAGCCCGCAGCGACCTCGCCCACCGCCAGACTTGCGGGATGATGTGTGGTGACCAGCCACATCGCCGCACCGACCAGCAGCAGTTCGATCGCGACCGGCACGGTGGGCGGCCGCCGGCCGCGCACCAGGCCGATGCTGATGAGCAGCACCGGTGCGGCCAGGTGCAGCGGTACCACCACCGGCAACGGGCCGATCCGCAACGCGGTGACGTACAGGACCAGATTGGCTGTCTCCAAGCCGCCGAGTCGCAGGTAGAGAGCCGGGTGCGCGACGAACGCGCGCCACGGATTCTCCCCGCGCAACCGGGCCACGATCAGCAATGTCGCCGCGCCACCGAACGCGACCAGGCACGAGGTCGTCGGCGCGGCCAGCACGGCGAGCAGCGCACTGGAACCGCCCCACAGGACGGTGACGGCCACCATCAGGGCGAGTGAGACCAGCCGGGTGGGCACGGTCGTCACACCAGCAGAAAGGCGATCACGGGAAGGACCACCGCGGTCAATGCCGCGAACATCGCGGCGGCCACGCGGCGTTTGGGCAGGCGGGGAAAGCGGGTCGCGATCGCGCCGTAGACGCCCAGCGCGAACAGCAGCGTCCCCCACACCACCAGCCCGCGGCTCACGATATGGCCCAACTGCGAGGTGCACAGCAGGGCCAGCGCGAAGATGGTCGCCCCGGCGGCGGAGCTCACCGGCAGCAGCGTCGCCGCGGCGGTCGAGTTCATGACCAATCGGTGCCCGCGGACCGAGACCAGGACCTGGGCGTCCGTGGGATGGGCGCCGTCGGCACGGCAGATCTCGTCGTACACCTTCGCCGGATTCACCCGTTCGTTGATCGCGGGCTGCACTTGCAGCAGGGCTTCGAGCGCCTGGGTGGTGGCATACGAGGTGACCGGGCCCTCCGCCGAGATCCGGAATCCGCCGCGGTAGATGCCCAGCGCGTCCACCTCCTGCATATCCAGCAGTTCGACCATGGCCGCGCGCACCGCGGGATCGAAGACCGAACGACTGTCGGCGGCGACCACCGCCCCGATGGCCAGGTGCAGGGTGAGGTGACGCCAGGTATCGACGAAGTTGTCCCGGCGGAACAGTTCGGTCTCGATGTCGTGCTCGTCGCGGCGCAGACCCGCCAGCAGCCGCTCGGCGGCCAGGGCGCAGGCGCGCTCGGCCCGTTTGTCGCCGATGGCGGCGATCTCCGGCCGGGACAGGACCGTCGCGACATGCGCGGCCGCGTACATGGGCAGCGACCGTGGTTCCTGATAGACGGCCGAGACGAGGTAGGCGATCCCGCGGGCGATGGCCCGGTCCCGTTCGGCGCCGGAGGAATCGCCGCCGATCAGTGCCTGCACCGCCCCCGCGGTCGCGGTAATCGACACCGGCCCCAGATAACCCGACATCCGCCACCCGCCGGACTCCGAATCCTGTTGGTCCAGTATAGATCGCACGCCGGCAACCAAACTCTCGTCGGTTTCGGCCACTCCCAGACAACGCAGTGCACGTACACGCCACGATACGTCGATGGGTGTGCGGAAATACCATTCGTCACCGGATGGCCGCTCTACCATGACGGCCCGTACCAATGTGGTAACCCGTGCGGCGCTGGGTATTTCGCAGCCTGCCCGGTGCAGTGCGCACACGACCTCGGCGGTGTTCTGCGGGTTCGGCGGCACGTCGGGTATCCAACCCCAGCCCGCGCCGCCGCCCACGTGCGGCAACTGGCTGCTCAGCAGCCAGGCGACCGCCATGTGAATGCGCTCATCGATGCTCGACACTGCCCCTCCGCCTTTGGAATACGCCACCGCGCGATAGTGATACTGAGGGTGCTGGAAACTCCACGCTACTCTCGTTGCATGCCAACCGGAGCCGACCGGGTGATCGCGAATCAGCTTGATCACGAGCGGGTTTGGTGTACATGTCACAAACGGTACGGTCTCGAGCGAAAGCCGATATTCGCCAGTTCGCGATGAGGCAGGTATTACGCGATCGAGTCCGGGCCGATCGCTCGATGTGACCATCGAGCGGAATCGACTCGATCTCGGCTCGGACCGATATCCCTGCGGCGCATTCACATCCGCAGGCGTCGCGGGGCATACTCTGTCCTGGCCCGTCGACGATGCGGAGGAACGCACGTGAAGGATCTCGACGAGGATGCCCGCAGCGCGGGTTTCGCGACCCCGCTGGGCGCGGGAACGAGCCCAGCTGTCCTGGTCATCGACATCTGCGCCGCCTATCTCGATGACGCCTCACCGTTGCGCGCCCCGGTGGAGGAGGCGGTGCGTGCGGCGATCCAGGTGGTGAATCGTGCTCGGGCGAACGGATATCCGGTCATCTTCACGCGTGTGAGCTACCGGCCGGGGACCTCGGACGGTGGGCTGTTCCGCCGTAAGGTCCCCTCGCTGGCGGTATTCGAGGAGGGTAATCCGCTGGCCCGTTTCCTGGACGAGCCGGCGCCGCGCCCGGGAGAGGCGGTGGTCACCAAGCAGTACGCCAGCGCGTTCCACGGCACCGCGCTGGCGGCGGATCTGACCGCCGCGGGCATCGATACGGTGGTGATCACCGGCCTCACGACCAGCGGCTGTGTGCGAGCCAGCGCCACCGACGCCCTGCAGCACGGGTTCCGTCCGATCGTCGTGGCCGACGCGTGTGGTGACCGCGACCCTCGCCTGCAACAGGCGAATCTCTACGATCTCAACGCCAAGTACGCCGACGTGGTGACGCTGGAGGCCGCGTTGCGACTGCTGAGCTGACGCATCGGCACCGGGTGCGTCAACACTCCCGCAGCAACCGGCCCGCGCCCTCGATGCGATCGTCGAAACCGTGCTGTCGCAACGCATACCAGAGTGTTGCGGCATTGATCGCGATCACGGGTTTGCCCTGCCGCGCCTCCAACTCCTCGGCGAGCGCGACGAAGGACAGGTTGGTGCCCACCTGAACGATCGCCTCCACCTCGGGACCGTCGAGCTCCTCCACCAGATCTCGCAGGCGCTGCTCGGGCACGCGGGCGATATCCATCGCGGTCGGACAGCGCAATCCGGTGATCGCGGCGACTTCGAAGCCCGCCTCGGTGAAGAATCGGCCGACCTCCTTGTCCGCGATCGGCTGATACGGCGAGAACACCGCGATCCGACGACACTCGAGCGCGTGCAGCGCGGCTCGGCACGAACTGGCTCCGGTGGTGACGGGCAGGCCCGTACGCTCGCGCAGCCGCCGCTCGAAGGCCGCGTTTCCCGCCACGCCGCCCCAGAACGTCTCCGCCGACATGCCCATTACCATCCGATCCGGCTCGGCGGTGAGCACATCGCGCACGGCGGTGTCGATCGAGGCGCGGATCTGCCCGAGCAGGGCCTGGAAGTCCGCGTCGTCGCCCATCACCGGATTCGAGATGTACATCGATCCCGCGCGGTAGCTGACTCCGGGCACACCGGCGGTCCAATAATCATGTTCCACAACAGTGTTCGTACTGGGTACGATGACGCCGAAGACGGCGCGTGGGCCGACGGAATTGGTCATGATCGTTTCCTCGAGACGTCGGGGAAGGTTATCCGGAGCGAGAGGTGGTGTGGGCCAGCACATTAGATAGCGCGCGATGCGCTCGTTCCCGGTCGACGGGCCGGTCCAGCAGCAGCACGTCCACCAGCAACGGCGCCGCCAGGTCGGTCGCCACCTCCGCGGCGTCCTCGCGTTCCAGGCCGACCGCGTGCAAGGCTCGGCGAAACGGCTCGAGCAGGTCCAGCACATAGCGCCGCCGTAGTTCGGCACACGACGGGTCCGTCGTCGAGGCTGTCACCAGGGCACGCAAGAACGCGGCAACGGGCTTGTCCCGCAAGCGATCGCACAGCAGGTCGAGCTCGGCGTGCAGGTCGCCCGCCAGGTCGCCGGTGGGCCGCGCCGGCGGGTGTGGTGCGACAGCGATGAGCGCGGCCAGAAAGTCCCGCGGCATGGGCCAGTGCCGGTAGATGGTGGTCCGGGCCACGCCTGTGACGGTATGCAGCCGCTGCGGCGTCAGCGCCACCGCGCCCTCGGTGAGCAGTAGTTCGAGCGCGGCCGTCAGCACCACCGCCTCGGTATCGCTGGCGGGTCCCGTGGGGCGTCCGGGCCTGGTCACGGAAATTTACGATACACCTTGTTGCGGTTACTGATAACCAGTACAGTTTGTATCGAATTCTTGCTCACCTCGGGAGATCTCATGCGTCCACACGTAGAGCTCATCGACGATCGGGATCTGATCACCCACATCGCCGAGTTCCAGCACGCCACCGGCGCCGCCGAGCAGCGCAATCTCAGTTATGACGAGGAGAACGGATCTGCCTCTCTCCGAGTCGCTTTCACTTCCGAGTGGTCCCGGCCCGGCGGGGTGCACGTCGCCGATACCGAATGGTTCGTGCTGTCCGGACAGGTGCGGATCGGCGACACCGTACTGGGCTCCGAGGGTTACTGGACGGCCCCGGCGGGCGTGTGGACCCCGTCGGTCTCCGTCGCGGCCGGGACCGAGATCCTGCTGTTCCGCGAGGGCGGCGACTGGCATTTCGATCGCGCCGACGCCGATCGGGATTTCGTGCGACCGGACCAGCGGCTGATCACGCTCGACTCCGCGACCATGCCGTGGATCGATGTGAAAGACGGCAGCCCCATGCGTTTCGACCTCGGCGGAACACCGGTGCCGGGCCTGTACATCAAACTGTTGCATCGCGACGAGAAGACAGGTTTCTACACCCGGCTCATCAAGGCGAAGCCGGGCTGGCGCGAGGTGCCGCTGGCCCATCACCCGTGCTCGGAGGAGGCGTACTGCCTCGACGGCGGATTCGAGTACAACTTCGGCCGGATGTGGCCCGGCACCTACTTCTGGCGACCGGCCTTCATCCGGCACGGCGACTTCACCGCCGATGCGGAGCACGGCTGCACCTGGATCATCCGTTCGGATGCGGACCTGGTGGACTGGTACACCACCGAGGCGAGGGTCGTGATGAGCGGTACGGCCACCAATTGGGGCGAGAACTATCCCGGCACGCTGCCGCCGCGGTTGATCGAGCCGGTCCGCTCGCGTTCCATCGGCGCCTGGGGCGATCCCGCCAATCAGTGAAATACCCACCTGCGCGGCATGATCGGAGCCTCGCGGGTCATGTCGGCCGATCGTTTCGCAGCAGAACGGAGAGGGCGATGGGAGCGCATACGCACGGCTGGTGGATCCTGCTGCACCTGGTGCTGTTCGTCTTCTGGCTGGGCGGTGACCTGGGCGTGTTCTACTCCAGCCGGTTCGTGATCAATCCCGAACTCACCCCGATGGCCCGTTCGGCCGCCCTGGCCATCATGAGCGGACTGGATCTCGGGCCGAGAATCTGCCTGGTGCTGTTCCTGCCCAGTGGCCTCACCCTGATGGCGTTGGATCCGCACGGCGCGTCGCTGTTCGGAATCGCGCTGTTCCCTTGGTGGTTCGTGGCGTCGGTGTGGGTGTTCGCGCTGATCTGGCTGGCTCTGACCGTCACCGAACACCGCACGCACGGCCGCCTCGCCGCGGTGCATCGCGGCGACCTCGCCATCCGCATCGTGGTCGTGGCGGGCATGGCCGCCGGGGGCCTCTACACGCTGTTCGCGCACGCGCCGTTCGGCGTCACCACCAACCCGAAGTGGCTGGGCGGCAAGATCATTCTCTACTGCGTCGCGATCGCGGCCGGTCTAGGCATCCGTATCACGCTGCGTCCCTTCGGAGCCGCCTTCGCCGCCCTGCTCACGAGCGGTTCGACACCGGAGGTGGAGCGCACCTTGCGCCGCAGCATCGATGGGTGCCTGCCGTACGTGTGGGCGATCTGGGGCAGTGTCCTGGGGGCGGCGGCGCTGGGCGTACTGAAGCCCGGCGCACACCTGTGAAGTATCAACCGCCGTAACCCAATTGGGCGGATATCGCACCGACCGCCTTCTCCAGCAGCGGCAGACAGTCCCGCATGTGCGGTTCGAATCGCGGCAACGGACCGGATACGCTGATCGCCGCGACCACGCCGCCGTCGTGATCCAGCACCGGCGCCGCGATGGACGCCGTGCCGATCTGCCGCTCTCCCAACGACATCGCATAACCGCGCCCGCGGATCTCCTCCAGCTCGGCACGTAGCTTGCGCGGGGTGGTGAAGGTGGCGTCGGTGAACGGAGTCAGCTCCTGCTGATCGAGGTACTCGTCGATCTCCTCCGGCCGCAGGAAGGCCAGGATCACCTTGGAGGGACTGCCCGCGTGCAGCGGATACGGCACGCCCAGGGCGACCTCCATTCGCAGTTCCTGATCCGGGACGACCTGGTCGATGTACATGCGGGTGTTGCCGCGCCGAATGGACAGCGTGGCGGTCTCCCCGGTCTGGGTTGCCAGGCGGCGCAATTCAGGGGCGGCCATCACCCGCAGATCGGTGCGTGCCAGGTAGGCCCGGCCCAGCGCGATGGCCGCGTGGCCGAGTGCGTAACGCCGGGTGGTCGGTTCGAGGGCGATCAGGTCGCGATTGCGCAGCGCCGTGAGGATCCGGTGCACCGCGGCCTTGGTCAGCCCCAGTTCGTTGGCGATCTCGGTGACCCCGAGATCCGCCCGGCCGGAACGGCCGAACAACAACAATACGTCCATGGCCCGCTCGACCGCGGCGATGGACCGACTCTGGCTCTCGCCCTCGGTATCCGTCACGGTTCCAGCTTAGGACAGTGATTTCCCGATGCGAAACGGCAGCCCGGGGGCCCTCCTGAGCAGCGGCGTACGCGGATTTCCGGTTGCACCCGGGCATCCAGGAAGTTACCGTGGTCGTGACAATGTTTCCTCTATCGAAACGTAGATCGGGTGGGTTGAACCGCACCCACTGCGAAGGGGGTCGCCCGATGATCGGTGAACAACTCGTCGAAGACATGTCCGGCGAGGAACGCGAACGAGCTCAACGGGTCGACGCGATACTCCCGGCATTGCGCGAGGCCGCCGAGGAGGCCGACCGAACCGCCACATTCCCGGTCTCGCATGTGCGCCTGCTGCGCGAGGCGGGGTTGCTGGGCCTGGTGGTCCCGCAGGAGTTCGGCGGTCTGGGCGGTACACTCCGCGATCTTGCGGCGGCTACCTTCGCGATGGGAACCGCCTGTCCGTCAACGGCACTGGCGTATTTCTTCCACAACACCAGCGCCTCGCGCGGCCTGCTGCCGCTCGACGCGATCGCGGCCGGCCTGTTCGACGACGACGATGTCCCGGTGGTGCGCGCCTTCGCCGAGAAGGTGCTGACCCGCATGGCCGAGGGCGTGTGGCTGGCCAACTTCGCCTCCGAATCGGTCAAGACCGCCGCCGCCAACATCACCATCGCCACCACGGCGAGCAAGGTCGAGGGTGGCTGGATCCTGAAGGGCGAGAAGTCTTTCGGCTGCGCGACCGGCGTGGCGGACTACTATCTCACCTCCGCCAAGCTGGCCGGATACGATACGGCCGAGGGGCTGGCGACGTTCTTCGTACCGCGCGAGGCCCCCGGCGTGCACACCCGCGCTGCGTGGGACGGGCTGGGCATGCGGGCGACCGCCAACAACGGCATCCGTCTCGACGACGTCTTCGTCCCCGACGACGAGGCGCTGACGGTCCCGGGCGCCTTCACCACGATGCTCACCAGGAGCCGCGGCAGTTTCGTGGGCAACCAGCTGGCCATCGCCGCAGTCTACACCGGCTGCGCCCAGCAGGTTTACGACGATACCCTCGCCGCCACCACCCGGAAGACGTTCGCCGACACCGGCGAACCGATCGCCTCCTCGCCCGTGCACCAGGTGCTCATCGGCGAGATGACCAGGCAGTTGCGTGCCGCCTACCTGTGGCTGCGGTATCAGCTGGAGATCGAGACCTGTGAACCGCCGATCAAGCCCAAGCAGGATGTCTTCACCCAGTGGCGGCTCGGCAAGGGCGCGGTCACCGAGGCGTGCTTCCAGGTGGCGCTGGGCGCGCTCAAGGCGGGCGGCACGTCGGCGGCCTCGATGAGCGGGCCGGCCGGGCGGGCGCTGCGTGATCTGGCCATGGGCCTGGTGATGACCTTCCCGGCCGAGCGCGGCATGCTCGAGGTCGCCCGGATCGTCACCGATGCCGAGGCCAACCAGCTGTTCACCACCGCGCCGAACGGCGCGACCGCGAATGCGCTGCCGCACAACGCCGCCGAAGCATCCGGAGCCGGGCGGTGAGCGAGGATCTGCCGCCCGTCACCGATCTGGTGGACGACCGGTGGAGTACCCCGGCGGTGGATCTCGGCCTGGCACTGGAGGATCCGGCCACGGGCGCCGAACTCACGCGGGCTCGCGCCACCGCGCCGGGACGGATCGACCGGGCGCTCACGGTGGCCGAGCGGGCGCGCGGTGCGATCACACCCGAGATGCTCGACGATATCGCCGCGACGCTGACACCGCTGCTGCCCTCGATCGCCGAACTCGATTCCCGCGCAACAGGTGTACCGATCCGGCAGACCGAGCTGCTGGGCGCGATCGTGACGGGATCGTTCCGCCTGGCCGCCGAGCAAGTGCGCGCGGGCAGCCTGCGTGCCGACCACGACGGCGTGCGAGTGGAACGGCTGCCGCTCGGCCCGGCGCTGTGCCTGGTGCCGTGGAACGCGCCGGCTCCGATGGCCGCGCACAAGGTGGCCAACGCGCTGGCCGCGGGATGTCCGGTGATCCTCAAGGTGAGCGAGCTGGCGCCCTACAGTGCCGGACCGCTGGGCCGGGCGATCGCCGAACATGTTCCGCCCGGCATGTTCCAGCTGGTGCACGGCGGTCCCGAGACCGGGATGAGGCTGACCGCCGACCCGCGTGTACAGGCCGTCTCGTTCACCGGTGGTCTGGTCGGCGGACGGTCGGTGGCCGCGGCATCCGCCGCGCTGTTGCGCCCCACGCAACTCGAACTCGGCGGCAACAACCCCCTGCTGGTGTTGCCCGACGCCGATCCGGACACAGCCGCCCGGATGGCGGCCGAACTGCTAACCACCCTCAACGGTCAGTGGTGCCGCGCGCTGGGCCGGCTGGTGCTACCGGTCCGGCACGCCGCCGGAATTCTCGAGGCCATCGGAAAACGCCTGGCGGCCTTGCGGTTCGGCGCACCGCTGGATCGCGCGACCGAATTCGGCCCGCTGGTGCACTCCCGGCACGTGCGCGTCGTGCGCGCGGCCGTCGACGCACACCGGCACACCAGTTTCGGCCGGCCGCCGCCCACCGGGAACTTCGTCGCGCCCACCCTGCTCGACGGGGATCTGGCCGAGGAGGTGTTCGGCCCGGTCGCCGGGGTCGTCACCTACGACTCGGTCCCGGAGGCGGTGCGGCTGATCAATGCCCTGCCATATGGGCTGGAGGGCTACGTCTGCGGTACCGACGAGGAGTTCGCCCTCGGCGTGGCGCGGCAGATCCGCGCCGGTGAGGTGAAGGTGAACGGGTCGTCGATCATGAGCCTGCACCTCATGACACCCCGCCCGGCGTGGGGGGGGTCGGGGCTGGGGGAGGAGGGCGCCGCGGAAACGCTGCGGTTCTTCACCGGGGCCCGCGTGGTCGGCGTCGAGGGCCGCTTCGCCCTGCACACCTCGTGAGCGTCGTCGTGGTGGTCGGCGCCGGACCGGTCGGCCTCACCGCCGCGCTCGCGCTGGCCCGGCGCGGGATCGAGGTGACCGTGCTGGAACGGGGCACGGCCCTGGCCGCCGAATCGCGCGCGTCCACCTTCCACCCGCCGACACTCGAGATGCTGGAAACGCTCGGCGTGCTGAAACCGTTGCTGGACAGGGGGATCGTGGCCTCCACCTTCCAGTACCGGGATCGCGGCGGTGATGAGATCGCCACCCTGGACCTGGGCGTACTGGCCGCCGACACAAGGTATCCGTTCCGGGTGCAGTGTGAGCAGAGCAAGCTCACCCCGATTCTGCTCGACGCACTTCCCGGTACGGCCCGGGTGCGCTTCGGACACGAGGTGCACGGGGTGTCGATGGATGGCGACGGCGTCGTCGTGCACACCGCACGCGGACCGGTGATCGGGGACTGGGTGATCGGTGCGGACGGTGCGCATTCGGCGGTCCGGCACGCGCTGAACGCCCGATTCGACGGCAGCACCTATCCGGAACGCTTCCTGGTGGCATCGGTCGACGAGGATCTGGCCGCGGCCCTGCCCGGTCTCGCACCGATCAACTACGTGTTCGATCCGGCCGAATGGCTCGTGTTGCTGCGAACCCCGGAACATTGGCGGGTACTGCTGCCTACCCCCGCTGATACGCCCGAAGACGCCGAATTGGCCAGGCTGCCACAGCGGTTGACCGCGGTCGCCGATCTGGGCCGACCATGGCGGCTCCTGCACAGCTCTCTCTACACAGTCCACCAGCGGGTCGCGGACCGTTTCCGGATCGGCCGGGCACTTCTCGCCGGTGATGCGGCACACGTGAACAACCCCCTCGGCGGCATGGGTATGAACAGCGGCATCCATGACGCTGTAGGCCTGGCCGAGGCACTGGCCGCCGTGTTCGACGGCGGACCCGAGACAGTGCTGGACGCCGCGGCCGATCGCCGCCGCACCGTGGCAGTGGAGCACGTGCAACGCACCAGCCACGCCAACTGGGAACGACTGCGCGGCCACGATAACGACTTCCGCGAGCACCTGCGCACCCTGGCCGCCGATCCGGCCGCTGCGCGCGCCTATCTGCGTCGCGCCTGTCTGATCGATTCCCTGGAGCCACAACCGTGACCGGGGCGGACCTGGGCCCGCGAGACCCGGCACGCCCCAGGGGTGCGATCACCGCGCAGCACCCACTGGACAGGTCACGTTGACACCTGCGCCCGCGGCCTCGAACCGTTCGACGTTCGCCTTCCCCGATCCCGACGGCACCGCCGGTCACGATGATGACCCTCCGATACCACCGGCCATTGCGGCTGCCGACGGTCATCCGGGCGGGCTTCACCGGGCTCGAATGCAACACCCGCCCGACAGCGGACTTCTTGTCTACCAGCAGCTGTGTGACATCGCCCGGCCGCTGCGCGCTGTCGGTCAGCCTCGGACCGCGCTCCTGTGGGAACTGCTGCACATCGGCCTCCCGTAGGCCCGAAGCCCGGGTGACCGCCCGCCGCCGCGACGATCCGGTAAGGATATTGCTGTGACCGATACATATATCGTTCGGGAGAATCCGGCGCGCCCTGCAGAGATCGTCGGGTCGGTCGTGGTAGCCGGTCCGGATGTGGTGGATGACGTTGTGCGCCAGGCGTATCAGGGTTCCATCGCATGGTCGGATCGACCGATGCCGGAGCGAGTGGCGGTGCTGGCACAGGCCGCCGACCAGCTCGACGCGCGACGTACGGAGCTGTCGGTTCTGCTGGCACGGGAAACAGGTAAACCGGTCGCCGACTGCCGCGGGGAGATCGGTTTCGCCGCACAGTATCTGCGGTGGGTGCACGATACCGCCCCTCGGGTGCTCGCGGCCTCGACGCTGGACGACGCGCAAGGACGACTGCGCTGTACCCCGCGGCCGTTCGGGGTGATAGCCGCGATCACACCGTGGAACGCGCCGATCATCCTGGCGATGGTCAAACTCGGACCGGCGCTCGCCGCGGGAAATAGCGTGGTGCTCAAGCCTTCTCCGCTGGCGCCCTTGGCGGTGACGGAGGTGGCGGGCCTGCTGCCTGGGGTGTGGGTCTTACACGGTGGACCCGAGACCGTGCGGGCGCTGGTCGCTCATCCACTGGTCGGCAAGGTCGCCTTCACCGGCGGTGAGCAGGCGGGGCGCAGTATCGCCGCAGCGGCGGGACGGGCATTGAAACCGGTCCTGTTGGAGCTCGGCGGCAACGATCCCGCGATCTTCCTGGACGATTTCGCGCTCGGCCCCGACGATTACGAACGCCTGGTCCTCGCGTCGTTCGCGACATCGGGGCAGGTATGCATGGCCGCCAAGCGGCTGTACGTGCCCGAGGCCCGGCGCGAGGAGTTCATCGAGTCCTATCTGGCAGCCGCACAACGGATTCTCGTCGTCGGCGATCCACTCGACGAGCATGTCACGATGGGCCCGGTGGTGAGCCGTGCGGCGGCAGACAGACTCACCGGCCTGGTCGCCGACGCCCGCGCACGCGGCGGCCGGATCCTGCCCTTGGCCCGAGTGCCGCAGGATACCGGCGGATATTTCGTCACGCCGGCCCTGGCGCTCGACCTGCCCGACGACGCACCCCTGGTGTGCCGGGAGCAGTTCGGGCCGATCGTCCCGCTGTCGACCTACACCACCGAGGACGAGGTGCTGGACCGGGCCAATAACTCGGACCAGGGACTGGGCGCTTCGGTATGGTCCGCCGACGAGGATCGCGCCTTCCGTATCGCCGCCCGCGTACAGGCCGGTTTCACCTTCGTGAACACCCACAACCGCACGGGCATGTCGCTGCGAGCACCGTTCGGCGGCACCAAGAACAGCGGTTTCGGACGCGAATTCGGAGAGGAGGGCCTACACGAATACGTGCAGACCACCGTCGTCCATGCCCCGGCCGCATTTCGCACGGGCGGCACCGGAATGTCGGCCGGCGCGTATCCCGGAGCCGACGGGAGTTGACCGCACCGCCCGATCACCGGGCGCATTGTGCGGTCGGCCAAGCGACCCGTGACCCGGTATATCTGCGGGCATTCTCGGTCGATCGAGTCGATATCGCTGTAGCACAACACTTTCTGGACCCGTGCGACGCGCATCCGGTTCGGCCGAACCGCAGCGGTGCCGCCGAACAAGGTCCTGCCCAATCTGCGGTGCGGCACGTTCAAACGACTACGAGCCGTCCTATCTGCTGGATCGCAGCGGACACGTCGGCACGGTGGCGGTGGGATCGGCGGTCGGTTCATTCGATATCGCTGTGGCACAACACTTCGTGGGCCTGCGCGTTACGTATCAGGTTCAGCCGAACGACAGCGGTGTCGCGGACAGTATGTGTGCCGGGTCGGTCAGGCTGGTCACGCCGATGATGCAGGTTCCCGGTGCGGCCGCGCAGTTGGTTCCACCGATCGAACCGACGAGCGCGATCGCCGATCCGCGGTTGGGTTGCCAGATGCCGCGACCGTCCGCGTGGCCCAGGAGCGATCCGCTCAGGTTGCAGTCGTTCGGGCCTGCCACCTTCGCCAGGCACTGGCCCACCGCGACCTGGGCCAGGTTGGCCGGTAGGCCACTGAGCGCGACGCTGATGGTCTGACCGGCGTGCAGGCCGGTCGTCTGGCTCACCGACACGGTGGCTGCCGCGGCCGACGGCGCCGCGCCGAGGACTGCCGCCGCCACCGTGATGGGTAGGGCGAAGCGTAGTGCGATTGTTCTCATGGGTTCCTCCTGGGTTTTCGCCGGCGGTCGACGAGGGTGACGGCGGTGACGATGAGTAGCAGGGCGGCGGTGATGCTCCACAATGTGGTGGACGGGCCTCGGGTGTCGGTGTTCGACTGTTGCGCCGTGGCGGACGGGGCGACGGCTGTCGAGGGCAGTTGTGAGCCCGCGAAACCGATGGCGATCTGTGCCGAGTTCGCCGTCAGCAGCGCGGGCGGTTCGGTGCCCGGTAGTGGCGCGGCCGCGATGACGCACTGCTGGCGCAGACAGTCGATGTCCTGGAAATGTGAACGCGCGGTGAGGGTTACGGTGGGAAAGGTGCCGTCATCGGAGATATTGACGAAGCTCGCGCCGCCGTCGAGGTCACAGTCGTGCAGCCCGTTGGTGTAGCCCTTCTTGCACAACCCCACCGCCACGGCCGCGAGGCCGGGCCGGAATTCGCTGCCGTTGACGGTGATTCGCTGTCCTTCGGCGAGGTCGGTGACCGCGCTCACCCGCAGAGTCGCCGCGGGTGCGGCGGAGGCTGTGGGTGCGAGCACGATCGCGGCGGCGAGGGCCGATAACAGGGCGGCGGAACGGATCACGGGGTGCCTCCTTCGAGGGCCGCGGCATCGATTGCCGATACCGCCGTGAGGCGTCCCGGCAGCAGCGCGGCGAGCGCCGTGGGGATGGCCAGGATGGTCAGGGCGTTCCCGGCGCCGATGAGCTGCCCTGGCACGGATACCAGTACGAGCCCGATCCCTCCGCCCGCGACAACCGCCAGTAGGGTCGCCGTCGCCGCCCGGATATCGTGCGGTACAACGAGGTCGAGACCGCGCAGAGCGCGCGCCGCGGCGGCCAGGACGACGGCGATGCCGATCGCCGAGGTGACCGGCCCCGGCGCGGTGGCGACGAGAATAGAGCCTCCCGACGCCAGAACGAGCAGTGGTGCAATGGATTCGGCGCGCGGACCCGGTATCGCGACGGCCACCACGGCGAGTACGGCGGCAGGCAGCAGGAGCAGCGCCTGGTCGCGGTCGAGCACATTCCAGCGGAACAGCAGCAGGTGCAGGGCAGGCAGCACGGCCCCGCCCGCGACGAATCCCACCGCGACATACACCGGCGGATATCGCCACGGCATCCGGGGCCCCCGCATCGGGCCGGATTCCCACTGTGTAGCAGGTGGTTTCGCGATCACGACCAGACCGAGCAGTAGCACCGCGGCGCCCGCGCCCGCGAGGCCCGCACCGGGCGTACTCGCGCATGCCGCCGCCGACGCCGCGGCCGAGGCCACCCCGGCCGCCGAGGCCACCTGCCAACCGGTCAGCGCGGGCGGCTCCCGCCAGGCCGATATGCGACCGCGGACCAGGACCGGACCGGTGGATGCCCCGGCGCACAGCACGGCTGCCGTGAAAACCCACTTCTGGTCGACCGTACCGGCGATCACCATCGATACCCCGGCCAGTACGGCACAGACGCCGATCCCGCGTAGGCCCACCCGCCATCGCGACTCGAAAACCGCTGTCGCACAACCGAGAAGCACTGCCGCCGCCCCGATGTATCCGACCACGTCGCCCGGCACGCCCAGCACACCGCCGAGCGGCGCCCTGAGCAGCGCCACCTGCCCGCCGACCAGGGGCCCGGCCACCGCTCCGGCCAGAATCAGCCCCGCCGCACCGGTCCGGCCGCCGGCCATCTCAGCGCACCGCCTCGGGGTGATGCGGTGGCCGCGGCCACATGGCGGCGCGGTGACCGCGCGGCAGGGTGGTGGTCATCTCCACACTCCTACACTTGTTTCTCAGACGGAAACGAGGTTTCGGATTGGCCATATTGAAACCCGCGCTACCGGCGAGTGTCAAGGCGGCGGCGCATATCCCCACTGCACCCCAACACAATTCAGTTACCTGGGATTACCGCGGCGTGAAATCCGATCTCCCCCCTGGACAGATCGGCGACCCGGGGTACAGAATCAGCTGTATTGGATACACGGTTTCGGTGTAGGAAACATACGAAAGGGCGTGGCGTATGGCCCGAGTCGCCGCCGCACAGCTCGCCGCCGGGACCGACGTCGCGGTGAATCTCGCCGCGTGCCGGCGAATGATCGACAGCGCCGCCGACGCGGAGGCCGACCTCGTCGTACTGCCCGAATTCTGTAATCACCTATCCTGGTACGCCGACCGCGACCATGCGCGGCGTATGGCGTGCTCACTCGGTGATTCGTTCCTGTCCGCCATCGCCGGCCGAGCCGCCCGGCGCCGCATCCACGTAAAGATCGGTGTCACCCTGGCGCGGCCGGACGGCCGGACTACCGGCACGGGGTTGCTCTTCGGCCCCGACGGTACGCTGCTTGGCCAGTCGGACAAGCAGATTCTGATGGGCGCGGAGAACGATCATCTGGACCCGGGGGAGCGGGATTCGCCCGTCATCGACACCGCGCTCGGGCGCATCGGGATGTACGCCTGCATGGAGGGCGTGATCAACGAGGTGACGCGATCGCTGGCCGTGCGCGGAGCACAGCTGCTGCTCAACAGCCTCAACTCCTTCGCCACCGACGAAGCGAGCCTGCACATCCCGGTGCGGGCCGCCGAGAACAAGGTGTGGGTGGTCGCCGCCAACAAGGTCGGACCGCTGTTACCGGCCGATCAGCTGCCCGCCATCGCGGCCCGGCTCGGGGTGCCCGAGGATCGTCTCTACGGGGCAGGCGAGAGCCAGATCGTCGCCCCCGACGGAACTCCCGTCGCGATCGCCCCCGAATCCGGCGAGGCGCTGATCGTCGCCGATATAGATATCGCGCGCGCCGACGACAAACGCCGTCCCGACGGGACCGATGTGATCGCGGCCCGCCGCCCGGAGCTCTACGCGCCACTGCGCCACGCACCCCGTGGTCGCCGAGCGCGTCCCGGCGAGCAGGCCCGCATCGCCGCGGTCACGCAACCACGGGCCGAATGCGTTGCGGAACTGGCCTCCTGCGGTGCGGACCTGATCGTCCTTCCCGAACTCGCGTCTATACCGGTGCGGGAAATCACTGCCGCCCTGGGTGATTCGACGGCTCACGCGGTGACCACCGTGCGCGACGGCAATGCCCACCACGGGCTGCTGATTTCCCGCGACGGCATCGTGGCCCGCCAGCCGCAACTGCATCCCACCGCACGGCATCCCTGGCTGACCGAACCCGGCAGTCGTCTCGAGATCGTCGAACTACCGTGGGGCCGAGTCGCTCTGGTCGTCGGCGACGACGCGCTGTTCCCGGAGACGTTCCGGCTGGCCGTGGTCCAGGACGCCGATGTGGCCGCGGTCTGCTGCACCCCCGTCGAGGACTGGGAACTGCGCCTCGGTCTGGCGGAACGGTCGGCGGAGAACCGGCTGAACGTGGTGGCCGCGGGGTCCACCGCGGACGGCAGGCTCGCCGGCGGGATCTATGCGCTCAGCCCAGATTTCACGCTGTGGACCGCCTGGAACGGGCCGTTCACCGGGGTGATCAGCCATCCCGAGGTGACACCCGTCGCCCCCGGCGAGGCCACGGTGCGAGCGCTGATCCGTCCGGCGCAGGCCGCCAACCGCTGTGTCTCGAGGGGAACCGACCTCGTCGACGGCCGCCCGCGCCCCGCACTCGACGCCATGACGGTGTCCTGACCCCGTATGCCCACCCGACGAATCGGAGCCGCCATGAGTGAAACCGTGCAGCATGTCGAGCAGATGGTCGACGAGAATCCCCGCACCGACGTCAGCGAGACCTTCGAGGAATGGCGAGAGTTGCTGGGCGGGTTGAAATCCCGAATCGACGCCCGCTTCGAGCTGACGCGCGACCCGTCGACCGCCGACCTGGACTCCTACGGAGATCCCGCGACCGGGCCCTCCGGCAGCCTGGCGGCCTACTCGGGGCCCGAGATCGACTGGCTGGTGCACTCCTGGATCGGTGATCCGCGAACCGGATTCGTGAATCTGCACCTGACCGCATGGCTCGGCCCGCGGGTCCGTGTCCCGCACCTGGCCGTGGCGCTGCTGCTGTGGCCGCAGGGCTGGTTCTACGTAGACGCAGTCCCGCGCGGTGATCTGGTCGGTGACGGTGACTATTTCGATCGGTACTACACGCCGAACGACGGATCGTGGCTGGCATTCAAGGAGCAGCATCCCGACTTCACCTGGTTCACCAGCCGTACCGGTTTCATCCGCGCCAGCCTCTCGCCCACCGCCTACTGCTACTCGTTCCCTTCCACCCGGCCCAATCTCGACACCGTCGCCGGGATTCTCACCACCCGCGTCGAGCAGTGGCTGGGCTGGGTGGACGAAGCCGAACCCGTTCCGGCGCAGGAACGCGCCGCGCTGGCCGAGCGTGATCTGACCGTGCGCAGCAATATCGCCGAGCGCGATCCCGCCAACGTGATGGGGGAGCGCATGTTCGGGGCGGATCTCACCCGCCGACTGGTTCGCGGGCTGTGGGGCGGCGACCGCGAACTGCCCCGGCCCGCACTGTGATCCCCGGTCCCCTGTTCGAGAGCGACAACGTATGACCCTGATTCGTTCGCTGTGGTGGTCCGTCCGCACCGACGGCGCCGCGCCCTTCGACACCGCCCATCTCAAGGTGTACTACCCGGCCATCTCGTCCGGTGACGACGCCGAACGTCTCAGCGGCGTCTTCGCCCCCGATCCGGCGGGTGCGCCCTATCCGGTGGTGGTGTTCGTCTCCGGCGTCAACGTGGGCCAGGACGCCTACCGCCGGTTCGCCGTGGCTCTCGCCGAAAATGGTTTCGTGGTGGTCACTTTCGATCGCGTGGCCGAATTGTTCGGCGGACAGCGCGGCATCACCCCGGGCGTCGATCTGGACGCGGCCCGCCCGGACGCCTACGGCACCCGCCCGACCTGTCCGGCCATCGGCGCGGTCCTCGACGGGCTCGCCGAACTGAACGAGTTGCCGCCGCTGCGCGGGGCGCTCGATGCGGATCGGGTCGCGCTGGGCGGGCATTCGGCGGGCGGCACGGTGGTGTTGCAGTCGGCGCGGTACTTCCCCTCCGTCCGAGCTGTTTTCGCATGGGGTGCGCACACCATGGTCGCCACCATGCTCGGCTGGGATCCGGGAACCGTACTGCCCGCGCAGGTGAGCTGCCCCGTTCTGCTGGGCGTCGGTACGAACGACGGGGTCATCCAGGGCAGTGCGGACCGTTACGGCGAGGACGGCCGGGACCGGCCCGATCCCGTGCGGCGCACCTTCGAGGAGGCATTGCCCGAAGGTGACAACCTGCTGGCAATCATCCCGGGCGCCAACCACTTCGGCATCGCCGACCCCGATCCGACCGCGGCGCGCGCATTTCTCGACGGCCCGAACGAGGCGGACGCGCTCGCTCCCTTCGCCGGGCTCACCGCCGTGTTCCTGCGTACCCATCTGACGGGAGAGGCCGCGGCCAAGACCGCTCTCGCCGAATTCCATGCCGGCGATATCCGCCTGTCGCGGCGATAGGAGCCAGATCATGCTGAAGAATTTCTGGTACGCGGTCGAATTCGCCGACCGGGTGACGCGCCGGCCCGGCCGGGTGGTCTGTCTCGGCCAGGAGTTCGTGCTGTACCGCACCGCGTCCGGCGCGCCGGTCTGCCTGTCGAATCTGTGTGTGCATCGCGGTGCGGCCCTATCGATGGGCACGGTCTCCGGGGATGTCATCGCCTGCCCGTATCACGGCTGGCAGTACGATCCGCAGGGTGCGTGCGTGAATATCCCCGCCAACGGCCCAGGCCGCACGATTCCCCGTAAGGCCCGTGTGGATTCCTATCCCACCATCGAACGCTACGGCCTGGTGTGGGCCTTCCTCGGAGATCTGCCCGAGGACGAACGGCCCCCGATACCGGTCATTCCCGAGTTCGACGACCCCACCTTCCGGCATGTGCGGTACGAGATGGAGATCGACGCGAACTACGAGCGCGCCTTCGAGAACGTGGTCGACGCGGCGCACACCCCGTTCGTGCACGGTACCGCGTTCGGGAATCCCGACAAGCCCGAGATACCGGATTTTCGGATACGGCAGACCGATTGGTCGGCCGAGGCCGATTTCGAACTCAGCACACCACCGCCCAAGGGAACATGGGGGCTGTTGTGGAAACGTCGGCCGACGCCGGAGTATCTCTCCGTCACCAATGCCTGGTATCTGCCGAACATCGTGAAACTGCATGTGCGGCTGCCGATCGGGGATCTGCTGCTCTACGACTTCAACATTCCGCTGTCCGAGGATCGCACCCTGATCAAGATCCTCGGCTTCCGCAACTTCTTCACCGGCGCCTGGGCCGACGGCAATACCCGCAAGCGCATCGAGAAGATCCTGTTGCAGGACCGCCCCGTCGTCGAATCGCAACGGCCCGAGCTACTTCCGTACGACCTGTCCGAGGAACTGCATGTCCGCAGCGACGGTCTGCAGGTCGCGTACCGGCGCAGGCGGCTGGAGTTGGTGAAGCGAGGCTGGTGGGTCGGTGGCGACGACATCATCACCGGCGAGACGCCGCGGCGCAGCGCCACCATCATCGCCTCTCCGGCGCGACGCGAGAATCCCGAACTGGCCGGCGCCTGGGTGCACAAGGCCCGCACCGGAGGGACCGCGCAGTGAGCGACGCGGCACGCACCGAATCCCTGCCCGCGGCGCTCAGCGAGCGCGTCCTGGCCACCCTGACCCTCGCGCTCGGCCTGGACACCGTCGAGGACAGACCCCTCACCAGCCCCATCGCACCCGAACCGGTCGGCCGGCTGCGTGTGCTGCGCGGCGGTCCGATCGATAAGGCCGTCACCGTGGATCTGGTGGTGCCGCCCCTCGGGCTGGACAGCCATATGGTCTTCGCGTTCACCCGATCCGATTCCGCCGTACCGCATTTCACGCTCGACTCGGTGTTCGGCGGATATTTCGCCATGCATCTGGATCTGATCCCGCGGGTGGATCTGGCGGTCCATCTGGACTATCTGGATGCCGTTTTCGGACCCCTCACCGGCCTGCTGGCGGAGGCCTGGGCGATGGATGGCCTCTCGCCCGCGGCGATCGGGCCCCGGCAGCGTGCGCTGATGTCGCCCTGGATGCTCGTGTGCCGGGCCACCGAGACGGCATTCCGGGCGCTGGACGACACCGTGGACGGCTATCTGCGGCACTGGCTCGGCCTGGTGGACAAGGGAGTTCCCGATGTCGAGGCGGATCTGGCGAGTCGCGATGCCGCCCAGCGCGCGAATCTGTTCAGTCCCGAGGTGGATCCGGTGTGGGCGCAGGTGGATCGGCTGATCGGCGCCGAACAGACCGAGCGGGTGCGCGGGAAGTTGATTCGATGAGTTCACCCAGCGTCTTCCAGAAACGTATCGAGGGCGAATGGATCGGTCGTCCTTCGCTTTTCGACGGCGAAGGCACCTGGCGGGGCTTCGAGGACATCCGCCGGTCCTCGGTGTTCGCGGACGGTGAGACCACCTATTACATGGACGGTGGCCTGTCCGGAGGCGGCGATATGGCAGGCCGGTTCGCCCTCGGCGCGCCGTTCGCGTTCGGCGTGCGCGACTCGGACGCCGACCGCCTCTACACCGGGCCGGACTTCTACGGATCCGGGCAGCCCTACGGCGGTTTCGTGGACGCCAACTATTACGGCCCCGGCTGGCAGGTGTCGCTGAACACCTGGAACCACACCGTCGGCGATACGCAGATCTACTCGTCGGTGCTGTATCAGGGACCGGCGATGGTCGGGGTGTTCAACGGGTTGTACACCCGCGACCCGGAACGCGAGCAGCGGCACCTGGAACACGAGACCCGCTGCGGCGCTGTGCCGTTCATCGTGCCGACCAAGCAGAACAGCTGCTACGCGGGCGATCTGGACGTCTGGTCGGCCGCGCAGAAGCCGCTGGGTGGCGTGCGCGCGGAACTGCTGACCGAGCCGGTCGATTTGCTGGTTTCGCGCCGCCGCCTGGGCCTGCGGGGCGTGCTGGAACTGGATCTCGCCGGCAGGCTGAGGCGCGACGGGGTGCGCACCTTCTACGAGGGCCCGGGGGCGTGGGGCAACGCGAACTCCTACGGCCGAGCCAATTTCGTGCGGTTGCACACCACCGACGGTCGTCGCATCGCCGGGCGGGAGTTCATGATGGATGCCGAGCCCGGCATGGGCGCGGGCCACAGACTCGCACTGGTCTACCAACTCTTCGAACACAACTCGCTCTCGATGATCGTGCACGGCGTGCTGGAGCGAGCGTGAGCACCGTAGTGGTCACCGGCGGCACCCGCGGTATCGGGCTCGGCATGGTCCGCGCGCTGCTCGCGCGTGGACATCGAGTCGCACTGTGCGGCAGGGATTCCGGACGTGTCGCGGCCGTTCGGGCCGAACTGCCCGGCGACGCCCTGGTGACCACCGCGGACGTCAGCGACCGCAAACAGTTGCAGACGCTGTGGGACACCGCGAGCGACCGCTTCGGTGACATCGACATCTGGATCAACAACGCGGGCGTTTCGCACGATCGGAAACCCTTGTGGGAGTTGCCCGCCGAGGCCACCCGCGGTGTGCTGGAGACCAATCTGCTCGGTGTGCTCAACGGGTCCGCGGTGGCCCTGACGGGAATGGCGGCCAACGGTCACGGTCACGTGTGGAATATGGAGGGCCTGGGCAGCGACGGGCGCAGCGTGCCGGGACTGATCACCTACGGCGCGACCAAACGAGCGGTCACCTACCTGACCGACGCATTGGCCGCCGAGGTCCCGCCGGGCGTCTCGGTGGGGCTGCTGAGCCCGGGCATGGTGGTCACCGATCTACTCACGCACGGGTACTCCGATCCGCGGGCACTGGCCAAGGCGCGCAAGGTATTCGACATCCTCGCGGACCCGGTGGAGACGGTCGCCCCGTGGCTGGCCGAACGCGCCGTGAGCCGCGCCCGCAACGGCGCGCACGTACGGTGGCTGACCACCCCGAAGGTGATCGGCCGCTTCGCCGTCGCACCCCTGCGCAAGCGCAATCCGTTCGGCACGTGAGCACGACACCACGAGGAGAATACGATGACCGACGCGCTCGCCTGGCGACGCAAGTTCGGGGTGATCGCCCCCTCCACGAACACGATCGTGGAGCCCGACTTCTACCGGATGGCCGTGCCCGGCGTGACCGCGCACTTCGGCCGCATCCACATCCGCGATCAGAACATGGGCGACGACGACGGGATGGCGCGGCTGCTCGAGCAGATCCGGGCCGAGATCGTGGCCGCCTGCGAGCGGGTGCTGACGTGCGATCCCGAGTACATGGTCATGGGCATGTCCGCGGAAACCTTCTGGGGCGGTGTGGAGGGCAACCGGCAGTTCGTGAAACAGATCCACGATGTGACCGGTCTGCGCGTGGCAACGGGCGCCGAAGCCTGCCGCCGCGCGCTGCACCTGTTCGGGGCCCGCCGAATCGGCGTGCTCACGCCGTATCAGCCCGTCGGCGACGAGAACGTGATCCGATTCTTCGGCGAGCTCGGATTCGAGGTCGTCGCGATCAAGGGCCTGCGCTGCCCCACGGCCGTATCCATCGCCCACGTCACCGAGGACGAACTGCGGGCGGGCCTGCTCGAGGTCGACAGCGCGGAGGTGGACGTGCTGCTGCAGTGCGGCACCAACCTGTCCATGGTGCGGCTGGCCGACGAGGCCGAACGCTGGCTCGGCAAGCCCGTCATCGCGATCAATGCCGCGACCTGGTGGATGGCGCTGCGCGACAACGGTATCCAGGATCGCATCGAAGGTGCGGGCGCATTACTGCGCGAGCACTGAGCCGCCGCACGAAGGAATTCCCATGTTTCACCGCGGACTGCTCTGTGTCACGCTCGCCGCCTTGGCCGCCTGCGTGGTTGCCGTGTCTCCCACCGTGGATGCGGCCACGCGATTGCCCGGGGTCATCGATATACCCTGCGCCACCAGAATTCTCGAACAGCCCGCGGACTGGTATCTGCCCACCGGAACACCACGCGGACTGGTGTGGTTACAGCACGGCTTCGCCCGCACCGACGCCAACGTCGGCGATCTGGCCGTGGCCTTCGCCGCCGCCGGCGATCTGGTATTCGCCCCCAGCCTGCCCTTTCTCGACCCGACCGGATGCACCCTGCAAAACCTGGGCGACAACACCGGTTTCCTCGACAACATCGCCGACCTGTTCGGCGGGGCGAGCGACCCCGAGGGTCCGCTGGCCCGCAGCCTTGCTGAAGCGGCCCGCAGCGCACACCACGCCGCCCCCGCCATGCCCCGATCGTTCGTATTCGTCGGGCACTCCGCCGGAGCCGAGGCGGTCGCCTTCGTGGCGAACCGGCTGAGAACGACAGCACCACAGGGATGGTCCGCACTGCGCGGACTGATTCTGCTGGACCCGGTGCCCTCGTTCCTCGGCGACAATTTCCACCACGCCTTGACCGGAATTTCCGCCACTCCTCTTCCTGTGCTGGCGATTTCGGCCCCGCCCGAACCGTGCAACAGCCTCGGTCTCGGCACCGCCGCATTACGGTCCGACCTGCACCGCCCGTTCCTCGGCGTACTCCTGCCCACCGGCGTGCACACCGACGCGGAAGGTCCCAGCTCCGACGTGCTCGGCGAAACCGTCTGCGGCTATCCGCTTGCGGCCGACGTCGCCACCCTGCACGCCCTGGCCCTGGGCTGGTCCAGCGATTTCCTCACCGGCACAACCACACCCGAGTACTACCCGACCATGTCCGGCGTCGTCCCCGCCGCGCCCGAGGCTCTCACGCTCCGTGGCAGCTGAGGCCAGTTGCGGTGCGGGGGGACCGTCCGTGGTCAGCGTGTCGCGCGTGGCAGCGGCTCTTCTTGTTCGCCCGCAGCTTCGCCCGCGACGCCCAGGCTCTGTTCCAGGCGCTCGCCCTCGATATCGGGGTCGGGGACGTATTTGCTGAACCATTGTGGGTGGTACCAGAATTGGCGGTCGGCGATCGCCATGACGGCGGGGACGAGTGTGAGCCGCACGACGAAAGCGTCGAGCAGGACGCCGACCGCGAAGCCGAAGCCGATCGCCTTGATCGTCGGATCCTTGTTGATCATGAAGGCGACGAAGATCGAGAACATGATCAGTGCGGCCGCGGTGACCACGCGCGCGGAGTAGCCGGTGCCGCGCTCGACCGCGGTGCGCGCGTCCCCGTTCTTGGTGAAGTCCTCCTTGATCCGGGAGACGACGAAAACCTCGTAGTCGCTGGACAATCCGAAGATGATGCCGAGCATGATGATCGGCAGGAAGCTGATGATCTCGCTCGGCGCGATGCCGAAGATATGTTCGCCCCAGCCCCATTGGAACAGCGCCACCTCCGCGCCGAACGCCGCGCCGACCGAGAGCAGGAAGCCGATGATGGACTTGATCGGCACCCAGATGGTGCGGAAGGCGAAGGTCAGCAGAATGAACGCGAGCCCGACGACCACGACCAGGAAAACCGGCAGCGCCGAAGACAACTTGCCCGAGACGTCGATGTTGGACGCGGTCGACCCGCCCACCAGAATGCGTGTGCCGGTGGAACCTTCGATCGTGGCGCGGTTGTCGCGGATCGAATGCACGAGGTCGGCCGTTTTCGGGTCGTTCGGGCCGGATTGGGGAACGACCTGGATGGTCTGCAGCGTGCCGCTGCCGGTGCCGGGAAGTACGGCCGCGACGTCGGGAAGTTTGTTCAGCGCCTGCGTGATCGGTGTGAGGTCGTCGGGGTTGCCGACATTGTCGACGACCACCAGCAGCGGCCCGTTGTATCCCGGACCGAAGTTGTCGGCGATGATGTCGTAGGCCCGGCGCTGGGTGTCGGAGGTCGGTTTGGACGAGCCACTGGGCAGGCCGAGGTTCATGTCCAGCGCGGGCGAGGCGATCACGGCGAGCAGCGCCACACCCAGTATGAGAACGGGGATGCGCCACCGCACGACGAACCGCGCCCAGATCGCGCCCGCAGTCCGCTCCGGCCGATCCACGGCCTGCCGGGCGACCGCCTCGGGACGTCCGGGCCGCAGCGGGGATTGCAGGAACTTCGCCACCTTCCACCCGGCGAAACCGAGCAGCGCCGGCAGCAGGGTGAGCGAGATCAGCAGCGCGACGAGCACCGCGGCCGCCGCCGCGAGGCCCATCACCGTGAGGAACGGGATGCCCGCGACGGCGAGCCCGCACAGCGCGACGATGACCGTGATCCCGGCGAACACCACCGAACTGCCCGCGGTGCCGACGGCCAGTGGCACCGAATCCTCGACGCTCATATCGGTCATCAGGTTGTTGCGATGACGGAACAGGATGAACAGCGCGTAGTCGATGCCGCAGGAGAGCCCGAGCATCATGGCCACGGTGGTCGACGCCGAGGCGATGGTGACCACCGATGCCAGCGCGGTGACACCCATCAGCGTCACGACGATCCCGATGATGGCGTTGAGGATCGGCAGGCCCGCGGCGACGAAGGCTCCGAAGGTCACCAGCAGGATGACGAACGCGATGATCATGCCGATGATCTCGGGCACCTCGGAAATCGAGATGAGCCAGCCGGGATAGACGCTGCCGGAATACTCCACCTGCACGCCGGAGTTCTGCGCGGACTTCACCGCGTTCGTCACCGCGTCGAGGGTCGATGTCGGCACGTCCGCGGGGGCCTGCTTGTACTGGACCGTCGCGATGGCCGCCTGCCCGCTCGGCGATATCGTCTTGGTCTGGAACGGGTCGCCGACGGTCACGACGCCCGGGATCGCCTTCAGTTGCGTGAGCATCGCCTCGATCGAGGTGTGATTGTCGGCGTCGGTGATCTTCGCGTTGCCGTGGGTGGCCAGCACGATCTGCGTCTGCCCACCGGCGGCGGCGGGCATCCGCGCGGTCAGCAGCGTCGCGACGTCCTCGGATTCGGTGCCCGGGATGGTGAAGTTGTCGTTGGTCTTTCCCCCGCTCACCGTGCCGAGCACGATCATGACCACCGCGAGCAGCAGCCAGAGGGCGAGCACCAGCCTCCGGTGCGTGAAGGACCATTTCGCAAGGCGGTACAGGGAGGTGGACATCAGTGGCCTTTCACGGGGCAACGATCTGTCGAACCTGCGGTCTCTGCTTGTGCGTCGGCGTTTCACTCGAACTGCTCACCCAACTCGCTCCCCGGAGCATACCGACCGACCGCCTCTTATTCGCGGACGAGCCACGGACAGTTGCGATGGCGGACTCTGCGTCGGGCGGTCCTTAAGGTTGGAGATGGACTGCTGTCTAGACTAGTGAACACATACGTAATCCGTTCGGCCGGGCGTCAACGCCCTGCTGAACCGGTCCGAGGAGTGAGCAGCAGGACCATGACAGCCACCACCCCGAAGCACCTCAACGCCCCATGGGTGCCGAAGATGATGAAATACGCGGGCAGAGCCCAGGTTTGGGTATTCCGGCGCACGGGCGGGCGAATCGGAAGCAAGTGGCGCATCGGCGCGGGATTCCGCAACCCGGTACCCACTCTCCTGCTGGACCATCGCGGCCGGAAATCCGGCGCGACGTACACCGCGCCACTGCTCTACATCACCGATGGCCCCGACACGATAGTCGTCGCGTCCCAGGGCGGGCTCGACAAACACCCGCAGTGGTATCACAACCTGCGCGCACACCCCGACACCCACATCCAGATCGGCCGCCGCCGCCGTCCGGTCCACGCCATCGTCGCGAATCGGCAGGAGCGCGAACGACTGTGGGCGCTCCTGCTCGAGGCATACGCGGACTTCGCCACCTACCAGACGTGGACCGACCGGGAAATCCCCGTGATCATCCTTCGACCGAGTTGATCCCGGCCGGTCCTCGCGCGATGCCGCGGGGGAGCGGCAGGGGCAGATCGTTGTAGGTCGCGATGCCCGGGGCGGCCGCGACCACCGCGGGAATGGCGTGGATGGGCGGCATCGCGGTCATGATGTGCCCGAGGACCATGAACTCGGCGATCGTGCTGGCCTGGAAATCCGGTGGCGGGGCGAAGCCGACCGTCATGTTCACGGTGGGGCGGCCGTCGATGGTGATCTTCCAGCCGTCGCCGTCGAGTTTCCAATCCGGGTCCAGGGTCTGGCCCTTGCGCCAGCGCAGGGTGAGTTCGACCACCGTCGCATCCCCGACGCGGCCCTGCCAGCTGATATATACGCCTGCGACGCAGCCCTTTTCGATGATCCAGGAGCCGAGATCGAGATCCTCGGTGGTCTGGGCGTATTCCGGGACGCAGCGGATCTCGTCGAGTTCGACGCCCAGCGCGTCGGCGAGCAGCCTGACGGCCTCGGCGAATACCGCGGTGCCCTGCTCGGCGGCCCCGGCGAGTTCGGGATCATCGATCCGGCGCCCGAAACCCACCGGCCGCTCGGTGTCCGGTGAGTCGTAGAAGGTGGTGTCGGCCGATTCGGCGATGGTGATCCGGTCCACCCGGTCGCACGCGGTGGCCGCGACGATCGCCAGCAGTTCGGCGAAGCCGGGGCTCACGCCCGAGCCGAACATGGTCGACCCGCCGAGTCGGCATGCCTGCTGAATACGTTCGCGCTCAGCGTCTTTCAGGTTGTGCCCGGTGATGAAGGACGCCGAGGACACGACGTTCGCCCCCGAGGACAGAATCCGCACCAGTTCGTCGACGTTCGACCACATCGGGTTGTAGACCACGCAGTCGGGTTTCAGGGCGAGCAGCGCGTCGACATCGCCGGTCGCCAGTACGCCCACCGGCTCACCTCCGGACAGTTCGCCGACGTCCCGGCCGGCCTTGTCCGGCGACCAGGCGAAGCAGCCGACGAGTTCGAGGTTCGGATGTGCGGCCAGTGCCCGCACGGAACTCATGCCGACATTGCCCGTCGTCCACTGGACAACCCGATAGGTGGTTGATGCCATTCGAACCTCGCTCGTCGCGTCTACCCCCGCGCCTCCGATCGTATGCCTCGAGTGAATATGAAACTCTCTAATGCGAGAATAAAGTTCTCGCGTTCACCACAGGACGGGAACCCGGTCGACGCCGCCGGTGACCAGATGGGTCTGGATCTCGAGTTCGTTCACGTCCGCGGCCAGGCGCAGGCCGGGGAACCGGTGGAACAGCGCGGGGAATACGGTCCGCAGCTCGGTCCGCGCGAGGTTGGCGCCGATGCACGCGTGCATCCCGTGGCCGAATGTCAAGTGGGCGTTGGGCTTACGATCGACCCGGAATTCCCGCGGATCGGTGTAGACCGACTCGTCGCGATTGGCGGCGTCGGTATTGAGCAGGACCAGGTCACCGGCGGCGATGGTGACCCCGCCGACCTGGACGTCCTCACGCGCGTACCGCAGCAGGCCCGGGCCCGCCGACGGCGCGGCCAGCCGCAGGATCTCCTCCACCGTGGGCTGGACCTGCCCGTCGGGATCGGCTACGAACGCCGCCCGCCGGTTCGGATCCGACAGCAGCCACAGCACGCCGAAACTGATTCGGCCGGAAGTGGTCTCGTGTCCGGCGAACAACAGGCCCGCCGCCAGCCGGGCCGCCTCGAAGTCGGTGAAGGTCGGGTCCTCCTCCTGCATGGCGACGACGTCGGAGATCACGTCCGGGCCCGGGTTAACGCGTTTGGCCGCGGCCAGCCCGGCGGTGTACGCCTCGAGTTCGGACCGCGCCGCCCACGCGTCCGCGCCGTCGTACATCGCGGTCATCCGCTTGGACAGCTCACCGAACAGGGTGCGGTCCTCCGGCGGCACCCCGAGCAGTTCGCTGATCACCAAGGCCGGCAACGGAAATGCCAGCACCTTGTTCAGGTCCACGGGCTCGTCCGGATCGGCGTCGCGCAACTTCTGCATGTCGTCGAGGCAGTGCGCGGTCAACTCCTGGATCCGCTCGGTGAGCCGCATCATCCGCCGCGCGGAGAACGCGGGCACGAGCATCTTGCGCAGCCGCTGGTGGTCCCGCGTCTCGGTGTTGTAATCACCCAGGGAGCCACCCGCGATGGCGGCCTCCGACACCCTGGCCGCCGTCTCCGGCGTGGGATGTCGACGACCGAAGCGGGCGTCTCCGAAGATCTGCCTGACCTCCGCGTACCCCGTCACCAGCCAGGCCGGATCCCCTGCGGGACTGGTCACCCGGGTCACCGGCGATTGTTCGCGCAAGGCCGCGTACTCGGGCGCCACTTCCAATGCGTTGGGGCGGTCGAACGGCAACCGCGGAGCAGCGTGCACGGTACTGGTCATCGATCTTCCTCACTATCAGCGATTACTCATATCCGATCAATATGCGAACGGGCCTCCCGCCCGCGAGGTATCGGGGCTTCAGCCCGTTTCGGCGATGCCGCCCTGCGGAACTCCGCTGCGCAACTGCGCGAGAGCGGCCCGGACCACGTCGGACAGGCTGGTCGAACCGTCGCCCGCGGACCACACCTCCAGCGACGTCCGCATCGTCACCCCGGCCGCGGCGGCCAGCAACCGGGTCGACATATCCTGCTCGGGATCGGTGCCCATGCGCTCGGCGATCGCCTCGGTCAACTGCCGCGCGATGCGGTCGATCGTGGTCAGGTGCGCGGCCAGGATGGCCGGATTCTCGCGCCCGGCCCGCGACAGCGTCGCCACGTCCTCGCGGCTGCTCACCATCGTCGCGACCATATCGGGCAGGACCGCGGCGAGCGCGTCCCACACCGGCTCGTCCGCGGGCCGGGCACGCACCGCGTCGGCGACCGACTCGACGTGCCGGACCGCGGCCTCGACGATGGCCTCCTCCACCGAGAAGAAGTAGTTGCGAAAGGTACGTCCGGACACGCCGACGATCTCGGCGACGCTCTCCGGACTCACCGCCTTCAGGCCCTGCTCCAGCATCATCGCCCAAGCGGCCTGGCTCAGCGCCGCGCGAGTCGCCTGTTTCTTGCGCTCTCGCAACCCCTGCGGCGTCATGCCTCCATGGTCGAGCAAAACTTCCAATCTCGCAATATTTCAAGTTTGGAAGATATGCGCCGGAGGGCGAGGCGCCGCGGGATCGTGCGGCGGCACAACGGATGTCGACCGCTATTGCAGCAGTGGGTCGCGGGGCAGGCCGAGGATGCGCTCACCGATCTGATTGCGCTTGATCTCCGAGGTGCCACCGGCGATCGACATCGCGCGGTGCATGAGCACCATCATGTTGCCCGTCGCGGCGAAGCCGTCCATGAACAACGCGTCCTCGGCGAGGAGTTCGGAGACGATGGCCGACGACTCGTGGCCGAGTTCCGACACGATGAGTTTGGTCATCGCGCCCTCGGGACCCGGCCCGCCGCCCGCGACGGCGCGCCCGGCCGCGCGCAGGTTGAGCAGTTCGACGGCCTGGTGGTCGGCGATGTAGCGGCCGATGCGCGCGGCGCCGCCGGTCAGGCGCTCGGGCGCGGCGTCGAACAGCGGGACCAGCGCGGCGCCCGGGAAGGTCATGACCCCCGCGCCGCCGCTGCCGATGCTCACGCTCTCGTTACCGAGCGTGGCGCGCGCGACCGACCAACCGCCGTTCACCGTGCCGACGACGTCCTGGTCGGGCACGAACACGTCGGTGAGGAACACCTCGTTGAATTCCGAATTCCCCGAAGCCATTTTCAGTGGGCGAACCTGCACGCCCGGCGCGTGCATATCGATCGCCATCATGGTGATGCCCTGGTGCTTGGGCACGTCGGGATCGGTGCGCACGGTGGCGAAGCCCATCCCCGCGACGTGGGCGCCGGAGGTCCACACCTTCTGGCCGTTGATCAGCCAGCCGCCGTCCACGCGGGTCGCGCGGGTCTTGATGCCCGCGGCGTCCGAACCCGCCTCCGGCTCGCTGAACAGCTGGCACCACACGACCTCCTGGTCCAGCGCGGGCCGCACCCAGCGCTCGAGCTGGTCCGGAGTGCCGTGCTGGATGATGGTGAGCACGTTCCACGCCGTGATGCCGTAGGACGGGCGCGTCACCCCGGCCGCGGTGAACTCCTGCTCGATCACCAACTGCTCGATCGCCCCCGCGCCGCGGCCGAAAGGTTCGGGCCAGTGCGGCATCACGTACCCGGACTCGATCAGTCTGGTGCGCTGATCGGCCGCGGGAAGCTCGGCGAGGCCGCGGGCGAATTCACGCACCCGCGTACGCACGGCCTCGGCCTCGGGCGGCAATTCGACGGCCTTGGCCCGCGAAACACCCTGGCGTACCAGGTCGACCAGATCGGTGGACGCGCGGTCGGGCGCCAGCACATGCCGCAGCGCCGTGGCGCGCCGCATGAACAGGTGTGCGTCGTGCTCCCAGGTGATGGCGATGCCGCCGTGCACCTGGGTCATGTGGTTGGCGCAGAAATCGGCTGCGGGAGCGGCGATCACGGCCGCGACGGCCGCGGCGTAGGAGAGCTGATCGCCACCGGTGCGGGCGGCCCGCGCGGCGTCCCAGACCGCCGAGGCGGCCGTTTCGGTGACCACGGCCATATTGGCGCAGTGGTGCTTCACCGCCTGGTACATGGCGATCGGACGGCCGAACTGGATGCGGGTCTTGGCGTATTCGGCGGCCAGCCGGGTCGCCTCGGCGGCGACGCCGGCCACCTCGGCCGCCAGGATCACGCGCTGGAGATCCAGCAGCGTGCGCGCGGCGCCCGGCACCACGGTCGCGGGCGCGTGATCGAGGGTGATGCGCGCCGAGCGGCGGGTCGGGTCCAGATTCCGCGGCGTCGTCACTCGCACGCCGTCGCCGAGTTCGACGATCGCGACATCGTCCCCGGCCGTGAGCACCAGCAGTCCGGCCAGCCCGCCGCCGAGTACCACCACCGAACCGGTCGCCGTGCCGTCGTCGAGGCTCAGGCCCGGGGTGGTGGCCACAGCCGCCGCCGTCGAACCGTCGGCGAGGCCGGGCAGCAGCTTCTCCCGCGTAATCTGTTCGGCCGCAACGGAAATGAACGCACTCGCGATCACCGTCGGCACGAACGGACCGGGTGCGATCGCGCCGCCCAGCTCCGCCACGACGAGCACCAGCTCCTCCAGCGTGTACCCCGACCCGCCGTACTCCTCCGGGAGGTGCAGGCCCAGCCAGCCCAGGCCGGGCACCTCGTCCCAGAACCGTGGCAGCGTCTCGGTCTCGGCCTCCAGTAGCGCCCGCCCCGCAGCCCGCGCCTCCCGCCTGAGCAGGAACTTCGCGGCCGTATCGGCAAGCGTGACATGGTCTTCGGTGATAGCGATCGACATCGAGCTGCTCCTCCGTCAACAAAACCGGTCATGGCTTCCGCCGGACCGAGACAAGGACCATCATGCACGTTCGCGACGGAGGGGCGTCGTTCCGCCCGTAGGTCGCCCCCGGACCAGGGGGAACGACGGGCTAGGAGCGGTCGTTGAGCAGCTTCTGCAGGAAGTCGGCGGTCTGTTCCGGCGGCCGGGCGTAGGCCGCGCACAGGGTGTCCATCAGCGCCCGGTAGCGCAGCAGATCCTGTCTCTTGTCGAGATAGAGTGCGCCGGTGAGTTGTTCGAGATAGACCACGTCGGGCAGTTCCGGTTCGGGGAAGCGCAGCATGGTGAACGAGCCGCCCTCGGCGGGAGTGGGGCCGGAGGTCTCGGGGAGTACCTGGATGGTGATGTTGGGCAGTTCGGTCAGTTCGAGCAGATGTGCCAGCTGGTCTCGGGCCACTCGCGGGTCCCGTGGCTGTCTTCGCAGCACATGCTCATCGATCACGGCCCATACCGTCGGCGGGCTCGGCTCGCGGGTGAGTATGCGCTGCCGGCGCATTCGCATGTCCACCAGACGTTGCGCTTCTTCCCGCGAGTCCAGTCCGAAGATGTATCGGGAGTAGTCCGCGGTCTGGAAAAGGCCGGGGATGTACTGGGTTTCGTAGATGCGGATGCCGAAGGCGGCCTGTTCCAGACCGACGTAGGTCTCGAACCAGGAGGGCAGCAGGTCGGTGTAGCGATGCCACCAGCCGGGCAGGCTGGCCTGACGAGCCAGCCCGAGGAAGCGTTCGCGCTCCTCGGGGTCGTCCACGCCGTACAGCGTGAGCAGGTCCTGCATGTCGCGTTCCTTGAACCCGGTCTGACCGAGTTCGAGCCGCGTGATCTTGGTCTCGGATGCGCGCAGCGCGTCGCCCGCGGCCTGGCGGGTGATCTCGCGTTCCTCACGGAGTTTGCGTAATTGGCCACCGAGCGCGATCCGTAGAACTGTCGGACCACGTTCGGCGGACGGCTGAACTACCGCACCGCCTGTCATCGAGTCACTCCCATGCTGTACAGAATCTGCAGCCCTGTGGGTGCACCACCGCGGGACACCCTACAGCATCAGCCCGTCCAGGCCGCCGTCCTTGATGTCTCGCACCAACGCGGCGAATTCCGCACGAGTGCAGGACAAGACCGGGCCATCGGGATCGCGAGAGTTTCGCATCGCTATGTGATCGCGCGAAAGGCCTGCCAACTCAACACAATTGCCATGCGGACCGCTGTACGAGCTCTTGCGCCAACCGATCTCGTCCTGGGTCGTCGCGCGCGGGGCAGCGCTGTCGGACATCACACTCACACACTTCCTGCCGATTACTGAGACTCTCAGTACCACTGTACATGCAAACGCACGTGCAGATGGATCTGCGTTTGCATCTGCGACTGTATGTTCATTCGCAGGTGCCGTTGCATATGCGTGCTGTGTCTGGAACACTGTCCGACAACCGAGACGCCTGACTCGAGGTCTGTACCGCAGGCAGTCAATTGCGTTCCGCGACAGGAGGAGACGAGCATGAGAAGCCTCGTTGAACGAGCGATCGACGCAGCGTCTGCCCGGAGAGCGCCCCTGCCTGCCGCCGATCTCGGAGCGAATGCTCCTGTGTGTCAGGTGATCACGGATAGTGCGTTCGAATCTTCCCGATGCCGGGGTGTCGTGTCCCCCGGCATCGGGAACCGCGAGCGGCAAAGAGGGCGGTAGTGAAGCGAAAAGGCCTGCGCACGACGACGACTGCCGATGGCAGGAAGATGGCGGACTGGAGTCTGATTCGCCAGCGGCCGTGGATACAGCGCGTAATGTTGCTCGGCGACTGCAGTCCCGCGGTCGAATGGCCCGGCAAGCTCCTGCCGCTCGCACAGCCGGGGACCATCGTGTTCTCCGGGGATATCCGCTCGCTGGATCTCGCCGACGCGCGTGAGGCGCTGCCGCAGCATCAGGATCTGTGGGACGCCGTGCAGCGCGAGTTCTGGATGACTCTGTTCGACACCAGTAAAGCGTCGAGTCAGTAGTTAACGGTAGCCTCGGTGGCCGGCAGTCGCGCCGGTCACCGAGCTACACACCGTGTTTCGTTCCGGTCAGGGTATGCGGGCGACCGCTGCGTACATCGCGATGTCGGAGTCCGCGATGCCCTCGTTGCTGGAGTCGGGACGCCACTTGTGCATCTGCACCAGGCCCGGCTCCTCGAGTTCCAGGCCCGTGAAGAACTCTTGCGCTTGCGCTTTGGTGCGCCACTCGAGCGTTTCGCCGTGTGCGTGGTACAGATCGCGGACCTTGGCCAGCGGTTCGGGATCGAAGTCGTCGGTGGCTATCGTCGTGGCGAAGTAACTGCCGGAGGGCAGCGCGTCGATCACCTGGCGGACGACCCGCAATGCCTCCTGGTCGTCCTCGATGAAGTGCAGCATCGCGATGAGCAGCAGCCCGACGGGCTCGTCGAGGTCGAGCGTCTCGCGCAGTTGCGGTGCGGCGAGAATCGATTCGGGCTCACGCATGTCGGCGTTGATGTAGGTGGTGCGCCCCTGCTGGGTGCTGGACATCAATGCCCTGGCGTGGGCCAGCACGATCGGATCGTTGTCCGCGTACACGATTCGCGTCTCGGGCGCGATCGCCTGGACCACCTCGTGCAGGTTGGGCCGGGTGGGGATGCCGGTGCCGATATCGAGGAACTGGCGAATGCCGCGCTCGGCGGCCAGGAACCGGGCCGCCCGGTGCATGAATTCACGGTTGGCCCGCATGCGGACCCGCAGCGCGGGCCACGCCCGAAGTGATTCCTCGCCCGCCGCGCGGTCGAGGTCGTAATAGTCCTTGCCGCCCAGGATGTAGTCGTAGATGCGGGCACCGTGGGCCCGATCAAGACCGAGATCGAGTGCGATTTCCTCGTTGTCGCCCACAGCACTGCCTCCGTTCCGGACCCGTCGGGGTCGCCATACTCGATCCTAGGGCCTTGTGGCACTTCGCAGTTAGTCGAGCGCCCAGCACGGGATCGTTCCTCGCCGCGCGGTGGTCACAGGTGAATGATTCCGGGTGGAACGTGCCGGTCGGTCGTTTACCATCAGCGGATGCGTGACTCCAAGATCCTGATCACCGGTCCGACCGGACAGGTCGCCACCCCCATCGCCCGGGCCCTTGCGGTCGACAACGAAGTGTGGGGGATCGCCCGGTTCAGCGACACCGCGGCCCGTGCGGTCCTCGACAAGGCCGGGGTGCGGTGCGAGACAGTCGATCTGGCGACCGGAGAGTTCGCCGGACTGCCGACCGACTTCGACTACGTGCTCAACCTGGCCGTCGCCAAGAGTGGTGACTGGGACAAGGATCTGGGCGCCAACGCCGAGTCCGTGGGCCTGCTGATGGCGCACTGCCGGAGCGCGAAAGCCTTCCTGCACTGTTCGTCCGCCGCGGTCTACGACCCGCCGGGCGACGAACCCCGGACCGAGCGGGCCGCCCTCGGCGACAACCACAAACCCATGTTCCCGACCTACTCGATTTCCAAGATCGCCGGGGAGGTCGTCGCGCGCACGATGGCGCGGGCGCTCGACCTGCCCACCATCATCGCCCGGCTCAACGTCCCGTACGGCGACCACGGCGGATGGCCGTTCTACCACATGGAGATGATCCTGGCCGGCATCCCGATCCCGGTTCCGCCCGGCGGCCCGGCTCGCTACAACCCGATCCACGAGGACGACATCATCGCGACCATCCCGAAGCTGCTCGCGGCGGCGTCGGTCCCGGCCACGACGGTCAACTGGTGCGGCGAGCAGATCGTCAGCCTGCAGGAGTGGTGTGAGTACCTCGGTTCGCTGGTCGGCAAGGAACCCGTATTCGACGAGAGTTCCCATGCGCTGCGCGGTAATCCGACCGACGCGTCCCGGCTGCGCGAACTCATCGGGGACACGACCGTCGGCTGGCGCGAGGGGATCCGCCGGATGGTGACCACGTTCCACCCGGAGCTGATCACGGATCGAGAGTCCGTACGCGGCAACTGATTCGGGCGATCGTCCGGCCGGACTACTTGCGCGGCGCCGATTGCCGGTACGCACGCGGCGACATGCCTCGCCAGCGGGTGAAAGCGTGTGTGAAGTTGGCGGTTTCGGCGTAGCCGAGGCGGCGGGCCACGTCCTCGACCGTGGCCGTCGTGCGGAGCAGTTCGGCGGCCTTGATCTCGCGAACGTTGTTGAGCAGACTGCGGAAGTTGGTGCCCTCGGCGGTCAATCGGCGTCGCAGGGTGCGGACCGTCATATGCAGTTCCGCGGCCACCTGCGTCATCGTCGGCATCTGCCCTCGGTCGTTCAGCAGGCGCTCGCGGACCGTCGTGGTGAGCGTGCGGCCGGTTTCCCGGAGCTGGCGCAGCGCCTCCTGGCACTGCCGTTCGAGAGCCGCGGCCGTGCCCGCATCCGCATGCGGCATGGGCTGTTTCAGAAATGAGCGGGGAAAGATCAGCATGTTGCGGGGCCGCTCGAAGGCGAGCCGATACCGGTCGTACGGGGGGATGCGCGCCAGCTGCTCACCGCGGTCGGCGGGGATCTGCATCTCGATGCCCACGACAGGAAGATCCAGATTCAGCATCTCGCGAGCGCCGAGGACGGAGCCGATTTCGCGTTCGACGAAGTACGAGCGCACATCCTCGGGAACTCCTTCACCGTGGACCACCATCATGAACTCGTCATCATTCTCCTCCCAGGTGTAGGGCGCGACGACGGATAGCAGTTCCTGGTAGCGGGTCGCGAGCACGAGAATGTCGCCGACCGTCTGGCTGACCAGCCCGGCCAGGATGACCACCCCGCCCTTGCCGATGGTGGCCTGCGCAGAGGTCTGCGCGCCCAGTCCGGGCCGGTCCCCGAGCTGGGACAACAGGTTTCGCGCGACCGTGAATTCCTGATACGGCCAGATCAGCGTATTCTCATCGGCTAGCTCGTCCGAGGTTATTCCGGCGCCATCCAGCATCAACGTTTCGGTCAGGCCGTGTGCCTGTCCAGCGTTGACCATCATCTGCACACTGGCTGTGCTGTGGGGCAGAACGCCTGGCGGGAGGCGGAACGAATCCATTGTCCGAAATTAGCAACTTTTTGTCCCAAAGGCACATGGATTCGAGCTTGCGGATATGGGCCACTTGGACTTACGAAAACCGGCCACGTGCCGACCCCGCCCGAGAATGCGCTTCCCCGGGTGCGACAGTGAAACCCTTTTTGTTGCAGTAAATCTGAACAGCCAATGACTCAACTGCGGTGCGCCGCAGCGGGAACGCTAGCGCTGCAACGACGTCGACCGCTGGTTCGCGTGCTCGGCGACGGCGCGAAACGCTCCCGGGCCCTCGGCCCTGGCGGTGATGCGGTTCGTACCGGTGGCGATGGTGAATTCGGTGTCGTCGGTGACGCGGTCGAGTCCGCACGCCGCGGCGGTCGCGCCCGCTTCGTCGACGATGATCTGGATATCGGGAATCGCCCGGGCGGGGAAGGCGTGGCGCAGGGATCGGCTGAAGTCGGCGATCGCCAGCCGGGCCAGAGGGGCGAGTTCGGCGGGATCGTTGGTGACTATCACGAGGGTGAGCCGATGCTCCTGCGGGCTCGCGCGCAGGATCTCGCGGATGGCGGAGATGCGGTTCATGCCCAGGACGGAGACGATGCCTGAGCCGGTGCGGGCGGGCTTGTTGTGCAGCCGGTCGATCGCCGCGGGCGGGGACCAGGGCTCGTCGACGGTGGTGACCGATGCGGCGGTCGCTCGCGGCGCGGGCGGCGCGACCGGCTCGCCTTCGAGGTGCGCGACGTGCTCGCACAGCGCGATGACATGGTCGGGGTCGGTCGCTCCGGGCGCGGCGAACGAGAGCTGGGTCGCGCCGTAGAGGATGGTCAGCACGGCCTCCGCGATGCGCAGCGACCGGGTGGGGGAGTGCTGGGGATCGAGTTCGTCCAGGGTCGCGGCGAGCAGGATCGCGTCGAGGGAGATGAGCTGGGCGAAGCAGCGGCGCACGCGCTCATCGATCATGATCTCCGGGATGAACTCGAGGCTCAGCGCCGGTGAGAGGAATTTGTTGTCGGAATCGTAATGGTAATCGGTGATCCGCGGCAGGCCCTGAACCCAGGTGCGCGCGAACATGCCCAATGCCGCACTGGGGCTGTGCCCGTTGTGCCGGCCGGAAGGAGGGGGCGCCTGTTCGGCCTCGCGCGCGAGGACGGCGAAGTACAGGGCTCGCTTTCCCGGGAAGTTGGAATACACGGCGCCGCGGGTCAGTTCGGCTCTCTCGGCGATACCGTCGACGGTGGCGGCACGGAATCCGCGCTGTGCGAATTCCGTTTTCGCCGCGGTGAGTACCCGTTGGCGGGTGATCTCCTGCTGTTCCGCTCTCGTCAATCGAGCCATGGTTTGTCTTTGTTCTCCTGTCGTTCGGGCAGGTCATCTCATCCTGCCATCCCGTGCTTCCCCGGCCCGCCAGCGCGCCGCTCGAGCGGCCGTGTCATGTGTGCATGTGCGAGTGGTGCGCCAGGGCGGCGACGGCGCTGGCCAGCGTGAGGCAATACCAGTAGGTGTAGAGCATGTAAGTTCTGTGGTCGGCCCGGGGAGTGCGCATCGCGACGACGCGATAGGCGATGGTGAACGCGACCGCGGCACACACGCCCCCGAGGGCCACGGCCGGCCAGATGGTGTGCCGGTACAGCAGCGCGTACAGGCCGAACGGGTAGACGGCGAACGCGACGGCGAAAACATATCGGCAGGCGCGGTCGCCGAATACCGTGACGGCGGTGCGGCGGCCGATCGCGAGGTCGCCCTGGACGTCTCGCAGGTCCTGGAGGGACACCAGCAGACCGAGCGGGACGGCGATCGCCAGAATCCATGTCCAGGCCGGGGTACTCAGGGGCGTCACTATCTGCCAGGCGGCCGCGAGCTGGGCGATGGTGCCGGCGACCATGGCGGCGTTCTTGCCCCAGAAGCGGCGCGCACCGCCCAGATGGTTGTGGAATACCCACGCCGCGACCCACAGCAGGGTCCACCAGAGCACTCCGAGGGCGGCGCCGGCCGCGAGGAACAAGGCCGTCACGATCGCCAGGCGCCACCACGCTCCCCGCGGCGTCACCAGCCCGGTGACCAGCGGCCGTTCGGGCTTGTTGAGCCTGTCCTCCTCGATACCGATCAGCTGGTTGGACAGGTTGAAGGTGTAGATGTACAGCCAGAAGTAGACCAGGCACTTCACCGCGACGACCAGCAGCGACAGCGCCTGGTGTCCGGTGTGCGCCCACGCGGCGATGGCGAATATGGTCGCGGGGATCACGGTCGCGCTGAGATCACGCCGGGTGAACGACCAGCAGATCCGCGCCTCGCGCAGCCAATTCACGGGCAGGATCGCGGGGGACCGTCCGGCGAATGTCGCTTCGTGCGTGGCCATGGCTATGCCGACGCCGCGGTGCTGGAGTGTGCTCTCGGTGTCAGCGTCATCATCAGATTCTTCGGTGCGGGAAGATGTTCCAGCGACACCGATACCGGCCGCGTGGACACCGGGGTCAGGTCCCATCGAGCCGTGATGGTCGCCAGCGCCAGGCCCGCCTCCAACAGGCCGAACTGATCGCCGATGCACCGCCGGGCGCCCGCACCGAACGGGATGTAGGTGGTGATGCCCGCGGTGGTGGAGTGCCAGCGCTCGGGCGCGAATTCGCCGGGGTCGGCGTAGAGGTCCGCGCGGCGGTGAATGAGGTGCGGGCTCACCGCGACGATGGTCCCCGCGGGGATGGTGACTCCGTCGAGTTGGGTGGTGGCCGAGACGACCCTGGTCAGCAGCCAGCCCGCCGGATACAGTCGCAGCGCTTCCCGCAGGACCAGGTCCAGGGTGGGCATGTTCGGCAGGTCGCTCGCCGATGCCGTTGCCGCGGTGAGGTGCTGGTCCACCTCACTGTTGACCTGACTGCGCGCCTGCGGGTGTTGCGACAGCAGATACAGGGCCCAGGCGAGCGTGCTCGCGCTCGTCTCGGCCCCGGCGAACAGGAACGTGAACACCTGGTCGACGAGTTCCTCGTCGTGCAGACCGGCGTCGTCGCCCGCGTCGGTATCGCGGGCCCGCATCAACGCGGACAACAGGTCCGACTGATCGTGCGGATCGGTCCGGCGCTGCGCGATCAGGTCGGCGGCCACCGCGCGCAGCCGCTGCCGTGCACCGTAGTAGCGCCGGTTGCCCGGGGTGGGCATCCGGTTCACGATGGGCGGCATCACCATTCGCCGGAACATCGTCTTGGCGATCACCGCGAAGTCGTCGGCCACCTGATCCACCAGGTGGGCCGGGAACGAGGACGAGAACATCGTGCGGACCGCGACCCGGACCGTCAGCTTGGACATCTCCGCGCTCACATCGATGGTCTGCCCGGGCGACCACGATGCCAGGACCTCATCGATCGAGGCGGTCATGGCCTGCGCGTATCCGGGCAGGCGATCGGCCGCGAAGGCCGGCTGGCACAGTCGCCGCTGGCGGCGATGCGCGCTGTGCGTGCAGGTGCCCAGGCCGTTACCGGCGAATTCGCGGGAGCGGTCGTAGAGGGGGCCGCCGCGATCGAAGGTCCTATCGTCCAGCAGCACGCTGCGACTGGTGTCCGGGTCGCACACCATCACGATGGTCAACGGGCCCAGCCGGATTCGGCTCAGTGCGTTCTTCCCGCCGAGTGAGGAGATGAAGCCGAGCGGGTCGGCGAGCAACCGTAATCCGTGGCCGAAGAACGGTAATGCTCCCGGCGCCACGGGGATCCGATCGAGGTCGCCTCGCTCACTCATGACGCCCTGCCGGCGATCATCCCCGTCAGCAAGGCCAGGTCTTCGGTATCGGCGCTGGGCGACAGCGCCGAGAGACATTCCCGGGCCGTCGTCAGGTGGTGGTCGAGTTGACGATTGGCCCAACTGCGGCCGCCGGCTAGTTCGATCATGCACGCCATCCGATGCAGTGTGGAAGTATCGTTACACTCTCCAGCGTAGAGCTCGCAGAGCTCTCGCGCGACCGGTGAATCGGCTTGCAGCGCAACGGTGATGGGTGGCGACTCGACCCGATCCGCGATGTCCCCGTACATCGGTCGTCCGGTGACACTGGGGTTGCCCCAGATTCCGAGCAGGTCCTGGGTCAGCTGGAACCCCAGTCCGATGTGGTGCCCGAAGCCGGCAAGCGTCGCGCGGTCGGCGGCGGTGGCGTGGGCGGCGATGGCTCCCATCTCGCAGGCACACGACATCAGCACGGCCGCCGAACGCGCCGCGGACGCGGGCGTGCCGTCCTCGGCGGTCTCGACGGCAGCCTGCTGCGCCGCCCTGTCCGGGTCGTTCGACAGGGCGGCCAGCACGCGGGCCACGACGGTACTGCTGGGCCGTCCGACCAACTCGTTGACCACCCGGGTCAGAACCATGTCGCGAGCGTGCGAGTCCGCGGCGTGCTCGGCCGACGGGCCGTCCCCGCCGGCGGCCGGTGGCTGTTCGTGCAGCGCGGAGAAATCGCACAGCAGTCCCACGGCAGCGGCCTCGGCGCGGCACTCCCCGGTGCTGCTCGAACCGGCCGCCTTGGCGGCCCCGAATACCAGTGCTGCCGGCAACGCCGCGTCGATTCCCGCGGCGCTCCCCGGCGTCGCGGCGTCATCGAGTCCGATCGAGCGCAGCCGCGCGGCCGGTCGTCTCGGCGTCCCCATCACGCAGCGTGCGTCGGCAAGCACATCGGCTGCGGTGCGTGCCCGTTCTCGTGATCGAACCGTGGTACTCATGACAACTTCCGTGGTCGATGGCGTATCCGAACTCGGATGATATCAACATCTGGATGCCCATGGCATCTCGAGTTCGTGCGACGCGGGGAATGGGAAATCGCCGCGGCTGCGTACAGCCGCCGGATCTCCCATGTCGGATCGGCTTGTGTGTCGCCGGTTGTCTCCACGGCGGTGATAACTCCTGATCGAACGGGCCGCGGCCGCAGCCCCAAGTCTGCGGCGAAGGGGCTGCAACCACAGCTAAGATGATGTTAACATCTGGATGGTAAAAACATCTACTAGTTTGCGTGGAGAGATCGCGGGCCCGGTCCGCGAGTGCCTCGCTGCGCACGCCCGGGGGGTGATGCGCAGTTCATCGAGTCCAGTTGATGTCCGGATTGTCGATCTTCGGGCTTTGCCCGACGGGTGCCGCGGATCGGCCGGCCCTGTGCCTACGGCCGCTGCCCGGGCATCGGATCCGGGCGCGGGGCCGCTGACACGATTTTCCGCATCGAGTGCCGCGAACCGATGGCAATGCGATTCGACCCGACGGGGAGGGGATGTCGAGTTGGTCGAGGCGTCACAGCGCCGGCGTCCGGGCGGCGATGAGGAGGTCGCCGACGCGGACGTGGTGCGTGCGCGGTGACGATCCGGGACTGGCCGGATATCCGATCACCGTCGCGAAGGCATGGGCGACGGCGGGGAGTTCGTGCAGCGGCACTTCGAGATTCGGGCCGATCGTCCGACGCCCCGCCGTCGCCGGACTCGGAGAGTGTGGCCGCTCGCCTGTCAGCGGCCGGTGCTCGACGAGTTCGGCGATGACGTCGCCCGGATACCGCAGACGGGCTCTGCGGCCCGGCAGAATTTTCTCGACCGGCTCGAGGATCTGCGCGCCCACCTGCGTCGCGATCCCGATCTGGCGGTCCAGCTCGGGGACGATCAACGAGAACCGCGTGCGCTTCTGCATGGTGGTGAAGGGGCGTTCACTCGCGATGAGCAGCACGCCCCCGACGGCGGCGAGTTCCAGGCCGCCGAAGTCCGGGATCGGCATGCGCAGATCGGCGCGGCATCCCTGCATGGCCTCGTAATCGGCGATCTGCTCGTCGAGCCGGGCCAGCGGCACCAGCACCCGGGACAGGATTCGGCTGTGCGACAGGGTGGAGGAGTCCGGTACGGTCCGGAACCAGCGATCGGGGATCATGAGACAGTCCATTTCTCGGCCGGTATGCGCAGGCTGTGCAGGACGGATTCGACGGTGTCGGCCAGCCGGCCCGGGGCGCCGAAATGGCCGGGGATTCCGGTGATCGACAGGGACAGTTCGGTACGGACGCGAATCATGCACAGCGACAGGCGTAGTCGTGCCCGGCCGGGTACCACTCCGGGGACGCTCATGGTCCGCACGAACACCTTCGACGCGGGCCGATGGTCGATCGCGTCCGGCACCCGGCCCGGCGTCTCGCCGAAGTTCGAGGCGACGGCATCGGTGAACTGGGCGCCCGGTGTCTTCAGGGCACGAGACAGCGCGTGCGGCAGGTGATGCCAGAGGGCCTGGGGTATCAGCGTGGTGTCTTCCGGGCATACGCGGGCGAGCCGGTCCTTGGTCAGCGCGCGGACCCGGTGCGGGGCCGGGGCGTTCTCGTCGATTCGCAGCGGCACGACCACCAGCGCGTTCGCCGAGGAATCGTCGTCCTCGCCGCGCAGGCTGATCGGAATACCGATCTCCAGTGGCCTGCCGCGCGTTTCCTCGATCGCCGTGCGGCACAGGCGTTCGGCGACACTGAGGAACAGGCTGTTGGTCGTGCCGCCCACCGCGTCGGCCGCGGCCTCCCACGCCGCGGCCGGCACGGTGACGAAGGCGGTCGAGAAGAACTGCGGCTCTTCACCCGCGGACGAATCGCCGGACCGGTCACGTGATTTCGCCATCGAGCGAACCGCGTCGCGGATCGAGGCGCGCAACCGCGCGTCGCGGCCGACCTTGCCCAGCCAGCGCGCGGTATCCGGGGTCCCGGTGATCAGCTGATCGGCGATGTCGCGCAGGTCGTCGATGCCGCTGGGGTGGTCGGGCAGGGGAGCGTCCGGTCGCCGTGTGGTCGCGTCGATTGCCCGGAGCAGGCCGATGCCGTCGATGGTGGAGTGCGGGACCGTAAGGCAGACAACCGATCCGGTCTCGGTGGGGCAGTAGCTCAGCGCCCACAGGCGGCGGCCGTCGAGCGGGGCGGTCACCTGGCGGTCGAGCCACTCCAGAATCTGGTTGTCGCGCAGGGGATCCGCGCCCAGGCAGGGTTGCTGTTCGTTGCCGGTGGCAGACCACCATCGGCGCGCCCCGGGGAGCACGGGCGATCTCGGCTGCCGGCTGAGCACACCGGCGTCCAGCCTCTTCCAGAATTCATGCAGACGAGCCGGATCCGGCCGGTGCGGCAGCGCCCAGACGATCTGGATCCGACGTGACGCGCCGACGGAATTCTCTGCCACGGCGAGCATTTCGTCGGTGGCGTTGAGCCTGGCCGGTCTGCCCGGCGACGTGCTCACGACCGATCCTCGAGTGCGAGTTCCGCGATGGCGGGTGCGGCCTTGAACCCGCCCCCGTTCCATCCGGCGGCGATCGTGAGGCCGTGCGGGTTCGCGCAGTGGTGGACCGGGCCCGGTGTCGCGGAGTCCGGAGCCGCGTCGTAGGCGGTCACCCCGCCCACGACCGGAGCATCGGCCACCAGCGGAAATACGGGCGCGACCGCGGTGCGGATCTGGCGCACGTCCGAGTCGGAGATCTCGTGGCGGACGACCGCGGGCACCCCGAACACCTGGACCTTGTGCCCGGCCAGGACGAAATCGGGGTTCGTGCAGGGACGAACCCACATCGCGCCGACCCGGTCGACCACGCTGGGCAGGTTGCGGATTCGATCCCGCCCGACCCGGAAGTAGCAGTAGCCGATCTTCCGGGTGCGCAGCGGGTAGGACACCTGCGCGGTGCGGGCCAGCGCCGCCGACCCGGCGCCGGCCGCCAGCACCACCCTCCTGGCCATGATCCGCTCACCGGCCGCGGTCACGACGCCACGGACCCGGCCCTGTGTGGTGATCACCCGGACCGCGCGGTCGTGCACGAAGCAGGCGCCGCGGGCCCGCAGGTCGCCGCGCTCGGCGACGAGCATCCTGGGCGCGTCGATCCATCCGGCGCCGGATTCGAAGACGCCGATCACGTTGGGCGCCACAGTGATCTGCGGCCACCGCTGGTTGAGCGACTGGGACGCGTACGGCACCGTGCGGGTGCGCACATGCGTCGGCAGTGGATCGTGGCCGTATTGAAGCGTCAGGGCGCCGCTGGGCTGGAACGCGCAGTAGGCGGAGGCGATCGCCCGCAGATGGTCGAAACTGGCCGACGCCAGCTCGGCCAGCGGCCCGGCGTCGAGGTCGAAGCGCCGGATCAACCCGCCGGACGCCTCGGAGACGGGCGCGTCGCCGGGCGCCACGATCACGACCCTGCCGCCCCTGTGCACGACCGCCGCGGCCGTGCACAGTCCGACGATGCCCGCCCCGACGACCACGATGTCGGCGTCCACGGTGTCCCTGTTCATGTCGGCGCCCGCGTTCATGACACGCGCAGCAGTCCGGCGGGTGCGCGCCGCCTCGCCGACAGTCGTGCGCCGAGCGATTCGGCGATATCGTCCGCGCGCGTGGACAGCACCGCCAGCGCCCCGGCGTCACCCATGCCGTGGCTGGCCTCGCACAGTCCGTTCAGGTAGATCGACAGCTCGTCGTCGGGGCCGGCGAAGTCCAGGGAGTAGTCCCGGTGCACCCGCGGCGTGCCGTCGCTGTGCACGCCGATTCTGTCGCGGACCGAGCGAAGCAGGGGGTGGCATTGCTCGTCGTCGGCGTCGGTGCCGAAGTCGCGGTATCCCGTGGCGAGCACGACGGCGTCCGCGCCGAGCGTCGAGGTGCTGCCGTTGTTGATGTCGGCGAGGGTCAGCGTCAGCGGTCCGTCGCCGTCGGCGTCGACGGCGTGCACCCGCGAGAACGGCGCGAGGGCGAAGCGATCCGATCCCCGCTGGGCGTAGTCCCGCTGCACGGTGGTGAGCCGCTCGATGACGTCCTGATCGCACGCGCCGTAGTTGACCGCGCGAAGCTGGGCTCGCAGGCTCTTCTTCGTTTCCAGCGGCAGCGGGTGGAAATAGTCGATGAATTCGGGCAGGAACACCCGGCGTGAGAACGGGCTGGTGTCCTTGAGCCGGAACCCGATTCCTCGTTGAATCGACACCACGCGTTCGACATCCGGGCGTCCGAGCAGATTCAGCACGATCTCGATGGCGCTCTGGCTGGACCCGACCACGGCCACGGTCCGCAACGCCGCGCGCTCGTCCGACAGGCGCGCCATGCTCGACAGGTAGCGGCTGGCGTGGAATACCCGCGGGCTGCCGGCGCCGAATTCCTCGGGAATGTTCGGCGAGCGTCCCGTGCCCAGGAGCAGGTGGCGTGCCCGCCAGATCCGGTCGAGAGTCCGGACCTCGAAGCACTCTGCGCCCGCCGGATCCTGCACGACCGTGACATCCCGAACCTCCTGCCGGTAGGTCACGTGGTCGTCGAAATGCGATGCGACCCAGTTCAAATAGCCGTTGTACTCGTTGCGCAGCGCGAATTTGGCGTTGTAGTGCAGGTAGGAGGTGAGATCGCCGCGGTCGTACAGATAGCGGATGAATGTGTATTCGTGCCCCGGGTCGCGCGGCATGACCAAATCGCGAAACGGATTGTTCTGAATATCCGCCCCGGCGAGCATCTGCTCGTTCTGCCACTGGAAGCCGGGGGATCGCTCGATGAAGTGGCAGTGTTCGAGCAGACCCCGATCCTGTACGGCGATCGCGGTGGACAGGTTCGCGGGCCCGAATCCGATGCCGAGGACGGGCTGTACCGGAATATTCTGCGGAGTTGACATGTGACTCTTCGCTTTCTGCCGCGCCGAACGCGGTCAGACCGTCTCGTACAGGGTGTTCGCCGGCTCGTGATCGACGATTTCCTGGATCTTGTTGTAGTCGCCGACGTGGACGACCGTCGAGCGGTGCGTGCGGATTTCTTCCTCGGTGAGCTGGGCGTAGGAAATGATGATGATCTTGTCGCCGAGCTGAACCAGTCGCGCGGCCGCGCCGTTGACGCAGATCTGGCCGAGTCCGGGCTCGCCGGCGATGGTGTAGGTCTCGAATCGTTCGCCGTTATCGATGTCCACGACCTGGACCAGTTCGTGAACTCCGATGCGGGCGGACTGCATCAGGTCCAGGGATATGGTGATCGAACCGACGTAGTTCAGATTGCTCTCGGTTACCGTGGCCCGATGGATTTTCGAATTCATGAATGTACGCAGCATGGGTCAGATTCCTTCGAGTAGTTGACGATCGGGTCCTCAAACCGCCACGGGGACAGCGGCGTCCAGGTGGGATTCGAACAGTGCGGTCACCGTCCGCGCGATATCGGGGACGATCGGATCGGCGAGGGTGGCCAGCGCGTGCAGGAATCGCACCGCTCCGGCCTGCTCGTCCGGCCTGCTCATGTCGCGGGTGGTGTAGCCCAGCAGCAGCGTCTCGATGTGCAGGGCGAATGCCTCGGCGGCGGCCTTCGCGCTGAAGGTGTCCAGGTCGTAGGCCTCGTCGAATCGTGCGGTCGAGGCCGCCAGGGCCCGGGTCCACCACGTCGCGGGATATTCGGACGTCACGGCGTCCAGGCGCGGCGGTACCGCGGCGAACGCCTCGGACAGGCGCCGCAACGGCGTGTCGAACCGTTCGGTGAGAGTGTCCCGAGCCGATTCCGGGGTGAATTCGGCGTGCTGATATTCCGGTGATTTCAACGCCAGAATGAATCGCGCGCGATCACGGCCGGTTTCGGCCAGGAATTCGCGTGCCCAGATGACGTCGCCCTTGCTCGTGGAGAATTTGCGGCCACCCAGTTGCAGATAGTTGTTGGTGATCGTGCGCCGCCGCGGCGGTTCGGCGATGCCGGCCCGCCGGGCCAGTGCGGACAGCGCGGTGTACACGAAGGCGTTGTAGAAGCCGTTGTCGACGCCGATGAACTGGACGAGTTCCGTCATGCCGGGAGCCGGGTTCATCAGCCGCAACCAGTACAGGTGCCCGACGAAGATTTCCGGCCACGCGTTGATCGTGCCCGGGACGCCGTCCCAGTCCACGCCGATACCCCAGTCGATCGGATAGGTCACCGGGATGGACGGCAGGGGCGCGTCGAGTGATTTCTCGATGATCCGTTGCAGGGACTGGCGATTCGCGTGGTGGTATTCGCGCAGTTCCTCCCCGATCAGCCGCCGGTGCCGTTCCAGATCCAGCATCCAGATCCGCGCCGGCCGGTATTCCACGGTTCGCTCACCGCTGTCGAGCAACTGCCCGGGCAGGTTGTACAGCCCGCACGCCTCGCACACGCCCGCCCGCGCGTGCGCCAGGCACTGCGGGCACCGCCCTGTCATGAACGCCTCGGTCAGATATGCCTGTGCGTCCACGTCATAGGGCAGCTCGACCTCGCGCAGGTCGAATGCCCCGTCGGCGTGCAATGCGGTGAAGAATTCCCGGACGAACTCCTCGTACGGGGCGTCGGTCGTCGTGTATCCGGTGGTGGATATCCCGGCCAGATCCAGTGACGCCGAGGTCGATTCGTACGCCTGCGCCAGCAGGGCGTTCGGGTCGGTTCCGATCCTTCTGGCGGTGGTCACCACATAGGTTTGATTGTCGTCGGTGCTGCACGCGAATCTGACCTCGTGGCCGTGGCGGCGCATGGCCCGTGCGCACACGTCGCTGCTCAGCACCGGACCCGCGAAATGGCCGAGATGGAAATCGCCGTTGGGAGTGGGCGGGGAGAACGTCGACCCGTACAACTGGGGAGTACTCATGCCGGCACCTCGGGCTGCAGCCAGTAGATGCTGATGAACCTCAGCGGGTCGCGCTCGCTGGTGTTGGTGACGACATGGTCGTTGCCGTTCGGGATGTACACGAGGTCACCGGGCTCGACGGTCCGCTCCTGCGTCCCGTTGATGGACACCGTGCCCCGGCCGGCGAGGAAGATGAAGGTCTCGTCGGTGGCGTGGTGGTGTTCGGTGCTCGACTCCAGCGGCCGGACCGTGCACATGGTGCTGTTCCACGGTGGGGTCACGACGTCGTCCCACGGGTACAGCTGCCGGATGTCACAGCCGTTCTTCCGGATAATCGGATCGGTTTCGGCGCTGCGCACATACATGACGGTAAAATCCTTTCTACGAACCTAATTGCATGATTTGCTCGATGACCTCGGACTCGAACGATTCGGCGGCTACGTTGTGCGGCCCCTTGAAAGTCGCCAGCCGCGAGCCCGCCAGGATCTCGTCCTTCGGCCAGGCGGCGGCATAGGCTTTTCTGCGCCTCCGCCCGTAGGGCCCGAAGGTCAGGCTCATCGCCGTGCGGACCTTCCCCGAGAGAAGCAGCCGCCGCATTCGGACCTCGCGTTCGGCGGTGTAGTCGGCGAAGATATCCGGCGTCCACTCCGAATGTGCGAGGAGGGCGTCTCGCACGAGCCGGGCGTCCCGCAGGGCGATCGATAGGCCCTGGCCGATGACCGGATCGCTCCAACCGGCCGCGTCGCCGATCAGAACGGCCCCGTCGCGAGTGATCGTGTCGCACCACGAGTCGTTCATCGGGAAGAAGGCGCACGGCGTCCGCGGTGACGCGGGCCGGATATTGCCGAAGATTTCCGAGCTGTTCGGAATGCAGTGGAATTGAAACGCCTTGATGAAATCCTTCGACGCCGATGCCCCGGAGAATCGGCCCCGCTGATGCGGGGAGTGCAGCAGATACAGCCGGGCCCGTCCGTTGGCTCGCGGGTAGACGAAATAGAGCAGGTCGTCCTCCGTACCGATGCCGCTGGTGTCCTGCCGCCATCCGTCGACGCCGTCGACGAGCAGGCCGCCGCCGAGCGAATTGGCCGGGGTCTGGGTGAGGCGAACACCGAGCTGCTGGCGGGTTGCCGATACCCGGCCGTCCGCCCCGACGATCAGCCGGGCGTGCAGCGTCCGCTCCCCGTACGGGCCGTTGTAGCGGACGACAGGGCGTGGTCCGCATTCCACCACGGTGTCCTCGACGCCGAGTACCGTGCGCGCACCGGCCTTCTCGGCGGCGGCGAGCAGTGCCGCGCAGGCCTGCGGGTGGCCGACGTCCAGGACCCCGGGGATATCGGGGAGCATGGATCCGACGTCGAGCGCCACCGAGTCGGCGTGCTCCGGGCTCACGGTCTCGTCGTAGGCGACGAACCGATTCGCATAATTTCCGCCGGCGTCTTCCAGAATCGGGAGAACACCCAATTCCCGGGCCTCCCGGACGCCCCAGCAGTTGATCACCTCGCCGCGCACGCGATCCGTATGGCTCTTCTGTCGCTCGAGTACGACGGTGTCTATTCCGGCGTTGGCCAGTGCGAATGCCAGTGCCGATCCACCAATACCGCCGCCGACGATAACGACATCCGCGTGCGTAATGAGTTCACTGTCCGTGTCGACATTCATCGAAATTATTACCTTTCAGGCATTTGACGCCCTCTCGATTTCCGACAGTACCGTCTCGATCACGGCCGCAGAACCACAGATAATGACGTCCATCGAACAAATTAGGCCATTAGATAAACCCGATGATGGCATCATCCGAGTGTCGTGCAACAATCAGGACGCCCGCCTCGTTCAACGGTTTCCGGGCGCGCCGGACCCTGTTAACGTTTTATTAAGCGCCGAGGGGAAGATTAGTTCTATGACCGCATCTGGAACCGCTCGGACGATCGACTCGATCGGCTGGAGGCCACATCGCGTGGCAATAGCACTCGCCACGCGAATGTCACTTTTGGAGGTGGCCTCGGCATACGAGGTTTTCTCCACGGCGGCGGTGCGGGAGCACTACTCGGTGAAAACCTGCGGGCTGCCGTCCACCACCGTCGGCGACTGGTTGCACGCGGATGTCGATGAGAACTTCCAGGGCCTGCTGTCGGCCGATACGGTGATCGTCCCCGCCTGCGGCAATCAGAATCTCAGCCAGCCCGCGGATCTGGTGGACGCGGTGCGCGCGGCGCATGCGGCCGGCGCCCGGGTGGTGTCGATCTGCACCGGCGCGTTCACCCTCGCCGCCGCCGGACTGCTCGACGGCCGGCGGGCGACGACCCACTGGCGGCACACCGCCCGCCTGGCCCAGGAGTACCCGCTCGTCGAGGTCCACCCCGGGGTGTTGTACGTCGACGAGGAGACGATCCTGACCTCGGCGGGCAAGACCGCGGGAATCGACTTGTGCCTGTACCTGATTCGCAAGGATGTCGGAGTGGACGTCGCCAACGACGTCGCACGGGATCTGGTGATGCCGCCGCATCGCGACGGCGGGCAGGCTCAGTTCATCGCGCCACCGGAGGTCGATGTCGCCGACGATGTGATGACCCGGGTGCGCGCCTGGGTGGTATCGCATCTGGATCAGCCGCTGACGATCTCCGACATCGCTTCCTACGCGCATATGAGCCCGCGTCAACTGCATCGGCGGTTCCTGGCGACGACCGGAGCCGCGCCGCTGCAGTGGCTCAACTCCCAGCGCGTATTCGCGGCTCAAAACCTCTTGGAGACAACCGATCTCGGCATCGATCAGATCGCCGCCCGGATCGGCGTCGGCACACCGACCAACCTGCGCCGGCATTTCGGCAAACACGTCGGGGTGTCGCCGGATACGTACCGGCGCACGTTCCGCGGCGCCATCGCGAGTTGACCCCGAGTTGGATCAGCCGGGCAATCGCGGCTGGATCGTGAATCCGTTCGCCAGTGCGCGCCGGGTGGTCTCCGGCGTGAGCACCCGCACCCGGACCGACTTCCCGAGCGCATCGGGCTCGTCGTAGCCGCGGTTCGGATCCCAGGCATACGCCGCACCGGACCACAGCAGCACGGCACGCCCGTCGTGACTCACGAACGTCCCGGCAGGCAGCTCGCCGACCTGCGCGTACACCGGGGACAGCCGCTCGGCGTGCAGCCGGGCGTCGATCACGTCGACGGACACCCGCGCGCCGAGGGTCGCCGTCTTGTACTCGACCAATCGCCGATGCTGGCATTCACCGCACGGACGGTGCCCGGCCGCCAGCGCCACGGCCTCGTCGAAGGAGAACAGCTCGGTGTACTTGCGGCCGGGATCGCGGAACACCCGCTGCCGCCCGTTGAACGCCAAATGGCAGTAGATCCAGTGCACACTGGACCACTGCCGTCGGCCGGGGCGGTCCGAAATCGGACCGCCCCGGTTTCCCATCCAGGCCCCTCGGTAGGACGCGGAGACGATCTCTCCGGTCGGCAAGAGGCGGTTGCGGTGGGGCACGATATGTATCTTTACCTCACCGGCGCCGGGGATTTCGGATGATCCACGACGCGTTGCGCCCAGATCAGCCAGATCAGGAAGATCACCGCCAGGATGGTGACGTAGATCAGCAGCCGCACCGGGCTGCCCAGCGGCGCGAGCACCGCCAGGATGAACGACGCGGTGAAGCCGATGTAGGTCAGCGCCTGATAGACCGAGGTGAGTCCGCCCAGTCGGGCCGGATCGGCGATGCTCTGCACCTCCATCAGCCCGCAGACCTGAGCGCAGCCGTACGCGGCCCCCAGGACCAGCGCGCTGATCAGGACCAGGACCGGACTGCTCAGGTGCACCGATTCGACCGTGAGCAGCATGCCGATGATCGTCAGGACGAACGCGGTCAGGATCAGGTACTGCCGGCCGTACGCGTCGATCGTCTTGGCGGTCTTCTGCACGAGGATTCCGGCCCCCGCGTTGAACGTGGTCACGATCGCGACGAACATCATCGTCCAGCCGCGCACGCTCTCGTGGATCACCGCGGGCACGTAGGCCAGGATTATCGCGACCGGGAGGAACACCCAGGGCGCGAGCGGCACGACGACCATCAGGAACCGGCGGTCCCGTATCTCCCGAATCCGCAGGGCGCCCAGGATGCTCGCGCCGGGATTCTTGGCCAGCGTCTCCGGTGTGGTCGTCACCAGATAGAGGGCCGCTCCCGCGAGCAGCAGATGCGGGATGTAGGGGATGAACGTATGCAGCGGCGCCCACTGCGCCAATGCCCCGGCGACCAGCGGTCCCAGGGCGAATCCGATGCCCATGGCGACGGTGAGTCGGCGCGCGCCCTGGCTGGCGTCGTGCGTCGCACGAGCGGACAGCTCCTTCAACCACGCCGCCCCGCTGCTGAACGCGGCGCCGCTCGCGACACCCGTGATCAGGCGCCCGGCGAGCAACCAGCCGACGCCCCACGGCCCGGCGACGAGCAGCAGCGTGGCCGCCAGCGACGCGATCATCGTCGGGATCATCACCGCGCGGCGGCCGAATCGGTCCGAAAACGGCCCACCCAGAAGCAATCCCGGCAGCAGGCCGACCGAATAGGCGGCGAAGGTCAGCTGCGTGGTGGTGTCGGACAGATGGAGATGATCCTGGTACACCAGCAGCAAGGGGGTGAACTGCTGGGCGCCCCAGCCCGCGGCCGACACGGCGGCCGCGGGCTTGAACCACTGCCGTGCGCCCGTCGGCGCACTGACAACCGTAGCCTGCATGTGCGTTGCTCCCTGCGTTAGTCGGCCGAAGGCCATTGCACCCAAAGCTCTTTCGGGCCTCGGAAGGACAGATTCCGTTGGAACGCGTAGCTCTGGGGCAGCAGCGTCATCGCGGGCGCCCGCCGGGTCAGCTCCTCCAGAATGACCCGGCCCTCGACCCTGGCAAGGGCGGCGCCGAGGCAGAAGTGGACGCCCTTGCCGAACGACAAGTGCGACTTGGCATTCGGGCGGCGGATATCGATGACATCCGGGTCGTCGAAGACGTCCGGATCCCGGTTGGCTGCGCCGAGCAGCAGCAGAACCGTTGCCCCCTCGGGGATGTCGACGCCACTGACGGTGACGGGCCGGGTGGTGCGTCGCCGCCAGGCGATGACCGCGCTGTCGTATCGCAGCATCTCCTCGACGGCGTCGCCGATGAGGGAGGGGTCGGCGCGGATGTCGTCCCACAGCGACCGCTGCGTGAGCAGCCGGCGCAGCGTGCTGCCGGCGAGGCTGGTCGTCGTCTCGTGGCCGGCGAAACTGAGGCCGAAGGTGACGTTGGCGATCTCGTATTCCGAGATGCTGTCGGGATTCTCGGCGTGCACGGACAACAGGTAGCTGGTGAAGTCGTCGGTCGGATTCTTCTTCCGGTACCGTACGAATTCCTGGCAGTATCGCCAGTACTCCACCATGTTGTTCGCCACGGTCGCCTGTTCCTCGGCCGATGGCTTACCCCAGCTGAATTCTATTCTATTGCTGCACCATGCCTTGATCATATCGGCGTCCTCTTCGGGAAATCCGATGAGCGTGGATACGACATATGCGGGCAGGGGATAGGTCAATGACGCGACCATGTCGACGGGACCGGGTTCGAGCCCCTCGATCAGCTCGACGGTCTTGGCGCGCACCTTGGGCTCCAGCGCCGCTATCCGGCGCGCGGAGAAGCCTTTCATGTTGAGCGCGCGTATCCGTGTATGCATCGGCGGATCGCAGTCCGACATGACGGCGGTCGTGTCGAATCCCTCGGCCAGGATCTTCTTGGTCTCGGGCGCCAGGTCGAATACCGGCTGTTGCTGGATTTTCGCTGAGAATATCGACGGATTCTTGAAGACTTCCTCGATATCATCGTGGCGGGTCAGGACCCACATATCGAGGGTGGGTGAGTAGAAGATCGGACCACGTTCGCGCACGGCGTTGAGAAACGGGTACGGATCGTCCAGATAGTCGGCGGACAGGGGATCGAATTCGGCATCGAACGGGCAGGTTCGAACGTCAGAAATAGATGTCATCGAAGTAAAACCTTCATCGGGTTCATCTGATATTTCCCAGCCTGCACTCCGCCCTTTTATAAGTCAATTGCAATTAACTGCCGAGTGCTATAAGATTTCCTTATGTTGTTCAGTTTGCGGAAGCTGGAATATTTCATCGCGGCTGCCGAGAGCGGCCAGATGACAGCGGCCGCGGCCGAACTGCATGTGTCCCAGTCGGCGATATCCATCGGAATCTCCGAACTCGAGCGGGAAATCGGCGCGCAGCTGCTGGTGAGGCACAAGGCCCGGGGATTGACGCTGACGACGGCCGGCCGCGCCTTCCTCCCCGGAGCGCAGGCGCTGATGGCTCGTGCGGCCGAACTCATCGCCTCGGCACAGGATTTCGGGCAGTCGATCGGCGGGGATTTCGCGCTCGGCTGCTTCACTACGATCGCGCCGTTCGTCCTGCCCGAACTCGTCACCCAGCTGGCGCTGACCACGCCGCCGATCTCCCTGCACTTCCGGGAGGGATCCCAGGACACGCTGCAGGAGGACCTGCTGGCGGGCCGGTTCGAACTCGCGATCCTCTACGACACCGGGATCTTCCCCGGCATCCGGACGACCGAGCTGTACGCGACCCGGCCTCACGTGGTGATCTCGGGGGAACATCCACTGGCGCAACGACGGTCGATCACGCTGGCCGAGCTGGCAGGCGAGCCGATGATCGCCCTGGACGTCGACCCGAGCATGCGATACTTCACCGGCGTGCTGCGCGATGCCGGGGTCGAGCCCGACATCCGGCACATCTCCAGCGGATTCGAGATGGTGCGCTCACTGGTCGGGCGCGGACTGGGCTACACCCTGCTGATCCAGAGCCCCAAGGTCGAGTTCTCCTACGAGGGCAAACCCATTGTCACGATACCGATCTCGGATCCCATCAGCGCGCTTCCCGTCGTTCTCGCCCAGGCCGAGGAGCATCAGCTCACCCGGCGGGCCCAGGCCGTCGCCTCGTACTGCGAGGAGGTCCTGTCCCGGACCCACGAGCTCGGCGTCGCGTGATCCGGGCTCACAGCCGCCCGTCCAGTCGCAGCTTCGGGTGCACCCAGTCGGGTGAGCGGCGTTCCTTGAATGCCAGAAAGCCCTCTTTCGCCTCGGGTGCGCGGAGGCTGGACTGCATGCCGATCCGGTCGTAGAGACCGAGGTAGTTGTCCAGGCTGGACTTGACCACCGCGCGGGCGTTCGGCGCCGTGCGGCAACACTGCGCGAGTATCTCGCGAGCGGTGCCGGCCAGTTCGTCGTGCGCGACGACGCGGGCGACCATGCCCCAGTCCAGCGCCTCGTCCGCGCTCAGAGTGCGGCCTGTGAGCATCAGGTCGCGGGTGCGCACCGGCCCGATCAGCCGGGCCAGCATCTGGCTGTAGTACGTGTCGGCGATCCCGCGGTAGAGCTCGGGCACCCGGAAGGTGGCCCGTTCGCTGACGACGGCCATGTCGGCACACAGCGCGATCTGCAGCCCGCCGCCTTGGCACAGCCCGTTGACGGCCGCCACCACCGGTTTCGCGGACTGACGCAGCGTGTCGAACGGCAGCGCGTCCATGCCGAGCGCCGAGCCGAAGGTCATCCAGTTGTCGCTGCCGCCGCCGCCCATATCGCCGCCGGGCGCGAAGACGTCACCCGTGCCGGTGATCAGCAGGCCGGCCAGCTCGGGGTCGGATCCGACATGGTTGACCGCGTATTTGATGCCGAAGTACATCGCCGGTGTCATCGCGTTACGCGCCTCGGGCCGATCCAGCGTGCAGACACCGAACGGGCCCTCGCGGGTGAACCGCAGGTACGGCGTCCCGAGCCAGTCACCTTCGGGCGGTTTCGCGGTCGCGGCGTGAGTCATCGAATCTCCTTCGTGCCGATACGTTGTCGAAGTTCTGGTGAGTCGCTACGACATCCTGGCCAGGATGTCCTCGGCGAACCGCTCGATCGAGGCTCGGTAACGGTCGGCGGCCGATTCCTGCGAATCGCCGGCGGACATACCGTCGCTCCTGGCCCAGGGACTGCACATCATCGCGGTCACGCCGATGTCCTCGGCGCGCTTGTACAGATCGACCGACGGCGTCTCGCGAAGCGCCAGCATGATGTCGAAAGGCTCGCTCGCACGGCCGTATTCGCGTCGCAGCGCGGTGAGCGTCCGGATCTTCTCCACCGCGTCGTCCCAGCTGTACCCGCTACCGACCCACCCGTCGCACAACCGGGCCGCGCGGCGCAACGCCGCGTCCGACTCCCCGCCGCACATGATGGGCACCGGCCGCGGCGGATGCGGCTCGATCATCAATTCCGGTATGCGATAGTACTTTCCGGTCCACGACACCCAGCCCCCGCGCCACAGCGCCGGGAGCGCCTCGATCATCTCGTCGAGCCGCTTGCCGCGAGTGGTGAACTCCTGTCCCATCAGCTCGAACTCTTCGCGCATCCATCCCGCGCCGACGCTCAGCGCGATCCGGCCCTCGGCGATGACCGCGGCCGTGGCGACCTGTTTCGCCACCTCCAGCAGGGGGCGGGCCGGGGCGACGTAGACGGCGTTGGTGAACCGGATGCGGTGCGTCACCGCGGCCATCGCGCCGATGAGCACCCAGGAGTCGGGCCAGGCGGTATCGGGCGTCCACATCGGCTTGCCGCTGGGTGACGGATACGGCGAGGACAGCTCGCGCGGATAGATCATGTGATCCGAGACCACGATCCCGTCGAATCCGGCCTCATCGAGGATGCGCGCCACCGGAATCGAGTCCTCGGTGCGCATGAAGGCCGTGCCGGTCCAGAATTCCATGGCCGGTTACCCGGGCATTCCGACGGTCTTGGATTCCAGGTACTCCCGGAAACCTTCCTCGCCGTTGCGCCGGCCGAGCCCGGATTGTTTGATGCCGCCGAACGGGCTGCGGATGCCGAAGTGGCTCCGGCCGTTGATGGTGACGTTGCCGGTGCGCATCCGGCGGGCCACCGAGACGGCACGGTCCACATCGGCGCTGGACACCTCGCCGGACAGCCCGTAGATGGAGTTGTTCGCGATCGCGACGGCCTCGTCCTCGGTGTCGTAGGGCGTCACGGTCAGCACCGGGCCGAAGATCTCCTCCTGCGCCACACGGGCATTCGGGTCGACATCGGCCAGCAGCGTGGGTTGCACGTAGTAGCCGACGGGCAGGTTCCCGGGGACGCCGCCGCCGGTGATCACCCGGGCGCCGGACTCGACGCCGGACCGGATCAGGCCGAGCACCTTCTCGCGCTGGGTCTGGCTGATCTGCGGGCCCTGCATGATGCCCGGAGTCCACGGATCGCCGACCGGGAAGTTCGCCATACTCGCCGCGAGGATCGCCAGACCTTCGTCATAGCGTTTGCGGGGCAGCAGGATTCGCGAGGGCAGGATGCAGGACTGCCCGCTCATGACGCAGCCCATCATCGCCGCCATCGGCAGCGACGCGGACAGGTCGGCATCGTCGAGCACGATGTGAGCGGACTTGCCACCCAACTCGAGCAGGGTCTTCTTCACCGTCGCCGCCCCGGCCGCCAGGATCGCGCGGCCGGTCGCGGTCGAGCCGGTGAAGGTGATCATGTCGACGCGCGGGTCGGCGCTGAGTGCGGCGCCCACCTCGTTGGCGTTGGAGACCACGACGTTGAACACCCCGGCCGGGATATCGGTCCGTTCGGCGACGATGCGTCCCAGCTCGCTGCCCGACCAGGGCGTGAGCTGAGCCGGCTTGAGCACCACGGTGTTACCGGCCATCAACGCGGGCATCGTCTCGGCGATGTTCAGGTAGAACGGCACATTCCACGGAGTGATCGCGCCCACCACGCCCGCGGCCTCGTAGAAGACCTTGCGGTGTGCCGGGCCCAGCGGGGTCTCGTGCACTCCGTTGTCGGTGACATATTCGAAGGCCCGGCCGTGCTCGGCCCAGTGCCGCACCTCGTTGATCGGCTCGTCGATCTGGCTCCCGGTCACGCTGACCGGACATCCCACCTCGGTGATCAGAACTCGCCGGAGGTGTTCCTTCTGTTCCTCGAGCGCGTCGGCCAGCTGAATCAGGCAGTGATACCGGAACTCCACGTCCCGTGACCAGTCGGTGCCGTCGAACGCGCGCCGCGCGGCGCCCACCGCACAGTCCATATCGGCGACGGTCCCGTCGGTGGCCTGGCCGGCGACCTCCGTGGTGGCCGGATGGACCACATCGAACGTCGCACCGCCGGCCGTGAGCCGCAGTTCGCCGTCGATGAGCATTCGCTGCTCACCGGCCAGCACACCCGTCTGGTCCTGCGCACCGGCCACTTCGCCACACTCCTCCGAGCGATAATCACATTCCTGTAGAGGAGAATAGTATTCTCGCGCGTGAGTTCGTGGCATTTCAGCGGATGACGTCGAAGATTATCGGTCGGTGAGCGGTCCGCCGGCGGCGCGCCACTGAATGAGACCTCCGCTCATGTTGAGTGCCTCGAAGCCGTTCTCCACCAACAGGTTCGCCGCACCCGCGGACCGGATTCCGCCCGTGCAGAACGTGATCAGCAGGCGGTCGTCGGGGAAGTCCGCGCAGCGGTCCAGGAGTATTTCCAAGGGGGCGTGGATGGCGTTCGGGATGTGGACGCGGTTCCACTCGAACTGGCGGCGGACGTCGACGACGAGCGCACCGTCCTCGACCAGGCGGACGGCCTCGGCGGCGCTGACGGCCGGTGGCCTGCGCAGATAGTGTCGGATGCTCATGCGGCCGCGACCGGGTGCGCGAAGAGATGGATCATGACCTTCAGTCTAGCTGAAGGTTAGTCGGATGCCGACAGCGTCCGCGTCATGTGCGCTCGCAGCGCCTGCGTCAGATCCGGGTCACGGGCGGTGAATTCGGCGTCCAGGCGGGCCACCACCTGCGCGGCCCGGGCGAGCAGGGATTCGCCCTCGGCCGTGATGGTCAGGGTCGATGCGGCTCCGGCGTGCGCGGTTCCGTCGTCGATCAGGCCGGACTCGACGAAGCCCGCGACCGCGGTGTGCGCACTCTGCACGGTGATGCGCGACCGCCGCGCGAGTTCACTGAACGAGATGCCCGGCGTGGCGCGAACGTGCCCCAGCAGTCCGTACTTTCGCGTGGTCAGCCCGAGGGGTTTCAGGGCGTCCGCATAGGCCGCCTCCCACACCCGGCTCAGCGTGAGCAGCGTGATCGTGGGGCTGAACGGGGGCGGTTCGGGCATGCGAGCAGGCTACCGGTCGGCTACGGCCGCGATCGTCTCCGACCGGCGGCTGCCGTTCGGCGATGCGCGACACACCCCATCGCGGCGGAGGATCAGGGCCGCGTCGTCGCCGCGATTCTGGCCGATCCGCGGCCGCACGCCGGGAAGATCTATCCGCTCTATGGTCCGGTGGAGCTCGATCACCACTGCCCGTTGGGGAAGACCAGCCGGACGGCCTCGTTCGCGATGTCGTCGTCGGTCAGGCCCGCGTTCGGCTGGTACCAGCGCGAGACCCAGTTGACCATGCCCATGATGAGCCGTGTCGTGACGTGGATGTTGTCGGTCTGCAACTGCCCGTCGTCGACCGCGTGCTGAACGGCCTCGGTCCACAGCGCCTCGTACGATCTCGCCCACTTACGCCACCGCGCATAGGTTTCGGGCGACAGTCCCCAGCCGAAGTAGACGCCGACCAGGTCGCGCATGTTGATCGAGGCGTGCACCTGGAACCGGATCAGCGCGACCAGCGCCTCACGGGGGACGGAATGCTCGTCCAGCAGCGCGCGGGCGTCGCGTTCGACGCCGTGCACGATTTCGTCGAGCAGCAGACCGTGCAGCTCGTCCATGGTCCGCACGGTGCGATACAGGGTGGCCCTGGATACGCCGAGTCCCTCGGCGATGTCCTCCATGGAGACCGCGGAGCCGTTCTCCCGGTACAGCTTGCCGGCGACGGCGGCCACGTCGGCTCTGTCGATCTTCAGTTTGGGTCGCCCCACCGGCCGCTTGGTGGGTGCGGTGCTGGACGGTGTGCCTTCGGGGCCTGGTATCCGGGTCACGTCTTTCCATGGATTCTGAGACATTAGTTCGCATTAAGCCTATCGCATGGTGCGCCGCCGGTCGCTCATCGGCGCGCGGCGCTTGCCACGTTGATTATGAGACTCTATTATTCAAAATTAAGTGACGCCGGTCACGGATGATCAAGGACGGTGGGTGTTACATGCTGAACCGGGAGGACAACGAGCTTCTGGCGCGGGTCGAGGGCGATGCGCCGATGGGCGAGTTGATGCGACGCTATTGGATGCCGGTACTGCTCTCGAGTGACGTCGAGAGCGATGGCGCGCCCCGCCGGGTGCGCATCCTGGGCGGCGATTACGTGGTGTTCCGGGATTCCGAGGGCGAGGTGGGCGTGCTGGACGAGGCGTGCCCGCACCGCGGCGCCTCGCTGGCCCTGGCTCGCAACGAGAATTGCGCGTTGCAGTGCCTGTACCACGGCTGGCGGGTGGATCGGACCGGGAAGATCGTGGAGACGCCGTCGGAACCCGCCGACAGCACCTTCAAGGACAAGATCCGGCACGTCGGCTATCCGGTGCGGGAGGCCGGCGGCATGATCTGGTCGTACTTCGGCCCGCCCGAGGTCGAGCCGCGATTCCCGGACTTCGAGTGGACCGGCCGAAAGCCCGAGGAGATCTACACCATCCGCGTCGCCCAGCGCTGCAACTGGGCGCAGGCGCTGGAGGGCGCGATCGACGCCGCGCACTCGAATTTCCTGCACAACGATCTGGCCCGCCGGCTGGCCGCGGGCGGCGACTACACCGGTGGCGGCGGCCTGCTGAATCTCCAATTGATCGACGGCGCACCGAAACTGGAGGTGCAGAACCTGCCGTACGGCTTCCAGTACGCCGCGCTGCGGGACGCCATCGAGGAGGGCCGCCCGAAGAAATACGTGCGCACGACACAGTTCGTCGCGCCGAGCTGGGCGCTGTTCTCCGCCCCGCCGGGCTGGGTGTTCTCCCAGGTATTCGTCCCGGTGGACGACTACAACACGGTCTTCTACTTCATCCACGCGCGCGACGACGGGAACGTCATCGACGAGCCGTACCGCGCGAAGATCCTGGAATGGTCCGGTGTCGGCGAACTCGACAACGAGTTCCACATGGACTTCCACGTCGGCAACATGTGGCGGCAGGACCGCGACTCCATGGACCGCGGCAAGCGCGGCGACGGATTCAGCTTCAGCGGGATGACCGGTAACCAGGTCGAGGACCTCGGCATCCAGGAGAGCATGGGGCCCATCTACGACCGCACGCGCGAACACCTGGGCACGTCGGATCTCGCCATCATCCGGATGCGCCGGCTGATGCTCGACGCGGCGCGCCGCCACGAGCGCGGTGAGCCGCCGCTGGGGCAGGACAAGGAATTCGACTACGGCGAGATCCGCGCGGGCGAGCGGCTGCTCGACATCGGTGAGCCCTGGCAGGAGCACGTCGGCAACCGCGGCGAGATCCGCGAGGGCGTCGCGCGTGGGTGAGCCGGGCACGAGCCGGGACGAGCAGGCCGCCTACTTCAGCGTGACGGCGGCGGACGAGGGCATGCACGATCCCGGCCCCGAGGGGCAGTGGAACGAGTCCGCGTTCGTCCACGTCGTCGAGGAGGACGGCCGGGCCGGGGCGCTGTTCCGGATCGGCCGGCGGGTGAACGAGGGCCTGGCCGAGGTGACCGCGCTGCATCTGCGGGACGGTCGGGACGCGTTCGTCGGATTCGAGCGGGCGCCCATCACCGGCAACGGCGGATGGGCGGCCGGGAGCCTGGACTTCCGTGCGGCCGAGGGCTGGTCGGTCCGTTTCGACGGCACGCTCAGCCACCTGCCCGACGGGGAGCTGTTCCTCGACCCGGGCCGCGCGATGCGCGAATGTCCAAGGGTGCCCGCTCGATTCGAGCTCACCGCGGTCGATCTCGTACCGCCGTACCGGACCACGACCGACGGCACCTACCACGGCGGCGCTGCGATCGCGAAGGATCACTACGCGGGGGTGGCCCGGGTGAGTGGTTCGGCCGTCATCGACGGCCGCAAGCGCGAGGTGCGCGGCTTCGGCTTCCGCGACCATTCGTGGGGAGTGCGCGACTGGCAGGCCGTGGACTGCTGGCGATGGATCTACGGGCAGCTCGATGCGGAGAACCTGTTCTCCGTGGTCGTGATGTACCCGTCCGGCGGCGAGCCGGACGTCGCCGGTATCGCGCTGCGGGGCGGGCGGCCGTTCATCGTCACCGAGGCGAGCGTGACGTGCCGATACGCCGGACCGCCCGATCACTGGGTGGACGCCGTCGAGATCGTCGTCCCGCATCCCGGCGGCGCGATCATGGCCTCCTTCCAGCCGACCTGCCGCCTGCCGTTGCGGCACCGCAAGGGCGGCGAGGTGTTGCGCATCGTCGAGCACCTGGCCCGCGTCACGTTCGACGGCCGCCCGGGTGCGGGCTGGTTCGAGACCACCGACCGGATGGAGGCGGGCCGCCCGTTCGGCCTGACGCGCGGCATCTGATCGTGCACGGGAATGAGAGGAACGATCATGAAGGCTTCCGTTGTCGACGGTATCGGCGCCGGATTCACCCTGCGCGACGTCGATATCGACGCGCCCCGGGGCAGTGAGGTGCTGGTCGACGTGCGGGCCTGCGGCCTGTGTCACTCCGATCTGAGCATCGCGACGATGGGGCTGGGCTACGAATTCCCCATCGTGCTCGGTCATGAGCTGGCCGGTGTGGTCGCTGCCGTGGGGTCCGATGTCGTCGGGGTGCGGGCGGGCGACCACGTGGTGGGCAGCCTGCTTCAGTTCTGCGGACGGTGCGTGGACTGCCTGTCGGGCAAGACCTTCCGGTGCCGGTATCCGGAGGCGACGGCCCGGGGCGCGGGCGAACCGCCGCGGTTGAGCATGGCCGGTACGCCGGTCGGGCAGATGAACGGCCTCGGCGGATTCGCACAGCAGGCGCTGGTCCACGAACGTCAGCTCGCCGTCGTGCCGGAGGAACTGCCGTTCGCCGTCGCGGCCCTGCTCGGCTGCGGGGTGCTCACCGGCGCCGGTGCGGTCCTGAACACCGCCAAGGTCCAGGCGGGGGAGTCGGTGGTCGTGATCGGCTGTGGCGGCGTCGGGTTGAATGCGGTGAACGGCGCGCGGCTGGCCGGGGCGGGCGCGATCATCGCGATTGATCTGCAGCGGGAGAAGCTCGACCGCGCTCGCGCGTTCGGCGCCACGCACACCGTCGACGCGGCGTCCGGCGATCCGGTCGCCGAGGTCACCCGTCTGACCGGCGGCGCGGACCATGTCTTCGATTTCGTCGGTGCCAGTGCCGTGACTCGGCAGGCGCTGGAGATGGTCGGCAAGGGCGGCGGTCTGTACCTGATCGGGCTCGGCGCCGACGACGCCGTGCTCGAGGTCGACACCGTCGAGATGCTGACCAGGCAATTACACGTGCACGGGGTGTGGATGGGGTCCTCGACCCTGCCGCGGGACATCCCGCTGTACGCCTCGATGTATCTGCAGGGCCGGATCGAACTGGACGGCCTGGTATCGCGCGAGATAGCGCTGCACGAAATCGGCAAGGGATACGAGGCGTTGCGGGACCCGTCGGTCGCGCGGGTCGTCGTCACCGATTTGTCGTAGCCCTGTGATGTCTTGACGTCCCGACCCTCCCATTCCTAATATTGAGCTTGGTTATCTCAATAAAATGCCGAGCTTACCGCCCGAAAAGGTCGCAGAGACCGCCTAGGAGTTCGTGCCTCATGCTGGATGTGACCGCTTCGCTGCCACGCTCGCCGGAAGAGCTCACCGCCGAGTGGCTGACCGGGGCGCTGCGCACCCGATGCCCGGGGATCGTGGTCGAGGAGCTCGACATCACCGGGATCGTCTGGGGTGCGGCGACCAAGGTGCTGCTGGAGGCGAGCTACTCGGGTGTCGCGGACACGCCGCCGCGGCGGTTGTGCGTGAAGGCAGGTCTGGATCGGCGGCTGGACCGGGTTGCCGACGACGCGATTCACACCCACGAGGCGAGGTTCTACGGCGAACTGTGCCGGCTGTTCGACACCTCGGCCCCGCGCAGCTACTACGCCGCCGTCGACGTGAGCGGCCGGCACGGCCTGATCATTCTGGAAGACCTTGCCGCGCAAGGTGTTCGATTCGTCGACGCGGGTGAGGCGCTGACCGTCGACCAGGTGGCCTCGGGGCTGGGCAAGCAGGCCGCCTGGCACGCCGCGACGTGGGGTGCGAAGGCCGGTGACCTGCCGGGCGTCGCGGTGGGCAGCATCACTCGGCAGGCCGCCAAGATGTTCTTCCGCGAGGACTACTGGAACGACTATTTCGCCAGCGACGACGCGCCGCGATATCCGCCGCGGCTCCAGGACCCGGCCCTGCTCTACCGGGCGTTCAAGTCGATGTGGGTCGCCGACGACGCGATGACGCACTGCTTCCAGCACGGTGACGCGCACGCGGGCAACACCTTCGTGCGCCCCGGCGACGATCTGGGCTTCGTGGACTGGCAGACGTTCTGCCTGGGCCCCTGGTCCGACGACGTCGCCTACTTCGTCTCGGGAGCGCTGAGCGTGGCCGACCGGCGTGACCGCGAACAGGATCTGCTGCGTCACTATCTCGCCGAGCTGGCCTCGGCCGGCGGCCCGCGCATCGACTTCGACGACGCCTGGCCCGAATACGTGCGCCACCTCGTGCACGGCCTGATCTGGACGATGACGCCCACCGTGATGCAACCGGTCGAGCGGACCCGGGCGATCAGTGAGCGGTACGTGACCGCGGTCGAGGACCACGATGCGGTGTTCGGCCGCGGCGAGCCCCTTCATCGGCCCGGCGTTCGGTAATGCGCACGGCCGAAATCCACAGCAATCCGGGAGTGCCCATGGACTCGAATACCACCACGTCGACCGATGTTCTCGCGACGCTGCTGCGGCAGCGGTACAGCTGCCGCGCGTTTCGCCCGGATCCAGTGGGGCGGGAGGTGATCCGCGAGATCGTCGCCGACGCGACGCACGCGCCGTCGTGGTGCAATACGCAGCCCTGGCAGCTGATCGTCACCGACGGCGAGGAGACCGAACGTCTGCGTAAGGCGCTCTACCGCAGCGCCGAGACCGACCTCGTGGACGCGCCGGACCTGCCGTTCCCGGCAGCCTATGAGGGGGCCTACCGGGATCGACGGCGCGAATGCGGTCGGCAGCTCTACGAGAGTATCGGTGTGCCCAAGCACGATCGGGCCGCCTCGCATCGTCAGCTGCTGGAGAACTTCGCCCTGTTCGGCGCGCCGCACGTGGCGGTGCTGACCACCGATCGCAGCCTCGGCGTCTACGGTGCGGTCGACTGCGGACTGTTCGTGCAGAGCTTTCTGCTCGCCGCCGGAAGTCGCGGTGTGGCAACGGTTCCGCAGGCGGCGATGGCCAGTCAGGCGCCGTTCCTGCGGGAGTGGTTCGACATCCCGCAGGATCGGCTGATCCTGCTCGGCATCTCGTTCGGCTATCCGGACGAGGAGCACGCGGCCAACGGTTTCCGGACCGCGCGAGTGTCGGCGGACGAGGTCATCACCTGGGCGGGAGACCGACGATGACCGGGGTGCTCGGCGACGCCGCGGTGCGCGACGGCGCGGCGAGCGCGACCAGCGATCGTCTGCGGGTCGACGAGGTCCGCGACGAATCCGACGGTGTGCGCTCACTGCGCCTCACCGGTCTTGCGGGCCAACGGCTTGCGGACTGGGAGCCGGGCGCGCACCTGGAGATCGTGCTGCCCTCGGGCCTGGTGCGGCACTACTCCCTGTGCGGAGATCCCGAGGACCACAGCGGATATCGGATCGCCGTGCTGCGTGAGCCGAACTCGCGCGGGGGATCGGCAGAACTGCACGACGCGATCGGGCAGGGCGCCGAACTCACCGTCCGAGCCCCGCGTAACCATTTCGCGTTGCGGCCCGCGTCGTCGTATCTGTTCATCGCCGGCGGTGTGGGCATCACTCCGATTCTGCCCATGATCGTTGCGGCCCAACGCCGGTCGATTCCCTGGCGGCTGGTCTACGGCGGGCGCAGCCGCGCGTCGATGGCGTTTCGCGAGAGACTGGCCGCCCTCGGCCCGGATCACGTCGAGATCGTGCCCGAGGACGAACGGGGACTACCCGATCTGGCCGGGGCGATCGCGGCGGCGCCGAACGGGCTGATCTACGCGTGCGGTCCCGAGGGGCTGCTTCGTGCGGTCGAATCGGAGACCGATGCGCAGGGACGCCGCGCCGACCTGAACATCGAAAGGTTCAGCGCCGCAACCGATTCTTCCCCGGCGGCGACGGTGGCCGCGTTCGAGGTCGAGCTGCGCCGGACCGGGCAGGTCCTCGCGGTCGCCGAGGACACCTCGATCCTCGAGGTGGTGCGCCAGGTCCTGCCCGGCGTCGCGTCCTCGTGCGAGGAGGGTTTCTGCGGAACGTGCGAGACGCGTGTTCTCGGCGGTACCCCCGACCACCGCGATTCGCTGCTGTCGCAGGAGGAGCGGGCAGCGTGCGACACGATGATGATCTGCGTCAGCCGGGCAGCGGGTGGACGACTGATCCTGGATCTCTGAATTCCGCTGTCCGAGAAGGTCTCGCATCGAGCGGGGCCGCATTCGAAAGTACTGATCCGCTATGGAACTGCTGCCCTTCATCGTCGCGGGGTTGACCACCGGCGCCGTCTACGGACTGGCCGGTGTCGGCCTGGTCCTGACCTTCAAGACCTCCGGCGTCTTCAACTTCGCCCACGGCGCGCTCGCGACCGTCGCGGCGTACGGCTTCTACACCCTGCACGTACAGCTCGGGCTGCCCTGGCCGGCGGCGGCCGCGATCATCGTGCTGGTGGTCGGGCCGCTGCTCGGCACGCTGATGGAACTGCTCGCGCGCCGCGTGCAGGGATCCAGCCTCGCGTTGCAGATCGCGGCGACCGTCGGTGTCCTGCTGGCCATCGAGGCCGCCGCGCGCCTGATCTACGGCACCGATACCCTGCGCACGGTCCCATCCTTCCTGGGGTCCGGGGGTTTTCAGCTCGCGGGTCTGCGGGTGCAGTGGTCCAGCGTCGTCACGTTCGTGCTCGCCCTGGTCGCCACCGCCGCCCTGTCGCTGTACTTCCGATTCGCCCGCCGCGGTATCGCGATGCGCGCGGTGGTCGATGATCCGGATCTGCTGAACACCGCCGGGACCAGCCCGGTGGCCACCCGCCGCGCGGCGTGGATCATCGGCGGCGTCTTCATCTGCGCGTGCGGTGTGCTGTTCGCGCCACTGATGGCGCTGGACCCGGAGAATCTGACGCTGCTGGTCGTCGCGGCCTTCGGCGCCGCGGCCGTGGGCGCGTTCACCAAGCTGCCGCTGACCTTCGCGGGCGGGCTGGGCATCGGCGTGCTCGCCTCCCTGTGCACGAAGTGGTTCACCAGCGGACTGCTCGCGGGGGTGCCCCCGGCGCTGTCGTTCATCGTGCTGTTCGTCGTCATCCTGGTCTATCCGAAGCGCTTCACGACGATCGCGTCGTTTACCGTGCCGCGCATCCGCGCGGCATGGAAAGCGCCTGCGGCACTACAACTTTGCGGGGGCGCGGTGATCCTGATCGTGCTGGTACTGGTACCGGCCTTCGCGGGCCTACACCTCACGGACTGGACGGCGGCCGTGGCGACGGTCGTGGTATTCCTGTCCCTCGGCCTGCTGGTGCGCACCTCCGGGCAGGTCTCGCTGTGCCATGTGAGCTTCATGGCGATCGGCGCCGCCTCCTTCGCGCATCTGAGCTCGAATGCCGGTGTGCCATGGCTGGTCTCGCTGCTGATCGCGGGCCTGATCGCCGTGCCGGTCGGTGCGCTGCTGGCGATTCCGGCCGGGCGGTTGAGCGGTCTGTATCTCGCGCTGGCGACACTCGGCTTCGGGCTGCTGTTGCAGTACATGTTCTACACCCAGCCCTACATGTTCGGCACCAATATGCTCGGCCTGGACGAGGCACGGCCGCAGTGGTCCTGGATCGATGTGAACAGCGACAGCGGTTTCTACTACCTCACGCTGGTCATCGTCGTGGTCATCGCGGGTGTCGTCATCGCCCTGGGTCGCGGGCGGCTGGGCCGGTTGCTCGAGGCCATGGCGGATTCGCCGACGGCCCTGGCGACCAGCGGCGCCTCCGCCGAGGTCACCCGCGTCATCGTGTTCTGTGTCGCGTCGTTCCTGGCGGCGGTCGGCGGCGCGCTGGTCGCGGTGGCGATGACGACGGTCTCCTCGAGCGCCTACTCGCCGATCCTGTCGCTGACCTACTTCGCCCTGATCATGATCAATCCGGGCAGGCTGCCGTGGAACGCGCTGCTGGCCGGGGCCGGTCTGATACTCATTCCCTCCTATCTGCCCGGCGGGGACGTCAGCATCGTGCTGCAACTGCTGTTCGGTCTGTGCGCCATCCTGATCGCCGTCCTGCCGGGCTCGTCCACGGCCCCGGCCGCCCTCACCGGCTTCCTCGACGCCACCTTCGGCCGGGTACCGTTGCGCCGGCCGTTCCGGAAGACGGTTGTGCGGCAGCCGGTCTCGACTCCCGCGCGGGAGGCACGGCCCGCGGTGCTGTCTATCGAAGACCTCCAGGTCCGCTACGGCGGGCAGGTGGCGGTCGACGGACTCGCCTTCCGGGCGCCGACCGGACAGATCACCGGCCTGATCGGGCCGAACGGGGCGGGCAAGACCACCACCTTCAACGCCTGCTCCGGCCTGGTGCGGCCCAGCCGCGGGCGAGTTCTGCTGGACGGCAAGGACATTTCCCGTCGACGCCCGTCCGCACGGGCACGGCTCGGGCTGGGACGCACATTCCAGAAGGTGCAACTGCTGGAATCGCTGACGGTCCGGGACAATGTGGCGATCGGCTACGAATCGTCGCTGGCCGGTGGCAATCCGCTGAGTCACCTGTTCGCCCGGCCCGGGCAGAACGCCGTCGTGCGGGCGCGCACGGACGAGGCCCTGCGGCTGTGCGATCTCACCGATCTGGCGGCGACGCCGGTGCGGTCGCTGTCCACCGGACAGCGGCGGCTGGTCGAGCTGGCACGTTGCGTCGCAGGGGATTTCCGCATCCTGCTGCTCGACGAGCCGTCCTCGGGACTGGACCGGTCCGAGACCGCGCGCTTCGGCCGGATCCTGCGAGAGCTGGTGAGCGAACGCGGTATCGGCATACTTCTCGTCGAGCACGACATGTCGCTGGTCACCGAGATCTGTGAGCAGGTCTACGTCCTGGACTTCGGGCGGCCACTGTTCGCCGGGACCGCTCAGGAGGCGATGCGCGCACCGGAAGTCCGGGCGGCGTATCTCGGATCCGAAGCGGTCGAGGCTGTGTCGTCGCACATCGCCACGCCTATCGAAACGACGGTGGCGTGATGAGCGGCCTCGCACTGGAACTCACCGGAGTCACCGCCGGTTATGGGACGACAACCGTGCTGCGCGACGTGGATCTGGCCGTCCCGCCGGGTAAGGTCGTCGCGCTGCTGGGCGCCAACGGCGCCGGCAAGACCACCGTGCTGAAGACCGCGGCGGGCCTGATCCGCCCGTCCGCGGGACGGATTCGGCTCGGCGGCGCCGACGTCACCGCCCGGACCCCATACCAGCGGTCGCACCGGGGGCTGTGCCTGGTTCCGGAGGGCCGCGGGGTCTTCCCGAACCTGACGGTTCGCGAGAACATCGTGCTGCTCGGCCCACAAGGTAGCGCCCGGGACAGCATCGAGAAGGCGCTGACGGTATTCCCGGCGCTGCGCGGGCGCCTGGGCCACCGGGCCGGTGATCTGTCCGGTGGTCAGCAGCAGATGCTCGCGCTGTCCCGGTGTTTCACCGGGAAGCCGGATGTGGTTCTGCTGGACGAGGTTTCGATGGGCCTGGCGCCCATCGTCGTCGATCAGATCTTCGAGGCGCTGCACGCGCTGGCCCGCACCGGGGCGGCGTTGCTGCTGGTCGAGCAGTACATCGGGAAGGCGCTGGAGCTGGCCGACCATGTCTATCTGCTCGATCGCGGCGCGATCAGCTTCTCGGGCAGTCCCGCCCAGCTGGACGAGGACGAACTGGTCCGGCGCTATCTGCACGTCGAGCCGGACGCCGACGGTCCCGCCGACATCATCATCTCAGGAGAACAACGATGAAGATCTACAAGCACATCATCGCCGCTGTGCTGGCGCTGGTGCTGGCCGCCGCGCTGACGGCCTGCGGCTCGACCGGCGTGGATCGCGGGGTGATCCGTGTCGGCATGATCTGCAGCTGCTCCGGGTCGATGGCCTCCGCGCTGGGCCGCTCCGCCGATGTGATGCACGCGTGGGAGAAGAGCGTCAACGCGGAGGGCGGGATCAACGGCGTCAAGGTCAAGCTCTACGTCGAGGACGACGCCGCCGATCCGGCCAAGGGACTGCAGGCGGCCAAGGAGCTGGTCGAGAAGCGGAAGGTGGTCGCGATCGTCGGCGACGGCAGCGTCGTCGACGGCGCTTGGGCGGACTACGTGGACAAGAAGGGGATTCCGGTGGTCGGCGGGGAGCCGGTGTTCCCGCCCTTCGCCACCAAGAAGTCCTTCTTCCCGGTCGGCGGGTCGCTGGCCATCGAGCTGTACTCCTCGTTCGTGGTGGGCAAGCAACTTGGCACGAAGAAGGTCGGATTCCTCTACTGCGCCGAATCGCCGGTCTGCGCGAATATCGAGACGCCGGCGAGCAAGTACGCGGCGTCGCTCGGCCTGGGATTCGAGTCCGCCAAGGTGTCGGCCACCGCACCGGATTACAACGCGGTCTGCCTGGACTTCAAGAACAGCGGAGTCGACGGCATGATCGTGGTCAACACCGCGCCGGTCGCCCAGCGCATCGTGGATAGTTGTGCCGCACAGGGTTTCACGCCCCGGATACTCGGCCAGACCGGCTCGGCGTCGGTGCAGTGGCTCGCCGACCCGAATCTCGAGGGCGCGACGGTGACGTCGGTCGATGCCAACAATGCCGACGAGTCCATCCCGGGCGTGCGGACGTATCTCGACGCCGTCGACAAGTACCTGCCGGGACTGCGTAACAGCCAGCAGTTCTCGTACCCGCTGTTCTGGATGTGGGCCGGTGGCAAGCTCTTCGAGGCCGCCGCCGCGGCGGGCAAGATCACGGCGAACTCCACGGCCGCGAATGTGACCGCGGGCCTGTACGACCTGTCGGGTGAAACCCTGGACGGTATCGCGCCGCCGCTGACCTTCACCAAGGGGAAGGCGGCCTTCATCCCGTGCCGCTTCGACGTCACCCTGCGGCACGGCGCGTTCGTATCGCAGGGCACCGAGCCGATCTGCATGACCCCGGCCCAGCAGAAGGTCGTCCAGGACGCGGGGGTGTTCTGAATGATCGACCAGCCCAGTAGTTCTCGGATCAGAGGAGTGGTCTCGTGAAGCGGATCGCGGTCGGCGAGGGGGTGGAACTCGCCGTACAGGATCTGGGTGACGGACCGGCGGTGGTCCTGGTCCCCGGAATGTTTCTGGACCACCGGATCTGGGACCAGCAGGTCCGTGCGCTCACGGCCGCCGGATTCCGTGTGGTCTGCGTCGACCAGCGCGGGCACGGCGCCTCGGACCGGCCGCTGACCGGATACGACGTCCCGCGCCTGGCCGACGACATCCTGGAAGTCCTGGCCGCACTGGACATCCGGGCCGCGGCCCTGGTTGGCCACTCCTTCGCGGCTCAGGTCGCGTTCCGCGCGGCCGTGCGGTCCCCGGACCGCGTCGAGCGGCTCGTGCTGGTCGCCTCGAACGCCGTCGGCGCCGGTCGCACCGAGACATTCCCGTTCGGTGTCCCCGCGGGCGACCTGCTGCCGGGACTGGTCGCGGCGGAGCAGCGCGATCTGATCGCCTCCCGGCGGGCCAATCTGGCGGGATCCTTCGTGGCGCCGCCGCCGGGTGACCTGTTCGACTGGCTGTTGCCGATGACGCTGCAAACACCGTCCTGGGCCGGGATCGCCTGCTATCGCTCGCTGTTGGAGACCGACCAGACCGCCGACCTGGCCCGGGTCGGCATGCCGGTGCTGCAACTGAACGGCCAGGACGATCCGGTGCTCTCCGCGCGTGGCGCGCAGTGGGTGAACCGGCAGTTGCGGCGATCCACCCTGGTCCGGCTGCCGGGCTGCGGCCATTATCCGATGCTCGAGGCCGCCGACGCGGCCACCGCAGAGATCATCGGCTTCCTGAAAGGCGAAGTATGACAGACCTTTACCAGCCACTGCGTGTCGGAAAGGTGGACGCGCCCAATCGGATCTTCATGGCGCCGTGCACCCGCTGCCGTGCCGACCTCGATCAGATTCCGACCGCGATCATGGCGGAGTACTACGCGCAACGCGCTACAGCGGGCGTGCTGATCACCGAAGGCGTGAATCCGTCCCCGCTGGGCAGAAGCGAGCTCAACCAGCCCGCGCTGTATTCCGATGCGCACGAGCGTGGTTGGATTCCCGTCGTCGACGCGGTGCACGAGGCGGGCGGGCGGATCTTCGCCCAGCTCATGCACGCCGGGCGGGTGAGCTTCCCCGAATTGCTCTCGGGCGCGGCGACTCCGGTCGCCCCCTCGGCGATTCGCCCCGATCCGGACTTCCGCGGGTACGCCGTGCGGTGCCCCCGGCACGACCGGCCCTATCCCACACCGGAAGCGCTCGACGCGGCCGGGGTGGAACGCGAGATCGGGCACTTCGTCGACGCGACCGTCCGGGCCGTCCGGGCGGGTTTCGACGGAGTCGAGATCCACGGCGCCGGTGGGTATCTGCCGATGCAGTTCCTGTCCTCCTCGACCAATCACCGGACGGACCGGTACGGCGGATCGCTGGAGAATCGCTCGCGGTTCCTGATGGACTGTGTCGAGCGGGCGTCGGAGGCGGTGGGCGCGGACCGTGTCGGGGTGAAACTCTCGCCGGCGTTCAATTTCAACGATGTGTACGACGACGCTCCGCAGGATTTGTACGCCTCTGTGGCACAGCGGCTGAGCGCCTGCGGGATCGCGTTCATCGAGGTGTCGGACTACCGGGGCAGGCATTCGGTCCGGGAATTCGATCCGGTCGCACTGATACGGCGGAATTTCGCCGGGGTGGTGGTGGCCAACGGTGGATTCGATCGCGATTCGGCGGACGAACTGGTGAAATCCGGGGGAGCGGATGCGGTGAGCTTCGGGTCGATGTTCATCGCCAATCCGGACCTGCCCGAGAGATTCCGGATCGACGCCTCGCTGAGTCGGCCCGATCGGTCGACCTACTACACGACACCCGACGGCGATCTTCGCGTCGGTTATACCGACTACGCTAATTTGCGACTCGAAGTCTTGTAAATACATGCACGTAGAGATAGTATTTTTGACAGAAAGGCAGTGCTGTGGGAGGTAGAAGACATGGATGACCAGCCCTCGGCCCCCTCGCTCGCGGTCCTGCTCGACAATGCCCGCACGGCGATCGCCGCGGCCCGCGACGCGGGTCTGGATATTCAGCAGATCGCGGTCAGCCCGGACGATTTGGCGACGGTGTCCGAGGCCAAGAAATTCGAGACGCGCGTGGGAATGCCGTTACAGATTCTGGGGATCAGGATCGTGGCGGATAGTCGGGTCGGCCGCGGATCGGTGCATTTGTAATGGCCGAGACATCGACGACGACGGCCGGCGCGCTCGGCGCGGATTTCGATCCCTGGGATCCCGCGCACCTCGCGGATCCGCACGCCGTCTACGCCAGAATGCGCGAACTCGAGCCGATGCACTGGAACGAGCGCCGCGGTCTGTGGTTCGCCACGAGGTACGACGACGTGGCCCAGGTGCTGCGCGACCAGCGGCACTTCTCCTGCGCGCAGTACAACATCACCAAGCCGCACATGACATCTCGTCCCGCCGACGGCAAGCGCTATCAGGCGTTCAAGGGAGCGACGATGGTGACGACGGAGCCGCCGGAACACACCCGGCTGCGACGTGGCTCGGCGGCGGCCTTCGGCCCCGGCGGCGTCCGGCGCTTGCGTGAGCGTGTGCGGACCATCGCCGATCGGCTGCTCGATCATGCCGCGGCCCGAGGCGGTATGGACGTCATCGCCGACTATGCGTACGGACTGCCGGTGTACGCCATCGCGGAGCTGCTGGGCGTGCCGGAAGCGGACCAGGAGCAATTCATGCGGTTCGCGCTCGCCGACCGCGGCAGCCCCGCGCACGACCCGGACGCGGATCCCGAGGTGCTCGCCCGCACCGAGGCGCACGGCGCCGAACTGCGCACCTTCGTCGAGGCGGTGGTGGCCGACAAGCGGCGGCGCCCCGGCGAGGATCTGATCAGCGCGCTGCTGGCCTCCGAGCGCGAGGACGGTCTGACCGAGGCGGAAATCCTCGACACCATCCATCTCATGATGGAGGCCGGGCACATCACCACCGTGAACCTGATCGGCAACGGTCTGGATGTCCTACTGGACCGGCCCGAGGACCTGCGCCGGCTGCGCGAGGATCCGGAGCTCGCCCCGGCGGTGGTGCGGGAATGTCTGCGGTTCGCCGGACCTGTGCAGTTCACCGGCCGCACCGCGATCAGCGACGTGATGCTCGGCGGACGGATGGTGCGCGCGGGCGAATCGGTGATACCGGTCCTTCCCGCGGCCAACCGCGATCCGCGGCAGTTCCTCGACCCGGACGAGTTCGTGATCGACCGGGATCCCAACCGGCACTTGGCCTTCGGCATCGGAATCCACGTCTGCATCGGCGCCTCGCTCGCCCGCCTGGAGACGGAGATCGCGTTCGCCACGCTGGTGAGCAGGTTCCCGGCCCTGCGCCGCGCCGGCGGGGCGCGGTGGAATACCAGCTTCGAATTGCGTGGGCGCACAACGCTTCCGGTGGAGTTCTGATGGATATGCCGGATCTGGAACGGCTGGAGCGGGTCGAGGCCCATATTGCGATAACGCAACTCGCCCTACGCTACGCGCGGTCCGTCGACGCGCGCGACCTCGATACGTTGATCGGTCTGTTCGCACCCGATGTGGAATTCGGCCAGCGCAGTAATATCCATGGGCCGCAGCAACTTCGGGAATTCTTCGGTAAGGCCCTGACCAACTTCTACCGCAGTATGCACCAGGTCTGCGGGCATGTCGTCGATATCGAGGATGGCGACACCGCGAGCGGGACGGTTTACTGCCGGGTGGAACACGAGGACGGCGACAACTGGGTGATCCAGTTGATGGTCTATTTCGACAGATATCGCCGCGTGGACGGCCGGTGGCTGATCGCCTCGCGCCGCCCGGCGTACCTGGCGACCCACGACGTGCGGCATACGCCGCAGCAGGCCGGGTTCGTCGAATGGCCCCACTGGGACGACGCGCAGCGACGGTTCGCGCCCACGTTGCCACAGGCCTGGCCGACCTGGAATCCGTACTGGTCGGACCATCAGGACCGAGTGCCGACCCGCACGACCAGACCGTAGCGGCGCCGATGCCGCGCGGGTGAGAGGAACTTTCATGCTCAATACCGCAGACAACGAGTTGCTCACGCGCGTCGAATCCGGCGCTCCGATGGGCGATCTGATGCGCCGGTACTGGATGCCGGTGCTCATGTCCGCCGATGTCGAAAGCGACGGCGCCCCACGGCGGGTGCGCATTCTCGGTGGCAATTACGTTGTGTTCCGGGACTCCAACGGCGAGGTCGGAGTGCTGGACGAGTACTGCCCGCACCGGGGCGCCTCGCTGGCGTTGGCGCGCAACGAGAACTGCGCGCTGCAGTGCCTGTATCACGGCTGGCGCGTGGACCGGCACGGCAAGGTGATCGAGACGCCGTCCGAGCCGGGTAACAGCACCTTCAAGGACAAGATCCGCCAGATCGCCTACCCGTCCCGCGAGGCGGGCGGGCTCATCTGGGCCTATTTCGGCGACGTGTCCGCCGAGCCGGATTTCCCGCTCTTCGAGTGGACCACGCGGGCGCCGGAGGAGATCTACACGATCCGGGTGGCCCAGCGGTGCAACTGGGCGCAGGCGCTCGAGGGCGCGATCGACGCGGCGCACGCCAACTTCCTGCACAACGACCTGATGCGCCGGCTGGTATCGGGCGGCGAGTACACCGGCGGTGGCGGCCTGCAGAACATGACGCTCAGCGACGGGGCGCCCACCCTGGAGATCGAGAATCTGCCGTACGGCTTCCAGTACGCCGCGCTGCGCAGTGCCGTATCGGACGGCAAACCGGTGAACTATGTGCGCACGACCCAGTTCGTCGCGCCGAACTGGGCCCTGTTCTCCGCGCCGAAGGGCTGGCGGTTCGCGCAGGCGTTCGTGCCGGTGGACGACCACAACACCGTCTTCTACTTCGCGCACGCGCGAGTGGACGGCGAACCCATCCCGGAGGACTACCGCGCGAAGATCCTGGAGTGGTCCGGCGTGGGCGAGATGGACCGGGACTTCCACATGGACTTCCACACCGGGAACATGTGGCGGCAGGACCGGGACGCCATGAGCCGCGCGAAACACGGTGACGCGTTCAGCTTCAGCGGTTTGACCGGTAATCAGACCGAGGATCTCGGCGTGCAGGAGAGCATGGGCCCGATCTACGACCGGACCCGGGAGCATCTGGGCACCTCCGATCTCGCGATCATCCGGATGCGCCGGCTCATGCTGGAGGCGGCCCGTCGCAACGAACGCGGCGAGACTCCCCTGGGCCTGGGCAACAACTTTCACTATTCGGGCATTCGCGCCGCGGAGGAACTCGTGGACCCCAGCCTGCGCTGGCAGGACGTGGTGGGCAGCCGGGGCGAGGCGCCGATCGCGGATGCCTCGAGCGATCGGGGGATTCGGCTGTGAGCAACGGAATTCGGCTGCGGCACGTGGCCGTGGTGACGGCGGATCTGGACAAGAGTGTCGACATCGTCCACCGGGCCTTGCGGCTGCCGGAGCCCTTCAACGACGATCTGGCGAACCAATTCGCCACGCACAACGCCGTATTCGCACTCGGCAACTCGTTCCTGGAGATCTGCACCCCCTACGACGACGGCCCGGTCCGCCGGTACGCCGAGAAGCACGGCGGCGACGCCGGGTACATGGCCGTCTTCCAGGTCCGCGACAACGCCGCCGCCCTCACTCGTCTGGACGAGCTCGGCGTTCGCGTGATCGCCGAACTGAAGTTGTTCGATCAGGGCGCGAATATGTTGCACCCCAAGGATGTTCCGGGCGCGATGGTCTCGTTCGACTGGGCGGAGCCGTACGGGTCGTGGCGCTGGGGCGGTCCGGCGTGGTCCGGTCGGGTGCCCGAGCATCCCGCCGGCGGTATCACCCGGTTGGAAGTGCGGGCCGTCGAACCGCGCGACAGTGCCGAGAAGTGGGGACGTGTTCTCGAATCCGAGCCGCGCGACGTCGGCGCGGGTGAATTCGTCGTCGAGATCGCCGACGCCGGACAGGAAATCCGCTTCACACCGGCCCCCGATCGCAACGCCGAGGGCATCGTCGGAGTCGAGCTGGAACTGCCGGACCAGCTTGTGCGCGAGCGGAAGTTCTCCGTCGGCGGCGTGGATTTCGCCGTGACGGGGGTGCTGACACCTGCGCATCCTTAGCGAAGCGTGCCGAACGCGATCGGCCGGTTGCGCGACCTACAGGGTCGAGTAACCGGCCGATATGTTTGGTGCCGAGAGATATTCGACTATCAGGCCCAGTCCGCGAGGATCTCCTCGCGTTGGTCGCTGGTTCGGGGCGGGGTGAATTCGCCCGCCGGAGTGCGCGAGAAGCGGGGCGCCGGTGCGGCGCGAGTGTCCGCGGCGCCGCCGATCACGGTGCCCCGGCGGCGCAGATACGAATCGCCGGCGACCTCGTCGAACGTCAGCACCGGGGAGACGCAGGCGTCGGTGGACTCGAAGATCGTCGTCCATTCCCCCCGGGTGCGGGCGCCGAAGGTCTCGGTGAAGATCTCGCGCAGGCTCGGCCAGTTCTCGCGATCGTCCTGTGCGGGAAGCTCATCGAGCCGCAACCCCAATCCCGCCACCAGTGCGGCGAAGAACTGCGGTTCGATCGCCCCGACCGCGACGTACTTGTCGTCGGCGCATCGGTAGGTGTCATAGTAGGGCGCACCGCCGTCGAGCAGGTTGGCGCCGCGTTGCGGTGACCATGCGCCGAAACCCCGTAGGGCCCAGAGTAATTGAGCCAACGTGGAAGCGCCGTCGACCATCGCGGCATCGATGACCTGCCCGCGCCCGGACGCGGCGCGTTCGTACACCGCGGCCAGGATGCCGACCAGCAGAAACATCGATCCGCCACCGAAGTCGCCGACCAGGTTGAGGGGCACCGTGGGCGGTTGGCCGGCTCGGCCGACGGCATCCAGGATGCCGGTCAGGGCGATGTAGTTGATATCGTGGCCCGCTCGCGAGGCGAGGGGCCCCGTCTGGCCCCAGCCGGTCATGCGCGCGTAGATCAGGCGCGGGTTGAGCGCCGTGCACTCCTGCGGGCCGAGGCCCAGGCGCTCGGTGGCGCCGGGCCGCAACCCTTCGATGAGTACATCGGCGTGCGTCACGAGCGTGCGGACGAGTTCGAGGTCGGCGGCGTCCTTCAGGTCGACGCGGACGAGTCGGCGATTGCGCAGCAGGGGATCGGGACGTCCACCGCTGAGATCGGGCCCACCACCGCGCGTGCGGCCGACGTGCACGACGTCCGCGCCGAGATCGCCGAGCATCATCGCCGCGTGCGGGACAGGCCCGATCCCGGCCAGTTCGACGACGCGCAGTCCGGCCAGCGGCCCGCCCGTCTTCTCGTGCTCAGTCACCCGAGTAATTCCCTGTCCGTCGTTCCATGAAGGCGTTCACGGCTTCTCGATGATCGGCGGTGTGGTGCGCGATCGCCTGCATGGCCGCGGACATCTCGAGCAGTTGATCGAGGCTCTGGTGTTGTGCCTCGCGCAGCAGCTTTTTCGCCATCCGCACCGCGACGGGCGGGTTCACCGCGATTCGCCGCGCCAAAGCCAGTGCCTCGTCGAGCAATTGGTCCGGTTCCACGACGCGTGACACCATTCCCCAGTCCAGGGCGGTGGCCGCGTCGACCCGGTCGCCGGTCAGCGCCATCTCCGCGGCGCGGGCCGGGCCGATCACCCGGGGCAGGAACCAGGCGCCGCCGTCACCCGGAATGATGCCGAGCTTCACGAAACTCTCCGCGAAAAAGGCGTTGGACGAGGCGATGCGCAGGTCGCACATCATCGCCAGATCGCATCCGGCCCCGACGGCGGGACCGTTCACCGCCGCCACGAGCGGCACCTCGCAGGCGTACAACGCGCGGGGGATGCGCTGGATGCCGTCCCGGTATCCGGTCCGCTGCTGGTGCGACGCGCCGCCGAAAAGTCCGGCGCCGGAGGCCATATCCTTCACATTGCCGCCGGCCGAGAACGCCGTTCCGGCGCCGGTGAGTACCACGGCCCGGACCGTCCGGTCGCGGTTCGCCCGGTCGGCCGCCTCGACCAGCGCGCCGACGATCTCGTCGCCGGAGATCGCGTTGCGTGTCTCGGGCGAATTCAGCGTCCAGGTCTCGATGTCGCCGTCACGCTCGACGGCCAGGGGGGTATCCACAGAGTTGCTCATCTCAGCAGTGTCGCTCATCTCAGACCGCCGCCAGCGCAGTGGCCGGTGCATGCCAGGACGCGTAGACCCGTTCGCGGTGCTCGTCGGTGGTGCCCCACGCGTTGAGCAGGCTCCAGATCCGCATCAGGTACAGGTGCAGATCGGCCTCCATCGTGTAGCCGATGGCGCCATGGCATTGCAGTGCCGCCTTGGCGGCGGTGCGGGCCGCCTTGTTGGCGGTGACCTTCGCCATCGAGCACAGCGTGGACGCGCCGGCGTCATCGGCCGACAACGCCCATGCGGCGGCCTCGGTGAGCGGGCGCGCCATTTCGACGGCGACATGGGCGTTGGCCAGATGATGCTTGACCGCTTGAAAACTGCCGATCGGGGCGCCGAATTGGGTTCTGTTCCCGGTGTATTCGACGGTCATCTCCGTCGCCCTGGCCGACAACCCCAGCAGCACAGCCGCGGTTCCGAGCGCCGCTCGGTCGGCCGCCAGCCGAATCGCCGCGGCGACGTCGTGCCCGTCGGCGACCGGCACGGCCGCGGCCAGCGTATCCGCATCCAGTCGCGCCACCGCACGGGAGTCGTCGAGGGATTCCAGCGGGGTCCGCTCGCCCAGGTCCACCCGGAGGATCGCGTCGCCCCGCAGCAGCAGCGCGTGACGCGCGCCGATGTAGGGCATCACGTCCGATCGCGACACGGTGATCGGCTCGCGGAGAAAATCATTGCCGCGCAGCAGCTCCGGAGCGAAGGCACTCAGCAGCGGGATGGCCACTGCGGCGTGCTCGACGATCGGGCCGGGCGCGGCGGCGCGCCCGACCTGTTCGAGTGCGCCGGTCAGCTCCAGTTCGCTGCCCGCCCCGCCCAGTTCCTCGGGGGCCAGCATGGTGAGCAGCCCGAGGTCGGTGAGTCCGTTCCACAGATCACGGGGTATGCCGTGCGTCGACCATGCCTCGCGGACCACCTGCGGGGTCGCGGCCCGGGCGAGGAAGCCCCGGGTGGCCTCGGCGAACGCCAGTTGTTCGTCGGTCGGTGCGAATCGCATTGCTTATCTCCTCGGCATTCCCAGTACTCGTTCGGCCACGATGTTGCGCTGAATCTCGTTGGTGCCCGCGAAGATCGGGGTCGCCATCGAGGTGATGAAGCCGTGCCACCAGGGCCCGTCGATCTCGGCGTCGTCACCGAGCAGATCCAGTGCGGTCTCGTGCATGTGCACGTCCATCTCGGACCAGAAGATCTTGTTGCCGCTGGACTCCGAGCCGATCTGACCGCCGTCGGCGATGCGGGTCATGGTCTTCATCGAGCCGTAGCGGTAGGCCTGCGCCGCGATCCACGCGTCGACGACATCGCGTTTGGCCATGGGGGAGGGGTGATCCGAGCGTTCGTAGAGCTGGGCGAGCCGGTCGGCGGCGGCCATGAACCGCCCGGGGGACCGCAGGATGAGCCCCCGTTCGGAGCCGGTCGTCGCCATCGCGACCCGCCAGCCGTTTCCGGCGCCGCCGAGCACGTCGGCGTCGGGGACGAACACGTCGTCGAAGAAGATCTCGCCGAAACCCGTCTCGTTCCCGAGCTTGCGCACCGGCCGCACGGTGACGCCCGGCGCGCGCAGGTCGATCAGCAGATACGACAGGCCGTGGTGCCGGGTCGAGTCGGGGTCGGTGCGGACCAGCGCGAAGAGCCGGTCGCAGAACGGCGCGCGCGTGCTCCACGTTTTCTGGCCGTTGACGCGCCAGCCGCCGGCCGCGTCGTCGCGCTCACCGCGGACCCGGACCCCGGCCAGGTCGCTGCCCGCCTCCGGCTCCGACCAGCCCTGCGCCCACATGTCCTCGACGCCCGCGATGCGCGGCAGCAGCGCGTCCCGCTGCTCGGGCGTGCCGAATTCGAACAGCGACGGCGCCAGCAGGAACATGCCGTTCTGTGCCGCGCGCGGGCCCAGACCGGCCGCGAAGTACTCCTCCTCGAAGATCATCCACTCCCAGAGGCTCAGGCCGCGTCCGCCGTACTCGACCGGCCAGGACACCGCCGCCCACCCGCCCTCGAACAGGGTGCGTTCCCACTCCCGGTTGATCGCGAAGCCGCGCTCGGTATCCGGCGAGGGCAGCGGCTGCGCGGGCCGGTTGGCCAGCAGCCAGTCACGAGCCTCCATCCGGAACTCGTGATCGGACCGGGACTCGTTCAGATCCACGTCATTCACCTCGCAATAGTTATGAGACAAGCTATCTTATAAATATACCGCGTGCAATTGCGGACGGCGACGCCGCCGAGGCCGATCACCTCGACAGCGTCGCCGTGCGGAGTTGCATCAGGCCGCTGGCAGCGCTGCCACCAAGCGGCCGGAAACCCGGCCCGCGGCCAGTTCGCTCAGCCCCTCGGGGATGTCGTCGAAGCCGACCGTGCGCGCGGCGATCACCAGGTCGCCCGAGGCGATCATCTCCAGCACCGCGGCGACATCGGCGGGGTCGCCGGGAGGAGTCGAGCCGACGAGCGTCACGTAGTTGGAGACCAGGTCGTGCGCGGCGAAGGTCACCTCGGGCTTGCCGAGTCCGACCAGGACGACCCTGCCGCCCTTGCGCACCGCCTTCAGCGCGCCCGCTGTCGTGGTGGAGAAGCCGGCGTAGTCGACGACCAGATCCAGTTCGCGACCCTCCAGTTCGGAGATATCGGCGACGATCTCGGTCAGGCCGCGCTCCCGTGCCGCGTCCCAGACATCGCGTTTGGGCTCGATGCCGATCACCTTCGCGCCCTTGATGACGCCGATGCGCGCACCGGTGAGGCCGAGGCCGCCCAGCCCGATCACGCCGACGGTCATGCCGGCTCGTACACCGCCGGAGTTGACGATGCCGTTGTACGAGGTCACGCCCGCATCGGTCGCCGCTGCCGCCTGCTCATAGCTGATGCCGTCGAGTATGCGAACCAGGCGGGTCGCCGTCACGATCATGTACTCGGCGTAGGCGCCGTCACGGGTCACGCCGGGAGAGTCGTCGGACGAGATGGCCGATACCACCCGGTCCCCGACCTCCCAACCGCTCACGCCGGGGCCGATCTCCACGATGTCGCCCGCGGCCTCGTGGCCGAGGATCATCGGCAGTCCGGGCAGGATATGGGTCAAGGTGCCGTCCATGAAGCCGACGTCGCTGTGGCACAGGCCCGAGGCCCGGACGCTGACCAGAACCTCGCCGGGGCCCGGCGTCGGTCGGTCGACGACGGCGCTGCGCAGCGGCTGGTCGACGGCGTCGAACAGCCACGCGCGCATGGTTTTCACTGAGTTGTCCGGCATATCGTTTCCTTTCTCGTCATTCGAGCAGTTTCCGGACCGCAGCGAGCTCTGCGGCGATAGCTTGATCGAAGCCAGCTTCGACCTCGGCGTCGGCCACGCCAGCGCCCACCGCGCCGTCGGCGAAGCTTCGATCACCGTCCACGGTGGCCACGGTACGCCGGTGCGTGAACTCGTCGAATCCGAACTTTCCGTGGTACGCACCGTATCCGGAGCCGCCGACACCGCCGAAGGGCGCGCCCGGAACCACCTGGTGAGCGAAGACGTCGTTGCGTGTGACACCTCCCGAATTAGTGTATGCCAGGAGATAGCTGTAGTCGCCGTTCTCGGCGCCGAACCAGTAGGCGCCCAGCGGCGAGGGGCGGCTGGTGATGTGACTGACCGCCTCGCGCACGTCGGAGTAGGAATACACGGCGATCACCGGCCCGAAGATTTCCTCCCGGGACACCGCGGCCTCGTCGGGTACGTCCAGGAGGATGGTGGGCGGGATCAACCGGGACTCCCGCGCCGGGAGCAGGTCGTTCTCGTGCTCGGCGGTCACGGAGATCTTGGTGGCGCCCTTGGCGACCGCGTCGTCGATGAGGCCGATCACTCGGTCGTAGTTGCGGTCGTTGACCATGCTCACCGCGCCGGCGTTGTCCAGATAGGTCGGGAAGATCTCCCGGAACGCGCCTTGCAGCGCGGTCAGGAACACCTCGAGCCGCTCCCGCGGCACGAAGACGTAATCGGGGCACAGGCAGATCTGCCCGCCGTTCATCATCCGGCCCAGCGCGATGCGGTGCGCGGCGACGGCGATGTCGGCGTCGCGTCCGAGCACGACGGGGTTCTTGCCGCCCAGTTCCAGCGTCAGCGGGACCAGGTTGCGCCCGGCCGCGGCGGCGATCGCGCGGCCCGCGGCGGGTGATCCGGTCACCAGCAGGTGATCCAGGGGAAGGGCGGAGAAGGCCTGCGCGGTGGCCAGATCGCCCACCACCACGGCCAGTTCGGATTCGTCGAAGTGGCGGCCCACCGCGTCGGCGAAGATCTTTCCGGTCCGCGGGTGGGTCTCGGGGAATTTCAGGATCACCCGGTTGCCCGCGGCGAGCGCGGGCAGCGCCGGTTGCACGGTGAGCGTGACCGGAAAGTTCCAGGCGCCCATGACCCCGACGACGCCCTTGGGTTTCTGCTGGATGAACGCCGGGACCGGGCCGTCGAGGTGGACCGGCCGCATCCATTCCTCGAGGCGCTCCCGGGTGTCCTTGGCGTCGTTGACCCAGGCCAGCACGTCGAACAGCTTCGACAGGCCGGTGGGGCGGGCGCCGTAGTCCTGGGCGAGTGCGGTGGCGAGGTCGTCGGCGACCTCGAGGATCGCGAGCATCAGGCGGTTGATGCGGTCGCGGCGGATCTCGGCGCTCGGGTCGCCGTCGCGGTGGTGGGCCGCGCGCTGCACGGTGACGATGCGCTCGAGTTCGGCGAGGTCGACGTGTTCGGTGACGACGTCGGAAACAGGTGTGTTCATAGCGAGACTGTTCTGTCGATGGAGTGAGGAGCGGGTGTCCAGCGCGAGTTCCGGATCATTCGATGTCGACCAGCAACCGGGTCAGTCGCAGGGTCGCGATGAGCCAGACGCCGTCGACACGGCGGTAGGTCTCGTGGTAGTGGCCGTAACCACGCGCCGTGCGGAACGGTGCGCCGGCGCCGGCGCGCAGCACGTCGGCCATCGCCCACGTGCCGGTGGCCTCGTCGGGGCCGGTCAGTGCGATTTCGGGCAGATATCCCTGATGCACGCTGACCAGGCCGGTCAGGCTGGTGCGGAGGAATTCCACCGTCTCGGCCCGGCCGGTGACCGGGGGCTCGGAGTACGTCGCCCCGGGCTCGGTCGCCGCCGTTCCGCCGCGGACGTCGAACACGACGTCCTCGGTCAGCACGGTCGCGAACGAATCCCAGTCTTTCGTGTCGATGAAGCGGAAGTACCGTGCCTTGAGGTCTTCGATGGCTTCGATATCGCGCAGGGCGTCGGGGGTCTCGATCATGAGATGCCTGTTCAGAACGCGTCGAGCGCGTCGTAGTCATCGATGGCCGCGCCGATCCGGCGCAGCATTTCGAAGGTCAGTTCTTCCCGTTGCATGGGAGCCATATCGTCGGTGGGGACGAGGGTGATGGTCCAGAAGGCGAGCGAAGTGAACAGCTGCTGGCGGATGTTCAGCATCGCCTCGTCGAAGGACAGGCCGGCGACGCCCTTGTGCGTCATCAGGTCCAGATAGTGATGCAGCAGATCCGGCAGCCATTCGCGGCGTTGTTCGACGGTGAGCGCGGTCGTCATCGCGTAGACGAAGTCCCGGCTCCAGTGGCCGATGGTCGCGATCTGCCAGTCCGTCAGCCCCATTCGGCCGTCGTCACGGATGTACCAGTTTCGGAAATGGACGTCGCTGTGCAGGAGCGTCTGCGGCAATTCCGCGTGGCGGTCCACCGATTTCTGTGTGGCGGGCCAGATTTCGGCACGGCGGGCGAACAGGCGGTCCGACAGCACCGGCTGCGCCTTGACGAAACCGGCGTCGCACGCCTCGGGGAAGCCGGGAGTGGAGGTGAGGGTGGTCCAGAAGTCCGGCCAGGTCTTGAACGGCAGCTCCGGTCCGCCCAAATCCGGGCTGGCGTAGAAACGGGAGTGCAGACCGGCCAGCAGGCCCACCATATCCTCGGCCTGCGCCCGGGTGAGGGTGGTGCGCTCGTCGGGGAATCGCGCGGTCTCGCCGAGATCCTCCATCACGATCAGATACGCGTAGCTCGTGGGATCGAAACCCGCGTACCAGGTCTTCGGCACCTCGATATCCAGCTTGTGCCGCACGTTGCGGTAGAACTCCGCCTCGGCCCGGGCGACGTCGAGAATGCCCAGGATGACCCGGTTTTCGAGTTTTTCGGCGGCCTTGCAGAAGATGCTGGCCGGCAGTCCGGCGCGCGTGCCCGCCTCGTTGTAGGTCACGGTGACGCGGCGGCGGTTGGACGATCCGTCGTCGCGCGGCCCCAGATCGAATCCGGTCACGGCGGCGCGCGGGGTGTTCCGGCACAGCACCGCGGTCAGCCATTCGGTGGTGAGTGCGTCGTATGTCGGTGGGATCTCGTGGAATTCGGTCACGCGCGCGGCGTTGTCGTTGTGCGCCTTGGTGACCTCGTCCATGAAGGCACGAGTGTCGGTGTTGGTGGTCACAATCAAGGTCCTTGCTCGAAGCGTGCTGTGAGAGTTGGCGATTCGTCAGGTGGTGACGATGACCGCCGAACCGTGGCCGAACAGGCCCTGATTGATCGACATCCCGACCCGCGCACCGGCCACCTGCCGGGCGCCGGCCTCTCCGCGCAACTGCGTGGTCAGCTCGACCACCTGCGCGATCGCCTGCGCCGGAACGGCTTCGCCGAAACTCGCCAGGCCGCCGCTGGCGTTGACCGGGAGGCGGCCGCCGAGTTCGGTGACACCGTCGCGCAACAGCTTTTCGGCCTCGCCCGGCGCGCACAGGCCCAGGTGCTCGTACCAGTCCAGTTCCAGTGCGGTGGACAGGTCGTACACCTCGGCGAGGTCGAGATCGCCCGGGCCCATACCGCTTTCGGTGTATGCGGCCGAGGCCAGCGCGGTCTTGAACCCCTCCTCGGGCGGGGCGACGGCCGCCGTCGAGTCGGTGGCGAAGTTCGGCATCTCGATGATGTCGTTGGGGAAGGTGGGGGAGGTGGTGGACAATCCAGCGATGCGGACCCGCGGCCGTTCGCCACCGGCGGCGCGGCGCGCGAACTCCTCGCTGGCCAGGACGACGGCCGCCGCGCCGTCGCTGGTCGCGCACACGTCCAGCAGATGCAGCGGCTCGGAGACATACGGGCTCGCGAGCACCTCCTCGACGGTCACCACCTTGGTGAAGCGCGCGTTGGGATTGAGCGAGCCCGCCCGGCTGTTCTTCGCCTTCACCTGGGCGAAGTCGCGCTGGTCCGCGCCGTAGCACGAGATGCGGCGCTGCGCGTACAGGCCGAAGTACGTCGGGTTGGTCGCGCCGAGCAGCCGGAAGCGCAGCCAGTCGGGATCGCTCTCGTCGCCCCCGCCGAACGGTCCGAAGAAGCCCTTCGGCGTCACGTCGGCGCCGACGACCAGGGCGACGTCGCACAGGCCCGCGAGGATGTGCGCGCGGGCCGATTCGATCGCCTGCGCACCCGAGGCGCACGCCGCGAACGAACTGCTCAGGCGGGTGCCGTGGAATCCGAGATCCTGTGCGAACGCCGCCGCGCTGACCAGTCCGGGATAGCCGCCGCGCCAGGTGTTCGCGCCCGCGACGAGCTGGATATCGGACCATTCGACCCCGGCGTCGGCCAGCGCCGCGCGGGCGGCCACCCGGCCGTAGTCCAGGAACGATTTGCCGAACTTGCCCCACGGGTGCATGCCGACACCGAGTACGGTCACCCCGCTCATGCCGTGACTCCCGTCTGCTCGGAAACCTCGCGCGTCCATCGCCACACGAGCTGGATGCCGTCCTCGTCCTCGAGCAGTTGCTCGGTGCACAGGGTCACCGCGTCGCCCACCTCGACCGGCGCGCTGAGCGGGCTGAGCTGGCCCAGGACGGTGAGACCGCCGTGTTCGAGTTCGACGGCGAGCACCACATACGGCTCGAACGGATCGGTCGAGACGTAGGGCGCCGGTGGCCGATAGTGGTTACGCGTCCACGACCACACCGTGCCCCGGTGGGCCAGCGGCTGGGGTTGGAGTTCGGCGCTGCCGCAACGCGGGTTGCGGCAGTATTCCACGGTCGGTGGAAAGAACAGCGAACCGCAACGGGCGCAGGCCTTTCCGATCAGGCGGGTCGACTCGGCGTCGAACCACGCGGGCTGGGCGGAACGTGCAGGGGGCATCGGTGAACTTTCGTCTACTCGGTTACGAACGGGTGGTGACGGCCGGATCCGCCTGCAGCGGAACGAATCCCGCCCTCGCGATCAGCAGGGTGTCGCCGTACTCGTCGAGGCGGACGAGCAAGCCGTCGCGGAAGGTGTAGATCCAGCAGTAGTCATTGCGGTAGGGCTCGCCGTCGATGCGGGTCGCGGTCATGAGCTGGCGCACGACGGCGGTTTCGCCGTCGACGAGGGTCGAGGTGACCTCGCGCTCGATGGACTCGGCGCGCAGGACCGCGCCGGTGGAGGCGCCGGTGAGCGCTCGTGCGACGCGGTCGCGACCGCGGATCGGACGCGGCCGGATGCTCTGCGGCGCATGCCATTCCGCTTCCTCATCGAGTAAAGCGGCGACCGCGGCGACATCGTTGGCTGCGCGCGCGCCGGAAAAGCGCGCCACCAGCTCTCGGGTCTGGTCGGTGAGTGTCACCACTGCTCCTTTGCGTTGGTGCCATGCGAGACGGGCCGGGATCGCGCATCCGATCGACGGATCGGGCGCCCGGGATATTTTGATACGAGTAGTGTCAGAATAGATCGAGGAGGTGCGTCGCGCAACGGCCACCCCGGAAGCTCGCACTTGCTATTCGGTTACTTGTCGGCTAGTTATGAGACAGGTAGAATCAAAATAGTTGGCGGGCACGGCGGAGACGGCGCGCCCATGCGGCGGCGCCACGAGAAGGAACGCGGATGACGGAAACGCTGCTCTACGCACAGGACTTCTGTGACCTGCGGCGAATCGATCTGGGTGAATGGGAGCTGTCGGCCGATTCCGTCATGGACTTCGCCCGCCAGTGGGACCCGTTCCCCTTCCATACCGATCCGGATGCCGCGCTTCGGTCGCCCTTCGGCGGCCTCGTCGCCAGCGGCGTTCACGTGATGGCGATACTGCAGGTCCTTCAGTATCGTTCGTTTCTCGGGCGCACGGCCATCATCGCCGGTCTGGGTTTCACCGATTTCACGCTCCGCGCTCCCGCCCGTGCCGGTGCGCGGCTGGCCGGGACAGTCGATATCACCGATGTGCGGCTGCGCGACGATGGGCGGGCGATCGTGCACTGGGATGCCGGCCTGACCGAGGGCAGCACCTCCATCGCCACACTCGGCGCGGCCGCGATGATCCGGCAGCGGCAATGACAGGAAAGGCCTGATATGACAACCGACCTACCGGTGATGAATCTGCTGCCGTCGGAAGACGACATCGCATTGCGGAAGGTGGCCGGCGACGTTGCCCGGAGGTTCGGGCACAAATACTTCGCGGAAAAGATCGCCGCGGGTGAGCCGATCGACGAATTGTGGAATGCGCTGGCCGAGGTCGGATTTCTCGGGGTGAGCCTGCCGGAGGAGTACGGCGGCAGCGGCGGCGGACTGTGGCAGCTGGCGATCATCGCCGAGGAGCTCGCGGCGGCCGGGTGCCCACTACAGCTGCTGGTGTATTCCCAGTCGATCTGTGGCAACATCCTGGCGAAATACGGGACCGAGGAGCAGAAGAACCGGTGGCTGACCGGCCTGGTGACGGGCCGGATCAAATTCTCCTTCGCTATCACCGAGTCCGATGTCGGCTCCAATTCGCAGAATCTCGCGACCCAGGTCCGCGCTGTCGACGGGGGCTATGTGCTTTCCGGGCAGAAGACGTTCATCTCCGGTGTCGAGCACGCCGACGCGATTCTCGTGGTCGCGCGGACCGGCACCGACGAACGGACGGGCAAGGGCCTGCTGTCGCTGTTCGTGGTCGAGGCGGATGCGCCCGGGCTCTCGCGCACAGTGGTGCCGACCGCGCTGGTGGCGCCGGACAAGCAGTGGGCGCTGTACTTCGACGATATCCGCCTGGGGCCCGACAGCCTCATCGGCGAATTGCACAAGGGCTTCAAACCGATGTTCGACGGGCTCAACCCCGAGCGCGTGCTGACCGCCGTCTTCAGCACCGGCATCGGGCGCTACGCGCTGGATAAGGCGACCGCGTATGTCAATCAGCGGCAGGTATGGTCGGTGCCGATCGGCGCACACCAGGCTGTCGCGCATCCGCTCGCCGAGGCCAAGATCAGGTTGGAGGCGGCGCGCCTGATGACAGAGAAGGCGGCCCGCCTCTACGACGCCGGGCTACCGGCGGGCGAAACGGCGAATATGGCCAAATTCGTGGCATCGCAGGCCGGTGTCGACTGCCTCGATCACGCCATTCAGGTCCATGGCGGCAATGGCTTCACGCTGGAATACGGGCTGACCGATCTCTGGTGGCTCGCGCGGCTGGTGAAGGTCGCGCCGGTGTCGAGCGAAATGGTGCTCAACTACGTCGCCGAGCATTCCCTCGGGCTGCCGAAGTCCTACTGAGAATCGTCCGACGAGCGCGAGGAACGAGACAATGACATCGGATTCGGACGGCGACGCGATCGTCGTGGAGACCGTGGGCCGCGTCGGCGTGGTCAGGCTGAACCGGCCCGCGGTGGGAAATGCGCTCACCGCCGCCATGTTCGCCGATCTGGAACGACTCGTCGGCGAATTGGACGCCGCCAAGGGCATCGCGGCGATCGTTCTCACCGGGACCGGTGATCGGACCTTCTGCGCGGGAGCCGATCTGGCGGAGTTCATCCCGTCGCTGACCTCCGGCACCCTGCGTGACGTCATTCCGGATCCGTCGAAACGCGTCTTCTCCGAGGTCTACACACCGATCGTCGCGGCGATCAACGGTGCGTGCATCGCGGGCGGAATGGAACTGCTGCTCGGGACCGACATCAGGGTCGCGGCCGAGCACGCGAGTTTCGCCACGCCCGAGCCGCGCCTGGGTCTCGTCGGCGCCGGCGGCACCGTCAGCAGGCTGGCGCGCCAGGTGCCCTGGTGCGTCGCGATGGAGATGCTGCTGGCCGGTGCGCCCATGGACGCGCAGCGCGCCTTCGCGGTGGGCCTGGTGAATCGCGTCGTCGCCGCCGAAAACGTTCTCGCCGAGGCGATGCGGATCGCGGAGGTGCTCGCCGCCGCCGGTCCGCTCGCGGTGCGCGCGACCAAGGAGATCGCGGTGCGCGGCGCGGGTCTGGAGACGCCGTTCGCGATCGAGGCCGAGATAGCGACGGGGGTGTTCGGCACCGACGACGCCGTCGAGGGCCCGCGCGCCTTCCTGGCCCGCAGGCCACCGAACTTCACCGGCACATAGCCGGTCGACTTTCCTCTACCACAACGTGTTTCACCCGGAAGGACCCCCATGACCGCCACGACAGCCGCGCCGGACAGCGCGATCCGCGCGGAGACACTGCCCGAAGCGTTCCAGCGAACCCTCGCGGAACGCCCGGACGCCATCGCATTTCGCGCCGAAGGCGACCTACCGGACATGACCTGGGCGCAGTACGACCGTCACGTCCGCGAGGCCGCGTCGGTACTGACCCGGCTCGGGCTCACTCGCGCGGATACGGTCGCCCTGCTGTTCAACTCCCGCCGCGAGTTCCACTGGATCGACACCGCCGCACTGCATCTCGGGGTGACGAGCTTCTCGCTCTACAACACCGCGTCGCTGGACGCGATGGTGTTCGCGCTCGAGAATTCGGGTGCGAAGGTCGTGTTCGTGGAGGCGGCGTACGCCGAGCGCGCCACCGAATTGGCCCGGCATGTCGAGCGGGTCGTGGTGGTCTGCGCGGACCAGGATTACGGGCTGCCGCGCTGGGAGGAGTTCACCGCCGACAGTGACGACGCTTTCGATCTGCGCGCGGCGGCGGCCCGCATCGAACCCTCCGACGTCGCGACACTGATCTACACGGCCGGGACCACGGGCATTCCGAAGGGTGTCGAGCTGACCCACGCCAATATCACCTTCGCCATGCGAACTTTGGCGACGCGCATGCAATTGCCCAGTGGCGCGAACCAATTGTCTTTCCTGCCGATGGCGCACGCGATGGCGCGCATGATGGACCACTACCTGGGCATGATGCTGGGGCTGAGCGTGAGCATCTGCTCGAACCCGTCGCGAATCCTGGACGAGCTGAAGGTGGTTCAGCCCAGTCTGTTCGTGTCCACCCCGCGAACCTGGGAGAAGCTGCGCAACGACATTCTCGCCATCGTCGCCGCCGAACCCGCCGCGACCCGCAAGGCGGCGATGAGCGCGGCGATCGACGCCGGAATCGCCAGGGTCCGTGCCGAACAGGCCGCCTTCGCGGCCAACGAGCCGAAACCCGAGCATGATTTCGACAGCGTCCACGACGCGCTGATCGGCGAACTGACCCAGGCGGTCGGCCTGGGCCGCGTCAGCGCGGCGATCATCGGCGGCGCACCGGTGGACCTGGACCTGGTCCAGTTCTTCCACGCGGTCGGAATTCCGCTGGGGGAGTGCTTCGGCATGAGCGAATCGGCGTCGGTGTGCACCGGCAACCCGCCGGAACGAGTCCGCTTCGGCACGGTCGGCCCGGCCCTGGACGGCGTCACGGTCCGCCTGGCCGCCGACGGCGAGGTCCTGCTGCGAGGCGCCAACGTCATGCGCGGCTACCGGGGAATGCCCGAAAAGACCGCGGAGGTGATCGACGAGGCCGGCTGGCTGCACAGCGGCGACATCGGCGCGATCGACGGCGACGGCTACATCCGCATCGTCGCCCGCAAAAAAGACATCATCATCAACGCCGCGGGCAAGAACATGTCCCCGATCCTCATCGAAACCGCCCTGACCAAGGCATCCCCCCTGATCGGCTTCGCGGTCGCGGTCGGCGATCGCCGCCCCTACAACGTCGCCCTGCTGGTGCTGGAACCGGACGAACTCCGCAAATTCGCGGCCCAGGCTGGCCACGCACACCTCACCACGGCCGAACTGGCCGTGCACCCCGCCGTCGTCGCGGAACTCGATGCCGCTGTCGCACAGGCGAACACCTCACTTTCACGCCCCGAGCAGATCAAGCGATACACCGTACTGACCGAGCCATGGTCCCCCGGCGGCGACGAGCTGACCGCCACGATGAAGTTGCGCCGACTGGCAATCAACGACAAGTACGCGGCTCAGGTGGACGAGCTCTACACCGCCCTTTCGCCCTCCGCATAACCCGGTACGGCGGTGCCGGTCGGCGCCGCATCCGAGGCTGTCCGGGCAACCGGAACCGCCGACGGGTGCGGCGCCTGCGAATCCCGAGTCGGCGCCAGGGGATCACCACGCGATCACCCAGGCCGTCATCGAACGGGACAGCGAGTCCGCTGTTCGACATCCGCACGACCACATGGGTTCCCTCGACGCTTCGAGAGTTCCGTGGACGCGCTACCGGGCGCGCCTCGTCCGGCACGCCCGCATCGGTCGCCCGAATGAAAGGCGGCCGCATACCAGTAGTAAGCGTGAGTCGCGGCTCGACGACGGCTGGTCCACGCCGGTGACTTCGGCATTACCGGGACGGTGATGGGAGACAACGGCTGGACCCACCGGTCGGCTTGTTACGTTCTTCCCGTGCGAGAGATCCTGTCCGCCATCGAGGAGCGCCTCGACACGCCCACCTCGCGTGGGCTGGCCGAGGCCGTCGAGCGCGCGATCCGGGACGGTGCGCTCGCGCCCGGTACTCGGCTGCCGCCGATTCGGACGGTCGCCACCGAACTCGTGCTCTCGCCGACGACGGTCAGCGCCGGCTGGTCCCTGCTGTTGCGCGCGGGCGTCATCCACACCGACGGCCGCCGGGGGACGACCGTCGCCGTGCCGTCGCCGGGCGGGCGGTACCGCGAGGCCCTGCGACACCGGGCCGAGTCCGATGTGGACCTTTCAGCCGGCGTGCCGGATCCCGCGCTGCTGCCTGGGCTGCGTCCCGCGCTCGACGCACTGACCGTGGCCGGCACCACGGACAGCTACGCCGACGAACCTGTGCTGCCCGAGCTGGCCGCCGTGCTGCGCGCGGACTGGCCCTACCCGGACGGTGAACTCGCGATGGTCGACGGGGCGATGGACGGAATCGAGCTCCTGGCGCGCACGACGTTGCGATTCGGCGATCGGGTGGTGCTCGAGCATCCGACATTCCCGTCCCTCATCGACCTGCTCACCTCGCTGGGCATCGAACCGATCGGCGTCCGAGTGGACGAGCGCGGGATGAACCCCGCCGAGCTGGCTCGGGCGATGCGGCAGCCGGTGGCAGCGGTGTTCCTCCAGCCGCGTGTGCACAATCCGACCGGTATCTCGATGACGCCGGACCGGACCGCCGAGCTGGCGAACATCCTGGAGCACCACACCGCTTACATCGTCGAGGACGATTCGGCGGGCGTTGTCACCGACCTGGCACCGCGCAGCCTCGGTTCGTGGATTCCGCGACGGACTATCCATGTGCGCAGCTTCGCGAAGTCGCATGGCCCGGATCTACGGCTCGCGGCGATCAGCGCGCCGCGTGAGCTTGCCCGCGAGTTGTTCGGCAGGCGGCGGCTGGGTCAGGGCAGCAGCAGTCCTGTGCTGCAACGGATTCTGTACGGCCTGCTGACCGATCCCGGCGCTGTCGAACAGACCGCGCGGGCCCGTGCCGAATACGCCCGGCGTCGCCGCGCTCTGGCGGAAGCCCTTGCGGCGCAAGATATTCACATCACCGGCACGCACGGGCTCAACGTCTGGGTTCCGGTGCGGGACGAGTCCGCCGCGGTCGCGCACCTGGTCAGGCTGGGCATCGCGGTTGCCCCCGGTTCGCTGTTCGAGGTGAGTGCGGGGAGCCGCCCGCACATTCGGGTCACCGCAGGCCTGGTCGCCGCGGATCACACCGGGCTGGCGGCCCGGATCGCCGAGGCAGCCCGGCGCTGAACCTTTGTTCCGGCACAGAATACCGTTTGTGCCAGCACAAAGTGCACTGTCACCGGTGCGTTGCCGGTGTTTGACTCTCCGCATGACATCCGACGTTCACCCGCCGATCACCGCGCCGGCCCGTCGCGCGGCGATCGCCTCGCTCGTCGGGACGACGGTCGAGTGGTACGACTTCTTCATCTACGCGACGGCCGCCGCGCTGGTGTTCCGCGGTGTCTTCTTCCCCGCGGACCTGAACCCGGTGCTGGGCACGATCGCCGCATTCGGCACGACCTCGTTCGGCTATCTCGGGCGGCCGCTCGGCGCGGCGCTGTTCGGGCACCTCGGCGACAAGGTGGGCCGCAAGAAGAGCCTCGTGGTGACCATCCTGCTGATGGGAGCGGCCACGTTCGGCATCGGCCTGCTGCCCGGCCACGACGTGCTGGGCCCGGCCGCGCCACTGCTGCTCATCGTGTTGCGGCTTGCACAGGGCGTCGCGGTCGGCGGCGAGTGGGGCGGCGCCGCGCTGATGGCCGTCGAGCACGCGCCGCGCGGGCGCCGGACGCTGATGGGTTCGTTCGCGCAGGTGGGTTCGCCGGTCGGGGCGCTGCTGTCGTCCGGCATGTTCGCGGTGGCCTCGGCGATCGGCCCGCTGGAGAGTGGAACGTGGCGCATCCCGTTCCTGTTCTCCGCGGTGCTCGTGGTGATCGGCCTGGTGATCAGGCTCCGGGTGGAGGAGTCGCCGGTCTTTCGCACACTCGTCGAGCAGGGCGAACGCGCCCGCGCGCCGCTCGCGGAGGCCCTCACCCGGTATCGGGGGCGGGTGCTGCTGGCCGCGGGCGCGATGTTCGTGGCGACGGGCGGCTACTACGTGACCTCGTCGTTCTGGCTCGTGTACGCGACCGCGAGCGGAGGGTTGCGCGACACGGTGGCGCTCAACGTGCTGACGGTCGAGGCGGCGTTCGAGATGGCGTGCACGCTGCTGGCTGGGTGGCTCGGCGACCGGTTCGGGCCACGCCCGGTGGTCGTGACGGGGCTGGTGCTGGCCGCCGTGGTCGCGCCGGTGTGGCTCGCCGTATCGCACAGCGGTTCGCTGCCGCTCGTGCTGGTGTTCGCGGCGCTCATCGCGGTGCCGACCGGAGCGCATTACGGCCCGATGGCTCGATTCCTGACCGAGTTGTTCCCGCCGCGGATCCGGTACAGCGCGATGTCGATGGCCTACCAGCTCGCGGCGCTGACGGCGGGCGCGCTGACGCCGGTCGTGGTGTCGGCGCTGTATTCGCTGCGCGCGGGGCGGCCGGACCTCGTGGTCGCCTATCTGACCATGCTGTGCGCGCTGTCGGCCGTCTGCGTGGTGGTGGTGTGGCGGCGACGGGATCAGGAGAATACGCGGGTCCTGGTGGAGAAGGAGAATCGGAAGTGAGCACTCGGGCGGAGATCGAGCGGGCGGTGGCGGGGCTCGCGTTCGTGGGGACGCAGGGTGGGGATGGCCCGGAGGTGGACCGGTTCGCCGCCGCGCTGGCACGCCGGGGTAGGTCGCTGGAATCCTGCCTGGCGCTGGACGCACTGCACGATCCCACGGAGGTCAGCGCGGCGGAGGTGACGGCCGAACTCGATCGGTTGCTGCCTGCGGGATGCCGTCCCGCGCTGACGCTCATCCCGATCGGTCCGGGTGCGTTGCCGGGGCGGGAATTCGCGCTGCAGGCCGTGTCCGCGGTCGATCCCGTCGAACGCGATTCTCCGGCCGTCGCGGTCGCCGGGCCGGTCATCGCCGTCGCCGGTCAGATGTCGGATGTGGACACCGGCATGGTGCCGCAGACCGCCGAGGTGATGGCCCGGACCGCGGATCTGCTGGCCGCGCACGGCGCCAGCTGGAACGACGCAGTCCGGTTCGACGTGTTCTACCGGGCCGAGGGCACCACCGAGGGCTGGGCGGAGAACGCTCGCGAGCGAGCACGGCATTTCCTCGAGCCCGGCCCGGCGACCACGGGCATCCCGGTCTGCCGGCTCCCCGGCGTGGCGCGAATTCAGGTGCGCGCGCTGGCTGTTCGCGACGCCCGTGCGCTGCGCGCGCATTCCTGGCCGCAGGGGCACTGGGACTGGCCCTTCCACCTGCCGTACAAGCACGGGGTTTCCTGTGCCGGAACGGCTTTCGTCGGCGGCCAGGTGTCTCTGACATCGGAGGCGGCGGTGCTCGATCCCGACCGGCTCGACCTGCAGACCGCGCGAAGCGTGCGGAACATTTTGCGCGTGATCGCCGAACTCGGCAAGGGGCCGGAGAACCTGTTGCGGCTCATGGCCTTCTACGTCCACGACGACGCGGGGGCGGCGAAGACGGTCGAGGAGGTCGTGCGGGCCGAACTCGGTGGGCTGGAGGTGGAGCTGAGCCTGATCGGGTTGCCGTATCTGGCGTACGAGCGGATGGTCGTCGAGATCGAGGCGGAGGTCAGGTGACGGTAGTCGAATGCGCCGGTGACGGCCTCGCGCGGGGACGCGCGCACGGCGAGGCGGCCCGTGAGCTTGTGCGCGCCGCGTTGGACCGCTGGCGTGCCGCGTGCCGAGTGCGCAGTGAGGACCTGGTCACCGGCACTGGCTTGCTGCGCGCGATCGAGAAGACGACACCGGACCTCGTCGCGGAACTGCGCGGGATCGCCGAGGGTGCGGGCGCGGCGTTCGCGGACGTGGTCGCCTACAACCTGATGGACGAACAATGGTGGTACGAGCGCTCGGGCGAGCGCGGGTGCAGCGTGCTGGGAGTGCGCCGGCCCGGCAGTGTGGCGCTGGCGCAGAACATGGATCTGCCGTCTTTCATGGACGGCTCGCAACTGGTCCTGCGGCTGCTTCCCGACGACGGGCCGGAATGCCTGGTGCTCACGTCGGCCGGGCTGATCGGGCTGACCGGGATCAACCGCACGGGCGTGGCGGTGTGTGTGAACACGCTGTTGATGTTGCGGCACAACAGCAGCGGCCTCCCGGTCGCCGCCGTCCTGCGCGGCGCTCTCGCGCAGCCGACCCGGGCGGGAGCGGTGTCGTTCCTGCGCTCGGTGCCGCATGCGAGCGGACAGCACTACGCGGTGGCGGACAGGTTCGGTATGGACAGTCTGGAATGCTCCGCACGCGGTGTCGTGGCCAACGACGTTCCGGTGCACACGAACCATCCCCTCGTGAGCGAGGATATCGATCCGGTGTTCGCCGCCGCCCTGGAGCGCGAAGGCCGGATCGCCGATTCGGTGAAACGCCTGGCGGTGCTCCGCGAGGGCGCGGGTGCCGTCGACCCCGAAACCCTGCTCGCCGACCACAGCGCGCCGTTGTGCGTCACCCCGGTGCCGGGTCGTGCGACGCAGACGTTCGGGTCGGTCAGCTTCGAACTGGGCGCGGAGCCGCACGCCCGGTTCCGGCTGGGTTTGCCGGGCGAAGGGCTGTGGTTGGAACCGGGTTGGTAGCCGGGGGCCACGGGCCGCCTGACCGTGGGCGTGCCCGCGCGAGGCCGTTGGGCGCAGTCTGCGGCTGTGTCGTGTCTACGCCAAAGCGGCTGTGTCCCAGTAGTACGCGCGGATGGTGACCGCGCGGCCATCGGTGAACGCCCACTCCTCCAGTGCGCCCGAGGCGATATCGGAGCCTGCGGGTGATCGGTAGTCGAACGCCAAGCGTGCGACGACCGTATCGCGCTCGGCGACAATCGATTCCATCCGAAGATTGCGAGGGCCGATGTCGGCCGGGCCGCGGGCCATACCCTGGAACATGCGGCTGAGGCGGTGGGCGCCTCGGACTGTGCCGCCGTAGGGGAGGGACGGGGGTGCGTCGAGGGTGATGTCTTCGGCGAAGGATGTCTCTGCCAGCTCGGCCAGGCGCTGGGGATCCTGGGCGGTGATGGCGTCGTAGAAGGCGCGCACTATCTCGGCCGGGGTCTGTGGGGGCGTGTTCTCGGACATGGAAGATCCTTTCGATCGGGGGCTGGCGGGCGGGCTCCGGATCAGCTGCCGGACTTGCCGGTCAGCTCGTCGGTCGCGTGAATCAGCCACTCCCACAGGGCGTCCGGTCCTGCCTCGTGTACAGCCTCGCCCAGTTCCGCGGCCAGTTCCGTTGTGGCGATCGGTGAGTCGCGCCATGACCACAACCGCAGGGTTGCCCGGTTCAAGGGGTGCTCCTGGGTGATGCCCAGGGCGCCGAGTACCTGGTGGGCGGTGCGGGCCACCAGGCCCGCGCTGTGCGAGATCTGGATGTGGCAGGCGCGCGCTCGGTGGCCGGGACCGCCTCGGAGCACCTCCGCCGCGGCCAGCTCGACACTCGTGCGCGCCAGCGCGACCTCTGCCGCCATCCGGGCCAGATGGTGTGCGACGGCCTGGAACGCGCGCAGCGGCTTGCCGAACTGGGTGCGCGTCGCGGCGTGCTCGCTCGCGAGCCGGGTCGCATATTCCATCGCACCCAGGGCGGCGGCCGATTGCAGGGTCAGCTGCGCCGCCTCCAGCCGGCGCACATCCTGCGCGTCGCCGCCCAGCATCCGGACCGGGGCCGCCTCGACCTCGAGATCGGCCATCGGCCGCCCCGACAGGTCGGGGAACTCGGTGCAGCGCACCCCCGCCGCGTTCAGGTCGAGGTGCACCAGCACGATCCGGTCGCCGTCCCGCGCGGCGACGACGGCCTCGCGGGTGAACGGCACCCACGGCACGCCGTCGCAGCGCCCGGTCACGACCGGTTCGCCCCGATCGCGATGCACCCGCAGCGAGGTGCGGGTCGCGATCGTGCGTGCAATCCCGAGGTCGAGATGGGCCAGATCATCCGATCCAGATGTGGTGGCGGCAGGTGCTGGTCCCGACGCAGCGCCGGTCACGGTTGACCCCGTTGGGGTGGAGGTGGGTACCGGTCCGGACGTGGTGGCCGCGGGTGTCGCGCCCGACGCAGTACCGGTCACGATCGACTCCGATGATGTGGCGGTAGGCGCCGGTCCCGACGCGGTGGCGGTCACGGTCGACCCCGATGAGGTGGAGGTGGGTGTCGGTCCGAACGAGGTGGCGGCAGGTGTCGCTCCCGACGCGGCGCTGGTCACGGT